>CAYLIV010000008.1:0-137531 GCA_964384055.1 uncultured Fibrobacteraceae bacterium
GGGCGCCGCGCGGACTCGGCGGGTGGCGCACGGCGCCCCCTGCCAGTATTCGCAACGCGGCGACGCACCATCCTATCGCCCCATATCCGCCAAAAACTCCCGCACACGCAAGACCGCCTCGGCCGGCGTGGCCGCCAGCACCCACGAGCCGCGCCCGGCACTGGACAGAAACATCTCGCCAGGATCGAAGTCGAGTAGAACCACCGGCCGGTCGAATCGTAAAGCCAGAGCGATCTCGCTGAGGGTGCCGCCGGAGCCCCGGCAGGCGACGACCACATCGCTCGCGAACACATTGATGATGTTACGCGCGGCGCCCATACCGGTGGGGATGACCAGGTCGAGTCCCGCTGCCGCATCGTCGCGGTCTTCGCCGTAAAGGATGCCCACACTCAGGCCGCCGCCATCGCGTGCCCCGCGCGCCGATGCCTCCATCACGCCATGGGGCCGTCCGCCGTTGAGCAGCACCCAACCGTTTTCGGCGATTCGCTTGCCCAGCTCGTAAGCCAGCACAGCTGTTCTCTCGTCGGCCACCGACCCGCCCATGACGCCGACTACCGTGCGCCTCATGGCTGGTCACCTCCGCCGTCTTCCGCGGGCAGTCGCGGCGCGGCAAGACCGGGCATGACGATTCCCGTGGACTTCTGCGGCTGTTCGAGGCGCGAGATATCGATCCGGGGACGGAATTCCGCGGCGGTCTGGAACTCGAAGTCGACCTGCTCGGCGCCCAGCCCCTGGGCGAGCATGGTCAGCGTGCGCCGCGCCGATGCGGTGGCCTCCACGTCGACCTTCTGCACCAGATCGCCGGCAAAACGGCTGGCCTGGGTACGTGTCTCGCCGATGAGCTTGTTCTTGGCCTCGACGCTGAAACCACCGGTGAAGAAACGCCCCAGCAGATCCGGCATCAGCCAGGGCAAGAGCTCCGCCTTGTCCTCGCTGTGGATGTGCATGTTACGGATGAGCACCTCGTGGCGGCACGGCGGCAGCACGAAACAGACGTGGCGTTCGTCGCTCATGTCGACCTTGAAGTCGGGATCGGTCAGGTCGTAGCGGAAATCGATATCGAACTCTATGACCAGCGTGATTCGCTGCGAAGAAAGCAACCAGTTCAAGTATTTGCGACCGAACTCGCCGAACCAGTGATCGCTGGCAGTGATCACTTCCTTGGTCATGATCCGGAAAACGCTCAGTTCGCCCACCGCGCGCATGCTGGTCACGAAGCTCTGAAAACTCACCGTGCTCGGCGCCCGGTTCCGGTTCTTGCGGCGCGCCAGGCGCCAGACGACCATGGCCACGCCGACCACCAGTACGCCGCCGCCAAATCCGATCAGCAGTTTTTCCACCGGCCACTCCCTGTGCAATTCAATCCAGGATCGCCATGAGGCGTCGGTTCGATTCGCGCCGAGCATGGCAAATCGTCCGGCCGGGTTCAAGCAGAGTCTTGCCGTGGCGCCGGCGGGACGCAGCGGCGCCTACACCGGCTGCGTCTGGAGCAGGTTCAGCAGATCCTGGCGGGAAAAGATGAAAGGCAGCGACGGATACTCGGCCGTCAACTCGTAGGTGAGGTTGCCGCCCTCGTCGCCGACCAGCACGGCGACCTTGACCGGTCGCGAAGCCAGGAACGTACGGATCTTCGTCATCTGCGGCTTGGTCAGACACTGGGGATCGAGCAGTACGAGCTGCACGTCGTCCGCACCGGGGTCCTGGGCGAAGAAGGGTTTCATGGGGAAAATACGATTCCCGAAATACTCGAGCAGGCCTTTCGTCCACTGGCTTCGTTCGGGATCCGAGCTGACGACGCTGGCAACGACCGTCTCCGGCGGCGCCGCAACCGCCGATTCGTCCACCGAAACATCGGCTATCTGCAGAAACTCGCGCATCGTGTCGATTTTCTCATCCATGCTGTTCAACGCGCGGTGGAAATCGTCGAGGGTCAGTCCGAAGGCCTTGTTGAGCTTGCTCAGGTCAGCCTCGGCGATCGGTTTCTCGAAGGCACCGCCGTGGACGCAGGCCAGCACGTCGGCCAGCGCGACCAGGGCGGTCAACGGCTGCTCGCCGGACGTGACGGTCTGGATCGAATGATGAAAACGCACGGAACTCGACAACGGCTCGGGCAATTGCCAGTACTGCAATAGCTTCTGACCCACCTGCGTGTGGGACATTCCGTAGGTTTCCTTCTCGATGTTGATGAGATTCGCGGCATCGGATGCCATGACGGCACTGAACTCTTCGGGCGCCGCCGAGGCCAGGACGATCTGGCCGATATCGTGCATCAGGCCGGCGATGAAGGCCTCTTCCACATCGATGGCCTGGCCGATGACCGGCGCCATGGCCTGGGCGCCGGCAGCGCTGGCCAGAGCGTGGCCCCAGAAGTGTTCCATGTCCAGATCGCCGCCGAGCTTCTGCAGCGCCTGGACGGCGCCGAGACCCAGCGCCAGGTTCCGCACGCCGGAAAAGCCGAGCACGACCACGGCGCGGGTGATGGTCGAGACTTCCTTGGACTGCCCGTAAAAGGACGAGTTCGCCAGCTTCAACACCTTGCCGGCAAGAGCCTGGTCGGCCGCGAGCACATCGTTGACATCGGACGCTGAACTCAGATCGTCGTTGATGACCTGCAGCAGTTTCTGCGTGACCACCGGCAGGGGCGGCAGATTCTTCATGCGCTGCATAATCTTTTTCTTGATGGCGTCGCGATCCATGACGGTGCTCCTCACACGCACGGTGCCGAACGCACACCGGTAACGGCGCACGCGATCCGCTGGTCTGTAATCCATTGTTATCTCGTTATCATGGATCGTCATATACGAGCCAGGCTTGACTCTATTCTTGCCGCCGGGACGGCGTGCCCCGCCGCAGCAGGTCGCCGAACTTTTCGTTGACCCGGTCCATGACCTGGTCCAGCTGGCGGTCGCGGGCGACATCGGTATCGGGAAAGAGTTCGCGGGGGCCGTCATCCGGATGGCACAGATTACTCACCGACACGCCGATCAAGCGTAACGCGCGTCCGCGCCGGCCCAGCTTCTCCAGCAGCAGCTGGCGCGCGGTGTCGCGAATCAGGGCCGTGGAATCGGTGGCTTCGGGCAGGGTCAGCGACCGGCTCACGGTGCTGAAGTCGGCGTAACGCGCCTTGAGACTGACGGTGCGGGCGAGCCGGCCGTGGCGACGCAACCGCCGGGCAACCTGGCCGGCCAGTCGGTCCAGTCGATCGCGCAGCCGGTCGCCGTCGGCGATGTCCTCGCTGAAGGTCGTCTCGTGCCCGATGGATTTCGCGCCGTAGGACGTGACCACGGACCGTTCGTCACGGCCGTAGGCGAGATCGTGCAGGTGACCGGCGTGGTCGCCGAAACGTTTGATGAGCGCGTCGCGATCGATCGCCTGCAAGGCGCCGATGGTGCGAATGCCCGCGCGCGCCAGGACCGCCTCGGTCTTCTTGCCCACACCCCAGATCCGACTGACCGGCAGCGGCGCCAGGAAGGCCGGTACATCGTCGGGGACGACCACGAAACCGTCCGGTTTGTCGAGGTCGCTGGCCAGCTTGGCCAGGAACTTGTTCTTCGCCACCCCGACCGATGCGGTCAGGCCGATCTCTCCGGCTATCTGCGCCTTGATGGCCCGGCCGATCCGCGGTCCGGACCCGAACAGGCGTCGGCAACCGGTCACGTCGAGAAACGCCTCATCGATGGACAGCGGTTCGACCAGCGGCGTGTAGTCCAGAAAGATCGCGCGGATCCGGCGGGAGATCGCCACGTAGCGTTTCATGCGTCCCCGGAGAAAGATCCCGTCCGGACACAGCTTGACCGCGCGCGCGGCGCTCATGGCGCTGCGCACCCCGTAGGCGCGAGCCTCGTACGACGCCGCGGTGACGACGCCACGGCCCTCGGGCGTGCCACCGACGATCACCGGCTTGCCGCGCAGGCTCGGATCGTCAAGCACCTCCACCGCCGCGTAGAAGGCGTCCATGTCGATGTGCAGAATCGCGCGTACGGGCATGATGTCTCGCAGTCGTCACTCGCGGGCCGAAACGTACGCAAACCGGCGGCGCGCCGGCACGACGCTCGCTCCGATACGATACCACAGCGGCGCATCTTCCGGGACGGCTTTCCGCCGTTGGCGGCGATAATGCTCCGGTGCCAGTCTTGAAATCGGCTGCTCCGGCTGCTAGGCTCATCGGGGATGGCCAACGAGACGCCGATATACCCGCCCCGACCGACCGGCGGCAACGATCATGTGCGGACGGATCAGCCAGGACACCTCACCTCTGGAGCTGGCGCGACAGCTGCTGCCGGCGTCGGCGCTGGCTGCGCTGGCCGACTTCCTGCCCCACTACAATCTCTGCCCCTCCCAGGATATCGCGGCCGTGCTCGCCAATCCTCGCGCCGAAGGCAATCTGCTGAAAATGCTGCGCTGGGGGTTGATTCCGTCCTGGAGCCGCGACCAGGCCGCCGGCGCCCGGATGTTCAACGCGCGAGCGGAAACCATCGGCGAAAAGCCGGCCTTCCTCGCCGCCTTCAAGGCGCGCCGCTGCGTGATTCCCGTCGACGGTTTCTTCGAATGGCAGAAAAAAGGCAAGGGGAAGCAGCCGTTCTATTTCTGTCGCCGCGACCGTGCCGCGCTGGCGCTGGCCGGACTCTGGGAACGCTGGGAGTCTCCCGCCGGGCAGCGTATCGAGACCTGCAGCATCGTGACCACGAGCGCCGGCGCGGTGATGAAACCGATACATCACCGCATGCCCGTGATCCTCGGCCTCGGCGATTGCGAGCGTTGGCTCGATCGCCACGAAGCCGACCTCGACCGGCTGCGCGCGCTGCTCCGACCCGGAGGAGACGCTGCGCTCGTCGCCGTGCCGGTCGGCCCCCAGGTCAACAATCCGCGCAATGACGGACCGGAGATCATCGCCGAGGTCACCCCCGACACCACAACGCAACTCGACCTGTTCCGCAAAGCCGATTGAGGCGAGACGACCGCCCACCGCACACGGCGGATCATGGCGTTGCAGCCGTGTGCTGCGGCCTCGTCCAGCCACCTCAGCGTTGGGCCTCGTACTGCTCCAGCAATCCGGCCAGCAGTTGCGGTACCACTCGCATCCGGTCCGGCGTCTCCACGTAAGCGATTCGCATCTGGGTCGTGCCGGGGTTCGCCGCGCCGGCCGTTACGTTGTAGAAACCGGCCATGGGCGCCGTCAACAGGGTCAGCGTCTGTCCGGCCATGTCCACACTGCCGCGCTGGGCGCAGTAGAGCACGAAGTCGAGGGCGTCGAAGCCGGGTTTGGCCAGGTTCCGCACATCGACCACGGAATAGATGCTCGCGTCCGGGCTCGACACGATGGCGCCCGGCAGCAGGCGCCGGGTATGCTCGGTGAAGTCCACGAGCATGGCCCGGTAGTACTCGCGCTGCTGTCCGTACCACTGGCGCAACGCCTCATGTCCCTCATGAGCCAACGCGCCGAAAACATGCTGTCCAATGACGTTAGAACACAGCCCAGCTGTGTTCTCGGCCACCGACCGCGTGTGAAACTCGTGGTTGTCGGTCACCAGCGCCCCGATGCGCAGTCCGCAGGCGTTCCAGACCTTCGACGCGGTCTCGATGCTGATGCGCCGTCCGGTGATCCCCGGCACCTCGGCCTCGGTCAGGCTCCAGACGCTCACCACCTCGTCGTCCGTGTAGTAGAGTTCACGATAGGCCTCGTCGCTGATCAGCCAGAGGTTGTACTCGACGCAGATCCTGGCCAGTTCGATCAGCGATTGCTTGTCGTAATAGTGCCCGGTCGGGTTGTCGTAGGGGATGACGACCAGGGCACCCGGTTTGTGGGTCTCGATGGTCTCGACGATCTGCTCCGCCGCGGGCAGCGTGAAGCGGCCGTCGTCCTGCATGGTGCGTGTGATCGAGACGGTGGCTCGGCCCAGTCTTTCGGCGAAGGCCTTGTAGTTGGTATAGGCGGCGTCGATCAGCAGCAGCGGCCGGTCGTTCGATCCGGCCGGACCGCAACAGCCGACGGTGACCAGTTCCATGGCCTGGCTGCCGCCATCGGTGATCTGGCAGTGCAACCCGGCGGTGTCGAAACCGCTGGAGGCGATGATGTTCAGAAACGCCTTCTGAGTCTCCGGATAGCCAACGGTCGCGCTGTACTTGACCACCCCGTCGGTGAAGGGGCCGGCGGTATCGAGTCGGCGTAGGCGCTCGATCATGGCCGGATGCATGGGCAACGAAACGTTGCCGATGGCCACGTTGACGGCTTCGGTTCCGTCGTCGCGCTCGGCGAACTTGATCTGGGCCAGACGGATAACCGACGGCTGCCGGTCGGCGAAATGAGCGGACAACACGGGCTGGGGAGCCATGCGCTTGCCTCCTGTGGCGCGAGGTCTGTACGGCTGCCTATCGTCCGGGAAAGCTCGTAGAATTCGTCGTCGGAAGCAAGGAAAGTCCGGCCGCGACAAGGGTGAGGTTAGCCGCGGCACGTCTCGCGGCGTCACTCGCCGATGACCTGCACGAACACCTTGCGCTCACGTCCCCCGTTGTCGTGATCGATCACGACGATCTGCTGCCAGGTGCCGAGCACCAGCTGCCCCCGGTGCACGGGTACGGTGATGTTCGGCCCCATGAAACTCGCCCGCAGGTGGGAGAAACCGTTGTCGTCGCCCCAGGTCTGCGAATGCCGCGTTTCCAGACGGCGCGACCAGAGCCGCTCGAGCGCTTCCTCCATGTCCGCCACCAGAGCCGGTTCGAACTCGATGGTGGTGACGGACGCCGTCGAGCCGATGGCGAATACGTTGACCACGCCCTCTTCGATACCGGCTTCTTCGACTACCGCGCGAACCTGAGCGGTCAGGTCCTTGATGTCGCTGAAACCTCGCGTGGGTGTGGTGATGGTCGTGCCATGGATCATGGGCGCCTCCCGGGAACGGACGCTGATACATCCTGCAGCGCAGGTATTTTCCGTCTGCGTTCGACAGCCCCGATTGTGCCAGATCAGACGCCGGGATACCAGGTCACGATGCGCTGCGCTCGCTGATTTCGGCGGACATCGCGCCGTGCTCGGTGGAAACGGGCTCGGGTTGGCGCCCTTGCCGGTGCGCCAGGATCGCATCGAGCAGGGTGACCCAGGGTAACAACGCGCACTTGATACGGACAGGAAACTTGCGCACGCCCGTCAAGGCTTCCAGATCGCCCAGATCGATATCGAGCGCGACGGTGTCGTCCACCGTGTCATGGGCGTGGGCACAGCTGTCCGCGTCGTGCGTCGCCGGGGAGTGCCCGGCAGCGGTCGCGGCGGAGAGCGTGGCGTCGCCCTTCAGCGCCTGCTTGCAGAGCGCGGCGACCTTTTCCGCGTCGGCGATGGTCAGCCCCTCGATGATCTCGGCCAGCATGGAACCCGACGAGGTGGCGATGGCGCAGCCGCGACTCAGTACGCCCACGGCGGCGATACGATCACCGTCGAAGTCCAGCTGCAATGTCACCTCGTCACCGCAGGCGGGATTCTTGCCCGCGGCACTGACATCCGGATCCGGCAGGGGCCGGTTGCCGCGCGGATGACGATGATGGTCCAGCACGACTTCGCGGTAGAGTGCCTGGGCGGCGTTCTGGCTCATGTTTGAAAGACCTCTCTGGCACTGTGCAGGCCGGCAATCAGGGCATCGACATCGGCGGTCCGGGAATAGACGCCAAAGGAGGCACGCACACTGGCGCCGATGCCCAGGCGACGGTGCAGCGGTTGGGCGCAGTGGTGTCCGGCGCGGACGGCGATCCCGTGCTCGTCGAGCAGAGTCGCCTGATCGTGGGGATGGATGCGCTGGTCCACGAAGCTGATCAATCCGCCGCGCAGGTCCGGATCGGCAGGTCCGAGCAAGCGCAGGTCGGGAACCGCCGACAGCTGTTCCCAGGCGTAGGCTACCAGTCGGCGCTCGTGCTCGCGCACCGCCGCCAATCCCATTGTCGAGAGCATGGCCAGCGCCGGCGGAAACGCCGCCGCGGCTGCGATGTTCGGTGTACCGGCTTCGAAGCGGTGGGGCACCTCGGCCCAGGTGGACCGCTGCCACTCCACATGCTCGATCATCTCGCCGCCACCGTACTGGGGCTCGATTTCGGCCAGCACTTCCGGCTTGCCCACCAGGAAACCCAGTCCGAGCGGGCCGTAGCACTTGTGCGCCGAGAAGGCGAGCAGATCGGCATCCAGTCCGGCGAGCGACAGCGGCATGTGGCCCACGGCCTGGGCCGCATCCACCACGACGAGGGCGCCCGCGGCACGCGCGGCGGCAGCCACTTCGGCCACGGGATTTATCGTCCCGAGTACGTTGGACACGGCCGTCAGCGATACGATCTTCGTCCGCGGACCGAGCAGCGCCGGCAATGCCTCCAGGTCCAGGCGGCCGTCCCGCGTCAGCGGCACGAACCTGAGCGTCAGGTCTTTTTCCCCCGCCACCATCTGCCAGGGCACGAGGTTGGCGTGGTGTTCCATCTCCGTCAGGAGGATCTCATCACCCGGGCGCAGTGTGTGGGCCAGCCCCCGCGCAGCCAGGTTCAGCGCGGCGGTCGTTCCCTGGGTAATGACGACAGATTCGGGCCCGTGCGCCTCGATCCACTCGGCGACGCGGCTCCGGCAATCTTCGTATTTCGTGGTCGCCTCGTCGGCCAGGGTGTGCAGCCCCCGATGCACGTTCGCATTGTGACGCTTGTAGAAAGCAGCTTCGGCCTCGATGACCGCCAACGGCTTGTGCGCCGTCGCCGCCGAATCGAGGTAGACCAGCGGCCGACCGTTGACCTGGCGTTCGAGGATGGGAAACTGCGCCCGGGTCGGTGCATCGATGGCGGTGGTGGTGCGCACGGGATTCACTCCTGACCTCCGGTTGCGCGCCGCAGGCGCCGGTCCACGAGCGTCTCGATGGTGGGGCGCACGGCGGCCGGCAAGGCGCGCAGCGTGCCGTCGAGAAATCCCTTCACGATCAGGCGGTCGGCCCGCCGGCGATCGAGTCCTCGGCTGCGCAGATAGAAGCGCTGCTGCTCGTCCACCGGCGCAACGGTCGCACCGTGGGCGCAGCTCACGTCGTCGGTGAGAATCTCCAGCTCGGGGATGCTGTGGGCGCGCGACTGCGTCGACAGCAGCAGATTCCGGTTCTCCTGGTAGGCGTCCGATCCGGCCGCCTGTTCGTCGACCCGGATCAGCCCCGTGTACGCCGAACGCGCGGCGCCGCTCAGGGCTACCTTGAAATCCAGCGTGGACGAGGTATGTCTGGCCTCGTGCAGGTGCGCGGTGTGATGATCGAAACGTTGCTCGCCCTCTCCCAGCGCGACACCGGCCAGATCGCTCCGGGCACCTGGTTCGGTCAACCTGGCGCCCAGGTCCAGCTTGGTCAGCGCGCCGCCGAAGCTCCCGACAACGGTTGACAGGCTGGCATCGCGACCGACCACGCCACGCGTGGTCAGGTGCCCGCCGACGCCGTCTCGCCAGTGCTGCAACAGCACGTGACGCAGATGGGCGTTCGCGGCGACGATCACCTCACTGACGCCGATCACGCGGGAGGCGTCAAGGCCGCCGTAGTGTTCCTCCACCACCGTTGCCGTCGCTCCTTCGTGGCCGATGATCAGCAGGCGCGGCAGCGTCAAGCGCTCGGTGGCGGGAACCAGGATGCGCAGCGGGCGATCCAGCTGCAGTCCGGCCGGTATCCTGACGGCGATACCGCTGGCCCAGAGTACACTGTTGAGCGCTTCGAAGACGCCGCGACGGGCGGGCACCGCCTGCCCCAGCAACCGGGCATCGCTGCCGGCCAGGGCGCTCAGCGAGTAGATCTCGAGGCCGCAGTCACGCGCGGCGTCGTTCATCCGGAAGGATCGATCGCCGAGCAGTTGCAGCACCGGATCGCCGCTGTCGAACGCGTTCGTACCAGACACCGGCGCTGCCGGCTCGGCCGGCATCGCGATGGGGTTTTCGTCACGCGTCGACTCTACCGGCAACAAGGAGACAGGATCGGTGTAACGCCACAGATGGGTGTGACGCGCGGGCAAGCCACAACTCAGGTAGCGGTCCAGGGCGTGACGACGCCAGGTCGCCAGCCACTCCGCTTCGCCTCGATCACGCGAGAGACGCGCGACCTCGTCGGCATTCAGCATCGGCTTCGCTTCGCCGGGTGTATACGCCAGATCAACCAACGGATCCCTCCATTTCCATTTCGATCAAACGGTTCAACTCGACCGCGTACTCCATGGGCAATTCGCGCACGAACGGCTCGATGAAACCATTGACGATCAGCAAACGCGCCTGTTCGGCGCTCAGGCCGCGACTCTGCAGGTAGAAAAGCTGCTCGTCGGCCAGCTTGCTGACCCGTGCCTCGTGTTCCACGCGCACGTCCTGCTGCGCCACCTCCATGGTGGGATAGGTGTCCGAGCGTGCCGCGTCGCCGATCAGCAGCGCGTCGCACTCGACACTGGTCTTGCAGCCGGTGGCTCGCTTGCCCACCTTGACCAGCCCCCGGTACGAGCTGCGTCCCTCGTCCTTGCTGATGGACTTGCTGATGATGCGACTGGTGGTGTTGGGCGCCGCGTGGATCATCTTGGCCCCGGCGTCCTGATGCTGACCGGTCCCCGCGTAGGCCACCGACAGCACCTCGCCGTGAGCGCGCTCGCCCCGCAGCACGACGCACGGGTATTTCATGGTCAGCCGGGAGCCCAGGTTGCCGTCGACCCATTCGACGACGGCGTCCTCGTGGGCGTGAGCGCGTTTGGTCACCAGGTTGAACACGTTGGTCGACCAGTTCTGGATCGTGGTGTAGCGCACGTGCGCGCCCTTGAGCGCCACCAGCTCGACCACCGCCGAGTGCAACGACGCGGAGGAATACGAAGGCGCCGTGCAGCCTTCGACGTAATGCACCGAACTGCCCTCGTCGACGATGATCAGCGTCCGCTCGAACTGTCCCATGTTCTCGGCATTGATGCGGAAGTAGGCCTGCAGCGGAATATCGACCTTCGTGTTCTTCGGCACGTAGATGAACGACCCGCCGGACCAAACGGCGCTGTTCAATGCGGCGAACTTGTTGTCACGCACGGGAATGACCGATGCCATATACTTGCGTACGATCTCGGGATACTCGCGCAGGCCGGTATCCATGTCGCAGAAGAGCACGCCCTGCTCCTGCAGATCGTCCCGCATGGAGTGGTAGACCACCTCCGACTCGTACTGGGCGCTGACGCCGGCCAGGTAGCGCCGTTCCGCCTCGGGAATGCCCAGCCGATCGAAGGTCTGCTTGATGTTTGCCGGCACGTCGTCCCACGAGCGCGCCGGTTCCTCGCTCGGCTTGATGTAGTAGTGGATATCGTCGAAATCGAGACTATGCAGCAACTCCTGGTTGCCCCAACCCGGCATGGGTTTGGCACGGAATACGTCCAGTGCCTCGTGCCGGAATTCAGTCATCCAGGCCGGCTCGCCCTTGTAGCGCGAGATCATTTCCACAGTCTCGTGGCTCAACCCCTTGGGCGCTTTGAGCAGGTATTCTTCAGGATCGTGAAAGCCGTACTTGTCACGATAGTCCTGGTTCAACGCGGCGATGGCGTCGGTGTTCATGTGCGGACCTCCGTCTCCGCGGTCGCAGCGGTTGCGTCCGCGTCCGCCGGCACCGCGGGCGCCAGCCAGTCGTAACCGCGCCGCTCCAGTTCCCCTGCCAGTTCCGGACCGCCGGTCCTGACGATCCGACCATTCATGAACACGTGCACCGTGTCCGGCTGCACGTACTCGAGAATACGCTGGTAGTGGGTGACCAGCAGCACGCCGGTATCGTCGCCGGCCGCGCGCCGCACACCCTCGGCGACCACCTTCAACGAGTCGATATCCAGGCCCGAGTCGGTCTCGTCCAGCAGCGCGATCCGCGGCTGCATCATCAGCATCTGCAAGATCTCCAGCCGCTTTTTCTCACCGCCGGAAAAACCGTCGTTGAGGTAGCGATCGGCAAACTCTTGCGGGACGCCCAGCGCAGCAAAGGCCGTTTGCATCTCGCGGCGAAAGTCGCGGACCGAGATCTCCTCACCCCGCAGGGCGGAAAGCGCCGTGCGCAGAAAGGTCGCCACCGGCACACCGGGTACGGCAACCGGGTACTGGAAGCCGAGAAAAACACCCGCGCGGGCGCGCACTTCGGGCGCCAGGTCGTTGAGGCGTTCGCCGTCGAGCTCGATATCACCCGCGACCTCGTATCCGGGGTGTCCCATCAAGGCCAGCACCAGGGTGGATTTTCCCGAGCCGTTGGGCCCCATCAAAGCGTGCTTTTCACCGCGCTTTATCTGCAGGTCCACGCCCTTGACGATTTCCTTGCCGGCGACCGTCACGCATAGATCCCGGCAGCTCAGCAGTGGTTTGGCATTTGCTGTCATCGTCGATCAGCTCCTGGATGTTCGTCCGCTGTCGCGGACCACAGAGAATTCAGGTACCTGTCCATGGTTGGTTCGGTCTGCAACAGGTCGGCGATTGTCGTGTTCTCGAGCACCTGGGTCACCTTCAGCTGCAGGTGACGCCACACCGAACGCAACCCGCAATCATCATGACGAGGGCAAGCCACGCTGTCCGTCCGGGCCGAGCCGCAGTGCCGCTCGAGATCCGGCGTGTCGCCAAGGGCGCTGAGCACCTGGTGCGCCGAAATCTCATCGGAACGCGCCGCCAGTCGGTAGCCTCCACTGCGTCCGCGGACCGCGTCCACCACACCGCCTTGCCGCAATCGGCCTAGCAGCTTGGCCACGGTCGGCTCGGGGAGCCCTTCGCCGTCGGCCAGATCGGCCAGCGTCTGTTGCCGGCCAGCCTGGGCGAGTTGCATGATGAGCCGGAATGCCTGCTCCTGGGCTCTGTTGATTCTCAACACGATTCGAACCGCCTTCGCGAAACGGGACCACCACTGCGGCAGCCACCGTCGATTTAGTTATCTGTCACGCATGATAAATACATGAGTGATTTTGTCAAGTATATAATGTTGATATTTTTTATCTAGTATTATATATCTGTCATTATTGATTTTACAAATACGACCGGCGATTACGAACATACCAGCGTATATCCGGTGCACCGCGAGCACGCGCCACGACATACTCGAATTCGAGGTGTCACACATGCTCCGTTTTCTGGTATCACTATAGCAAAGGAGACACCATGAACGAAATCGTGACTGATCCCGAACTCGTTGCGTTGTGCGGTTTCTATTGCGGTTCCTGCAAGTCGTACCGCAAGGGCAAGTGCCCCGGCTGCGCGGCGAAGGACAAGGATCCTTCCTGGTGTCGCGTACGATCCTGCTGCCGGCAGCATGCCTACCGTAGCTGCGTCGACTGCAGCGAAGTCACCGACCTCGCCGGTTGCCGCAAGGTGAACGGGCTCGTCAACCGGGTGTTCGGCTTCGTCTTCCGGTACAGCCGCGTGAAGAACCTCGAACACCTCCGCGAGATCGGCTACGAAGCCTATGCCACCGAGCTGGCGCGACGGGGCAAACTGTGGGTGAAGCAGTAGGCACCGTCTCCCGCCAACCGGTAATTTTTCCCGCGCGCTTGTCATCCCGTGGAACATCTGTACATAGTGGGTCTATTGTCACCCCGCGCCGAGACCACGGCGGCGATCGGCGCCCGGAGCCAACGTGCCACTCGCCGACAAAACGGCGACCGCGATTTATGAAGGAGAATCCGTGATGAACTACGAGTGCGAAGTCTGCGGCTGGGTCTACGATCCCGATGAAGGTATACCCGATGACGGTATCGCTCCCGGGACACCTTTCGAGGACCTGCCCGACGACTTCGTGTGTCCTATCTGCGGCGTCGGCAAGGACATGTTCGCGCCCGAGTAGTTCGCGGGTCCGTGAGGTTCGGTAGTGAAGCCCAGGATCGTCATACTCGGCGGCGGTTTCGGCGGCGCCTATTGCGCACAGGCGCTCGAGCGTAAACTCGACGGCCGGCAGGCCGAGATCGTGCTGCTCGACCGACAGAATTATTTCGTCTTCTACCCTTTCCTGATCGAAGCCGGCACGGGCAGCCTGGCGCCGAGCCACGCAGTGGTATCGATCCGATCGTTTCTGAAGCGGACAGCGTTCCGGCTGGCCGAGGTGTGCAGCGTCGATCCGATCGCCAGGCGCGTCGCCTACCGATCGGCCGACGACGACCGGGACAGCTCCCTCGAGTACGACCACCTGGTCGTTTCCGTGGGCAGCGTGACACGTCTGCCCAGCGTACCGGGACTCGACGAACACGGCTTCAGCCTGAAAAGCCTCACCGACGCCCTAGCCCTACGCGATCGCGCGATCAGGATGCTCGAGCGGGCCGACGCCACGACCGATCTGGAAGCGCGCCGACGCCTGCTGAGTTTCGTCGTCGTGGGCGGCAACTTCACGGGCGTCGAGGTAGCGGGCGAATTCCAGGTGTTTCTCCGGCAGGCAAGCAAACAGTATCCCGGCCTAGATCCGGATCTGTGCCATGTGACCCTCGTGGAAATCGCCGACCGGATCCTGCCCGGATTGGACGCCGGGCTGTCCCGCTACGCGGTGGAGAAGATGCGGGCACGCGGCATCGACGTGCGACTGCGCAGTTCGGTTAGGCAGGTCGCGGCGGACCACATCACCCTGGCGAACGACGAACGGCTGCCCTGCCGCACCCTGATCTGGTGTGCCGGCATCGCGCCCAATCCACTGCTCGAACGGATGTCGCTGCCCGTGGACGAAAACGGCTACCTGCGCTGTGATCGGATGCTCCGTGTCCAGGGCCGGTCGGACATCTGGGCCATCGGCGACTGCGCCGTGAATCCGGACCGCGAGGGCCGGCCCTACCCCGCGACAGCACAGCACGCGACGCGGCAGGCGCGTCACCTGGCCGGCAACCTGGCGCGTGTCCTGCGCGGCGGCGAACCACGACCATTCGACTACACGAGTCGCGGAACGCTGGTCGGTCTCGGTTGCCGAACCGGCGTCGCCAAGGTCCTGGGCATCAAGCTGTCCGGATTTGCCGCCTGGTTTATCTGGCGTACCTTCTACCTGTCCAAGTTGCCGGGGATATCGCGCAAACTCCGTGTGGCGCTCGACTGGACCATGGACCTGCTTTTCCAGCGGGATCACGTGCAGCTCGGTGTGCATCCACGCCGGGCGAGCTGGGCCGGGCGCTCGGCCAGAAACCGGCAGTGACTCTCCGGCGCGGGAAACCAGTGCGGCAGACGCGAGCGCACGTTCAGAGGTTTACGTGACGGGTGCCGTCCGGTTACCCTTGCCACCTCCGGATTCTCGGTTACAGGAGCGAGCTAGACCTCGACAGTAGAGCGAAGCGGCGGGCGCGCATGACGGCAATCACGAGCAGCGATCGGACAGTTGCAGCCACGCGCTCGCGCACCGCGACCACAGCGGCGATCGTGGTGGTCGTGGTCGCCGCGCTGGTGCGCGCGCTGTATCTGTTCGACAGCAGCGACAACCCCACCTTCACGGCGCCCATCATCGACGCCCACACCTATCATGAGCTGGCACGCGAGGTGGCACAGCAGCACACGGTGGACGAGGACATCTTCTGGCAACCGGTGTTCTACCCGCTTTTTCTGGGCGGCGTGTACACGGTGTTCGGCACGTCGATCGCGGCAGCCAAGATCTTGCAGGCGGTACTCGGTTGTGTTACGTGCCTGCTCGTATGGCGCCTGGGCCGGCAACTCTTCGGGCTGGCCGCCGGCACGATCGCCGGACTGGTTCTGGCCTGCTACGGCCCGGCGGTTTTTTTCGAAACCGAACTGCTGGCCACGGGCTGGGCCTCGTTCTGGGCCGTGGCCCTGCTCCTGCTGTTCTTGCGGGCACGCGCCGGCGGCCGCTGGTGGCTTTATCTCGGTCTCGGAGCGTGTTGCGCGCTGGCCGTGCTGAACCGCACGACCTTCCTGCCGTTCGTGCTGCTGTGCGGCGTGTGGCTGGGCTGGCGCGTGCTGCCGGCAACCGGCTCGCGTCGAAGCCGCAGTCGGAGCAGACCGTGGCTGGCCAGTCTGCTCGTCGTCCTTGGCTGGCTGGCGTGTATGTACCCGGTCGATCTGCTGCGTAAACAGGCCACCGGACGCGACTTCTTCCTGCCGACCTCCGGCGAGCTCAACCTCTACATCGGCAACAACGCCGATTTCGAGCGTACGGTGACCACCCGACCCGGCTGGCAGTGGACCCGGCTGCGTACCATGCCGCAACGCCAGGGACGAGGTCACGATATTCCCGACGCCCAGCGTTTCTTCAAGGAGCAGGTCATCGCCTACGCCAAGGACGACCCGCTGGGGTTTCTGGGCGGGCTGGTACAGAAGACGCTGCACTTCGTCAACTCCCGCGAACTGGTGCGCAACGTCGACATCTACCTGTTCCACGAGTGGTCGCCACTGTTGCGCGTGCTGGTCTGGAAATGGGGCGGCTTCGGTTTTCCGTTCGGGCTGATACTACCCCTGGCGGTGGTGGGCCTGATCACGGGCTGGCGCCGGGTGCCGCTGCCGGCGAAGGTGTTCCTGCTGGTGTTTCCGGCCACCATCATCCTGTTCTTCGTGGCCGCCCGCTACCGGCTGGTGGTCGCGCCCATCCTGGTCGTGCTCGCGGGACAGGGTTGCGTGGCGATTGGCCAGATGTACCGGACGCGACAATGGCGACGGCTCGGGCTGGCGGCCGGCGGCCTGCTGGCCGTGTTGCTGCTGGCGGTGCTGCCGGGCCCCTTCGCCCAGGAGCGGATCGATCTCGAGCCGGAGATCTACGAGGGCGTCGGCACGTACCATTACTACGCTGAGCAATGGGAACCGGCAGCCGCGCACCTCGAACGAGCCATTGCCCTGCGTCCCGAGTACGTCGAGGCCCACAACTTCCTGGGTATCGTTCGTTTCTGGCAGGGTCGTTACGGCGAGGCGCGAGCGCATATCGTCGAATCGGCTCGGCTGGCACCCGGATTTACGGACGCCACCACCAACCTGCAGCGGCTGCGCGAGGCGGCGAATGACTTCTTGCAGCGGGGACGCACACTGGGCGCAGCCGGCGAGCTGGCGCTGGCCGATACCTGGCTGGGTCATGCGGCGACCCTGGCGCCCGACGACGCCGACATCCGGCTCGAGCGCGCGCTCGTGCTGGTGGAGCAGGGCGATACCGCAGCCTCGCTGGCCGAGTTCCGGGCGGCGCTCGCCAACCGGCCGGACTGGCCGGAAGCCGCCGGACATCTGGCCTGGGAACTGGCCACCGCGACCGACCGTCAGCTCCGCGACGGTCCGGAAGCCGTCGTTCTGGCCCAGCAGACGCACGCAGCGCTGGGGCCCGACAATGCGTGGACCCTAGGCGTGCTGGCGGCCGCCTACGCCCAGGCGGGCCGCTTTGACGAGGCGGTTGATACCGGCGAGGCGGCCCTGCGCGCGGCCGAGGCCGAGGTCGCAGCCGGGGCCGCCGACCGGCAACCGGTCGCCGACCTGTTGCGGCGGGCGCTGGCCGGCTATCGGACCGGGCGCGCGTTCGGGGATTAAATGCCGGTGCGATGCCATTTTGTGGTTGCGAACTCCCCCTTCGCTTCGCAACGTTCCACCAGGTGTTACGACAGCGAAAAGACAAGGTCGTCGACCCCGGCGTCGACGGCTGTCTCACGGCTCCAGGCACGCGATAGCCCCGGGAGACGAGATGCCACCGCAAGCTGCTGTTATTGAAGAAATTCTCGACCGTTACCCCGCCGCTCCGGCCAGCCTGGTCATGGTGCTGCAGGACGTGCAGGCCAGCTTGAACCAGGTCCCAGCCGACGCGGTCGATCGCATCGCCGAGCGCTTGCAGGTTCCCCGCAGCCAGGTTCATTCCGCGGTGTCCTTCTACAAGGCCTTCACCGTCGATCCGCGCGGCAAGCACCAGATCGATGTCTGCATGGGTACGGCGTGCCACGTGCGCGGCGCCGAGCGACTCGTCGGACAGCTGAGCGAGCAGCTCGGCATCGAGGCCGGCGGCACCACCGAGGACCTCGAGGTTTCCCTCGATACGGTGCATTGCGTGGGCGCCTGCGCCCTCGGTCCGGTGGTCGTGATGGACGGCGATTTCCACGGGGAGATGGAACCGCGCAAGTTGAACAAGGCGGTCAAGAAGTGCTGCTCGACCGACACGACTTGCTCCTGTCCTGACGAAACCGCGACCGCACCGGCTGTCGACATCACTCACCTCGACAGCGCCGACACCCTGGCGGTCCTGCGCGAACGCCTGCGCCGGGCGACCGCGACCGACTCCGCGGTGATCTCCATCTGCGCCGGCAGCGGCTGCCGCGCCCTCGGCGCCCAGCAGATGGTCGCCGCCTTCGCCGAGGCGATCGCGGCCCGCGATCTCGGCGATCGCGTCCGCATCCAGCAGAACGGTTGCCATGGATTCTGCGAGCGCGGTCTGATCTGCGTCGTCCGCCCGCGGGGCGTGTTCTACGAGAAGGTCAAGCCGCGCGACGCCGCCGAGATCATCGAACAGACCATCGAAAAAGGCGAGATCATCGAGCGGCTGCTGTACGAGGATCCGCAGACCGGCGAAAAGATCGCGCTGGAAAAGGACATCCCCTTCTACGCCCACCAGCAGCGGCTACTCATGTCGCAGAACGCGCTGATCGATCCGCTGAACATCAACGACTACATCGCGGCCGGCGGTTACCAGGCGCTGGCCGAAGTACTCGACCGGGAACAGCCCGAGGCGGTCATCGACGAGGTGCAGCGTGCGGGATTGCGCGGGCGTGGCGGCGGCGGTTTCCACGCGGCGCGCAAGTGGTCGTCGTGCCGGCGGGCGGACGCGGCGCGCAAGTACATCCTTTGCAACGCCGACGAGGGGGATCCGGGCGCCTTCATGGATTGCTCGCTGCTCGAGGGCAATCCCCATTCGGTGATCGAAGGCATGATCATCGGGGCCTACGCCATCGCCGGCGGCAATGCGCAGGCCGAGGGCTACGTCTATGTCCGCGCCGAGTACCCGGTCGCCGTGGAGCACCTCACGATCGCCCTCGATCAGGCGCGCCGCGCCGGTCTGCTGGGCAGCGATATTTTCGGCAGCGGCTTCAGTTACGACATCGCGATCAGCCGCGGCGGTGGGTCCTTCGTCTGTGGCGAATCCACTGCGCTGATGAAGTCCATCGAAGGCCAGATCGGCGAACCCCGCGCCAAATACATCCACACGTCGACGAGCGGATTGTGGGAAAAGCCGACGGTGCTGAACAACGTCGAATCGTGGGCCAACGTCCCGCTGATCATGGCCGGCGGCGCCGAGAATTACGCGGCGGTCGGTACCGAAAAATCGAAGGGCACGAAGATCTTCTCCCTGGTCGGCAAGGTGAACAACACCGGGCTGGTCGAGGTGCCCATGGGCATGACGCTGCGCGAGATCGTCTTCGACATCGGCGGCGGCATCCGCGACGGCAAGCAATTCAAGGCCGTGCAGACCGGTGGCCCGTCGGGCGGTTGCGTGCCCGAATCGCTGCTCGATCTACCCGTGGACTTCGACGCCCTGACCGAGGTCGGTTCCATGATGGGTTCGGGCGGCATGATCGTCATGGACGAGTTTACCTGCATGGTCGACGTGGCGCGCTACTTCACCGGCTTTTTGACCGAAGAGTCGTGCGGCAAGTGCGCCGCCTGCCGGCTCGGCCTGGACCAGATGCAGCGGATCCTCGAACGCATCTGCGCCGGCGAGGGTACCCTCGACGACATCCCGGTGCTCGAACAGCTGTTCCAGGTGCTCGACGACGGTTCGCTGTGCGGACTCGGCAAGAGCGCGGCCAATCCGGTGCGTTCCACACTCCGGTACTTCCGCGCGGAATACGAAGCGCACATCAACGAGAACCGTTGCCCCGCGGGCGTGTGCCGGGCGCTGGTCACCTATGCCATCACCGAGGACTGCAACGGCTGCACCCTGTGTCTGGACGTATGCCCCGAACAGGCCATCAGCGGCCGGAAGAAAGAACTGCACGTGATCGATACCGACCGGTGCAACAGCTGCGGGCTGTGTTACGCGACCTGCAAGTTCGATTCGATCGTCGCGAGCTGATCCGGAGGGTGAGCTCGTTTCGCGAGACAACAACGGCGATATAGCGAACGACCGAGCCAGTGTCTCGGCGGGAGCGGCAATGAACGAAACGATCTCGATCACCGTGAATGACCGGCGGGCGCAGGTCGCGGCGGGCACCACCCTGTTGACCGCGTTGCGCGACCTGGGCGTGCACGTACCGACACTGTGCCACCACGAGTCCCTCGAACCGAGCGGTGCCTGTCGTCTCTGCGTGGTCGAGGTCACCCACGAGAACTGGCGGGGCTGGTCCGGGCTCGTCACCTCGTGTCTCTACCCCGTCGAAGCGGGGCTGCAGGTCTCGACCATCAGCGAGCGGGTCCGCGCAACGCGCCGGACGCTACTGGAACTCTACCTATCACGCTGTCCGGATTCGGACGTCGTCAGGGCCGTCGCCCGCGGCGAGGGCGTGGACGGTACCGCTTTCCCCACCCGGCAGGATGCCGACCGTTGTATCCAGTGCGGCCTCTGCACGCGGGTGTGTATCGACCTCGGTCCGGCAGCCATCGCGCCCCTGGGCCGGGGCACCGAAAAGACCGTCGGCCCGCGCCCCGACCATGTGGGCGAGGACTGTACCGGCTGTCTCGCCTGCGCCGAGATCTGTCCCACCGGCGAGATCGATTTCACGCGCCGCGACGGTTCGCTCGAGATCTGGAAGCGCGAGTTCGAGGTACCGGTCTGCACGGTTGAGACGCAACATTGCCGCGGTTGCGGCGCTTGCGAGCAGGCCTGCCCCTTCGCCATTCCCCGGGTGGTCGCCCGGCGCGACGGCGAGCTGGTCGCCGGCATCTCGCCGAGCACCTGCACCGGTTGCGGCATCTGCGCGGGCGCCTGTCCCACCGGCGCCATCACGCAGCCCGACTATCCCGATACCGACATGACCGGCCAGCGACTGGTCGCCGGCGATCTGCGCGGGATGACCGTGACCTATGCGTGCTCGCGTTCGCCGCTGCCCGCGTCGGTCGAGGGAGTCATCGCCGTGCCGTGCATCGGGCGTATCGGCGTCGACGAGATACTCGCCTGTCTGGCTCGCGGCGCCGACGGCGTACAGCTGCTGTGCCGCGACCGGGACACCTGTCCCTACAGTCTGGGTGGCCGACTGGGCGAAGAACGGGTCGAGACCGCGCGCGAGCTGGCCGCCTACGCGGGACTGGGCGGCGAGCGGGTACGCTACCGGCAACCCGCCGCGGGCCCGGCCGGACCCGCCGACGCGGTGGCGGCGTTCCGCGACGGCCTGGCACGATCGCCGTTGGCGGCAAGCTGTCCGCTGAGCGGTGACGAGGCCACGGGACTGGACCGCACCCTGGCCGTGCTGCGCTGGTGCAAATCGCGTCCGGAACTGCGGCAGCGAATCCCCGCGCCAATCGCCGACCGGTTCGACACCAACGAATCGGCGCCGAATATCCTGTATCTCGGTGAGCTGGTCGAGCTGGACCTGCTGTTGCGGCAACTCCATCCCGAATGGCAGTTACAGCAGGTTCTCGCCGACGCAGCGGCCGTGTTGCGGCGCGCCGGCATGACAGTCCGACTCGCCGCGTCGGCCGCGACGGTGAGCGCGCTGCGCGCCGAGCGCCTGATCGTACTGGACGAGAGCGCCGTACCGGACTTCGCCGGCGAGATAGTCACATTCGGCGTGCTGGCGAAGGGCAACGACACGACAGGGAGCGACGACGGTACCGGCGAAGGTATCCTGGCTGCCGCCGACCGGACGGCGTTCCGTTTCCGCATCACACCGGCCGAACGCGTGGCGATGCTCGCGCGGCTGGCAGCGGCGGCGCCGGATCGCCCCTGTGCAAGCCTGCAGGAGCTGGCCCAGATCAGGTTGTTGACCCGCCCGGGCTCCTGGCAGACCTTCGCGCGCGGCGAACCGATCACGGCCTTCGCGCAACCGGCCGCAACGGGCAGCCGAGCTACCCGCGACGACAGCACAACCGGCACGACGCGGGAGACGGATACATGAAAGACCGCCGGATAGAATCCCATCCCATCGTCAGGCCGCAGAGCGGTGAGCGCATCGAATTCAGTTTCAACGGCGAGCCCATGCAGGCGCGTTCCGGCGAGGTCATCTCGTCGGCGCTGTACGCCGCCGGCATCTCGGTCTTCGGCCACCACGAGAAGGACGGCGGCGCCCAGGGCATCTACTGCGTCAACGGGCAGTGCTCCCAGTGCACGGTCGTCGCCGACGGCAGGCCGGTCAAGTCGTGCATGGTACCGGTCACGCCGGGCCTGCGCGTTGAGAGCTGCGAGCACCATCCGCGGCTACGCGAGGTCGTCGACAGCGAGATCTCGCCGGAGGTGACCGAAACGCCGGTCCAGGTGCTGGTCATCGGCGGCGGACCGGCCGGTCTGTGCGCGGCGGTGGAACTCGGGCGTCTGGGTATCGACGTACTGGTCATCGACGACAAGCAGGAGCTGGGCGGCAAGCTGAGTCTGCAGACCCACAATTTCTTCGGCTCGGTCGCCGATTGTTACGCCGGCTCCCGCGGCACCGACATCGGCCTGACCCTGGCCGACGACGTCGCGAGTCTGCCGTCGGTCGAGGTATGGCCGGGCGCCACGGTGGTGGGCGCCTTCAGCGACGGCAAGTTCGGTGTCGCCGGCGGCGGCCGCTACCGCCTGGTGACGCCGGAAGTCACGCTGATCGCCTGCGGCGCTCGCGAAAAGAGTCTGACTTTCCCCGGCTGCGATCTGACCGGCGTCTACGGCGCGGGCGCTTTTCAGACCCTCGTGAACCGGGATCTCATCCGCTGCGCCGACCGGCTGTTCATCATCGGCGGCGGCAACGTCGGCCTGATCGGCGCCTATCACGCTTTGCAGGCGGGCATCGACGTGGTCGGCCTGGTCGAGGCACTGCCCCGCTGCGGCGGCTACAAGGTCCACGAGGACAAGATCAAGCGCCTGGGCGTGCCGGTCTGGACGCGGCACACGGTGGTACGCGCGGAAGGCGGCGAACGGGTCGAGCGGGTCGTGGTCGCGGCCATCGACGAGGAATTCCAGCAGGTCCCCGGCACCGAGCGGTCCTTCGACGTGGACACGGTGCTCGTGGCGGTCGGCCTGTCGCCGGTGGACGAGCTGCTGCAGAAAGCACAGCTCTACGGCATGAAGGTCTACGCCGCCGGCGACGCCAACGAGATCGCCGAGGCCTCGGCGGCCATCTTCTCGGGCAAGATCACAGGCCGGCGCATCGCCCGCGAACTGGGCTACGAGGTGGCGATCCCCAGCGACTGGGAAGCCTTCGGCGAGATGCTCAAGTACCACGGCGGTGAACCCGCCGAGTTCGCGGCGCCGGACCTGCAGCAGGATGTCTATCCGGTCATCCGCTGCGTGCAGAAGATCCCCTGCAATCCCTGCACCGAAGCCTGCCCCCACGATCTGATCGCCATGCCCGGCTCGATCCTGGAACTGCCCGAGTTCGCCGGCATCTGCGAGGGCTGCGGACGTTGCGTGGTAGCCTGTCCCGGACTCGCGATCAACCTGGTGTACAATGATTACGATCCGACCGGTGAGAGGGCGCTCGTGATGCTGCCCTTCGAGTTCGCCGATGAAGTCGTGCCCCTGGGCGAGGAAGTGACCACCACCGACCTGGAAGGCGACGTGGTCGGCCAGGGAAGGGTGATCGCCGTGCGCCGGCGCGAGGATCAGGATCTGCGCAAGCTGCTGCTGGTCGAGATCCCGAACGCCGACAAGCTCGAGGTCGCCGGCTTCCGCATCCGCGAACCGCAGCTGGGCGATCCGGTAACGGAATCGACCGGCGAAAGCGACGCGGCGGTCTGCCGCTGCGAGCGAGTCTTCAAGAGCGAGATCGTCGAGGCCATCCGCGCGGGCGTACGGGACATGAACCAGCTCAAGGCGGTGGTCCGGTCGGGCATGGGCGGCTGCGGCGGCAAGACCTGCACCGAGCTGATTCTGCGCATCTTCCGCGAAGAAGGCGTCGACCCGGCCGAGGTCACCTTGCCGACGGTACGGCCGCTGGTCGCCGAGGTACACCTGGGAGATTTCGTCAGGGAGACGCCGTCCGACGAGTGAACGGACGAGTGCACGGACGTCTACGCTGAACGCGTGAATCGAGTGAGCAGAGAAGGAGAACCGAGTTGGGCGGCACATCCACATACGACGTCATCGTGGTCGGCTCGGGCAGCGTCGGCAATCCGACTGCCTGCTTCTTGGCCCAGCGCGGTCTGTCGGTCCTCGTCCTCGAACGCCGGGCGGCTTCGGGACAGGGCGACAACAAGGCAGCCATCGGTGGCGTGCGCGCCACCCACTCGGATCCCGGCAAGATCCTGACCTGCGGCGAAAGCCTGGAGATCTTCTCCACCTGGCAGCAGGAATACGGTTTCTCGGTGGGCTGGAAACCGGGCGGCTACTGCTTTCCGGTCTTCGACGAACAGATCGAGGGGGTACTGAAGGGTATCTTGCCCATCCAGAAGGAGCACGGGCTGGCCATCGACTGGGTCGACGCCGACCGGGTGGCCGAGCTGATCCCGGGCATCACCCGCGAAAACCTGCGCGGCGGCACCTACAGCCCCAACGACGGACAGGTCTCTCCCCTGCTCGCGCCGGTCGCCTTCCAGCGTGAGGCCGTGCGCCGCGGCGCCGTGTATCGTTTCGGCGAACGCGTCGACGGGTATCTGCGCGACGGCGATCGGGTGGTCGGTGTCCGCACTGACCGGGGCGACTACCACGCCGGCGAGGTGGTGCTGGCCACCGGCGCCGACGCCTCCGAGCACGGCGAGTTGCTGGGCATCGAGATCCCGGTCACCCCCGACGCCCACGAGGCAGGGATCTCGGCGCCCGTCGAGCACTTCCTCGCACCACTGGTGGTGGACCTGCGACCCGGCCCCGAGGGCAAGACCGCCAATTTCTACTTCGGCCAGAACCACGAGGGACAGATCATCTTCTGCTACACGCCGAAGGAACTGTTCCTGGGCACCAATCGCGAGTCCATCTCCGAGTTTCTGCCCATCCTGGCCAGCCGCATGATCTCGCTCATCCCGCGCCTGAAGAACCTGCTGATCCGACGGGTGTGGCGCGGCTGCTATCCCATGACGCCCGACGGAGTGCCGATCATCGACCGGGTGACCGGCGTCGACGGCCTTTTGCTGGCGGTGGGCATGTGCGGACAGGGCTTCATGATGGGTCCTGGCGTGGCCAGGAACATCACCTCGCTGATCGTGGACGGAAAATCCACGCTGCCCGACGAGGTGCATCGCTGTTTCCGCTTCGATAGGGATTTCTGGGCGGCGAAGACGGAAGCGTTGAAGTAGGGCTGGCGGCGTTTAGCCGTCCGAATCCCATGCGAGGAACTCGCGTGTCCCCAATTGACATCGACTGTCCTTGCGGGTACACAGATCGTAGCGTGGGTTTTTGGTTGTCGGATTTCGCCGCTCATTTGCCATACCGCTTATCTTGCCAGTTATCAACGTATTAGCGGGACGTCTTCAAATAACACATCAAACGCCAGATATCACCGGCGCTGGTACCCTTCCTGCAATTACCTGGGTCGTGATCCGGCCCCCCGGCCGTTGCCACCCCGAGATCCGACCCGATCAGGGAGAGAATCGATGGAATACCGTACTCATCAGCTCCGGAAATCCGCGCTGGCTTTGGTCCTGCTGACCCTTGGCCTGGTGATGGTGGCCGAGACGCAGAACGCACTGGCCGGACCCTGGCGCAAACACTCCAGGCGACCGCATACCTTGGCGCCGTACGAGTTCGTTCTCGAAGGCGCGCTGGTGCAGCCGGGCGACGAGCCCGCCGGAGATTACTGGACGACCGACCACGGTTTGAGCACGGAGAACGGCTGGCAACTCGGTGGCCGGATTCGGTACTACGTCACCGGCAACTTCACTGTCTCGCCGTCCTTCCACTACACCGATTTCGGTGATTTCACCGATATAGCCGATTTCGAGGATATCGGTACCGACCTCGGCTTCGAGATCTCCACGGCCATCGCCCGCTACGGGCTCGACTTCCAGCAGTTCCTCGGCCGGCCCGGAGCCGAGATACGCCCCTACGTGACCGCCGGATTCGCCCTGTGCCACAACCGTTACCGCGACTGGATCGAAACCGACGGCACCTACAAGACCAGCATGAACACCCTGGGCTTCGGCTTGGGGCTGGGGCTCAAGCTGGGCGGCATCGAGGTCAGCGGCGTCTACAACATCAATCGCTTCGATACCATCCGGCTGCCCTCGGCGAGCAATGACACGAACTACAACTGGGACAACGTCGTCGTCAGAGTCGGTTTTTCGCCCGTCTGGTTCTGAGCCGCCGACGGCTTCACCTGGGAATGAGTGGTCCGGCCAGCAGAACAACGTAGCACAACAACCGCGTCGGACCACTCAGCGCCAGCCCAGCAGATGACATGAAACGCGCCAGTACCCGAAATGTCCGTCCGCATCGAGCGGGCGGATGTTTTCGATACGGTAAGTGATGGTATGTCGCCCGGGCGTGAGATAAGGACTCAGGTCCGTTTGTTCGGGCAATACCACATCGCTCGGGCACCAGCCGCTGCGGCTGTAGTCGCTGGACCAGGAACCGTCGGACCAGCGCCGGCAGTATGGATTCAGTTCCCGGAATCGCCGGCAATCATCGCGCCAGGGCCGCCAGCGCAACATCTCCCGGCCGTCGACCAGCACGACGTTGTCCTTGGTGATGAACTCGTCGGCGTCCCGGCCGTCGGTGCAGTGCCCGGAGACGAGCGCGTGGAGGTAGACGCGGCGCGTGCCCTCGGGAACAATGATCTCGGTGCTCATCTCCGGCGCCACGGCCGTCAGTCCCTTTTCGCTGAATAGCACTCCCTGCGCCCAGGCCGGATTGTCCAGGCATTGCGCCGACTCGAAACGCAACGAGAAATCCAGTTCCCAGGCCGGCGAAACCCAGGTGTCGATGAAGGCCTCGAACTCGCAGTGCCCCTGCAGCAGCGGCGCCAGGTGCGAGACGTCGACCTCGTGTTCGATGCGCCCGCCGTACGCGGTCATGAACTTGACGATCTCCACCGGCGCGCCGGGCTCCACCGATTCCGAGTGCCCCCCGGGGGGCGGCGCGGGCGGCAGCAGTCGGATGTGCCCCGCGCGGTCCCAGCGATCGACCACCTCGGTGATGTTCTTGACGATGGGCCGCACGACGAGGTGGGCCGTGATCCGCACCGGACGCGGACGCGGCGGCAGCTCGAGGTAGGTGCGCAGCACGCGCCCCTTGTCCCGCGCCGAGACCATGGCGGTGTCGTGGCGGGTCGTGTCCTCCGGTGTGAAGTGCAGGACGTTGTCGTGGAAAACGGTCAGGGTCTCGCCGGTCGGCGCTTCGATGCGTTCGCCACAACCGCCGAGAGTCGCCGACAGCAGGCCGACGAGCAGTAGTGCGCGAGCTATCGCGCGGCTCACGCGACGTGTCGCAGCCGGCGCCGCCACACACAGCGGATTCCCGGCCGGTATCGGGTTCGTATTCACGGCCGGATCCGGCTTCGCTGTCAGAGGCATGATCGAGCGCTCCCTCGGTTCGGTTCGTCAATGTCAACGCGCTTCATACTACAGCAAGTCGCCGGAAAGCCCACCTGCTTTGCACATCTCCCAGCGTCGGCTATCGATTGCCCCGGGGCAACGACACAGGCCGGAAACAGGTCAACAACCGGCAGCCGTGCCTGCGACCGAGCCTTGCTCCCGGGCCAGGGCGATGCTAGGGTGCGGAATCGATGCATACGCTCCGCGTCCATGAATGAAGGAGTACCGACCATGTCCGACGTCGCGCACAGCCTGCCCGAGTCGAGCGGCAAGCAACCGTCCCGCGTCTATCGCTGGATCGTGCTGGTCCTGATCAGCCTGGCCATGTTCGGCAACTACTACATCTACGACAGCATCAGTCCGCTGGCCGACGTGCTGAAAACGCAGCTCGGCTTCACCGACGCCAACATCGGCTGGCTGCAGGCGATCTACAGCATCCCCAACATCTTCATGGTCCTGATCGGCGGTCTGATCATCGACTATCTGGGCACGCGCAAGGCGACGCTCATATTCGCCGCGCTTTGCCTGGCGGGTGCGGTGGTGACCGTGCTGAGCGGGCAGCTGTTGAGCATGGCTGCTGGACGACTGATCTTCGGACTGGGCGCCGAGTCCCTGATCGTCGCGGTCACTACGGCTCTGGCCAAATGGTTCCGCGGCAAGGAGCTCAGCCTGGCTTTCGGCGTGAACATGACCATCGCGCGGCTCGGATCGTATGCCGCCTTCAAGTCGCCGACCTGGGGCGCGGCGCTCTACGACGACTGGCGGATGCCGCTGTTGATCTCGGTGGGCATGGGTGTGATCTGCGTGACCGGCGCGGTGTGCTACTGGCTGCTCGAAGCCCAGGCCGAAAAGCGGTACACCCTGAGCGAGGCGGACGAGACCGACAAGGTGCGTTTCTCCGACCTGTTCCGGTTCGGGACCTCGTACTGGTACGTGGTCCTGCTGTGCATCACCTTCTACTCGGCCATCTTCCCCTTCCAGACCTTCGCCGTGAAGTTCTTCATGGAAGCCCACGGTGCGACACGCCAGTACGGCGGCGACCTCTTGAGCCGGCTCACCCTGTTCGCCATGATCGGTACACCGCTGTTCGGCTACCTCGCCGACCGCATCGGGAAGCGGTCGCTGCTGATGATGTTCGGTTCGCTCAGCCTGGTCCCGGTGTATCTGCTCATGGCCTACAGCGATGTCCACCTGATGGTGCCCATGGCGATCATGGGCATCGCCTACTCCCTGATCCCGGCGGTCATGTGGCCGTCGGTGGCCTACCTCGTGGACCAGTCCAAGCTGGGGACCGCCTACGGCTTGATGACCATGATCCAGAACATCGGCCTGGCGGGGTTCAACGTCCTGATCGGCTGGTCCAACACCCACTGGGCCGCCAGTCCGGAGAATCCCGTCGGCTACAATCCCGGCATGTGGATGTTCTCGGGTCTCGGCGTGCTGGGTCTGTTGTTTGCGTATCTGCTGCGCCGCGCCGAGACAGGGCCCAACGCCCGCGGGCTCGAGACGATCACCGTCAAGAGCAGCGACTGACCTGTACGTTTACCGGCGCGGTCGTCAGGGGTCGGCTCGGTCACGACCCCTGACCATCGCGCGACCACGGTCGGCGACTCATACGCACCGAACAAAACGCGACCACCTCTCGTAACATCCACTCTGATCCGTATCCCGTTCCGTGTCGATCCATCCCCGGGAGGAAGACCATGAAGAATCCGTTACGTATCCCGCTCGCGTGCGTTCTGCTGATGGTGTCGATCTCGCCGCTGCTCGCCGACGAGCATCCCGATGCTACCGGCACGACCGACAACGCCGACGCGGAACTGGCGGCGATCGAAGCGACTGCCCGCGACTACATCGACGGCTGGTACGAAGGCGATGCCGAGCGCATGGAACGCGCGTTGCACCCGGACATGGCCAAGCGAACTGTCCGTGCCCTGCCGAGCGGCGCCGAGATCCTGAACACGGTCACCGCCAGCAACATGGTCGAATACACCCGCGCCGGTTTCGGCAAGCAGAGTAAAAAGGAAGACCAGCACAACGAGGTGCAAATCCTCGACGTACTGACCAACACGGCCAACGTCAAGACGACCTCGCACGAGTTCATCGACTACTTGCAACTGGCAAAGATAAACGGTAAGTGGTGGATCGTGAATGTGCTCTGGGAACCGAACGACGGCTAGAACGACTGAGCGGCCGACAGCGGACCACGCCGAGTTCAGTCGAGACTCACGCTGACGACCTGGCGGACAACCGCCTGTTCGATCTCGAAGAACTCCTCGGGAGCGAAGCCGAAGGCGCCGGCGATCAGATTCGACGGAAAGACCTCGATGCGGGTGTTCAGATCGCGCACGTTGGCGTTGTAGAAGCGACGCGCCGCCTGGATTCGATCTTCGGTGTTGGCGAGCTCGCGCTGCAGTTCGAGAAAGTTCTCGTTGGCCTTCAGATCGGGATAATCCTCCGAGACCGCAAGCAGCCGGCGCACCGTGTCGACCAGCACTTTCTCGTCGGCGGCCTGGACACCGGGCGAGCCCGTCGACGCCAGCGCCCGCGCCCGCGCCTCGGTGACCGCGGCCAGCGTCTCGCGCTCGTGGGCCGCGTAGCCCTTGACCGTGTCGACCAGGTTGGGAATCAGGTCGTAGCGGCGCTTCAACTCGGTGTCGATGCCGGCCCAGGATTCGCGGCACATCTGGCGGGTACGGACCAGTACGTTGTAGGTCAGGACGACCCAGCCGACGACCAGTACCACGATGCCCAGCACCACATACAGCATGGTCACTCCTCACCCGCGCCACGGTCGCGGCTCTGGCCCTTGATCTCGCGCACGACGTACTCCGGAATCCGTTTATCGACGCCCCGCGCCAGCTTTATCGCGGCGTCGAAATCGGCGACGTCGAAGCGACGCGTGCGGTAGACTATGATGTGGTCGAGCGCGAATTCGATGCGGAAGCGCGGCTGTGCCAGCAAGTACTCCATCATGCGGCCGTGGATCACATCGTAGGCCCAGCGCTTGTCCGGCGAGCTGACGTGGAAGGTGCGGCTGAACTCGGCCGATTCGAAATCGATGTCGTCCAGGCCGATGAACTCGCCGACCCTGTCGAACATGTTCTCCGGCCGGATGAACAGCGGAACCAGGGGAATCCGGCTCCGCACGAACACCAGGGACAGGCGGTGCGTGTGCCGGTTCTTGCCGTGTCCGGTGGTGTACTCGTAGTCGCAGGCAGTCAGCTCGCGACCACCCAGCGCGCCGGTGATGATGTTCCTGGCGAAACGACTGTGGCCCTTGTGGAGTATTTTGACCGCGGGAAAGAGACGGCGGAATTCCTTGTCCTTGGTGGACTGGAATTGCAGCTTGCGCCCCATGGCCCAGGCCTTGAGCCGCCGACGCCGCTTCTTCTCCGCCTGGTAGTGGGCGTAGGCCAGCGCACCGAATATCAGTACCGCCAGCAGAAACAGAACAGGCCGAAAATCCACGCTTCGCCTCCGGAACGGTCACACCAACGAGTGGTCGTCCCCTGAATATCGTCGATTCAAGGCCAGGCCTAACCCGGAGACAAGGATTTTATTGCGCGGGCGGTCCGGGCTCTCGCCCGAGCAGCCTGCAGCCACGGCTAGTCCAACCGGAATCGGAACGGTAGTGCCATCCATACCGCCACCGGCATTTCGCGCTGCATGCCGGGACTGAAACGGCACCGCCGGGCGGCATCCACCGCTGCCCGGTTCAGCAGCGGGTGCGCACCCTGGGCAATGCGCGTCTCCTTGATCAGTCCGTTTTTCCCGACGCGCACCTCGACCGTTACCGTGCCTTCGATCCGGGACAGGCGTGCGATCTCCGGATAGTAAGGTTGCGGACAGAAGACGAGTTGCGGTTTTGTGTAGGAAACCCTGAATTTCGAACCCCGGTTGCCCGTTCCGATTTCACCGGGATCGCGCAGTGGCTCATCGGGGAGCAAGAACGCGTCCCAGTCGATATCGTCTTCCATGAACGCCGGATCGTCAACGGGCTCGACGATCTGCGGTATGGTCGGTGCCGGCAGCACCTCCTCGGGCAACTCGATCGCCTCCGGGAAGGGAATGATCTCGATCACGGTCTGGCGCAATGTGTACGGTGCAGGCGTGTACCGCGGCGACAGGAAGAAGATCGCCAGGGTGGCCAGTACCGCGACCAACGCGGCCCAGCGCAGATACCGGTTGTACCGGAGCTTGAACAGATCGTTGGCGGACAGCAGCGACTCGCTGCGCAGCGTGCATGCGGACATGAACAACTCGCTTCGTGTGGTGTGGGGTTTTCGGCTACGTGGGTTCGACGCGGACCGGGTGGGATCGTGCGCGAGTCGCTCGTCCTGGTCTTGTGGGTGCGACCAGCCCCTATCAATATTCGAAGATCGCCGCCTCCGGGCAACCTTGGACTGCTATTTAAGTGATGGTTGAATTAGCCGAAGCGTGTACACTGAGCCGCATCCGAGTCCTGTGGTACACGAGAACGGGAGAATCGAACATGGAGTATTCAGCCGAAATCGAGGAAATGTGCGTTGTCGCCAAGGGACCCGATCACGGTCCGGCGCCGATCCCGCAGGAGGGAACCTGGGTGCAGGCCAAGGGCGTCAAGGACATCTCCGGCCTCTCGCACGGGGTCGGCTGGTGCGCCCCCCAGCAGGGCGCCTGCAAGTTGACGCTGAACGTCAAGAAAGGCATCGTCGAGGAAGCGCTGGTCGAGACCGTGGGCTGCACCGGCATGACCCATTCGGCCGCGATGGCCTCGGAGATCCTGCCGGGCAAAACAATCCTGGAAGCCATGAACACCGACCTGGTCTGTGATGCGATCAACGTCGCCATGCGCGAGCTCTTTCTGCAATTCGCCTACGGCCGCTCGCAGACGGCCTTCTCCGAGGGTGGACTGCCCATCGGCGCGGGGCTGGAAGACCTGGGCAAGGGCCTGTGCAGCGTCACCGGCACCATGTACGGCACGTCGGCCAAGGGTCCGCGCTACCTGGAGATGGCCGAGGGCTACGTTACCAAGCTCGCTCTGGACGGCAACGACGAGGTCATCGGCTACGAGTTCGTCAAGCTCGGCGTGATGATGGAGCAGATCAGCAAGGGAGTCGATCCGGGCCAGGCACTGCAAGACGCCACGGGGACCTATGGCCGCTTCGCCGATGCGACCAGGACCATCAATCCCCGTCACGAATAGAAAGGACCAGGACGATGGCTACATTCGAAGGATATGAACGTCGCATCGACCATATCGATACGGTGCTCGAGCAGCACGGCATGAAGGATCTCGAGCAGGCCAAGGCCATGTGCGACGAGGTCGGCGTCGATGTGGACGCGATCGTCAAGGGCGTCCAGCCCATCTGTTTCGAGAACGCCTGCTGGGCCTACACTCTCGGCGCGGCGATCGCGATCAAGAAGGGCCAGAAAGCGGCGGCCGAGATCGCCGCCACCCTCGGCGAGGGCCTGCAGGCGTTCTGCATTCCCGGATCGGTCGCCGACCAGCGCCAGGTGGGTGTCGGTCACGGCAACCTCGCCTCGATGCTTCTGCGCGAGGAGACCAAGTGCTTCGCCTTCCTGGCCGGGCACGAATCGTTCGCCGCCGCCGAGGGCGCGATCGGTCTGGCCCGCTCGGCCAACAAGGTCAGGCGGGAGCCGTTGCGCGTGATCCTCAACGGCCTGGGCAAGGACGCAGCGCAGATCATCGCCCGCGTCAACGGTTTCACCTATGTCCAGACCAGGTTCGACTACGCGAGTGGCGAACTCGAGATCGTCAAGGAGATCGTCTACTCGGAAGGTGAGCGCGGCAAGGTGCGTTGCTACGGCGCGGACGATGTCCGCGAAGGGGTGGCGATCAACCATCTCGAGGGAGTCGACGTGTCGATCACCGGCAACTCGACCAACCCGACCCGCTTCCAGCATCCGGTTGCCGGCACCTACAAGAAAGAGTGTGTCGCCGCGGGCAAGCAGTACTTCTCGGTCGCCTCGGGCGGTGGTACGGGCCGGACGCTGCATCCGGATAACATGGGCGCCGGGCCGGCATCCTACGGCATGACCGATACGCTCGGCCGCATGCATTGCGACGCCCAGTTCGCCGGCTCGTCCTCTGTGCCGGCCCACGTGGAGATGATGGGGTTGATCGGCATGGGCAACAATCCCATGGTCGGCGCCTCGGTAGCGGTCGCCGTGGCGGTGGAGCAGGCGATGAGTTGAACCGCGCGGGCAGGCGAGACCGAATTCTTCGACACCGCCGCCAGCATTAAAAGAGGGAGAGCCTATACGGGCTCTCCCTCGATTTTTCGGCAGGACGTTTTTTCGACCTAACCGACAATACCCCAGGCACTTTCCTGGCCTGGTTTACGGCTTTACTTCAACAACACCATCTTCCGCGTCAGCACCTCGTTAGCGAAGCTCAGACGGCTGAAATACAGACCGCTGGACATCTGGCGGCCGTCGTCGTCACGGCCGAGCCAGACCACGTGGTGGCTGCCGGCAGCGAGTTCGCCGCTGACCAGTGTGGCCACCTGACGGCCCGACAGATCGAAGATGGTCAGATCCACCTTGCCTGTCGCCGGCAGATCGAAGGCGATCGTCGTCTTGGGATTGAAGGGATTCGGGTAGTTCTCACCCAGCGCGAGCTTGGTCGGCACGCGCTCGGCGCCGTCATCCACAGCGGTCTCCAGCTGGCGCTCGGCCACGAGCAGGAAGTCGTCGACACCCGCCTCGACCAGTGAAGGATTGACGCTATCATCGGCGATGAACCGGATCTGTACGCGGTTGCTCAAGGTGATGTAGGCGGTCAGATCGAAGCTCATCTCCGTCCACACGGCCGCGGTGGCCTGGGTGGCCTCGAGGGGCACCCAGTCGATGCCGTTGCTGGTCACGTCGACGCGCCACCAGTCCTCGCCGGGGTTGTTGCCGGCGTTGTTGGTGTACCAGCGCCAGTAGCTGACCGAGGCGGAAACGGCGTCGGACAGATCGAAGATGGGCGACAGCAGCGTCGTCTTGCCGCCGTCCACGTCGTTGGCACCGGCAGTGCCGCCCGGTGAACCGTTGCCGGTCACGTAGCAGTTAACGCCGGGCGCCGGTGTGTGATCGTCCTCCATCTGCACGACGACGCTGTTGTAGGTCGTACCGACGGGATCGACCCGGTCCCAGATACCGCTGCTGGCATTGTCACCGAGTGCGCCGACGGTCCAGCCCAGATCGGTTTCCATGTCGTCGAACCAGCCGCCGACCGCCACCGTGAAGTCGAACTCGGCCTGGTAGCCGTTGCCGGCATCGACGACCATGTGCACGGTCAGGCTGGTCGGGGACGGACACATGGGCGAAACCTGGAGCGTGAACATTCCGGCCGTGCCCTGACCGCCGAGAACAATCGCTTCGCAAGCGGCCGTTCCGGCGAGGATGGTCAGATCCATCTCGTCGCTCGTGATCGTAGCTGTGCCGGCTTCGCTGTCTGAATGTCCCGTGTTGTCCAGGCCGACCCACAGCTGGAAGCTCTCGCCCGGCTCGATCACACCGTTGGCATTGCCGCCGTTATCCACGATATCCAGCATGCCGTTGGCCGTCAGCACCGGAGCCTGCGCCTGCAGCCCGAAGTTCATCTCCCAGATGTCGCGGCCCGCCGTGGCGGTCAGCGTGAAGGGAATGATGTAGCCGTCGGGCACATCGCCGGCCACCTCGACGGCGAAGGGCGCATCACCGGTGGCCAGGCCGCCGGCGGGAATGTCGGGGTAGGTGGCGCTACCGTCGACGACGGTGACATTGGCGTCAGCCGAGCTCAGCACCGCACTGACCGCCGTTGCCGGCTCCACACCCACGTTCTCGAGGCTGATCTCCAGATCGGCCGACTCGCCCTCGTCCAGCTCGCCGTCGACATCACCGTCCGGATCCATGACCGTACAGGTGTTCAGCACCAGGTACGGGCCCTCCGGCGGCAGCGCCGGCACCTCGTTCTGCACCGTGACCATGTTGTAGGCGGTCACCGTCAGGGTCAGGGTGACCACGGTTGCCGGCGGCTCGTCCATCACGATGGTCGTGTTACCCGAATGATCGGTCACGCCCGTGCCGTAGAGGATGCCGTCCGCGTAGAGTGCACACAGGGCGCCGGTGACGCCGGGCACCGACACATCGTAGGTGTTCTGGCCGATGATCAGGGCGCCGGCGTGGTTGACGGTCATCACCTGCGCGGCCTTGGTGCGCACCGCGATCGAGGGATCACCGAAGATCGTCCAGTTCAGGAACTCGTTCTCTCCGGAGGTCCCGTACTCGTCCATCATGAGGCAGGAACCGTTGAACCACAGGCCGCCGATCGTGCGCATCTGATCGGCGACGAGCAGATCGACCGCCTCGTCCTGGGCGGCCATGGGCGGATTCCAGGACTGGCTGATGTAGGACATGTAGCTGGCGATGGCGCCGGTGGGCGTACCGCCGTTGGTCGCCCGCTGCCAGGCCTCGGCGAAACAGGTACCGGAATCGAAGGTACCGTTGTTGCAGGCCACGCTAACGATGAACGGCAGCATGTTGTCGTTGACCAGAGCGTTCACGTGCGTGTTGCTGAATCCGGTCGAGCCCCACGAGGTCTGGCTGCCGTGGCCGGTGTAGTTGACGATGCCGCGACCCGTGTTGAGGCCCGCGGTCACCTGCGCCGCGGTGCCGGACGGATCGTAGATCTGGTCGACGCCGAGGTACCCGTAGTTGAGCAGCTTCTGACGGATCACGTCCTCGTGTTCGTCGTCGTATTCGCCGTCGTCGCCGGGCCCCTGGTTGGAGGCCACGCCCATGCCATACTGGGGCCAAACCCCGCCGGCCATCTGGTCACGTTCGTAGGTGATGGTCCGTTCGACCTGGGTCTGTACCTGGGTGGCGTTCTCGGCGCTGAATCGGCCGACGAACAGTTCGGGATAGTTGTCGCCGCCGACCAGAGTCGAGTAACCGGGATCCGAATCCGAACCGTAGCGCGGCAGCTGCGCGGCATCACCGATCAGCAGCACGTAGGACGGTTCCCAACTGGCGAATTCGGTGCCGATGTAGCTCTTGATCTGCGAGTAGGATGAACCAGTCTCGGACAGGGTGGCCAGCTTGGTCGGGATGCCCTTCTGCATCTTCCACTCGACGAGCGGCTGCACGTACGGTGCGAAGGCGTCGTAGGAGATGATCAGCAGGCCACCGTCTTCCAGAACCGGCGTGTAGCGGCTGCCCTGATAGTTGATGAAGTGATTCTGGTACAGCTTCACGAACTGCGGATCCATCTTGGCCGGCAGGCTGTTGCGCTCGAGTACGTTTACCGTACCGGACCCCACCGGTGCGACCTCGATGCGCACCCGGGTATAGACCCGCAGGGTCTCGGTGGCCGGGAAGTACTGAAACGAATTGCAGCCCACGACCATACCCCGAAAATCGCGCACGATGTGCGGATCGTCGGCGGCGACCGTCGCGGCCGGATAGACACCCGAGCCCTGGTAGAATGCGTCGAAGACGTAGGGCACGGTGGCCGGATCCACGCTCCGCAACAGGTTGCCTTTGGACGGCGCGACGGGCAGATCGGGAACATCCACGTATTCCGACGCGATGATGGTCACTGCCATCTGCCGGTCGTCGGGAATGATCAGACCGCGACGCAGGCTGGGTAGCGACGGGAAGCCGGCGTCCAGCGAAATACCCTCTCGTTCGAGTGTGATCTCGAAATAGGTACGGCCGTCGATCTCGACCGGTTCGGCATCGAAGCCGCCGACCGAGACCTCGTACACGGTTCGCTGTCCGTCGTATTCGATAACGTCGACGGCAACCGGTGCGCCGCCGAGATCGAACCATTCCGCGCTGGCCAGTGTGGGGATCAGTCCTGTAAGCACAACAATCAAGCAGAGTTGCCAGCCACAGAACCTGGACTGGAATCTTTCACGGAAATACATCGGCCCCCCCTTTTTCGGGTTACAGTTTCACGAAACACCAGTTATTGGCTCTCTCTAATGAGCATTTTGTACCCTAATTTTACCACAAAAACGCTGGCGACTCAAAGACAAGCACCGCTAAATCGTAGTGAGGGTTTATTTTAAGAGAGTTTTAGTCTTGTTTAACGGCGCACGGCATACTTGCCGGCGCGGCACACGATCGATTCCCGAGACAGGTCGTGCCCTCGCTGCCGTTCTGTGGAAGAATCGAACGGCAACCGCGAGAAAACCTCAACGCTCGAACCGCCGGACCGGTATCACCCTGTAGACAGCGGGAGCCGGAGATCGGCGTATTCAGACACGGGATCTACAGTGAACGAGGATCGGGAACTCATCCGGCGCGCGCAGTACGGAGACGATCAGGCTTTCGCCGCGATCGTTTCGACGTACCAGCGAAGGATCGTCTCGATCGCGCTGCGGCTGCTCGGCAACCGGGACGACGCCCTCGATGTCGCCCAGGAGGTGTTCATCCGTTTGCACCGTTACTTGCCACAATACGACCGGCGCCGGCCGTTCTTCACCTGGCTCTACCGCATCGTGGTCAATGTCTGCCACGATCAGCTGCGCAATGCGCGCCCGTGGCGCGACGCGGTGCCGCTTGGTGAGGTTCCGCCGGGGGATCTGCCGCGGTGCCCTCCCCCGGACCACGCCGGTGGGGAGATCGGCGGGCGGGTGCGGGAGTTGACTGCGCGGCTGAGCGACACCCAGCGTCTGGTTTTCTTGTTGCGCGAGATGGAAGGGTTTTCCTGCGGACACATCGCGCAGACGATGGATCTGCCCGAGGGCACGGTTCGCAGCCACCTGCACCACGCCCGCAAGAAACTGAGCACCCTGCTGGCGAAGCACTACCCTGAACTGATCGAGGGCCTGCACGCCGGCCGCAGCAAGGACAGAACCGATGCACTGTAACAAAGCTCGAGAACAGCTGCCGCTGCTGAGCGGACGGGACCTGCCCTGGCTGCAGACGCTGGCGGTGCGCCGCCACCTTCGGCGCTGTCCTGAATGCCGGCGGGAACTCGTTCGACTCGAGGCGGCGCGGGACGTTTTCGGTACGGCGCTCCGGCAACCGGTGGACGACGAACTGGTCGCCGCCGTGTGGCGGCGGGTTCGCGGCAGCCTGCCGGCGCGGCCAGCCCTTGCAGTGCCCCAGCATAACGAAATATCAGGTGGTCCTCGGTGGCCTCGATTCGCGATCCCGGCGCTAGCAGCCGCGGCGGCACTGGCGTTGATCCTGGCACCCGGTCTACGCGACGGCGGACACGGGGGCCGGCACACTACCGATATGTCGACACCGACGGCGACCGTGGAAGGTCCGCACGAGCCGGGTACGACAGTCTTGACGTTTCAGAACGAGAATCCCGACGTGACCATCATCTGGTTTTTTTCGGATGGCTCTGTAACAGAAGGAGAGGTTTGAAATGCGATACAGGAATGCCGCGACACCATCGATCGTACTGCTCGTGATCTGCTGTCTGGCGGCAGCGGCGCTGGCGCAGGGCGTTACCGGACGCGTCACCGACTCCCGCACGGGCGAGCCGATCGCCGATGCGAAGATCATCTTCAACCACACCGGGCAGTCCCATCTGGTCTACGGCGTCAAGTCCGACGCCGACGGTTACTTCGATACCGGGGAAATCACCGAGCGATTCGAGCACAAGGCCGGCGACATCGTCATCGTGACGGTCACCGCCCGCGGCTACGGCCAGATCGACTCGCAGGTGATCCTCGAACGCGGGGTCAGCCAGGAGAATTTCCAGCTCTACTCGATCCAGGAGCGGATACAGCGGGTGTTCACCCTGCAGCACCGGAAGGTCGAGGACCTGTTCGACATGCTCCGACCCTACGTGATCAACATGCAGGACATCGGCATCTCCGAACAATTCAATACGATCACGGTCAAGGAATCGCCGGAACAACTGCAACGGATCGCGCAGGTGATCGACGAGTTCGACACGCCGCTGAAGCAGATCTGGCTCGAGGTGATCCTCGTGCTCGCCTCGGGCGATGGTACCCGCGGGGCGGAATTCCCGCCCGAACTGGCTGACGTCGTCGCCAAGCTCGGACCGCTTTTCGTCTTCGACCGCTATCGAATCATCGGCCGGGCCAACGCCATGGGACTCGAGGGATCGACGCTGGTCTTCTCGTCCGGTACCGATGATGCCGAGTCTGCCGATTTCCAGGTCCTCGTCGAAGGTCTCGGTTACGCGAACGGGATCGTCAAGCTCGAGGATCTGCGCATCGACGTGCGCAAGCCTACCAGCAAACACATCAAGACCACCGTCAACGTGACCGCGGGCGAGATGGTGATCCTCGGCGCCTCCAGCGGCGACGCAGCCGAGGGTTCGCTGATCACCGTGGTGACAGCGCGAATCGGTTCCTGAATTCGTGTGCTGGGTCCGGCGCTCCCGGATCAGGCACCGACGACAATGGGCCTGCCCCGAACGGGAGCAGGCCCATTGCCTTCTTCGACGTTGTCCGACCGAGTCCCGAAGGAACTAGCGGATCAGCAACGGTGCGATCACCAGGCTGATGACGGCCATCAGCTTGATCAGGATGTTCAGGCTCGGGCCCGAGGTATCCTTGAACGGATCGCCGACGGTATCGCCGACCACGGCTGCCTTGTGGGCGTCACTGCCCTTGCCGCCGAACGCGCCACCCTCGATGTGCTTCTTGGCGTTGTCCCAGGCGCCGCCGGCGTTGGACTGGAACAGGGCCATCAGCACGCCGGTGGCCGTTACACCACAGAGCAAGCCGCCCAGCATCTCGGTGCCGCCGATGAAGCCGACGGCAACCGGCGTCAGCACGGCGATCAGGCCGGGCACGATCATTTCCTTGATCGCCGCGGCGGTGGAGATGTCCACGCATTTACGGAACTCCGCCGTGGCCTCACCTTCCATCAGACCGGGGATCTCGCGGAACTGGCGGCGCACTTCCTCGATCATGGAGAAGGCAGCGCGGCCCACGGCGTTCATGGCGAAGCTGGAGAACAGAAACGGCAGCATCGAGCCGAGGAACAGCCCGACCAGCACGGTGGGATTCAAAAGGTCGATCTTCTCGAGGCCGACCGCCACTCGGTAGGCGCTGAACAGGGCCAGAGCGGTCAGCGCAGCCGACCCGATGGCGAAACCCTTGCCGATGGCGGCGGTGGTGTTGCCCACGGCGTCGAGTTTGTCGGTACGGGCCCGAACCTCGGGACCGAGGCCAGCCATCTCGCTGATACCGCCGGCGTTGTCGGCGATCGGTCCGTACGCATCGACGGCGAGCTGGATTCCGGTCGTCGAGAGCATACCCAGCGCAGCAATGGCGATACCGTACAGACCGGCAACGTGGTGCGCGACCAGGATCACGACGCTGAGCACGATGATCGGCAACGCGGTCGAGAGCATACCCAGCGCCAGGCCGCCGATGAGATTGGTCGCGGCACCGGTCTCACTCGCCTTGGCAACACTCTGGGCCGGTCCGCGGTTTTCCGCAGTGAAGTATTCGGTGATCAGACCGATGGCAATACCGCCGGCCAGACCCGCGATCGTGGCCCAGAACACGCCCATGTACTTGTCGGCGGGCAACATGCCCTTGGCGACGAAGTAGGTGGCGATCAGCATGATGATGCCGGCGCCGAAGGTGCCGATGTTCAGGGCTGTCTGGGGATTGCCGCCCTCGCTCGTGCGTACGAAGAAAGTGCCAACGATCGAGACGACGATGCCGATGGCAGCCAGGAACAGCGGCAGCATGACGGCGTTGATGTCGCCGTTGCCGATGAAGGACACGCCAAGGATCATCGAGCCGACGATCGAGCCCACGTAAGACTCGAACAGATCGGCGCCCATGCCGGCCACGTCGCCGACATTGTCACCGACGTTGTCGGCGATCACGGCCGGGTTACGGGGATCATCCTCGGGGATTCCCGCCTCGACCTTGCCGACCAGGTCGGCGCCCACGTCGGCGGCCTTGGTGTAGATACCGCCACCGACGCGCGCAAACAGGGCAATACTCGAAGCGCCCAGGGAAAAACCGGACAGCACCTGCAAGACACGATCCATGCCCCACTCCACGCCGAAGGTCCGGTCATAGATGATGAACAGGACACTGAGACCGATGACCGCCATGCCCACCACGCACATACCCATCACGGTACCGCCGCTGAAGGCGATGCCGAGCGCCTTGTTCAGCCCTGTACGAGCGGCGTTGGTTGTCCGGACGTTGGCCACGGTCGCAATCCGCATGCCGAAGAACCCGGCGAAACCGGAGCAGAGTGCACCGCACACGAAGGAGATGCCGATTAAAAAGTGTGATTTGGGCAAGCTGGCGTTGCCCCAGGCAAGTAGAACCGCAACGACGACCACGAAGATCGACAGCACCGAGTATTCACGTCTCAGGAACGCCATGGCGCCTTCTTGAATGTGACCGGCAATGGTCTTCATGGTGTCGTTGCCCGCGTCCTGGCTCTTGACCCACGATGCCTTGATCAGGGCAAAGATGAGGGCCAGGGCGCCCGCGGCAGGAATCAAATAAATCATGTTTCCCATGCTGGCACTTTCCTCCTGGTAGAATGAAGGCCCGTACTGCACGTACGAACCCGGAGCAAACACCCAGGCCAACCCCCTGTCGCACAGAACGCAGGCGAAAAACGCCCTTACGCACACGGTTCCGAACGCTGGAAAGTCGGCCCACGAGAACCTATCGGAAATCGGCGAGTGCCGATTCGCTTCGGCGTCGAAAATAGCTCCCGTAGCGAGCGTGAGCAAGGAATTGTCAAAAAAATCACAGCAAGTAGTAAAGAGACGGGAATAGCTGAAATACACCCGGATCACCGCTGCCCGTGCGCGCGGGGAAGCGGCGGAATCAGGCGCCGACTTTTCGGAGGATCTCTATCAGCTCGACCTCGAAGATCAGCGTGGTGGCGGGTGGCACGATCACCTCGCCGTCCTGCAACGCGCCGGTGTGGCCGTAGCCCAGTTCGGGCGGGATGGTCAGGATGGACTTGCCGCCTTGCTTCATGCCCACGACCCCCATGTCGAGGCCGGGAATGACCTCGTCCGCGCCGACGGTGATCTGAATCGCCGACCCACGGATGAGTGAACTGTCGAAGCGTTCCTTCTTCTCGCCGTTCTCCGCGATCCAACCGTCATAATGGATCAGCAGCATGTCTCCCACGACGGCGGATCTTCCCTCGCCGCGCTCCAGAATCTCACGCTCGACCAGCGGCACTTTCAACAGCTCGATCTCGGCGATCAGGGTAGTGTTGGGCGGCACGCGTTCATTACCGGTCGCCCCGAAGGCCAGTTCAGGCGGGATCACGAGTCGCCGCTTGCCGCCGACCCGCATACCGGTGATCCCCCGCTCGAGTCCATCGAAAACCATGCCCTTGCCGAGCTGGAACATGGGTGAATGCTCCAGATCGTGCGTATCCTCGAGCACCTCGCCCGGCCGGCCGTCGACCGCCAGCCAGCTCGCGACGTTGACGACGACGAAATCCCCGTCCGTCGCCAGGGTGCCATCACCGATTGCCAGGTCGGTAACCTGTAAAGTCGCCGATCCGACCGACGGCGTCTGGTCTCGCGTACCGCACCCGACCAACGCCGAACAGAGCGTCACCAGTATCCAGACCGGTGTTACACGGAATCGCGTCATCATCCAACCTTTCTCAGGACACCTCGTCGCAGCGACGGCTTCGGTCTGCGTTCACCGTCGTATGGACGCCGTGATAGCGTGTTTGTTCCGAGAAAAATACTCGACGGCGAGCACGAAAAAGAGCGCGGCGAGGAAGGCCAGCACCGTCAATATGGTCGTCGCCCGCAGTTTCCGCGGCCGAACCGGCTTGTTCGTGACGCTGATGGCGCCGATCGTCTCGAGCGGCGACAGCAGCCCCAGACGAACGTGTTCCGAGTTGATGTTCTGCTGGAGTTGCTGATGCTGGTAGGGCAGGTCGTGTTCGATCTGGATCTCGAAATCGCCGATCTCCCGGTCGGCATCGACGGCCCGCATCCGCAAGGCGAGATCGCGCTCCGTCCGCAGCGTCTCGATCTCGTGCATGGTCCGTTGGATGCCGATTTGCAGGGTGTCGGCCATGACCTGGACATCCAGGATGTGTCGGCTCATCTCGTTGACGGTCAGCAACAGCTCACCAGCTCGGGCAACCGCCGCCGGCGATTCTATCTGCTCTATGCTGGCGGCGAGATCCTGCGGCTCGCCTGCCGGCGACGGGTCGCCGCTCTCGGTACGCAGATAACGCGCCAGAGCGGCTTCAGCACCGACCAGCCGCCGGCGCGCCGTCGTGATCTCCGAGTGCGCGGCATCGACGATTCGTTGCCGGGCGTCGTTCATCTTTTCCAGCGCCGCCACATCGGCTGCGATCTGTTCGCGTTCCAGAGCGATCAGCTCGAGTTCCCGTTGCTTCATGCGGATCGAGTGTTCCAGTAGCGCTCGCTCGCCAAGCAGTTTGCTCTGATCACCCTCGAACATCGCGATCCGGATCCGCGCGCCGCCCCTGGTCAGATGCAACGTACTGCCGAGGCTGTCCGACGCCGCCTGGGCGTTGAACGCAGCGATGGCCTGATCGAGTATCAGCTTCGCTTCAGCGGGATCGCGAGCGAGATTCTCCAGCATGATGACGTCGCCGCCCTCGACATACTGCGGTCCCTGCGGTATGAACTCCGCCGTGACGACGGGTGCTCTTTTGTAGCTGTCGAACGCCGGCTGCGCTTGCATGTCGCTCCAGTAGAGCTCGGTGCGGAACCAGCGGACGATGTCTTTGAGATGCCACTCGCGCACCGGCGCGCCGTAATCGGTATAGCTCACGATACCGGGACGAACCTGGGCGGTCGCCCGATAGAGCGGCCTGGTAAGAAAGCTGTAGGCCAGGCCGGCGACCACGCCGAGCACCGTGATCAGCAGGATGGTCCAGCGGCGTCGCCAGAAGACGTTCAGGATCTGCGTGAACGAAAAAACGTTCTCGCTCGCGACTCGGTCCGGGACCGGACGACCGGCGCCGGAACCAACAGCAGGTGTATCCGTCGACAAGGCCACTCCTTTGACAGGTCAACTCGGCAACGCGGTTCGGCCGGCCACGGCTTCAGCAGACGCCGTCCTCGCGTTCACCCCCCGATCAACCGCCCCAAGTTCTTTTCCGAATCGGCCAGCACCTGCGCGTGCAGCGATTTGCCGTGGGAATCCATGGTCACCACGACCGGGAAGCGCTCGACCCGGAATTCCCAGATCGCTTCCGGCGAGCCGAATTTCTCCAGGAAATGCACATCGGGCACCTCGACCACCCGCTCGGCCAGCACCTGGGCGGCGCCGCCGATGGCATGCAGGTACACGCCGCCGACCTTCTGGCAGTATTCCAGCGTCTTTGGTCCCATACCGCCCTTGCCGATGACGGCGCGGATCTTGTACTGCTCCATCAACGGCCCCTGGTAGGGTTCCTCGCGGATGCTGGTCGTGGGGCCGGCTGCCTTGACGACCCACTTGCCGCCCTCTTGCACGACAACCGGACCGCAGTGATAGATGATACTGTCGGTCAGGTCGACCGGCGGCCGGCCGCCGTCGTGCAGATATTTGTGAACGGCGTCGCGCCCGGTGTATATCATCCCCGTGATCTCGACGCGGTCGCCGACCCGGAGGCTGCGGATTTTCTTTTCGGTGAACGGTGCTTCCAGCAGCATGACTGCCTCCTTTTCCGTGGACGTGGCGTGCCTTACTCGTAGAGCCAGCGGGTGATCTTGCCCGATCGCGACAGCCGGAATCCGTTGCGCCGGAAGGCCCAGCACATGTACGACACGGACACGAAAAACGACGCCGGCACGCGGTTGCGGTGCGTGATCTTCAAGCCGAGCAAGGTGGTGGCGCCGCCAAAACCCATGGGGCCGATATCGAGGCTGTTCGCTTCCTTGAGCCACCGTTTCTCGAACCGGGCCAGTTTCTTGTCCTCGTTCACATCGTCCAGCGTGCGGAAGAACTGCTCTTTGGCCGCCAGGTAGCCCGAGCCGCGGTCGCCGCCGATACAGACGCCGAGGATGCCGGGTCCACAGGCTTTGCCCTGTGCCTGGAAGGTGGCGTCGAGGACGCACTTGCGTACGCCGTCCAGATCGCGGCCGGCGCCCAGCCGGTTGTCCGGCAGCGCATACTGGGTGCTCATGTTCTCACTGCCACCGCCCTTGAGCATCATGCGTACGGTGAGGCTTTTCGCCTTGGTGGCATGCACGTGAACGGTCGGGCTGCCCGGGCCGAGGTTCGTCCCCGAGTTCTTACCGGTGAGCGAATCGACCGAGTTCTGGCGCAGATAGCCGACCTTGGTGGCCTGGACCACGGCCCGTTCGAACGCGCTGGTAAAACTGAACTCATCGAGCCACGCCGGCAGCGCCGCGTGGCAGATTATCGTTCCGGTATCCTGGCAAATGGGCTGCGATTTCTCGCCCGCCATCTGGAAATTGTCCTTGATCACCTGCAAAGCATACTTGCTCGACGAGTCCTTCTTCTCCTTGCGCAGCCCCTTTTCCAGAGCCTTGATCACGTCGACGGGTAGTTCGGCCGAGGTTCGACGGATCAGTTCAAGGAGGTTTTTCTGCAGAACCTTGCCTTCCATTGACGGCTCCTTTAACACGATGTACGTGAACACGCAGCAGCCGGGGATAACCGTAGGCGCCGCGTCGGTGCGACGATACACGGACCGCACCCGGGGCGCAGTGAACGGTGTCGTTCCCGATAACCGGCGCTGATACTAACGGTCACACCGCCTGAGGTCAAAACGTTCCTGCGCTCGGAACGTCGAAATCCCGGCTGGGTCGCCCGGCGAAAAAACCCGTTTTCGAGTCGTTCTGGATCGTTGCCGCTGCCGGACCTAACGTGTAGACTGGCGACCGTATCGCCGCGCCACAGCCGAAACCCATCCGAGCCGTCCCCTCGAGGAAGGATAGCCGTGAGCAGACAAACAACGTCGAACACGCAGCCCACGCGGGGCGAGCCTTCCTCCCCCGCCGAGCGTCCGTCCGCCGGGCGCTACTGGTGGCTGGTCCCGGTGCTCGTCATCTTGCTGGTCCATGCGCTGAGCTTCCGCTTCATCATCGACGATGCCTTCATCACCTTTCGCTACGCGCGCAATCTGATCGACGGCCACGGTCTGGTCTTCAACGTCGGCGATCGCGTTGAAGGGTACAGCAACTTCCTGTGGGTTCTGCTGAGTGCCGTCGGCATGCAGTTACGCCTCGACCCGTTGCTCTGGACCCGTTTTCTGGGCATGTTCGCCTGCGCAGGCGTGTTGTTGATGCTGCCGCGGCAGGTGCGCGTACTCGCCCCGAAAACGGCCACGCCGCAGTGGGCGGCGCCGTTACTGGCGGCGCTTTGCGGGCCAATCGCCTGCTGGGCCCTGGCCGGTCTGGAAACACCCTTGTTCGCCCTGTTGACGGTGCTGGCCTGGCGTGCCGCGACAGCACGCAGACCGCTGGCCGCCGGGGTTGCCGGTCTGGCCCTGGCGCTCACCCGACCGGACGGGCCGCTGCTTGCGGTATCGTTTCTCGCCTGGTCGCTGCTGCCGACGGGGCCGCAACAGGTTCCGGCACCAAAAACCGGCGCCGCGCGGGCGCCGCATGACGACGAGCCGACACCGGCGGCGGACGGCGCGCCGGTCTGGCAGCGGTGGGTGGGCCCAGCAGTGTTCGTCGGCGGCGTTCTCTGTCACCTGCTGTGGCGGCACACATACTACGGAGAGTGGTTGCCGAACACCTACTTCGCCAAGACCGGCGATCTGGCGGGACAGCTACGCACGGGTCTGCCCTATGGAGCCGACTTTCTGCGCAGCTACCTGGCACCGGTGGCCGGACTGCTGATCTGGGCCGGGGTCACACGAGGCCGCCGGCTACTGCGGCACCGCGAGTTGAACTACACGCTGCTGGTGTGTCTGCTCTGGTTCGGCTACACGGTGGTGGTGGGCGGCGACATGCTGGGGATGTTCCGGTTCTACGTACCGATTCTGCCGCTGGTGATCGTAGCGGCCGTGGCCGTTTACGGCAGTGTCACGCAGACGATCGCTCACGCAGACGCCGGCCGTCCCGCCCTCTGGGTCATGCTGGTGCTGGGTTTCTTTTTCCTGTTGCCCTCGACGGTGGGCAAGGAACGACGATTGATCGGCGTGCATACCAGCCAGCAGAATCTCGGCGGCTGGCTCCTCGCCGGCGACGCGATGGCGCGCGTGTTGCCGCCGGGCACGACCATTGCTCTCGGACCGGCCGGCTACATCCCGTACAAGACCGGTTTCAAGACCTACGATCTGTACGGCATCACCGACCGGCACATCGCGCACCGGGAAATGGCCTTCCAGCAAGGCTACGCCGGACACGAGAAACACGATGGCGACTACATCATCGGGCGTCGTCCCGATTATATCTTGCTCGGCAACGTCGATGTCACCGATCAGCCGCGACGCGGCCTGATCCCACCGTTGAACCGCGAGGTGGACATCGTTCAGAACCAGACCTTCCGGCAGGACTACGAGATGGTCAACATACCTCTGGCCGATGGCAAGTTCCTGAACTGTTTCAAACGGAAAGGCGCTCCCTGACGTGAAAGGGTTCCGGGCTACCGAGCAAGGCACCACCCGCGCCGGTCGGCGGGTGCGGCCGTGTTTTCTCGCACCTGGATATTCCCTATATTGCATAACGACCTCCACGCGATCCGCCGCCGCATCCAAAAAGGTCCGTCGCATTGTCTAGATCGTTGCGTCAAAACGATTCGCCCAACGACTTTCCACTGCCCTTTCGTCTGGGCGAATTTCTCGTGCAACCGGCGCTGAACCGTGTTTCGGGTGTGGATGAGATGGCCCAGGTCGAACCGCGCGTGATGCAGGTGCTGTTATGTCTGGCCGACAGCGACGGCGAGGTCGTTTCGCGCCATGCCCTGATGGACATGGTCTGGACCGACACCATCGTCGGCGAAGAAGTGCTCACACGTGCCGTCTCCGAACTCCGGCGGATCTTTCGCGACAAGGCTCGCTCACCCCGGTACATCGAGACGATTCGCAACCACGGCTACCGCCTGCTGGTGCCGGTCGTTCCGGAAGCGCCGACCGGGCGCGAAAGCGAGCCGCGGCGCGGCGGCCAGACCGCCGCCGGCCCCGACGAGGACTACGCAGAGGATGACGGACTCGACGACGACGGACCGCTAGGCGACGGTGTCGACGACACCGAGGTTCCGGGCCGGCAGCCGGCTGTCGACAGAAACGCTGCCGGGAGTCTCGACGGCGGCAGCCGCGAAACCGCCGGCCGCGGAACCGCCCGACACGACACGGACAGACCGGGCGACGATGTTTCGCAGGTGGCCACTCACCACGCACCGTTGCTGTCGACCGGTACTTCGCGAACAAGAAGAATGGCGTATCTGCTGGCACTGGTGCTGGTACTCGCCGCCGGGTATTTCCTCGTGCAAACCGGATTCTGGAACCGGCCGGCAGTGGTCCCCCACGCGGAAACCCCGTACACGAACTACGCGGGTCTCGAGAGCAACCCCGCTCTGTCGCCCGACGGGACCAAGGTGGCGTTTTCCTGGCGTGGCCGGCACGGTGACAACCTCGACGTCTACATCAAGCAGCAGAACACGGAGATACCGCTGCGCCTGACCACGGATCCGGGCTGGGACGGCGCGCCGGTATGGTCGCCGGATGGCAGCGAGATCGCCTATATCAACGGGACAGCTCGAGAATCGCGGATCTTCACGGTGGCGGCCATCGGCGGGCCGCCGCGGCAGATCTACAGCTCGCCGACGTGGATCCAGGGCATCGACTGGTCGCCGGACGGACGAACCCTGGCCCTGTCGGCCCGCGGCAATTCCGACGAGCCGTTCCGCATCCATCTGCTGGATCTGCACACCCGCGAGCTCTCGGCGCTTACTTCGCCGGTGGAGTCGGGTTACGCCGATTTTGCGCCTCGCTTCTCGCCCGACGGCCAGACCGTTGCCCTGGCGCGGTATGACCTTGCAAACCGCGGCGATCTCTTCGTCGTTCCCCGTGACGGCGGCGATCCGCGTCAGGTCACGACCGGTCTGCTGTCCATCCAGGGGCTGAGCTGGTCGGCGGCTGGCAGCGACCTGATCTGTGCCGCGGGCGGCGCCGGCATCTCCAGTCTCTGGCGCATCTCCGTGGCCGACGGTGCGCGTTCCTGGATCCCGCTACGCGCCGACTACGTGCGCAATCCCACCATCGCCCGCGCCGGTGGCGCACTGGTATTCGAGAAGCTGACCCAGCGCATCGATGTTGTGCAGATTCGTATCCTGCAACGCGAACCCTTCCGTCTCGAAACTTCACCCTTCATCACGTCTACCCGCTGGGATTTCGGCGCACATATCGATCGCGAGAGCCAACGTGTCGTTTTCGCCTCCTCGCGTTCGGGACATCCGGAAATCTGGATGTGTGACGCCGACGGCGATAATCCCTCCCAGCTGACCTTTTTCGAAGGCCTCCACGTCAGCCCTCCGCGCTGGTCACCGGACGGTCGGCAGATCGCCTTCAGCGCCAATCTGGACGGCCACGCGGTTGTCCACCTGCTCGACGCGGCAGGCGGACCGCCGCGCGCGCTGGTCGGCGACGGTTATCACGATGCGTTCTGCGGCTGGTCGCGCGACGGCGCCTGGCTGTATTTCGGTTCGGACCGCAGCGGAACCTGGCAGATCGCCAGGATGCATCCAGACGGCGCCGGTCTGGAAACGGTCACCAGCGGCGGCGGTTATCTCGCCCAGGAATCCCAGGACGGCCACATCCTTTATTTCACCAGACCGGACGCGCCCGGAATCTGGTCCACGCCGACGGCTGGCGGCTCCGAGGAATTGCTCATCGATTCTCTGTTACCCCAGGACCGCAGCAACTGGGTCGTGCACGCGGACGGTATCTATTTCATCTTCCGCGGTGATCGAGACAACATGTTGTGTTTCTACGAGTTCGCCTCTGCCGAGACGCGCCTGTTGACCGGCATCGGCCATATCACCGAGGGTGGCCTGAGTTGCTCGCCCGACGGTCAGACCATCTTGCTCGCCCAGACGGAATACCTGGCCGGCGATCTCGTGCTGGTCGAGGATTTTCGCTGATTCTTCCCGCCGATCCAGCTGCACCATCGAGACTGATTATTCATATTTTTGCAGTATTCTCACACCTTTAGACAACCCTTCGCCAATCCTACGCTCGTCTTCAGGCATCGCCTGCTGGAATACCGTTAGATAAACCCCGTTGACACCTGCAACAGGGGACGGAATCGTGGCGGAGACAGAGCAACAATTCGGCGCGGAATCGAGGTCCCACGGCTGCCGGTCAGCCAGCTCCCTCCATCCTTGGCTGTCCGGTAGCCGTTGCTTGCTGGCGCTCATCGCCTGGTGTGCCTGCGCTCCGATACCTGTCCGCGCCGCGACACCCGCCGGCGTCGCACCAGAGCGAAACGTTCCCGACGGGGTGCACGTGACCGACGGCTCGTTTGTCCTGACCGCCGGCCAGCTACAGGTAAACATCTCCAACTTCGGCATGATCGGCTCCCGCTATTCGACATTGTCGGACTATTCCCATGCACCCTCGGCGCAGTGGCCCGGCGGCTCGGGCAACGAATATCTCTACTGTGCCGGCTTGTGGATCGGCGCCGTTCAGCTTGGCGAGACGCTCTGCTCGACCGGGCAGTTCGAAAGGGAACTCCGCCCCCGGCCCGGGCTGGAGGCGACCATGTACGAATCGATGGACGGCAAGGTCACACGACCCCTGGCCAATCCGCAGACCACCGGTCGCCGGCATCCTTCGGCGGAAGCCGACGACGACGACGATGAGCGAGTCGACGAGGAGATTCTCAACGGGCTCGACGACGATACCGACGGCGCTGTCGACGAAGACATCGGCCAGATCGGCAACCAGATGATCGTGTGTACCATGTACGACAACACCCGGGTCGCCGCCGAGGAGTATCCGGATCACAACCCGTTGAATCTCGAGATCGTCCAGCGGGCCATCGCCTGGGAGAGCCCGGAAGCGGAAAATTTCGTCGGCTTCCAGTTCGACATCACCAACGTCGGCGTTATCGACCTGAACGACGTCTACATCGGCCTCTTCGCCGATTGCGACATCGGGCCACGCGGCGTTCCCGGCGCTTTTCAGGACGACATGGCCGGTTTTTACGAGGGTATCGTGCGAGCCCGGAACGGCAGCTACGTGAGCATCTCGGTCGGGTACATGTACGACGCCGCGGAGCAGGACGCGCTGCCCGGATACATCGGTGTCCTCTTCCTCGGCGATCCCTTCGATCCCGGGGGCAGGATACGCTCCTTCCAGTCCTTTTCGCAGCAACAGCCTTTCTTGGACGGTGGCGACCCGACGAGCGATGACGAACGCTACATCCTGCTGAGCGCCGAGGAACACGATCGCAATACGCCCGAAGGCCGCCAGAACGACTTTCGTTTCCTGGTCTCGGCCGGTCCCTATACCAGTCTCACGCCGCACCAGACGATCCGCTTCAACGCCGCCCTGGTAGTCGGTGACGGCTTCGACGGTATGTTGCAGGTCTGCGCCGAAGCAGCACAGACCTTCGCCGGCAGCTTCTTCGACGTGGACAACGACCCGCTGACGGGCGTCGCCGGCCGGGAGACCAAGCTCTGCGTCGAAGACCTACCTACGCTGGATGACGGCACGAGCTGGCTCTACAACCAGGTGGCCGCCTCCATGGACCGGACCTGCGTGGGCATGAGCACGGATTTCATCACGCCCGACGACCTGTTCATCGACGCGAGCGGCAAGCATTGCGTCTACGTGAACATGGACAACTGCTTCGAATGCGAACGGATCACCGGCGAACCGTGCACCGTGGAAAACGGCCTGTTCGCAGCGCGCTGGAACTGTGACGACGGGGTCGCCACCGAGGAGGAACTGGTCAGTTGCACTGGCGTACTCGGCAAGGAGACCAACGTCGACTGGATCGTGTCCATGGCGCCACCGCCACCGGCGATGCGGCTGTGGCCGCGCAACAACGCCGTGCACATCTACTGGAACGATTTGAGTGAGCACAGCCCGGATCTGCGCCACAACGAGATAGATTTCGAGTCCTATCGACTCTGGCGGGCCGACAACTGGGATCGGCCATTCGGCAGCTCCCTGGAAAACGGTCCGCAGGCCACGCTGTGGGACCTGATCGCCGAGTTCGACCTGGTCAGCCACTACTGGCGCGAACTGGACGTCGGTGACAACACCGTGCGGTTGGATTCACTGGCCCTGGGTTCCAACACCGGTTTCGACGGCATCCGCTACACCCCCGCTTGCCTATTCGACGCCCGCTTCGCCGGACTCGAAGAAGCGATGCAGGATGTCGTCGACGCCGACGTCCATAACCGATACCGGCAACTGCCGCCGCTGCGGCAATCCGACGGTACCCCGAACGCCGACCTGGTCGGCCTGCTCTATTGGGAGAGCTATCCGGCGGTGCTGGACACGTTCTTCTGGACCACGCAACGAGACGCCGATCCGGTCAACGACGTGATCGGTAAGCGTGCGGTCGGCTTCTACGAATACGTGGACCACGATGTTCACAACGGGTTCCTCTACTTCTACTCGATCGTCGCTACCGATCATCAACTCGATTTCCACGACGGTGCTCCGCTGGTGTCCGGCGCCGGGCAGGCCGGTTCGCCGAACAACGCCTTTGCCTGGGTGAGCCCGGCCCCGGCTGCCCAGTCGGCCGACGAACGCAAGGCGTGCGGTTCGAACATCTACGTGTATCCCAATCCGGCCACGCGGCAGTCGCTGGCCGAGTTCCAGCAACTGCACCCCAACGAGGACGATCCCACGGGAGTGCGGGTCGTGTTTGCCAACCTGCCGGAGGCGACCAACACGATCCGTATCTTCACGCTTGCCGGGGATCTGATCGAGAGAATCGAACACGACGGATCGGTAGGATACGGCCAGACGTCCTGGAATCTGGTCAGTAACAATGGTCAGGAGATCGTCAGCGGCGTCTACCTCTACGCGGTGGAGTCCGCGGATACGCGATTCGAGGACCATATCGGAAAGTTCGTGGTGATCAGGTAGCTTTCCCCCCAGTCAGCGACCCGTCACCAAACAGCAGGGTCCCCCATTCCGGCGGGAGGGGGATCCTGTGTTTCCAGTCTGATTCGTGCTCTCAGCGCGAGGTGAGTATCTCCTCGAACAGATCCAGCACACGCGGGCTCTCCGACTCGGCCAGCCAGAACAGAGCCGACCGACGTAGTTGCGGATGCCGGCTCTCGAGCGCAATTCGCGACAGCGCGTCGAAGCGCCGCCCGCTGTCACGATTGTGCAGCGCGAAGATGGCCGCCTCGCGGAGCTGGAGTTCCTCGTCGTCGTCGTCGACCAGCGCTGCGAGCCCGGCGGTGACCTTGTCGCCGACCTGCTGACCGAGCCAGAATACCGCCGAGCTGCGCACTTCGTCGTCGAGCTGCCGGTCGCGAGCGATTTCCAGCAGTTCGGGCCAGACGACCACATCGCGCGCCAGCGTGGCGGGCAGTATGCAATCCTCGGCGACCGAACGCCGCGCCTCACGGGTCAACCGCAGCAGATAGTCGGCCGCCGCTTGTGGTTCCACTTCGCCGAGGTCGAGAACGTCGCCCCGGGCCCGACGCCACTGCCCGGCGACCCAGTAGCGGATCTTGTTCACCCTACCGTCGCGTACCCGCATCGAGATTCGTACCGGACCTTCCTCGCAGTCTTCCCGCCAATCGTTCTCATCGTCGTCGCAGCTGATGTAGTGGGTGCCGTGGATGCGCGTCAACGAACCGTCGACGACGATTATCGAGCCGCCGTCGCCGAAGACGCCGTCACGCGACGCGAATTCGAAACGCACCTCGCCGGACTCGAAATCGGCTATCTGCTGGGCCAGGTCGCTCGCCTGCGCCAAGCCCGTCCCGGCGACGGCCAGTAGAACGACCAGTGTCACGTGCCTTCCCGGTTTGTACATGCCGTCGCCTCCTTATTCCTCGATGATCTCCAGCAGTACCGCTTCCGCCTCCGGATCGTCGAACTGCCCGATCCAGAAAACCGCGTTCGAGCGTAATTCGGTGTCGCGCTCGTTGCGCACGATCTTCACCAGCTCGTGCAACGCCTCCTTGCCGCCACGGTTGGAGAGCAGGAAGATCACCTGCTCTTTCATTTCCCGGTCGGCGCCCTCATAGAACGCCATGATCTGCGCGATGGGCAGGTCGTGATTCTGACCGAGCCAGAACAGCGCCGTCTTGCGCAGCTCGATGTCCTCGTCCTCGTCGCCGGCGATACGCACCAACCACTCGCCGGCGTCATCGTGATCGGATTCGGAGATCGAGAACAGCACGTTTTCCCGCAGGTCCGCGTCGAGGTCGTCATACAGTTGCATCAGGAACTCGATCTCGCTGCGCCCGCCGCGCTGGCCGATCCAGAAGATGGCGTTCTCGCGCACTTCTTCGGGTTGGTTGCGGTCGCGCGCCACGTCGCGTAGAATTTCGGCGGCGCGGTCGCTGTCGTGTTCCTGCAAGGCGAACAGCGCGTTCGTGCGTTCCTCGTCGTCTTCCGCGGTGGTGACGACCTCTTCGAGTATGGCAAGCGTCTCGTCGCCCGGAACCTGCGAGAGCCAGAAGATGGCGTTCTGCCGGACTTTAGGGTCGGGATCGTTGCGGTAGACTTCCAGCAAGGTGTCGGCCACCTCGTCGGTTTCGCCGTGCTCGGCCAGCAGGAAAACGGCCTGGCAGCGTAGCTCGGCACTGCTGTCCGTCTGCGTCAAGACCTTCTGCAGCAACGGCACGGCGCGGTCCGACTTCATGTTCAGCAACGCTTGCAGCGTGGCCATCTTGAGTTCCTCGTCATGCTGGGTTTCGTGTTCGGCCGCGCGGGCGACCCGCTCCGCCGCGTCGGCGTCGCCGCGCCTGGCGAGTTCACCCCGCAGGCGAGTCGCCAGATCCCGGGCTTCGTCTCGCATGGCCGCCTCGGGGAACCTTTCGCGCCGCAGTTCGAGCGCTTCGAGCGCCCGCCGCAGGTACTTGGATCGGTCCAGCCGATACAGCGCGAAGGCGCGCCAGTAGAGCGCATCGGCCGCGTAACGCGAGGATTCGTACTCCTCGTACACGTTCCGGAAGCGAGTGGCCGCCCGGCGGTACTCGTCCTCGTTGAGGGCCTGTCGTGCCTGTTCGTACAGTTCCTGCGCCAGCACATTTTCGTCGCTCTCCTGGGCCCGCCCGGTGCAGGCACCGCCCAGGGAGACGACCAAGATGATCAGCGTCAACCAGCATGCAGTCTGGAAACGGTGTGTCGTGCTTCCTCTGTCGTACATTTTCTTCCTCCTCACAGTCCGGCCACGGGTGCGCCGGCGGGGATGCTGTCGCGCAACCGGGGCAAGATGGCGCGCTTGTCGAGACCTTTTTCGATCCAGTCCCGGTCGGTGTCGTGTGCTTCGCTCGTCACGGAGATGATCTGGGTGAGTACCAGTTCCAGGTCGGTCAACAAACGTCCGAGCCGCGGATCGTCGGCAGCCGGTGAATCGAGCAGCAGACGGGTTCGCGTGAGCAGATCGCCGGCGCGCTCGGCATAGGTCGGCGTCGCGACGCCGTCACCTCGGGTGAAACGGTACTCGGTCAGCAGCGCTTCGGCGCGCCCGAACAACGGCGCGGCGGCGAACTGGAAGATCGCGGAGCCGTCGTCCGCCCGCCGCGGCCGCCGGCGTTCGGTTTCACTCGCCACCGGGTGATCTGCGCGTTCGGGCACGACGACCGCTGCCGGGTCGGACGTGGCACCGGACATGGTGGCGACATCGCCGGCAGGTCGCAGCGGCATGGTCCAGCGGCCGATGACGATCCCGATCAGCAACACCGCAGCCGCCGCGACTGGCCACCAGAAACGGCGCGACCGCCAGAAGCCGGAGTGCGCAAGCGCAGCTCTTCGTCCACCGCGGGTACGTCGCTCGTCTGCTGCGCGGGTCGCCGTACGTTCCGCCGCGATACGCGTCCACAGGCGTTCGCGAGGTGTCGGTGGCGGCAGGTTGTACGCCTGCAGCGCGTCTTCGTAGTGCTTATCTGGTTTCGCGTCGTTCATGACCTCGCCTCTCGGCCTCGTCCGGACGGAGTCCGCCCAGCGCCTCGCGCAGCCGCCGCCGCGCCCGCGACAACCGCGATTTTGTCGTTCCCGCCGGTACGTCGAGTATCTCCGCGATCTCTCGATGCCGGAAACCCTCGATATCGTGCAGGACGAACACCAGCCGCAGATCATCGGGTAGCTCGTCGATTGCCGCGTGGATCCATCGTTTCAGATCCAGATCGCGAAAGGTGCCCAGCCGCGCCGCCCCACCCGCGCCGCCCAACAGCTCGAGATCGATCTCGCGCGAGCGGATGCGGGTGATCTTGCGCAGGCCGTTGATCACCACGGTAACAGCGATGGCGTGCAGCCAGGTCGAGAGCGCCGACCGACCCTCGAAACGGTCCATGGCGCCATAGGCACGTATGAATGTCTCCTGGGTGAAATCCTCGGCCATGGTCTCGTCGCCGGTCATGCGATACGCCAGCCGGAAAATCCGGTCGACGTGAGATTCGAAGAAAGCCCGCTCGGCAGCGGGATCGCCCTTCAGAATGCCACGTATCATCTGGTGTTGTCGCACATTCGGCTCCTGGATCGCATCGCGTCACTCGCTGTATCGATCAATGAGACACTGGCCACAGGCGGATGGTTCACGGCGTTACGCAAAAATCCGCTGACCGGTCGAATATTTCTTTTCGGGCCAGGCACCTGCGGCGAGAAAAACCGGGCAACGGGTCGCGCGAACGTTACTTTTTCTGCAACAATCGACCAGCGCATGCGTAAATCTCTCCATCTACAGAATGCACGGAAGTACGCAATAGCCGTACATTGAAGAACGGCCGGGCCATTTTCCTGAACCAGATGGGATCCCCCTTGCTCATCTGGTTGGTCCGGCCAAAATATTTGGCCTCCGGTCAACCGTTCGGCACAAAAAGAAGACGGCCACGGCGAGTGACCGTCTTCTTTTACGTCCGCTCGCCGACTGACTCAGGGCAACAATCCCTGCATGCGATCCTTGTGCACCAGGAAGCCGAGCATCTTCAGCTTGATGAAGTCGCCGTCGAAGAAGTAGATCCCCTCGAAACGGCCCAGCCGGCTGCTGCGGTTGCTGTCCTTGATCAGGAACCAGTCGCGGCCGCCGTAGCGCGTGAACCCGACGACGTGGACCCCGTGATCGTCGGTGGTCGTGCCGTTGACGATGCGTAGTTCACGGCTGGCCTGATTGATGTGCTCGGAGGGAATGTCCCAGCTGGGAATGATCGCCGCGTCCTGTTTGCCGTCGCGGCCGGGTTCGCTGACGTCACCGCCGATGACCACCGAGTAGCCGTCCTGCACGGCATCCTTGATGACCCGGTAGAACTCGACCAGGGGCAGGTTGTAGTAATCCGTCTTGCGCCGCCAATTGTCCGGTACGTCGAGCAGCACCCAGGTGTGGAACGGTTCGTCGAGCCGCGAGACGCAGCTGACGTAATCGTCGAGCTCGAGGCGCAGAACCTCGGCCAGGAAAGCCCGTGGATCGTAGGTCGCGCCGTCCCACTCGACGGTTTCCGGCGGCCGGCCGAGGTGCTTGTCGAGGATCGAACGGACCACGAGTAGATTCTGCGACTCGTCCCAGGTCTTGGTCTCGCGCACCCATTCGAGATACCCCTTGAGCTCCTTCATGAGCGGCGCGTGGTCGTGCCAGCCGTTGCGGTTCAACACGCCGGGGTAGGCCGCCGCCGGCACCGCACCGTACAGCTTGAAGACCTCGAGCGTGCCGTGGTCCTGGCCTCCCTGCGCGACCAGCGAGTGGCCGTACTCGCGCAGATATCGCCGGGCTTTCTCCACGTATTCCCAGTAGACGACCCACATCTCCGAGAGCTTGCACTGCACGTCCTGCAGGCGATTGGCTTCGGATTCCAGGAAGGAAACCGAGCAGAAGGCCCAGCAGCTTCCGGTGTAGTACTGGGCCACCGGCGGTGTGTGCCAGATCTGCTCGAACGCTTCGGGACCGGTCGGCACGTCCACGTCGGACCAGTCGATCCGCAGCTCGCGCTTCGTGTCGTCGGCCGCTCGCTGCTGCTCGGCATACCGGGCGTCGACGAGCCCCTGCAGAGAATCGCGCTCGGCCTGCCGCTCGTCGCGGTCGTCCTTGATCGCCTCCAGAATCGGGTATTCGTACTCGGGGACGTAGACCGGATCGTCCTCGCGCTCGGCGGCGCTCGCATCCGGCGCCGGCGTGAAGGCGAACAGACAGGCGAGCACAGTGGCGATGACCGCCGACTTCGTGTTGGGCAAACCCATGAAAACCTCCTCGGCGCCTGGTACCAGCGCGCCAGCCGACGGCGTCAGAACCTGATGACCGAACCCAGTCCGATCAACGACAGGACAAACGCCGCCAGGGTGAAAACGACCCAGCCGATCAGGCAAACCAGAATGGCTCTGCCGGTACTCTCGTAGTCCAGCGCCTGGCGGACCGCGATGACCATCGCCACCAGCATCCAGCAATTGGCGACCACGAAGATGAAGAAGCCGATGAGAGGAATGAAAGAGAAGAGCCGAATCACACCCGGTGCCGCGCTGAATCCAACCGTGCGCAGCACCTGACCCAGGTCCGCTTGCGTGCGGGCGCCGGGCAAGAACCGCGTACCCACGAAGAAAATGGTCAGCGACCAGATCAGCCAGCCGACCAACGCCGCCACCGTGCCGCCGATCAGACCGAGCACGCCCCCGGATATGGCGCCGCCGATGCCGGCGGCGACGCTGGAAAGCGCAACCACGGCCGCAGCCTGGCCGGTCGCCGTCGGCATCGGCCTCCACCTCCTCGTAGAGCAGGGGATCGAGCTTCGCGGCTCTCATCATCCGGTCGACCAGTTGTGACATGATCCTGGACCTCCGCGATCGGGTTTGTGGATATCGTCGCGATCGTCGTGACGCACAAGCGGCGCGCCGACGTGGGGACTGCCGCCATTATAGCGCGGTCGCCGAATCGAGCAAGGATCCATGATACTCCCTGCCGCGGACGTCGCCGGCGTCGTGGCGGACGGTATCCGGGAAATCCTGTTTTCTTGCGGCGCGGCATGCTATTTTTCGGGGCGCGAAACAGTGATCGCGAAACAGCCAGGAGGACCGGTTGTGAGTTCCGAAACGTCGAGACAAGAATTTCAGGCGCTGATCCGGCAAGGCATACCGGCGGGAATTCCACCGCTGCCCGAGGAGGCCGCCGGTATCAATCACGCCCCGGCGCGCCCCATGAACCTGAGCGCCGACGAGAAGCGCCTCGCGTTGCGCAATGCGTTGCGCTATTTCCCCGCCGGCCAGCATGACGAACTCGCTCCCGAGTTCGCCCGGGAACTGGCGACCGACGGCCGCATTTACATGCGGCGCTACCGGCCGACCTATGCCATGCACGCCCGCCCCATCGATTCGTATCCGGCCCGCTGCGTCCAGGCGGCGGCGATCATGCACATGATCCAGAACAACCTGGATCCGGCCGTGGCCCAACATCCGTACGAGCTGATCACCTACGGCGGCAACGGCACCGTTTTCCAGAACTGGGCGCAGTATCTGCTGACCATGCGCTACCTGTCCGAGATTACCGAGCAGCAGACGCTCGTGATGTACTCGGGCCATCCGCTCGGCCTGTTTCCCAGCCACGAGGACGCACCGCGGGTCGTGGTGACCAACGGCATGGTGGTGCCCAACTACAGCAGCGGCGCGGACTATATCCGTCAGGCGGCCCTCGGCGTGACGAGTTACGGACAAATGACCGCCGGCAGCTACATGTATATCGGTCCGCAGGGCATCGTGCACGGTACGACGATCACGATCCTCGGCGCTGGCCGGATCTATCTGGGCGGCGGCACCGAAACGACCGACGCGCCGGACGATCCCCGGGTAGATAATCCTCTTGCGGGCAAGGCCTATCTGACCAGCGGACTGGGCGGGATGAGCGGCGCCCAGGGCAAGGCGGCCGTCATCGCCGGCTGCGTGGGTGTGATCGCCGAGGTCAATCCCATGGCGACCCGGAAACGCTACGCGCAGGGCTGGGTCAACGAGGTCCACGAAGACCTCGACCAATTGCTGCTCAGGATCGAAAAAGCCAAGCGTGATCGGGAAGCGATCGCGCTGGCCTATCAGGGCAACGTGGTCGATCTGTGGGAACGGATCGTCGACAGCGACGTGGAGATCGAGCTGGGCAGCGACCAGACGAGCTTGCATATCCCCTACACCGGCGGCTACTACCCGGCCGGTCTGAGTTTCGACGAGTCCAACACCATGATGACCGCCGATCCCGATGGTTTCAAGACCCGGGTGCAAGCATCGCTGCTGCGTCACATCGACGCCATCAACGCCCTCGCGGCCCGTGGCATGCACTTCTGGGATTACGGCAACGCGTTCCTGCTCGAATGCAGCCGCGCCGGCGCCGACATCGCGAAACCCGACGGGCGATTCCTCTATCCGTCTTACGTGGAGAACATCATGGGACCGCTGTGTTTCGACTACGGCTTCGGTCCTTTCCGCTGGGTCTGCACCAGTGGCGATGCTGCCGACCTGGCGACCACAGACCGCATCGCCGGCGAGGTTATCGAGCAGCTGGCTGCCGAGGCGCCCCCCGAAACGAAGCAGCAATTTCTGGACAATCTGCGCTGGATCCGGCAGGCCGGCGAGAACCGGATGGTCGTCGGCAGCCAGGCCCGCATCCTGTACAGCGACGAGCTGGGCCGGCGCCGGATCGCCGAAGCCTTCAACGATGCCATCGCGCGCGGCGAGATCACCGCACCGGTGGTGCTGGGCCGCGACCACCACGACGTGTCGGGCACCGACAGTCCCTTTCGCGAAACGGCGAACATCTACGACGGTTCCATGTACTGCGCCGACATGGCGATCCAGAACGTGATCGGCGACGGTTTCCGCGGCGCCACCTGGGTGAGCATTCACAACGGCGGCGGCGTGGGCTGGGGCGAAGTGGTCAACGGCGGGTTCGGCATGGTGCTCGACGGCAGCGACGCGGCGCGGCGGCGGCTGAACGGCATGCTCCACTGGGACGTCAACAACGGCATCGCCCGGCGCGCCTGGGCGCGCAACAGCGGCGCCGAATTCGCTGCCCGCCGGGCCATGGCACGAGACGAGCGCCTGCAGATCACCATGCCCGAACACGCCGCCGCCGAGTTGATCGATAGCGCCGTCGATCAGGCATTCGCCACGTGATCCGTACCGAGGAGCAAGCATGGAACCCCAGAAAGACGAACAACGCGCCGAGCAACTTCCCCGACCGCGCGTCGCCGCCCTGGACGAGATCCTGGGCAAGCCTTTCCCGGTTCTGGACGACGGTCTGGTGCGCGTCGTCGATTACATGGGCGACGACGCAGCAGTGGTCCAGGCCGCTCGTGTCAGCTACGGCGCAGGCACCAGGAAGGTCAGCGACGATCGCGGTCTGATCCGCTACCTGCTGCGCAACCGCCACACGACGCCCTTCGAGATGTGCGAGCTGAAACTCCACGTCCGGGTTCCCATGGACGCCTGGCGCCAGTGGATCCGACACCGGACCGCTTCGGTCAACGAATACAGCACCCGCTACTCCGTGGCCATCGACGCGGCCCAGCGCACCGAACCCGATCAGTGGCGCAGCCAGTCGATGAGCAACCGGCAGGGCAGCACCGGTCTGCTCGACGGTGAAACCGGGCATCAGCTGACCCGCGCCGAGGCCGATCTCCAGGACCACGCCCGTCGTGTCTACCAGGAGCGCATCGACGTAAATGTCGCCCGGGAGGTCGCGCGCAAGGACCTACCCCTTTGCACCTACACCGAGGCCTACTGGAAGATCGATTTACATAACCTATTACATTTCTTGTCGTTGCGTATGGATGTTCATGCACAGCAGGAGATTCGCGCCTACGCCACGATCATCGGCGAACAGATCGTCTCGCGCTGGGTTCCCCTGGTCTGGGAAGCCTTCCAGGACTACCGCATGGGAGCGCTGTTTTTGAGCCGGATCGATCGCGAGGTGATCGCGGCGCTCGGTGCCGGGGACACCGTCGCGGCCATCGATATCGTGACGGCGGCCGGCTGGCTCAAGGAGGGCAAGAAAGGGCTGCTGCGCAACCGCGAACGCGCCGAGCTCGAGGCCAAGCTCGAGCAGTTGAATCTACGCATCCCGTGGCGCGATTGAGGCGACGCGTGGCTTCATGTTCGTCTGCCGAAACTACTAGAACACCAACTTCATGTATACCGGTCGGTGATCGCTGATATCGGCATCGTAGGTCTGCCAGCCGTAGGGCAGCAGGTAGGTGTCCAGGCGCAGGGTACGTACCTCGGAGCCTTCGCGCTCGAAATCGGCGAAGAGTTCGTTGCTGATCAGGATATGATCGAGATGGCTGGGCCAGCCGGGAAATGACCAGTAGATGTTGTTGCCCCGGGCTATATCCAGGTCCACGAAGCGGTACTCGTCCGGGGCGTCCAGAAAGACCTGGAACACATTGTAGGCCTCGCCGTCGGTCAGCAGATCGTTCAGGTCACCGAGCAGAATCACCCGCGAGTCGGTGTAGTGGTTTTTGATGTACGCGTCGAGCGAGTCGCAGCCTGCACGACGCCGGGTTTCGTTCTCCGTACCGCCGCTCGCCTTGAGGTGGTTATTGATGATTACCAGGTGGGTATCGCCGAAAAGGCACTCCATCACTAGCGGAGTTCGCGGAAACACATACCAATCACCCGCATTGATTTCGTAAATCCCCCGACCAGCGAGGTCTATCGCCGCGTCCTTGTAGAGGTACGCTAGGTTGATGTAGCGGTCGCTGCTTGCCCGGAATCCGGACCAGCCGTCGAGACTATCGACCAGGTTCATGAAGTACGATACGCTGCTTATTTCCTGCAGGGCGATGACATCGGGATCGAGCGCCTCTACGGCCTGTGCCACGTAGTCGACCGTCACGCTGCCCGACTTGGCGAAATTCTCGATATTCCAGGTGAGAATCTCGAAGGACGCCTCCTCGCCGACCTTGGCGGCGACGAAGGGATTGGTCGCTGCGGGTCCCGGACCGTAGGGAAGATGTTCCGACTTCCCGCAACCGCCGAGCACGAGGGGGAAAGCGAGTACGAGCGCCACGACGCTCAGGACGATGCGTCTGCACAGCGATCCTGCGCCCGACCAGCTGCGCGCTACCGGGGCGCGGCGAACAGCCGCATCCGGCTGGCGAATGTGATCAGTATTTCGACTCGATGCTATCCGGGTTGCCGCTACCATCAATCCTTGCGTCCCTTCCCCGCTGAGCCGTCGGTCCCGACCAAGAATACCATAAATTTGCGGCCTGCGCTGCGGTCTCGCAACCAGTAAGGCGGTGCGGAACGCAAACGACACCGCGCCGCCCGCCGGCCCTGATCAGGTTTCAGATCGCGAAGCCCGCGCCTCGGCCTCGATGAAGACCTTCTTGACATCGCCGAACCGGCTCTTGATCCGCCGGTCGATGACCGCGATCGCCTTCTCCACCTGGCCCGCGGAGGCTAGATCGTCGAAATCCACGCTCACGTTGACGAGGATGTAGTGCGGTCCGACGTGCATGGTCAGCACCTCGTTGATGTGCTGGATCTCCGGCAGGGCCACCGCCAGCTCGCGGATGCCGGCAACGACCTCTGGATCCGCTGCCTCGCCGATCAGCAGACTCTTGGTCTCGACGGCGAGCCAGACCGCCGTTCCGGCGAGGATCAACCCGATCACCACCGAAGCGGTGCCGTCCCACCACGCCTGCCCGGTCAGCTGCCCGAGCAGGATGCCCAGGAACGCCACCACCAGGCCGAGCAATGCCGCCGAATCCTCGAACAGCACGATGAAGGTCGACGGATCCTTGCCCCGTTTCACCGCGTCGATGATGCTGCGCTTGCCCCGTACACGCGAGAATTCCTTCCAGGCGAAGAGCCAGGCGACGCCCTCGAAGATCATGGCCAATCCGAGCACGATGTAGTTGACGAGCGGATCCTCGATGGGATGCGGATGCAGCAGGTGCCGGATGCCCTCGAAGATCGAGACGCCCGCCCCGACCGCGAAGATGCTGATGGCGACCACGAAGCCCCAGAAGTAGATCTCCTTGCCGTGCCCGTAGGGGAAACGTTCGTCGGGCGGGCGCTGGGCCCGGCGCAGACCCAGCAGCAGCAGGACCTGATTACCCGTGTCGACGACCGAGTGAATCGCCTCCGAGAGCATGGCCGCGCTGCCGGTCAAGGCTGACGCGATGAACTTGGTCACGGCGATCAGTGCATTACCGATCAGGGCCGCTATGATCACCTTGCGCGAAGAGCCGGCCATCGTTCACTCCTTTGCTGGATCGAGCTTGCCTGGATCGTCCGCGCCCGGCCGCGGCACCCGGATTCGCAGACACACAAAAAATCCCACAACAGCGATGGTTCCCGCCAGCACAAAAACCCACTGGTGGCCGTGATGATCCCAGAGATAGCCGGATAGAATCGGCAAGGTCATCGCCACCACGTGGTCGATGGTGATGCCCAGCGAGATCGTCGGCGTGATGTCCGCGGGATCCCGGGCGATTTTCTTCAGGTAGGTGGTGCGTGCCACCCGCAGCGCGAACAGGATATGGTCGAGCACATACGCACCGTACAGCAGGTACAGATCGTACGGCGCCGCCAGCAGCTCGGACGCAAAGGCGTAGATCAGGCAGACCACCAGCAGCATCAGCTCGTCCACCGCCAGAACGACCCGTTCCCCGAGCCAGTCGATCACGTCGCCGAGCAGGGGCCGCAGCACAACGCCCAGACACGAGGCGATGAAGTACAGCATGGCGATGGTAGCCACCGGCACGTCGTGCAGCGAGACGAGTACCCACGAACCGAAAACCAGGAAGATCTGCTTGCGGATCCCGAACAGCGCGCTGATGGCGTAGAACAGTTTGTACCGGCGGCGCAGGACGAAGGTACGCGACGGCGCTTCGCCGCGGCCGAGCCCGAGCCGGAAGTAGCAGTACCCGGCAAGCACCGCGAAGACGGCCGCGACCACGTAGAAGGCGTCGTACCGATCGCCCCAGAAACGAGCCAGCAAGTAGATCAGACCCACGCCGGAGATCGTACCCAGATTGCGGGCGCCGCCGAGCTGCCCGAGCCGGTGGCCCTCGTTGCCGTCGGCCGCGGTCTTGAGTCCCAGGGGCCCTTCGACGGCGAAAATGATGTGATCGCCCAGCGACCAGACGACGATGAACACGACCAGCAATGAGGTGGCGCTGGAGAGATAGGCCAGCCCCAGGGCGCCCACCGCGGAGCAGACCATCGCCACGACCGCGATCCGGCTCTCGCGCAGGCGCAGGAGCAGCGCGCCGACCACGAAGAAGATCAGGAATCCCGGCAGCTCCCGCGGCAGTTCGAGCCAGCCGCGCGCCGCGGCGCTGAGCTGGTGCACCTCGGCCAGGTAGTTGTTCAGTGTTGCCAGGAAGATGCCGCCGGTGGCGCCGAAAAACAGTGTCGCCAGCAGAACACGGCGGAAGTCACGGCGGGCAGCGGTGTGGTCGTGAAGCTGGCTGTTCATGGGCCGAAGGTAGCGCCACGACCGGTGCCGCGCAAACACTTCGCCGGCCGCTCGCGCCGCTTGCAGCATCGTCGTTCGTGTTCTACTCTCGCGAGGCGCTCTCGCCGCGCGCCCCGCAATGCCGCGGCTCTCTGACGCCATCGACACCGGGACAGCCCATGCAGAAACGTCGTCTCGCCACAAACCTGCTCAAACTGCTGGCCGCCATTCTGGCGAGCCTGCTGGTCCTCGAGCTGGGCATCCGCCTGCTGGCTCCCATGGACCATTTTTCGTTCATACCCAACACCTACGATCCGGTGGTCGGCATACGGCAGGTTCCGAACGCACGCGGCTTTCTCAGCTGCCCCGAGTACGACATCGAAATCCGGATCAACGCGCAGGGATTGCGCGACCGCGACTATCCCTACGGGAAACCTGCCGGTGTGCGTCGGATTCTCTGCCTCGGCGATTCCTTTACCAACGGTTTCGGCGTGCATCGCGAGGAGACCTTCGCCACATTGCTCGAGCAGGCGCTCGGCGGATCGCCGGGCGCGGCGGACGCGGCGGACGTGATCGATGCCTGGGAAGTGCTCAACGCCGGCGTGGCCGCCACCGGTACCGCCCAGCAACTGGCCTACTTCGAGCACGAGGGGTATCGCTACGAACCCGACCACGTAGTGCTCGCGGTCAGTCCCAACGATTTCGTGGACAACGCCATCAGCGGTCTGTACACCCGGAACGACGCCGGACGGCTGATCAAGCATCGCGCCCCGCGCAGCCGGACGCTGAAGCTCCTGCGCTTCACCCGGTACCTGCCCGGTTACACGACGCTCTTCGCCCGCTCCCATCTGCTCAACACCATCAAGATGCGTTTCGCCACCCGCCACCACGGCAATCTGGAGGCGGCCAGCCGCAGCGGCGCCGACGAGCGGGCGGCCAGCCGGCGCAACGTCGAGCTGACGCAGGCGCTGATCACGCGACTCGACGCGGCCTGCGACGAGCGATACTGCCGCTTGACCGTGATGATCATTCCACCGCTGCCGGGCAGTGGCCTGGTCGAGCGTGAAATGGACGAACTGGTGAACCAGGTGCTGGAGAGCGGTATCCCGTGCCTGGATCTGCGCGCGGATTTCGCGGCACTGAGCGAGCGCGGCATTGTCACCAATTACCCATACGACGGCCACTGGAACGCCACCGGACACCACGCGGCAGCAGATCGGCTGGTGGAGTTCTTCAGGGGGTCGCACGGGACTCGTTGACGGGCGTGAACCTGGTCGCCACGCACAGGTGTTCGCCTACCCGATCGAGGTAGTCGGTCAGTTCGTACGAATCGCCGCAGCCGAGGAGCCATTCGAGGTTGCTGGGATCCAGAAGCTGCCAGCCGTAGCAGTAGAGATAGTACGCGACGCCCGGGGCGCAGAACTAGCCGGCGCAGAACGGTTCGCCGCTGAGCAGCGAGCGCGCGGGCCGGAATCTCATGGGAATCCTCTGAACGAGCAACCATCCACGGTCAGGTCACGTTGATCTTCCGCACGACCGCATCGCCCATATCACGCAGTGCGCCGGCGGGAAACAACGCCACGAGATCCGCGACCAGCGCCGTGGCGGTCCGGTAGGCCCACTCGGCGACGCCGCGGGAACGCACGACGGTGAACCACCTGTCAGCCGACGATGCGTCTCGCGCGATCAAGCCGCGGTCGGCGAGTTGATGCAGCAACGACGTCAAGCCGGCGGCCGGATCCCGAACGGCTGTCAGGCGTTCGGGCGCGCGGGACGGGCTGATCGGGCTGATCGGGCTGATCGGGCTGATCGGTGACGACGACCGCGAATGCAGCACTGCATTGCGCAGACGCAAGAGCAGAACGAATTCCTGGTAGGGTCCGGTCCGGCGATCGTACGGCTCGCCGGCCAGCAAGGTGCGCATGGTCTGGACCTGTGCTATCACGTTGGCGCGGCTTTTCTCCAGTTCGGCAGCCACCGCTGCGAGTTGCCGCACCGAGGCCGCGACGCCGACCTGCTGCGCCTCGCCGGCGATCAAACACAGTGCATCGTTGACGAAGGACTCGATACCGGCCGCCGCGAAAACCACCGTAACGAGATCGCCGTCCGGTGATGGCCGGCTGTCGCGGTGCCCCGAATGCGCCCGGCGCGCGATCCCGAAGAGCTCGCTGCACGGAAGATCCGCATACGCGGCGTTGTCCGGCTCGCGGTCATTCATCTCGACACGCCATATCCACACCCGCGTCGAGATCGTCGTCGTCCCCTTCTTGGTCCTGCTGGTCGGGCCGGCGGCGGTAGAGCCAGGTCAGCCGCTCGAGACGTCGGCTGTCCACGGTCGCCAGCCAGTCGGACGCGAGGCGCCAGTCCCAGTTTCCCGACTCCACGCCCGGCTGGTTCATGAATCCTTCACGATCGAGCCCGAGTACATCCTGCATGGTGGCGATGCAGGTGTGGGCCGGGGACATCATGCCCTGGCGGATCATCGTCCAGTGTGGTTCGGTGACCCGCCGGTCGAGGTACTCCTCGATGAACACGCGGCTCGCGGCGTCGAGTTCGTCGCGCCACCAGGCCCGCGTCGGCGCGTTGTCGTGGGTCCCGCTGTACACGACGCAGTTGGTCGGATGGCTATGGGGCAGGAAGGTGTTTTCGGGGTCGCTCCAGGCGAATTGCAGAACCTTCATGCCGGGCAATCCGAAGCGGTCGCGCAGGCGCTCGACACGGCGGGTGATCACACCCAGATCTTCGGCGATGAAGGGCAGGTCGGTGAAGTGCTCGCCGATGACGGTGAAAAAGTCCGCACCCGGTCCCTGCACCCAGCGCCCGTCGACGGCCGTGCCGGCGTCGCCTGGTACCTCCCAGTAGGCCTCGAACCCGCGGAAATGGTCGAGCCGGACAATGTCCACCTGGGCAAGACTCGCCCGCAGGCGGTCCAGCCACCACCGGTAACCGTCGGCAACCATCCGCTCCCAGTCGTACAGCGGGTTGCCCCAGAGCTGGCCCGTGGCGCTGAAGTAGTCGGGCGGCACGCCGGCCTGCACCTGCAGCGAGCCGTCGGCGGCGAGCTGGAACTGCCGCTGATTCGCCCACACGTCACAGCTGTCGTGGGCCACGAAGATGGGCAGGTCGCCGATGATCCGGATAGCCCGCTCGTTGGCGTAGGCCTTCAGTTCGAGCCACTGGGTAAAGAAGATCCACTGCCGGAAACGGTACTCCTTGAGCTGTGCCGCGTGCTGCTCGCCAAGCTGCGCGAGGGTCGTCGCTTCGGCCCGACGCTCATTCTCGGGCCAGGAAGCCCAGGCGTTGCCGGTGAAACGATCCTTCAACACGCAGTACAGCGCGTAGTGGTCGAGCCAGCCGGCCTGCTGCTCGCACCAGAGCGCAAAGGCGTCCTTCTGTTCGCCGGTGGCACGAACGACAAAGTTCGTGAAGGCATCGCCGAGCAGATCATTCTTGTACTTGATCACCCAGCCGAAGTCCACACGGTCGACGGGGAAATCGGGCGGGTTGTCGAGATCCTGTCGGTCGAGCCAGCCACCGTCGACCAGTTTCTCGGGGCTGATGAGATTGGTGTTGCCGGCGCACGAGGACAGGGTCTGGTAGGGCGAATCGCCGTAGCTGGTCGGGCCTAGGGGTAGGACCTGCCAGAGGCTCTGTCCGGTCGTTACCAGCCAGTCCACGAAGGCGTAGGCCTGCGGTCCGAAATCGCCGATCCCGAAGCGTCCCGGCAGCGACGTGGGGTGCAGCAGGATGCCGCTGGAACGCGGGAACAGCTCGCTGTGGCTGCTGCCGTCGCCGGCGCTGTCTTTAACGGTATCGCTCATCTCGTTGTTCATACTCCGGTTCGTGTTGGCGAGGCGGCATCCGGGCTCGTGCCAGTATCAACAGAAACGCGTGATTTGGAAACACTCATTTTCGTGGCTCGTTTTCGTGGTCGACCGGCCGGAAGCGGTCCCGACATCATGTTTACGGATCGCCTGGCGTGGGCCATAATCGCCGCCGGCGCGGGATGCTCTGTTTTTCCGTCTTGGCCCCGGCCGACGTGCTACGCCCCGGCCCGTGCGCGCCCGGGGAAACTGCGATGCGACCGGCCGTACCGACAAGAGGAGCGACGCGGATGCGGAACGATTACTTTGGACTCGCCGCACATCGGACCAGCGCACGCACCGAAGTCATCGCCGGTGCGACCACCTTCATGACCATGGCCTACATCCTCGCGGTCAACCCGAATATCCTGGCCGAGACCGGCATGGACCGCGGCGCGGTATTCACGGCGACGGCCCTGTCGGCGGGTCTGGCGACGCTGGTGATGGCGCTCTACGCGCGCCTGCCCTTCGCCCTGGCGCCGGGCATGGGACTCAATGCGTTCTTCGCCTACACGGTCTGTATCGAAATGGGCTATCCGTGGCAACTCGCGCTCACGGCCGTGTTCATCGAGGGGCTGATCTTCCTGGCCTTGACCTTTCTGAACGTGCGCGAGGCGATCGTCAACTGCATCCCGGCCAATCTCAAACGGGCCATCGCCGTGGGCATCGGCCTGTTCATCGCGGTGATCGGACTTTCGGGCGCCGGCATCGTCGTTCAGGGGGCCGGTACCATCGCCGCGCTGGGCGATCTGACCGCGCGCGAACCGCTGCTGGCACTGATCGGCCTGTTGCTGACCGGCGCCTTGCTAGCGTTTCGGATCAAGGGCGCGCTCCTGATCGGTATCGTGCTCACCACGGTGATCGGCTGGCCGCTGGGCATCACCGCGGCGCCCGGCGGCTGGGGAGCGCCGCCGTCGCTGGAACCGATCTTCTGGCAGTTCGACTGGAGCCGCGTGCTGTCGGTAGACATGCTCGTGGTGCTGCTGACCTTCCTGTTCGTGGACATGTTCGACACGGCCGGTACCCTGATCGGCGTGGCGACCAAGTCGGGTATGCTCGACGCCGACGGCCGCTTGCCGCGCGCCCGCCGGGCGCTGCTGGCCGACGCCCTGGGCACCACGGCCGGCGCCTGCCTGGGTACGAGCACGGTGACCGTCTACGTGGAAAGCGCCGCCGGGACGGCCGAGGGCGGCCGCACCGGCCTGACGGCGCTGACCACGGCGTTCCTGTTCCTGGCCGCCCTGCTGGTGTGGCCCCTGTTTCTGGTCGTTCCGAGCGCCGCCACCGCGCCGGCCCTGGTCCTGGTTGGCCTGTTCATGGTTTCGCCGATCAAGGACATCGACCTGGACGACTTCACCGAGGCGATTCCTGCGTACCTGACCATCATCGCCATGCCCCTGGCGGGCATCGCCAGCGGCATCATGCTGGGTATGCTGTGTTACATCCTGCTGAAGGTGCTGACTGGACGCTGGCGTGAGGTGTCGCCGGTGGCGTACGGAGTCGGTGGGTTCTTTCTGCTGAAGTTCCTGGTCTAGCCAGCCGTGGAGTGGCGTCTCCCGTCGCCACTGTGCGGACACCGGCAGCGCCGGCCGCGTTCATCGTTCGCGGGTTGCCGCCTCGCCCAGATCGGCAACCACACGCGCGAGTTCAGGCAGTGGTCCGGGAAAGAGGTCGTCGGACACGGCGCCGGCAGCGGGCACGATCGACTGCAGCGCCGTCACGTCCCGCAACCCCGCGCGCAGATGCCGCCAGCACAGCGGGATGTAGCGGCGAAATCCCGATTTACCCTTCACCTCGGACAGGTAGCCGAAGGCGCCCAGCGCCTGCATGCTACGCTGCAGTCCGGCGACCGTCGCCATGACCCGCAGCACAGTCGGATCGAGATCAGGGCCCCCATGTGTCGCCAGCTGCCGGCGGTAGTATTCGCGCAACGAGTCGATGGCCGTCTCACCGAGGTCGACGTAAGCGTCGCGCAACATCGACATCAGATCGTAGGCGATGGGACCACGCCGCATGCCCTGGAAATCCACGAGCCCGATCCGCGGCGGCGCGGCGTCCCCTGCGCCGGAGACGACGATGTTCTGGGACTGGAAATCGCGGTGTATCAGTACGACCGGCTGCGCGAGGGCGGCCTCGGCCAGGCGGCGGAAATCGTCGTCGAGGCACTCGAGATCGGCCGGCGGCAGACCGATCACACCGTGCAGGAATCGCCGGCGGAAGTAGTCGGTCTCCCAGCGCAGGGTCTCGTAGTCGAGCTGGCGGTCGCAGGCTTCGGGGCAGGCATCCATCATGGCGGTGCCGCGAACCTGCAGTTCGACGAGCAGATCGATCACCGGCCGGTACAGGTGGTCGGGCGCCGTCGTGGCTGCCGCTGACGCGACACACAGCGTCCGCCGCCCGTGATCGGTCATCAGAATCTGGCGGTCGACGTGATCCGCAGCCAGAATGTCCGGGCCGCCCAGTTCCTGCTCGTGCAGGAAACGGCCGATGGCAACGAAGCGGTCGAACTCCTCGTCCGCGGGCGGCGATTGCATGAGGACCGCTCGGCGGTCGCCCGCGCGCAGGCGCCAGAATCGGCGATCCGAACCGTGGCCGGTGATGGGCGTGACGGTACAGGCGTCGCCTTCGGGATCATCTGCGGCGCCACACTCGCCGAATCCCGCCTCGTTGACGATACGCGCGCCCAGCACGTCGTTCTGCTCGCGCGTCACCACGAAATCCGAACCGACGATCGCGTCCCGCAGCTCAGTACCCGGTTCGATATCGGCACCTGGCAGGACGACACAATCGACCAGGCGGCAGTCGGCGCCGAGTGTCGCCCCACCGTCGACGAAGCAGAAGCCTTCGAGTGTCGCTCCGGGGTCGAGGCGGGCGCCGGCAGCGACCAGAATCGGCGTTTTCGCCGGTGCCCCCCGGGGGGTCATCGCACCGCCCCCGGCCCCGGTTTCAGGCCCGACAGGATCTGCGATCTCGCGTTCCGCAAGCAGGCGCCGGGCAAAGCGCGGCCGCCGCCCGCCGAGCAGCTGTCGGTGCACGTCGAGCAGCCGGCCCACCGTACCCAGGTCGTTCCAGTACAGATCGTCGGGCGCCAGACCGCGTACCGCGTCGACACGCGCCCGCAACGTGGCCACGAGGGCATCGGCGAGCGACGAAAAACCGGCCGGCAGGTAATCGAAGATCTCGCGTGAAAAAGCCGCGATGCCGGTGTAGGTCAAGGGGCGATCGCCGGCCGACGGCGCTGCGCCGAGCTTGCCGGCAATCTCGCCGATGGTGCCGTCGGACCTCAGAACGACGGAATTCACCCGGGGCCAGTCCGTCAGGACCAGCGTCGCCACCGCGCCCGTTCGCGCTCGGTTGCGACGGTGTTCGTCCAGCAGCAGCCGCAGATCGAGATCGCACAGCACATCGCCGTTGTAGAGCAGGAAATCGTCGTCTGTGTCCAGAAACTCGCGCGCGCCGACCAGTGCGCCGCCGGTGCCCAGAATCTGCGGTTCGTGAAAGACCGTGAAGCGAGTGCCCGGAGTCTCGGCCGTCTGGCTGCCGGCCGAGGCGGTTTCCAGATACTCGGCGATCTGCTCCGACAGGTGGTGCGTGTTGACGGCGGCCCGCGTGATGCCGGCGGCAACGAACGCATCTGCGATGATGGACAGGAGCGGCCGGCCGAGCACCGGCAGTAGCGGTTTGGGCAGATACCGGGTCAGCGGACGCAGGCGCGTGCCGAGACCGGCAGCGAGGATCATGCCTGTCGTGCCGCGCTCACCCATAGTGGAGCGATCCTGCGATCTCGTCGGCAAAACCGGCGAGCCCCGCTTGCCAGGTCGCCGCTATCTCGAAGGGCGAGAGACCGGCCTCGATATCCCGGCGAAACCCGGCACCGCCCGCGAGGATGTCGATGGGCAGCTTCTGGGTCTCGTACTCGTAGGGCGGCTCAGTCCAGCACAGCGCATCCGGCCAGAGATCGCGTACCGCGCACAGGATGGCGGTGGTGGCGAGCACGGGCCGGAACGTTTCGCGATCGGTCACGTGCAGCTGCGCGCCGCCGCACAGCCGGCCGGCGTGTTTCTGAAAAGTCGGCTCGAAGTGCAGCGGGCGCCAGCGGCAGCCGGGCAACTCCCACTGCCGCAGCCGCGCGACGAGGCGCTGGGGATCGATCGGCGGCGCGCCGAAGATCTCGAAGGGACGCGTGGTGCCCCGGCCTTCCGACAGCTCGGTGCCTTCCAGCAGACACGCCCCCGGGTATACCAGCGCGCTGTCGGTGGTCGGCAGGTTGGGCGAGGGCATGATCCAGGGCAGTCCGGTGTCCGTAAAGAGCATCGCGCGCCGCCAACCATCCATCCAGACGACCTCGAGTTCGACGTCGGCGGTTTGCGGCAAGCTGGTCTGGAAGTGCCGGGCGAGTTCGCCGATGGTCAATCCGTGACGCATGGGAATCGGCGCCAATCCCACAAACGAAGCGTACTCCGGCTGCAGTATCGTTCCTTCTCGCTGGACACCACCCAGGGGATTCGGCCGATCCAGCACCACGACCCGCTTGCCGTACCGCGCGCAGGCCTCGAGGCACAGCAGCAGGGTCCAGATGAAGGTGTAGTAGCGCGCACCCACGTCCTGCAGGTCGACGACCAGGGTGTCGATGTCGGCGAGCATCTCGGCCGTGGGCCGGCGCACGTCGCCATAGAGGGAGTAGGCCGGCAGACCGGTCGCGGGGTCACGAAAGCCCTGCCACTCGACCATGTTGTCCTGTGTCTCACCGCGCAAGCCGTGTTGCGGGCCGAACAGGCAGCGTAGATCGACCTGCTGCGCCGCCAGCAGCAGGTCGGTCGCGTGACGAAGCCGGCGATCGACCGAGGCCGGATGCACCAGCAGACCGACTCGCTGCCCGGCCAGGACGGTACAGTCGCTCCGGCAGAGCACCTCGAGTCCGGAGAGCACGGTGGCTGCGGACATGTTGGACCTCACTCGGCGATCATTTCTTGCCGGCATTCAACGCTCAGCCGCCAGTTCCTCGATGGTCTCGGCCAGCGTATCCCAGGAGTATTTCCGCTTTTCCCTGGCCACCTCGGCGGCGAAGGGCTCGGCCCGATCCTCATCGAAGAACCGGATGACGGCCGCGGCCAGCGCAGCCGCGTCCCGTGGCGGCACCAGATATCCGGTCGCACCGTCGTGAACCACTTCCGGCAAGCCGCCCACATCGGTGGTCACCACGGGTCGGTCGTAGTTGTAGGCGATCTGCACGATACCGCTCTGGGTCGCCGAGACGTAGGGCAGCACGACGAGATCGGCGGCCACGAAATAGTCCTCCACCGTTTCGTCGGGCACGAAGCCGTCGTGCAGTTCGATGATGTCGTCCGCGCCGCTGGCGGCGATCCGGTCCAGATACGGCTGTCGGTCACCGTAGATATCGCCGACGATGGCCACGCGCACGCCTCGACCGAAGGCGGTCTTGAGCCGGGGCGCCGCGTCGATCAGGTACTCCACACCCTTGTACGGTTTTATGAACCCGAAGAACAGGACCAGCCGCGCGTCCAGCGGCAGGTCGAGATCCTGTCGAGCCTGGCGACGGCTCTTGCGTTCGCGTCCCGGCGCGCCGAAATCGTACACCGGGTGCGGCGAGAGGACCACCGTTGCCGGATCAAGTGTCGGCAACACAGCGAACAGATCGTCGCGGACCTGCTGCGACTGGGCGACGAAACCATGCCCCTGGCGCAATGCGAGTCGCGTCAGTACACGCCCCAGCGGATACTTCTCGTGGGGAATCACGTTGTCGAGAATGTACACGACGCGAATGTTCGTCCGCCGGCGTAGCAGCCAGGTCACGGCAAAATAGCCCGGCGCAAAAAACGGGATCCAGTACTTGATCACCACCGCCGCGGGCGCCGCGGCCCGCAGATCCCGGTAACACCGCCACCAGCTCCAGGGCGACCAGGGTATGAACCGCGGCTGGTTCGCGTGCTGCAACCAGGACGCCGACTCGCCCTCCTGTTCCGTACCGGGAAACAGGAAACGCGGGTACTGCCGGCGAAAAGACGCCCAGAACACCTCGTGCCCGCGCGCTTCGAGAATCCGGATCAGCATGGCGAGGTAGGTGACGATACCGCCCCGCAGCGGCGGTGCCGGGCCAAGCACGGCCAGCTTCATGGCTGCTCCAGCAGTTGCACGGCCGCTTCCTCCACCGTTGCCGGCCGGAGCGTCTCGAGACAGAAATTCTCGTTGGTACAGGTCGGCTGGAAAAAACAGGTGCACGTCTGCTCAGGCGCCAGAATCACGCCGCGACCATACAGTTCGAACTCGTTGGGGTTGAATATGTTATTGAGCAAAACAAGTTTCTTGCCCAGTCCCAGCGCGATATGCATGGCCATGGTGACGGCGGTGACCACCAGATCGCACCGGTCAACCAGTCCGATGAATGTCGGCAGGTCGAAATGCCCCGGATAGGTTGCGCCCGACGCCACGGCGAGCCGCTGGTTCTTCGCGTGCTCCTCCGGTCCGCCCAGCAGGACCACCGCATTGCCGCGTTTGCGGAGGGACTTGGCAAGATCGACCCAGTACATATCCGGCCAGCGACGGCTCACCCAGCGCCCACCGCAGCCGGTGTTCAAGCCGATGGTCGCCTTGCCCGTCGGCAAGCTGAACTGCGGCGCCGGCTGGGGACGGTCGATCCGGTACTCCTCGCCGTTGAATTCGTAGCCGCAGATGGCGAAGATCTCCTGCAGATACGACAGCCGGCACGCCTGGTTCACATCGTCGAACAGACCGGTCAGGAACTTGTCCTCCGCGGGCCCCGTGCCCAGCGGTCGGGGCAACCCGTCGCGTTCGAGCGAGAAACCGATCTTGCGATTCCCGACCACCTCGGCCGCCAGCGCGCAGGCCTGACGGTCCTTGTCGAGGTTGATCACCAGGTCGAATTCGGTGTGCCGCGCCCAGAGCACGGCGGCGGCGTCGAAACGCAGCGGATCGGACACCGTGGCCGGCAACAGCTCAGGATAGTCGGTGATCCAGGTCAACAGGTGCTGCGGATAGTCGCGCGTGAGCGGCGCGAGCAGGGGCGTGGTGCGGATCACGTCGCCGGCGGCGCCGAGCTTGATCAACAGAATCCGACCCGCGCGCTCGACGAAATGGGGACAGTCGGTGCAGTGGACACCCTCGCGTTTGTGCGCCGCGCACGGAATGTGCCCCCGGAAGTGCAGACAGTCTGGCCGGTAGTCCATGGTTCTCCGTACTCCGATTCTTCGCGCTCTGGTACGACCTCGGGTTGATCTCTGGACGAAGTCGCCTATACTCAGCAGGGAATGTACCGGATGATTCGATGGAACTCAAGCAAGCACGCGGGTCACAGCGATGATCCGCCAGCGATGCCAGACATACTGACCAGGCGACGGCGTCACGCGCCAAGAAAGGGTTGGCTGTGATTAACTCGGTACGCGGATGTTTATTTTGGTTCGGGCGGAAACCCGGATTCTGTTCACGCTGGCGCTGGCTCGGTTGCCTGCTCGGCTACATGCTGTGCTGTTGCGCCGGCGGTCTGATGGTCACGACGGCCAGTGCCGCCGCCGATCACGTCGATGTCACGGTCGAGATCGTCAACGGCACCGATCGTCAGCCCGGCCGGGCGGATCTGGTGGCGATCAGCGAGCTCGAAGCGACCGGACGGCAACTCGACAGCACCCGCGACGTGACGGGGCAGGTCGTATTCGCGCAGTTGCAGCTCGATGCAGCGAAACAGTATCTGATACACGCGCAGGCCGGCGGCGTCGATTACTACGCCCGCCGCAGCGGCGCGGATCTGGCCCGGGAACAGGCCATTGTGTACACCTTTTCCCACAGCTCGTCCCTCGACGGAGTGACGATCTCGGGCATGAACGTCGTGCTCCGGCGTCGGGAATCGACGCTGGCGATCGAGTACATCCTGACCATCGAGAACCAGGCCCGACCCCAGGTGACGGTGGTGCCCGACCCCGCCACTCTCGAGCTCGCCTTCCCCGCCGGTTGCGGGGCGTTCAAAGCCGAGAACCTGCGTGGTCCGGAGCCGACGCCTGTAGCTTCGCGCCCGGGATCGAGCGCCGAGTTCACGGGATTCGCCCTGAACCTGATCCCCGGCTCGACCCAGGTCCGTGTCACCACGACGGTACACTACGGCGGCGAGCTCGGTCTGCCGATCGGCGCAAACCTGCCGGTGACCGAATGGAGTCTGCTGGCCTTCCCGCCGGATCTGGAAATAATCCACGCCGAATTCTCTCCGGGCACGATCAACGAGGCGCGGTCGTACCGACGTTTCGTCGGTTCGCCCCTCGATGCGGGCCGTGTCCTGCAGGTCCTGGTCGGCGGCGGCACGCCACCAAAAGTTGCCGAGCGCGTGTTCACGCAGGCGTCCGACGGTGATCCGGAGGCCGCGGCTGCCGGTGGTGAAAGCGCACTCGGAATCGGTTTCGGTCAGATTGCGGTCGTGCTCGTGCTGGCGCTCCTGGCCGCCGTTGTCGTGCGCGTCATACGTAGTCGACAGGGCTGATACGCCGGCGGGTACCGCCCCGCCAACCGCAAGCGGCGATAAATGCTGAAACAACTTCGGCACAAGACGACGATTGCGGGAGACAACAAACGCAAGAGGTAAACGGATGAACCTGCGTAAGGTCGTATTTAGCGGTCTGCTGCTCGTCCTTGTCGGTGCTGCGGCGCTGGTCGCGCTCAGCCTGAGCCGACGTTCGGCAAATGAGCCCGCGCCGCCCAGCGTGCAGCAGCTTCTGGCTGCCGCCGACACGCCGGGCCCGGCGGAAGTCGACCAGTTCCTGGCCGAGTACAACACCACCTACCGCATGCTCTGGACCGCAGCCGAAGGTTCCGCCTGGGACGCCAACACCGACATCAGCGAGGCGTCAACCCAGAAGCGCATCGAGGCCAATCAGAACCTGGGCGACTACGTGGGCAGCCGGCTGATCATCGAACAGCTGCGCGAATATCGCGCCCGGCACGACCTGTCGCCGTTGCAGGAGCGGCAGCTCGAGGTCGCCTGGCAGCTGGCCGCCCACTACCCCGGCACGTCGCCGGCGACGGTGGAAAGTCTGATCACGGCCGAGGCCCTGCAGAACGAGAAGCTGTATGCCTTTACCTACCGGCTACAGACACCGGGGCGCGACACGCGGACGGTTACCCCCAACGAGATCGACGAGCTGCTCCAGAACAGCCGCAATCTCGAGGAACGCCTCGCCGTCTGGCAGTGCAGCAAAGAGGTCGGCCCCTCGCTGCAGGATGGTCTGGCCACGCTGCAACAGCTGCGCAACGCGGTCGCCCTCGAGATGGGCTACACCTCGTTCTTCGGTCTCGAGGTGGCCGATTACGGCATGAGCAGCCGCGAGATGCTGACACTGATGGACGAATTGATCGACGGTATCGCGCCCCTCTATCGCCAGCTGCACTGCTGGGTGAAACACGAATTGGCGGTGCGCTACGGTGTGGCGGTACCGCGTCGCATACCCGCGCACTGGGTCGGCAATCGCTGGGCGCAGGAGTGGCCGGGCATTGTCCAGGGCATCGATCTGGACAGTCTGTTCCAGGGCCGCAATCCCCAGTGGATCGTCGAACAGGCCGAACGCTTCTACACCTCACTGGGGTTTGCGAATCTGCCCGTGACTTTCTGGGGCCGTTCCGATCTGTTCGAATTGCCCGCTGGCGCGACCCGCAAGAAGAACACCCATGCCTCGGCCTGGCACATCGATCTCGACCAGGACGTGCGCAGCCTCATGAGCGTCACGGCCAACTACCGCTGGTTCACCACGACCCACCACGAGCTGGGGCATATCTACTACTACCTCGCCTACAGCCGGCCGGAGGTGCCCTCCATCCTGCGCACCGGCGCCAATCGCGCCTTCCACGAAGGCATCGGCACCCTGATCGAGCTGGCCAGCAACCAGATACCCTACTTCGTCCAGGTCGGTCTGCTGCAGGAGCACGAGGCGCCCGAGCAGATCCGTTGGCTGCTCAGCCAGGCGTTGCTGGGACCGGTGGTATTCATACCCTTCGCTTGCGGCACCATGACCCACTGGGAGTACGACTTCTACGAGCAAGGGCTGACGCCGGAGCAGTACAACGCCCGCTGGTGGCAATACGCGGGGCAATACCAGGGCATCGATGCGCCGGGAGAGCGGGGCGCCGAGTTCTGCGATCCGGCCACCAAGACGCACATCAACAACGACCCGGCGCAGTACTACGACTACGCTGTGTCCCACGTGATCCTGCATCAGCTCCATCGACACATCTGCCGGAATATCCTGAAGACCGATGTGCGCTCGGCCAACTACTACGGCAGCCAGAGTGTCGGCATGTATCTGCAATCGATCCTGGAACTGGGCGCCACTCGCGACTGGCAGCAGGTCATGCGCGACGCCACGGGACAGGAACTGTCCAGCCAGGCCATGATCGAATACTTCCAGCCGTTGCTGGAGTGGCTGCAGCAGGAAAACGCCGGACGGGATGTGCAGTTCGATTGAGGTGAACCGCGCCAGGGTGGTGCGGCGGGGTTATTTCCCGGTGGGTGATGTCATGAGTATCGAGTTCGCAGCGATCGGACACGTGCGCAGTCCGTTTACCGATCCGGCAGGCATGCCGATCCAGCCGTCGCGCGCCCGCGATGTCGCCGGAACCGTTGAGCTCCTGCCCGAGTACGCCGAGGGCCTGGTTGATCTCGACGGCTTCTCGCACATCATACTGCTGTACCATTTCCACCGATCGTCCGGTTTCGCACTGAAGGTCACGCCGTTCCTCGACGACGTACCCCGCGGCCTGTTCTCAACCCGCGCGCCCAGACGGCCGAATCCCATCGGCCTGTCCATCGTCGAGTTGCGGAGCATCGAGGACACCGTCCTTTCCATCGTCGGCGTCGACATGCTCGACGGCACGCCGGTACTCGATATCAAGCCCTACGTCGGCGAATTCGACGCCCGTACGCCGTCGCGCGGCGGCTGGTTCGACGAGGCGCGGTATCGCCGGCGACGGGTCGAGGCAGACGATCGTTTCCGTTCACCAGAATAACGCGGCTGGACCATTCATGAAGATCCTCCACCTCCTGAGTCAACGGCCCGATTCGACCGGCAGCGGCATTTACGTCCAGGCGATGCTGCGCGCGGCAGCCGATCGCGGCCACACGAATCACCTGCTGGCCGGAGTCCCGGCCGACGAGGTACCGGACCCCGCCGGCTTCGCGGCAGCCGCCTGTTCCTTCGTGGGTTTCGGCAGCGACTCGCTGCCACTGCCCATCGTCGGCATGAGTGACGTCATGCCCTACCCGAGCGCGCGGTTCCGGGATCTTACGAACACCCAGATCGAGAACTATCGTGACCGATTTCGGGAGGTATTGCGTAAGGCGGTCGAAGCTTTCACGCCGGACCTGATCCACTCCCACCACCTGTGGCTGCTGACCGCCACGGCGCGCGAGCAGTACCCCGAGTTGCCGCTGGTGACGAGCTGCCACGGCTCGGACCTGCGACAGTTTCGTCAGTGTGCCGATCTGCGGCCGCTGGTCCAGGATCCGTGCCGCCGGCTGGACGGCGTGTTCGCCCTGAGCCGGGCGGCGCGGCGGGACATCGTCGAGCTGTACGGTATCGATGCCGTGCGGGTGCATGTGGTCGGCGCCGGCTACAACGCGGCGCTGTTCCGCCCGGCGGAGCCGCCGGCGGACGATCGCCGTGCTGGACCCGTCCAGATCGTCTATGCGGGCAAACTGAGCCGGGCCAAGGGCGTGCCCTGGCTGCTACGGGCGCTCGCGACCATAGAACAGCCGGCGTGGCGGCTGCATGTGGTGGGTGGCGGCAGTGGCGAAGAGCGGCTGGAATGTCTCGATCTGGCCACCGAGCTGGGCGAGCGGGCGGTTGTGCACGGCGCGCTGCCGCAGCCGGAGCTGGCCGAGCTGTTGCGCCGGTCCCACCTGTTCGTTTTGCCCTCGCTCTTCGAAGGATTGCCGCTGGTCCTGCTCGAGGCGCTCGCCAGCGGCTGCCGGCTGGTGGCGACGGCGTTACCCGGTGTGCAGGAAGTGCTCGGGGATCTGGATGAACATTATCTGAGCCTGGTGCCCCTGCCGGCGCTGCGCGGCGTCGACACCCTCGCGCCGGGCGCCGACGCGGCATTCACCGCGAATATCGCCGCGGCCCTCGCGTCGCAACTGCGGTGCGCCGAGCAGCAGCCGGTCGTCGACCTCGATCCGATCACCGACCGGCTCGATACCTACACCTGGACACGGGTCTTCAGCCGGATCGAAACCGTGTACCGGGCGGTACGTCAGTAGCCTCGGGATTGACCGCCCGCTGTTCCGCCGTCACAAATTCGCGGCATCGCGCTGCCTGCTAGCCCTGGACGTGCTCCATGGTCTCGTAGTCCAGGGTCGAGCCGTGCAGGCTGTGCGGGATGGCGAAGATCACCAGAGTGACCACCATCGCGGCAACCGCCCACCAGCGGCCGGGCGTACACCGGCTCGCCAGTTTCCCCTGGCTCGGGCGCGCGCGGGTTCGGACCACGGCGATCACCCAGAACAGCACCGCCACCGCCAGCTTGTTGTCGGTCAGATCCTCGCCCAGGGGCCAGCCGGTCCAGTAGGCATCGAAGGCATATTTCTGCACGACGGGGCCGAGCAACAGCCCCCCCACGCCGATCAAGAGCAGGGTGACCAGGGCCTGTCGGCGCAGCGCGGGCCCGCGAGCAAAGGCCTCGAAACCGGTGCGCAACGACCACAGCATGCCCAGGAACATGCACGCCACGTGGACGATCAGGACGGCGACCGGCACATCGCCCTTGAAGCGGGCGACCGCCGTCTCATCGGCGGGCAGGACGAGTTGCGCGCCAGCCGCTTCCAGTTCAACACGATACTCGAGCTTGCCGGCGGCCGGCTGGGCGGGCAAGGTCGTGCGTAGCTCTCCCTGCTCGAGGACCAGCGCCTGTCGCGACCATTCATCGTTGGTCGGATAGCGTCGCCAGACGACCTCGCCGGTCACCCGATCGCTGCTACCGTTGATCTCTATTCTGACCGGCAGGTCACCGTTGATACTATGCGTGCGCAGGAGCTTGCCCTTGATTTCCACCTGGCCGAGTTGCTCGCCGAACCGGATCGGATAGGTCGGACCGGTCGTCTTCTGCCAGAAGGCCGACCCGAGTGTGATCAGGAAGGCGACAATCCACAAAACCGTGCTCTTTCGCACCGGAAACCTCGCTTGGATTGGGGGAAATTCGTATGAACGAGCTACATGGTAGTTGCAGGAGCGCGTTTTGACTAGTGGTTTACTTCAGCAAGGTCAACTTGCGCGATGATACGTGATCGCCCGCTTCCAGTCGGAGCAGATACACACCCGACGAGACGGTATGCCCGCGATCATCATCGCCAAACCAGTCACGGCGATAGATGCCCGGCACAAACTCGCCGCGAGCGAGCGTACGCACGCGCCGGCCGGCAAGGTCGTGAATCGTCAGCGTCAGGTGACGGCGCTGGTCGACCGAAAAACCGATCTCGATCTGCGGATTTCCAGGATTCGGATACGGCGCCAGGAGTGCCAGTGCCGGGCCGGCTGGCTCGTCGACACCGGTCGTGGTCACGGAGTTCAACGCCGCGGGTGTGCCGTAGCCCGTCGAGGCAGCCCAGCTCGCGGCCACGCCGTTGTCCAGCGCCGGAGCGATCAGCTCGAGGGTCGGTCCGTTGCCGTCGGGTTCCGGCGGCCAGGGCGGCTCGTCGTCGTAACGGACCGAATCGGCGAGCGCGCCGGCGCCGTCGAACAGTCGCAGCAATTCGCCGCCCCCGGCGAAACCGAATCCCAGATCACCGATCACCTCGTTCACCGTCGGAAATACGGACGCAAAGGCTGCGTTGTCCTCACACAAAACCAGATAGCCGCCGGCGGGTAGGCTCGTCTCGTCAGGGATGACGAAGATGTGGTCGTCGTCTTCATCCTTGAAAATCCAGCCGGCGAGGTCGATCACCGTCGTGCCCGGATTGTGCAGCTCGACCCAGTCACCGGGATCCGTGCCGGCGAACCCGTTGTAGTTGATCTCGTTGATAACGACCGAATAGCTTCCGGCGCTCGGCTCGAAGATGGCCGTCAGTCCGTAGTCGCCTTCCGGTGCAATCTCGACCGTCGGCTGCTGGGGCAAAGTACCGTCGGACCAGCCTGCAAAGGCGTAGCCGGCCGCCGGTAACGCGGTCAAGGTGATCGGCACGCCCAGGAAGTAGCTACCCGACCAGGTCGAATCGACAGCGATGGCCGCGAGCTGGATCCGTCCCGCGCCGACAGGGGTAATGTCGAGCGAGAGGGACACGTCGCCACCGAGACCGAATTGCTCGCGCAGGTGTTGCCGGGCGAACGCCGGACGCAGCTCGAGGAACTCGTAGATGATGTTCATCTGATCGTTCCAGGTTTCAACCGGACGCTCCCAGCGGGTCTGGTGCCGCGCTATCTCCGCTTCGATGCCGGCCGCGACCTGCTGCGCGATCGGCAAGGTCCGCGTCGGCAGGAAACTCGTATTCAGATGGTCGGCGTAACGATTGATGAACAGCCGCCGAAAGCTATCGTTTTCCACCAGACTGCGCAGCAGGTACGTCGAATGCGGCGGGTTGGGCCAGTCCTCGCCGTGGGGCTCGAGCGCGAAAGCCAGCGCATTGTCGAAGTACGCCGAGTAAAGACCCAGTCCGAAATCGGTATCGTAGATGATCCAGCGCCAACGACCTTCAGCCGTGCGTGGCCGCCAGTAGGCAATGTTGTTGCCGGGCCAGTCGAAGTTGGCGTAGAAGATCTCGAAGACCTCGTAGTCGGCGAATTCCTCGACATCCATCTGTGTCTGGATGTAGGCGTAGTCTGCCGGATCCGCCAGACCGTTCAGTACGATGTAGTATAGCATTGCATTGTAGTGCGCGGTGTCGCCCTCGTGGATCTCGATATAGTTTTTGATCAGATCGAGATTCTCCGGATCGACACCGTGCAACGAGGACAGGTAATCCTCGTCGATGCGTTCGCGGGTATTCGCGATACCCCAGTATTCGCCGTTCAGGTAGATGCGGCTCGGCCGGTAAGCGAGCCGGTCGATGTCGGTATGAGCGAGCAAGCGATGCATCAGGCCGTCGCGCAGCATCGACTCGCACCAGTCATTGCCCGAGTTGCGCCAGACCAGTTGTTGAAACGAGCTGTAAGGACGCTCGTCGAAAAGCTCGTAGTCGAAGCTGCCTGCCCCGTAACCGGCACGGGCGATGAGCCGCACCGACTTCTGCGGAAAGGTGCGGGTCCAGCCCCCGTACACCTTCACGCCGGCATCCTGGGCAAAGCCGAGGGAACCGTCGGTCTCGTAGAATTCCACGTGCACGGGGCGTTCCCAGCCGGCCCAGAGGTTCTGCTCGACAAAAATGCCAGAGTCGGGATCCCACAGGTTCACCGGATCGGTTACCAGAGAAGTAACCGGCAAGGTGGTCAGGTCATCGATGACGTAGGTTGCGGTGGTGATCCGACTGGGGATCATGTCCGGCGCGTGCGCCCGCGCGCGCAGCACCGAGGTGGTTGGTAAATATATCGGGTTCGCGTACACGCTGGACGCCTCGTGGGGATCCGTACCGTCGGTGGTGTAATAAATCGTCGCACCGGGATCGCTCGCGTTGATCGTTACGGTGACGGACGAGCCGTACAAGCCTCCCGGTACGGAGAATTCCGGTGATGCGGCATAGTCGAGAAATCCGGTCTCGCCGTTGGTGGTCTCGGGCGTCGGTTCGCTGAAAAGCAGCCAATCGGGTCCGCCGTCGGGCGCCCTGCCTCGCGATATATCGGAAAACATCTGTCCCGTGGCAATCGCATCGAGCAGGTTGCCGCCATCATCGTGGAGCGAGAGATTCTCTCCCTCGGCAGAGAGCTTGAAGTTGGTATGCATGTGCGGCAGCAGCGGGCGGATGACTGCCGGCACGCCGGTGGCGTCCGGTGGTTCCTCGTCCAGTCCGAGGGTCAGGAAGGGAATCAGGGACATGTCCGACGACGCCAGTTCGACGTTATGCACCTCGATGGCCAGCACGTTGCTCCCTGGATTCAGCTGTATCGCACCCAGGTTGACCGCGAAGGTCTGCGGCCACCCGCCTCCGTACATCTGCGCTTCACGTTCTTCATTGGCCGGAAGATCCCAGGCAGGATCGCCAAAGCTGGATATGTTGCTGCGCGCGACCTCGACTTCATTGATCCAGGCGATGAAAGCGTCGTCGTAATCGACATGCAGGTAAAGTTGCTGTACCCCCTCCGGATCGGATATGGAGAACAGGTGGCGCATGGATACCGAGATGCAGTTGGGAATGATCGTGGCGTCGTCATCATCGCCGTATCCGATGCCCGTGGGGCCCTCGGACCAGCTCGAATGGTCGAAACGTTCCGCGCGCCAGTCCTCCGGCGGCGCTGAGCTGTTGACGCGGTAGCGCCATGGATCACCGTGGTCGATCACCGTTTCCCAGTGCCCGACCGGCATGCCGCGGTCCTTGCCCGAGGCGAAGACGAGTACATGCTGTCTCGCCGGCACCACGGTGCGTGGGAAGACCCACTTGAAGGGCTCGGCCGGATCGTCGGATATGCCGTAGCCATCCAGATCGATATCGTAGGCAGCGACGTTGTACAGCTCGATCCAGTCCGAAGTATCACCGTCTTCATCGACCAGACCATTGAGGTTCGAGGACACGTATTCGTTAAGGACGATCTGTGCGTCGGTAGGCGTACTACAGGTAAGCGAGACGATCAATCCGACGCAGAGCAGCAACCACATGACTTCTCACCCAGAATCCGATATTAGCAGCATCAAACCAACGTAGACGAAGCCGATCACCTGCCATGGCAGGTGTATCGGCTTCCGGATTGTACCACATTTCGTACGATAAAATCGACTCAGTCGGTGTAGTCGGCGTTCTCGGTGCCGGCGCCGCCCGCAGCATCCGTCGTCGATCGCGCGTCGATCTTCTTGGTCACATGAATATAGATGAGCATCGCCACCAGCGAGGTCAAGCCGACCAATGCGTAGGCGTACCACAGATAGTGGGCCTGGGCGTAGACCTCGGGCATGGGTCCCTGCCCCGCCAGCGCCGCCGCGTGCTGCGCCTGGATGTCGGCGTGCAGCGTGCTGGGCTGCGGACAGTACTTCTTGAGCAGCCAACCCGAGAAGGTGAAGCCGAAGATCCAGGCGAAGAAGGTGCTGATATGGGAGTAGCCGAGGAACACGCCCTCCTTGCCCTTCGGCGCTTGCTTGGACGCGAACTCCAGATACTTGGGGCTCAGGAAACACTCGGCCAGCCCCTGGATGGCGATGCCGATGATCATCATGGCCGTGATCGGGTGCAGCGAGATGCCGAACACGACGACGTTCTCGTGGATCCAGGCCGAGGCGGCCATGGTCAGGGCCGAGAACGGGATCAGGCACAGGGCGACCAGGATCGAACTCGCCGGCTTCCACTTGCGGACCAGGTGCGTGATCATCACCACGAAGATCACGACCACCAGTGGATTGATGTTGGCGTACCACTCGGGTTTGTAGGTCTCGCCGGCCAGGCGCAGCACGTAGTCGGGCATGGCCGCGTAGAGCTGACCCTGGATCGCCCAGAAACCCGCGACGATCAGGATCAGGGTCAGGAAACGCAGATTGCTCATGGCCATCCACATGCTGTCGAGAGTCTCGCGCATGCTCTTGGGCTGGGCTTCCTTGTCCTCCTTGGGCCAGTACAGCAGCGCCACCAGGATCAAGGCCACCAGCGCCGCGCCGGCCGAGAAGAAGGGAACGTTCTCCACACCCATCTGGATGCGGATCGGCGCCACGATGGTCTTGCCGGTGAACGAGCCGATGTTCACCACCATGTAGAAGATGCTGAAGGCGCGCGCCCGATGTGCCTCGTCCGAGGACTTCGAGACCGTGCCGGTGATGACCGGTTTTACGAAAGAACCGCCCAGCACGATCAGCGCCAGCCCGACCGACACGGGCCCCAGCGTGTGGAACACGCCGAGCGATCCGTAGCCCACCGTCAACAGCGCGAAGGCCAGCATGAGCGCGTTGCGAAATCCCATGCGGTCGGCCAGGGCGCCGGTAAAGAAAGGCACCAGGTAGATCCAGCCGCCGAACATACCGGCGATGATACCGGCCTGTACATCGTCCAGGCCGACGACGCGCAACAGGTAGGTGCGCAGGGCGATGAAGGTGCCGTAGTAGGCGGCGCGCTCGCACAACTCGGCCGAGTTGGCGGTCCAGAATTGACGCGGGAATCGCCAGGTAAGTTTGGTATCGGTCATAGCAGTCTCCAGGGTTGGGACACCGGACAGAGCGCGATTCCGAAAAACAAACACGGGCCGCGCAACGCAGCCCCGAGAATCACCTCATCGTTTCTACCGGTAGTTGGGCGGCGGATCAAGGACATTCTTGGGGTCGATCCTTCTGCTCATTTGACAACTTGCCTGACGACTCATCAACCACACTGCCAGGTCTCGTCAAAAACATGCTGTCGTTCGCCGATCGTCACTTCAGCGCCAGCACTCGAGAACGATTAAATAAACACGTTGTAATCCGAAACTGCAAACCGCCAGCCAGGACGAAACAAAGATGGCGCGGACGAAAAAGAAGAAACGAGCCCGGCAACACCGGCGCGTGACGCGGCCGCCCGCACCGACGGCCGGCACGACCGCCAGTCACCTGTACAACCAGGCGCTGGTCGCGAAACAGCAGGACGATTTCGCCCGGACCGTATCCTTGTGCCGCCAGGCGCTGAGAGTCGACCCGCACCACGGTCCGACCAACCATCTGCTCGGTTTGCTGCTGTTCCTGTCCGGCGACAACGACGCGGCTCTCGCGCTGCTCGAGCGGGCGGTGGCAGCAGCCCCGACCGAGGTACGTTTTCTCGTCGCGCTGGCCGAAGTGCAGTGCCACGTGCAGCAGACCGGAGCCGCCCTGTCGCACCTGAACCGCGCCCTCGAACTCGAACCGCGTTCGGTCCCCGTACTCAACAGTCTCGGCACCGTATACCGGGCTTGCGGTCGACCGGCCGATGCCCTGCGCATCCTGCGCCGCGCGCTGACCATCGACCGCCACGATCCGACGACACTCACCCTCATCGGCGACGCGTGTTACGACCTGGGCAAGACCGAACAGGCTGTTGCCAGTTTTCGACTCGCGCTCGAAATCGATCCCGACAACGCCACGATCTACTGCAGCCTCGGTCGACTCATGCTGAGCATGCGCAAACGCGACGAAGCCAGGACCTTCCTGGAGCAGGCCGTAGCCCGCAAGCCGTCACTGGTCAGAGCCCACGCCTATCTGGCAACGCTGGATCCCGCACAACCCGACGATCCGCGTATTGCCGCCCTGGAAAAACTGAAGGATCACCAGCCGCAGACAGCCAAGGACCGGGCCCACGTACACTTCGCCCTGGGCAAGCTGTACGACGACTGCCGGCGGTACGAGCTCGCGTTTCACAATTATGATACCGCCAACAACATACGTGCCGACTATGCCGGCAAGAGCTTCAGGATCGAAGACTTCGAGCGCCAGGTAGCGATGTGCGAGAAGCTGTTCACCGAGTCGTTTTTCGCCCGGCACCGCGACTGCGGCCTGCAGAGCACCGTGCCCGTCTTCGTGTTGGGCATGCCTCGATCGGGCACAACACTGGTCGAGTCCATAGTATCGAGTCACCCGGATGCGTTTGGCGCCGGCGAATTGATTCACATGGGCGAGCTCGCGCGCGGCGTCCTCGACTACGGGGATACGGGTTCCTGGGCCCCGCAACTACGGGCACTGACTGCCGACGCGTCGCGCCGGACCGCCACGACCTATCGCGACGCTCTCCGGTCGCTGGCGCCGGAGGCGCGCCGAATCGTCGACAAGATGCCGCACAACTTTCTGCATCTGTGGCTGATCGCGCTGCTGCTGCCGCAGGCGCGGGTGATCCATTGCCGCCGCGATCCCCTCGACACCTGCCTGTCGTGCTACTTCGCAGACTTCGAGCACGCACACGGGTATCGCAACGACCTGTCGACGCTCGGCGCATACCATCGTCTCTACAGGCGACTGATGGCGCACTGGCAGTCGGTACTGCCGCTGGAGATCCTGGATGTGGACTACGAAGCGCTGGTCGGCGATCAGGAAGGCGTCAGCCGGCGTATCGTCGAATTCATCGGCCTCGACTGGCACGACGCCTGTCTCGAGTTCCACCGGAGCCGGCGTTCGATCAAGACCGTCAGCAATGTGCAGGTGGGTAACCGGGTGTACAGCACGTCCGTCGGACGCTGGCGCAACTACCGGCAGTTCCTCGCGCCGCTACAGGAGACGCTGGGAATCAGTCCTTGATCGCCAGTAGTTCGACCTCGAAGACCACCGTCTTGCTCGCCAGCGGGTGGTTCATGTCCACCATCACCTCATCGCCCGACACGCGCGTCACCTGCACGATGGTGTGGGTGCCGTCGCCCTGATCGATGCGCAGACGCTGCCCCACCTTGATCTTCTGATCCGGCGCGAAGAGTTCGCGCTTGAGTACCCGCAAGAAGGTGCGCTGCCGCTTGCCGAAGGCCTTCCGCGGCGGCAACTCGACCGTACGGGTTTCGCCGGGCTGCATACCCACCAGCGCATTCTCCAGGTGCAGAAGCGTCGTGCCTGATCCGATTGTCACCTCGACGGGTTCCCCCTCGCGAGTTGTGTCGAAGACGGTACCGTCGGTCAAGCTGCCGCTGTAGTGGATGACGACGGTGTCGCCTTTCTTTACCTGCTCCATGGTTGCCTCTTTCCCTGTGTAGGTGGTTCCGGATCAGTATGCGTCAGCGCGGACGCGGAGGGTTCTGCCGGCCCGGCGAGTCGTCGAGCGCCGCCAGTTCATCGGGCGTGTTTACATTCGTGCACGAGACCATCTGCGGGTCGAACTGCCGGATCTCGGTGCGGACCAGGCGTCGCGTCTGCAGCTGTTCGAAGCAACGCGAGATCTTCCGCTCACCCCGCGCAAGCTGGGCCTCGATGGTCGCCAGACAATCGCGACTGTACCACGCATGCAGCGGCTCGAGCCCGGAGGGAAGATCGGGTACGACGACCTGCCAGCGGGCCCCGAGGTTGATGATGTGCTGCAAAAGCGCCGGTTGCAGCCGCGGCATGTCGCAGCCGACAACGAACACGCCTCGGGTTCGACAGTGGGTCAGTGCGGCGTGGATACCCACCAGGGCGCCGGTGCCGTCGAGCACGTCGTTGACGCGCATGCACGGCAGGAAATCGTAGCGCTCGGGGTCTTTGGCCACGACGGCCATCTGGTCGCACAACGGTGCCAGACGCTGATACACGATCTCGATCAGGCGCGCCTCGCCCCGACTACCATTGGCAAGCGGCAGCAGCGCCTTGTCCCGGCCCATGCGGCGCGAACTGCCGCCGGCCAGGATGACGCCGGTTACCGTGGGGTGCGCCCGTTCGCCGCCGTCGGCCGGGTTGCCGGATACGTCGGCGTTCACGCTGGACCTGCACAATCGCTGGGATCGCCCTGGATCTTGGCTATCGCGTGGGGTACGGCGTCCCACACCGCGGCGAGGTTCTCGATGGCCGCTCGCGGGCTACCGGGCAGATTCACGATCAGGGTCTGCCCCCGGATCGCCGCCAGCGCCCGGGATATCAAGGCGTGCGGCGTTTTCTCGAGACTGCGGCGGCGCATGACCTCGCCGAAGCCGGGCACGATCTGCTGGGCCACCGCCAGAGTCGCCTCGGGCGTCACGTCGCGCGGCGAGACCCCGGTGCCGCCGCAGGTCAGGATCAGGTCATAGCGCTGCGCGTCCGCCCAGCTACGCAGGGTCGCCGTGATGTCGTCGACGTCGTCGGGCAGGATGGTGACGTCGTCGACCCGGGCGCCACGCTCCGTCAGCCACGCAGCCAGGGCCGGGCCGCTACGGTCCTCGCGCTGGCCGGCCGCTCCCTTGTCGCTCAGGATCAGCAATCCCACCTTCATGCCGGCTCCTCCGGTGACCGCGCATCCGGCGCCGCGGCGGCGCCCCCGTCGGCTTCGCATCGGAAGACGCCGCTTTTACCGCCCGACTTGTAGAGCAGGCGGGTCGGACCGATGGTGATGCGCTTGTCCAGCCCTTTGCACATATCGTAGACGGCAAGCGCCGCGACCGAAGCCGCCACCATCGCCTCCATCTCAACGCCGGTCCGCTCGCGGGCGCGCACCGAGCTCTCGATCCGCAGCGTGCCGGCTTCGGAGTCGGTCTCGAACTCGATCGCCACGTTGTGCAGCGCCAGCGGATGGGCCAGTGGAATCAACCGGGGTGTTTGCTTGGCGGCGTTGATTCCCGCCAGCCGGGCCACGCCGATCACATCGCCCTTGCTGACGGATCGGTCGAGGATCATCTCGAGGATCGCCGGCGGCAACACGACAACCGATTCGGCGCGGGCATGGCGCAGCGTCGGTTCCTTGCCGCTCACGTCGACCATGATCGCGCGGCCTTCCGCGTCGAAATGATTGAATGCCATCGTCGTTTCCTTTCCACCCTTGGTGCTGACCGGCGGCAGCCGCGGCCGCGCGTCGTCAGGCGAGAAACCGGTCGATCACGAACTCCACGACCGCCGCCGGCCGATCCAGATCGAGCACCGGCACATCCAGCTCAAAGCGCTCGTCACTGACCACGGCAACCAGGTTGGGATCGTGGTGTTCGCCGCGGCAGATCATCCGGTCGCGCCCGCCCCGACAGACCTCGATCCGGGGCAAGGAACTGGTGCGGAATCCCTCGACCAGGACGACGTCCAGGTCGGCGCAGAACTCGCCCAGCAGCTGCTCGACCGGCGGCGACACCGCCTGCGCCTTGACGACCGCCAGCTTCTCGTCGGAGGTCAGCACCATCACGTCGGCGCCGGCCGCCGTGAATCGGTAGCTGTCCTTGCCGGGCACGTCGATCTCGAAGCGGTGGGCATCGTGTTTGATGGCGCCCACGCGGTAGCCCCGCTCTTTCAGACCGACGATGAGCTGTTCGACCAGCGTCGTCTTGCCGGTTCCCGACGGCGCGACGAAGGAAACGGCGGGGAGCTTGGCGACATCCATCGATCGTATACCCCCGGCTGGGTTGACGCCCCTGCCTGGTGTCGGTAGACTGCCAGGTGCCGCTAAACATAATGGACCCGTACCGGAATCGCGACCATGAGTTTTCCGATCGGGTCCCGCCGTCGCCAGAAGCGAACCGATCCGGGGGAAGAGCCATGCGCCGTATCCTGTGCCGCACACCGCGTCGTCTTGTGGTCGCGTCAACACTCTGGTTATGCGCGGCGGCGCTCTGCCAGATCTCGCCCGTCGCCGCGACCATCGTCCAGTATGCCGAGGATTTTTCCACCGAGGATTACAACGACGCCGTGCAGACGACCGCCTGGTGGGACACCGGCAGCGCGTCGCTCAGGCTCTATCCGCTCGGTATCTCGCTGGTCGCGACCTACAACACGGTCGGTCCGGCGTTCAGTGTCGTGATCAGCGGTGACCACGCCGTGCTCGCCGATGGCGACGGCGGCCTCGTCACGGTCGATGTGACCGATCCCGCCGATCCGCAGGCCGGCGGCGAGGCGACGAGCCTCGGCAGCGCGCGCGATCTGGTCGTGGAAGGCAACTTCGCCTACGTGGCGGTGGGACAGTCGGGCAACCACAAGCTGCAGGCGTTCAGTGTCAGCGACCCGGAGACACCGGTCTCGACGGGCTGGTGCACCATTCCCGGTTACCCCCACGGCGTCGCCAAGTCGGGCACCTACGTCTTCGTCGCCCAGTCCCAATTCGGTGTGCAATCGGTGCGCGTGACCGATCCCTACGACCCCATTCCCGTCGACGCGACGACGACCAACGACTGGGCCGAAGGTATCGCCGTCGACGGCGACCACGCGTTCGTGGCCGACGGCAACGCCGGTCTGAGCGTCGTCGACATCAGCGATCCGCTTGATCTGGATACGGTCGCCAACCTGGATCCGGGCGGCTACGCCCTCGGCGTCGCCGTCGCCGGCCAGTACGCCTATCTGGCCGCCGGCTCCGACGGCCTGCACATCGTGGACATCTCGTCGCCCACGGCGCCCGCGCTAATGGGCAGTTGCCCGCTGCCCGGCACCGCCCGCGACGTGTTCGTATCCGGACAGCTCGCCTACGTGGCCACCGGTACCGATGGCATACAGATCGTCGATATCAGCAATCCCGCCGACCCGAGCGTCTCGACCGCCATCGACACCGCGGGCGACGCCAAGGGCGCTTTCCTGAGCGGCCACCACGTCTACGCGGCCGACGGCGATGCCGGCTTGCAGGTGATCGACGTCGATCCAGAGGGATTCAACACCGCCGACAACCTGGTCCAGTCGCTCGCGTTGACCGGCGGCGAGGACCCGGTCGGCCGGGCGCGCCTGAGCGCCACGGTCACGGACTCGGTGCGCTGGGAGCTGAGCATCGACGACGGCGATACCTGGGACGAGGTGCCGCCCGACAACGAGTGGTTCAGTTTCGCCACCGAAGGGAGCCGATTGAAATGGCGGGCGCGGCTCTACCACACCGACGTACCGGAAGGCCCGACCTGCAGCGAGCTGAACATCGAGTACGAGGTCTTGCACAACAGCGCCACCATCGCGGCGATCGCGGACATTCCCGACGACCAGGGACGGCAGGTACGCGTCGTCTGGGACGCCAGCCGCTTCGACGATCCCGACGAACCGCAGCCGGTGGTCGAGTATTCGATCTACCGGCGCATCGATCCCGCCCGTGCAGCGCCCGGCAGCGGCTGGACCGCCGCGATACCGCGCGCCCAGCGGCGCGACGCGACGCGCTACCCGCCCGGCGACTGGGATTACCTGTTGACCGTGCCGGCCGACGCCGAGGTCCAGTACGCCACCGTCGTGCCGACCCTGGCCGACTCGACCGTCAACGACGGCATGCATTGGTCGGTGTTTTTCGTGCGCGCCCGGACCGATCAGATGGGCGTCTACTACGACTCGCTTCCCGACAGCGGCTATTCGGTCGACAATCTCGAGCCGAGCACACCCGGCGAGTTCACCGTGACCTACGGTGTCGGCGGCGGCAATCTGCTGAACTGGAATCCGGCGGGCGAGGACGACTTCGCCTACTTCGGCGTGTATCGCGGCGTGACCGCCGATTTCGCTGTGGATCCGGAACATCTGCTGGTGCACACCATCGACAGCGAGTACTTCGACCCCACGACCGGACAGTATTTCTACAAGGTGACCAGCGTCGACTTCGCCGGCAATGAAAGCGCGCCCGCCGTCGCCGGCCCCACAGCCGTCGCGGGCGGCACGCCGCCGGACCGGTCGGTGCTGCATCAGAACCAGCCCAATCCGTTCAATCCGAGAACCGTGCTCATCTACGACGTGGCGGCCGGTGGCGGCAGGGTCGTGGTGGAGATCTTCGATCTCGCAGGGCGGCGCGTGCGGACGCTCGTCGACGAGACACAAGCGGCGGGACGCCACCGCGTCGCCTGGGACGGCTCGGACGACCGGGGCAGGCAACTGGCCGCCGGGGTCTATCAATGTCGCCTGCAGACTCCCGGATCTCGGCACAGTCGCAAACTGACCCTTGCTCGCTAGGGACGACGCGTCAATTCGGATTGATCGCTTCGAGAGCTTCCCAGCGAGCGTAGGCCCGCGCGAGTTCCTGTTCCACCGCCGCGAGCTGAGCCTTGGTTTCGGCGATCTGCGGCCCGGCTGTGCTGTAGAACGCGGGATCGGCGAGGGTGGCGTGCAACTCGTCCCGGCGGTTCTCCAGGTCCTCGATTCGGCCGGGCAACGCCGCGAGTTCCTGTTTTTCGCGATAGCTGAGCCGCCGCGGTCGGTCGGCCGCCGATCGGTCGTTGCCGTCACTGCCGTCAGTTCCTCCGCCGGTGGTCTTGCCGGCGTTTTTCACGACCTTCCGGCCTGCGTTCTTGCCGCGCTGCTTGGACCGTACGTCGGCGGACTGGCGCAACCAGTCGTCGTAGCCGCCGACGTACTCGACAACGCGCCCCTGACCCTCGAACGCCAGGCTGCTGGTCACGACGTTGTTCAGGAATGCACGGTCGTGGCTGACCAGCAGCAAGGTTCCCGAAAAATCGAGCAGCAGCTCCTCGAGCAGTTCGAGGGTCTCGACGTCCAGATCGTTGGTGGGCTCGTCGAGTACCAGTACGTTGGCCGGTCGCGCGAACAGGCGAGCGAGCAACAGGCGATTGCGCTGGCCGCCCGAGAGCGACTTGACCGGCATATCCGCTGCGTCGGGCGTGAAGAGAAAGTCTTTCAAGTAACTGATCACGTGCCGCGAGCCGCCACTGTGGAAGACGGTATCATTGCCGTCGGCCACGTTGTAGCGAACCGATCTCTCCTCGTCGAGCTGGTCGCGCAGCTGGTCGAAATACACGACCTGCAGATTGGTCCCGCGGCGAATGCTGCCCGCGGTGGGCGCGAGTTCTCCGAGCAGTACCTTGAGCAGCGTGGTCTTGCCCGAACCGTTGGGGCCGATCAGTCCGACCCGGTCGCCGCGCATGACGGTCGTGGACAGCTCGTCGACGATGTCCCGCGAACCGTAGGCGAACGAGATCCCGCGTGCCTCGAACACGAGTTTGCCGGTCCGTTCGGCGATGTTTGCCGACAGACGGGCTTTGCCCAGCCGCTGGACACGGTCCGCCCGTTCCCGGCGCATTTTTTCCAGCGACCGCACCCGACCCTCGTTACGCGTGCGCCGCGCCTTGATGCCCTTGCGTATCCAGGCCTCCTCCTGGCTGAGCTTCTTGTCGAAGACCGTGTTACGGGCCTGTTCGGCGACCAGAGCGGCATCGCGGCGGCGCAGGAAGGTGTCGTAATCGCAGGACCAGTCCAGCAGACGTCCGCGATCGAGTTCCACGATACGCGTGGCCAGGGAACGGACGAGCACCCGATCGTGGGTAACGAAAACGAGCGCGCCGCCGAAGCGGGACAGAAAATCTTCCAGCCAGGTGATCGAGGGCAGATCGAGGTGGTTGGTCGGTTCGTCGAGCAGGAGCACGTCCGGCTCGGCGGCCAGGGCGCGGGCCAGCATGACACGGCGCTTCTGACCCGCCGAGAGGGTAACCGTGTCCGCTTCACCGTCGAGGACCATGCGCGACAGCAGCGGATCGATCCGTTGCCGTGCCAGCCAGCGATCGTCGTCGCCGGCCAGCAAGGGTTCGGCTACCACGTCGGCCACCGACCCCGCCAGCCCGGCGGGAACCTCCTGTGCCAGCATGCCGACGGTCAGCCCCTGCCGGCGGTCGATCTCGCCGGAATCGGGATGCTGTCGCCCGGCCAGCAAGGTCAACAGCGAGGATTTCCCCGTCCCGTTGCGGCCCAGCAGACAGATCCGTTCTCCACGGTCCACCTGCATGGTGACGCTGTCGAGCAACGGCTGTCCACCGTGCCGTAAACTGACCTGACGAACGCTGAGAAGCGCCATGTGATCCCTTCCACTTCCTGCAGCACAACCTGCGGGGAAACTAGCAAACACGCGGTAGCCAAGCAATTACCGGTTCAAGTTCAACCGTGAATGAGCCGATAACCACAACGACGACCTCCACTTCCAACGTAGCGACGAGGAAGCAGTATGGCCGAGCAAGGCATCCGCTCCGAGCCCGCGGTCTCGAACGACGAGGAACAGCCGCAGGAGCAGTCGGTAAACGACGAATCGCGTGCCGACCAACCCGAATTGCGCGTCTGGATATCGCCGGACCGGGTAAAGGTCCTGCTCGACTGCCCCGATCCGCACGCTGCGCTGGACTCGGTGGTCGAGCGGGTCGAAACCGAGCTGTGCGACCTCGATTTGCCTGCCTACCCCCAGAACAGCGAGCTCGAACAGCTGATCAAGGAATCCTGCGTGCCCGGCGAGCACTGCTGCGAGGTCCCCCTCGTCCGGGGCACGCCGCCGGTAGCCCCGGTGGACGGTCGCGTCGAGTGGCAGGACGATTTCTTCGCGACCGGCTTCGAGACCGACGAGGACACCGGAGCGGTCGACTACTGGAACAAGATCGACAAGCGAGGGGTGCACGCCGGCCAGCTCCTGGTCCAGGTATTTCCCGAAATTCCCGGCGAGCCCGGAGAGGATGTCTTCGGCAAGACGATCAAGGTGACCAAACCCGAGAAAGTCCGTATCAAGGCCGGTGGCGGCATCGAACAACGAACGGATGAGGACGGCGCCATCAACTACGAGGCGGCCGTGGACGGCCGGCTGCGCTACGTCGACAACATCCTGGCCGTGGACGATGTCTATGTGGTCAAGGGCAACGCCGATCTGGAAACGGGCAACATACGGCATGCCGGCGCCCTGGTCATCGAGGGCGACGTGCTGGTCGGCGCCACCATCGAGGCCGACGGCGACATCGACGTGAAAGGCATGTGCGAACCGAGCGACATACGGGCCGGCGGCGACCTCGTGGTTGCGGGCGGTATCATCGGCAACGACGCGCACCGCGTCGACGTTGGCGGTCGACTGCAGGCCAAGTATCTGCTCGACGTGCGCGCAACGGTCGAAAACGATGTCGAGATCGCGGGCGAGATCACCCACTCGTTCGTCAAGACGCGGGGCCGGATCCTCGTACCAAGGGGCCGGATCGCCGGCGGCGAGGCGGTCGCCCTGGGCGGCATTCGCGTCGATCAGGCCGGCGCCGACGGCGCGGCGGAAACCATATTGAAGACGGCGATCGACTTCCGGGAAGAGGAAGAGATACCGGAGCTGATCGACCAGGTGTCGCAATTCCGTCGTGCTCGGATAACGATCGGCAAGGCCATGGCCAGCGCAGCGAAGCACCAGCGATCCCTGACCGAGCAACAGAAACAGACCGTGGCCTTGTTCGAGGAAAGAGGTCGGCGTCTCAGAAAGATCATCGAATGCCAGCAGGCAAAGCTCGAAAGCCTGACCCGAGACAGCGGGCGTTGCCGGCGCCCGCTCATGGTCATCACCAGCGAATCGCATCCCGGCACGACCTTTTTCATTGGCAACGAGAGTTTCCGGCTGAACAAGTCGATTTTCAAACCCCGGCTCGTCGTTCTTAAAGGCCGGCGGGTTCGCATCGTGCCCCTCGGCGAAGACAATATGCCCGACGACCTCTGACCGGTGGCCCAGCGCCGGCAAGCGCGTCGGCGTCGTGCGTTCGGCGATTCCCCTTGAAACCCCTACCGACCGGTATCACAATTCCCGGAACGCTTCATCTACGAACGGTCAGTAGTCGGTGTCCCGCCACCAACCGAGGTACACATGCACGAACGCTACGTCGAACCCATCGCCACGGAACTCAACGTGGCCACCGGCCGCGTCGCCGCGACGATGTCGCTGCTTGCCGAAGGCGCCACGGTGCCCTTCATCGCCCGCTATCGCAAGGAGGCCACCGGTTCACTCGACGAGGTGGCGATCACCTCGATACGTGACCGTATGGCCCAGCTGTTCGATCTCGACAAACGGCGTCGGTCCATCCTCGAATCGCTGGCCGAGCGTGACCTGCTGAGCGAGTCGCTCCAGCGCGAGTTGCTGGCGGCATCGACTCTCACTGAAATCGAGGATATCTACCTGCCGTACCGGCCCAAGCGGCGCACCCGGGCGACGATGGCACGCGAGAAGGGGCTCGAACCGCTGGCCGACCTGCTGCTGGCCGGGCAGTCATCCGCGGCGGCCGATCCGCAACAGGCCGCCGCCGCGTTCATCGACGCCAAACGGGGCGTCATGGACGCGGAAGCGGCGTTGGCGGGTGCCCGGGACATCATTGCCGAGATGGTTTCGATCGACCAGGCGACGCGCGAAGCAATGCGTCGCTCGTTCTGGGAGCACGGACAGCTGGTCACGCGAGTGCTCAAAGGTCAGGAAGCCGCCGGCGCCAAGTTCAAGGACTACTTCGACTGGTCCGAGCCCGTGGCCGCGGCGCCGAGCCACCGCGTGCTGGCCATGTTGCGCGGGGAAAAGGAGAAGGTGCTCTCGTTGCGCGTGACCCTCGACGCGCGGCGGGCCGAAGCGCTGCTGGCGCGGCGGTTTCCGTCCGGCGACAGCGGCGCGGCGGCGCAGGTGGCGCTCTCGGTCCAGGACGGCTACAAGCGGCTGCTGGCGCCGGCCCTGGCGACCGAAACTCGGCAGGTCCTGAAACAGCGGGCCGACACCGAAGCGATCCGGGTTTTTACGGAAAACCTGCGCGAGCTGCTATTGACCCCGCCCCTGGGCCGGAAGAGTGTGCTCGCGCTGGACCCGGGTTTCCGGACCGGCTGCAAACTCGTGGTGCTCGATCGTCAAGGCAAGTTACTGCACAACGAGACGATCTTCCCGCACACCGGGGGCGGCGGAGCGGCCGCCGCCGGGCCGACGGTCACGAAGCTCTGCCGGCAATTCGCCGTCGAGGCCATCGCCATCGGCAACGGCACCGCCGGCCGTGAAACCGAGACCTTCGTGCGCGGACTCGATCTGCCGGCGACCGTGCCAGTGGTGATGGTCAACGAGTCGGGCGCGTCCATCTATTCGGCGTCGGCGATCGCCCGTGAGGAATTCCCCGATCACGATGTCACGGTCAGGGGCGCGGTGTCCATCGGCCGTCGCCTGCTCGATCCGCTGGCCGAGCTGGTGAAAATCGATCCCAAATCCATCGGTGTCGGCCAGTACCAGCACGACGTGAACCAGAGCGAGTTGAAACAGAGTCTCGATGACGTGGTCGCCAGCTGCGTCAATGCGGTCGGCGTCGACCTGAACACGGCCAGCCGTCAGCTGTTGACCTACGTCTCCGGGCTCGGCCCCCAGCTTGCCGCCAACATCGTGCTGTACCGCGACGAGAACGGAGCCTTTCCGTCGCGGCGCGCCCTGAAGAAGGTGCCGCGCCTGGGGCCCAAGGCCTTCGAGCAGGCAGCAGGATTCCTGCGGGTCAGTGGCGGCAAGAATCCTCTCGACAGCAGTGCCGTCCATCCCGAGAGCTACCACGTGGTCGAGGCCATGGCGCGTGACGCCGGCGCGCGGATCGGCGAGCTGGTCGGCAACGAGCAGCGGTGCCGGGCCATCGATCTCGAACGCTATTGTTCCGGGAGCATCGGTCTGCCTACCTTGCGCGACATCATTGGCGAGCTGATCAAACCCGGCCGCGATCCGCGGGCGCAGTTCGAGGTTTTCAGTTTTGCCAGTGATATCGCGGCGATCGAGGACCTCGAGGTGGGCATGCGTTTGCCGGGAATCGTCACCAACGTGACCAATTTCGGCGCCTTCATCGACATCGGCGTCCATCAGGACGGTCTGGCGCACATCAGCCAGCTGGCGGACCGTTTCGTGCGTGATCCCGGTGAGGTGGTCAAGGTGCAGCAGAAGGTACAGGTTACGGTGATCGATATCGATCTACCGCGCCGGCGCATTTCCCTCTCCTTGAAGAAGAACGAACCGGGCCGGCGCGGACCGTGAATCAACCGCTGTTGACCCGGCTCAGTACCTCTTCGACGGCAGCCAGCAACTCGCCCGAGTCGAAGGGCTTGGTGAGGTATTTCTCCACGCCGCCCTCGCGCGCCTTCTGGTAGTCCGCCGCCGTGGTGCGCGCGGTCAGATAGATGACCGGCGTGGCGAAGGTGTTGGCGTTTTCCCGCAACCGTTCGACCACCACATGCCCGCCGCCGGCAGGCATCCCGATGTCGAGAATGACCAGATCCGGGCGTTCCTTGATCGCCAGGTTCGTCGCCTGCAAGCTGTCCATGGCCGACAGCGTTTCGTATCCGGCCGCTGTCAGGCGCATGCACACACTGCGCACGATGTCGGGCTCGTCGTCGACGACCAGTATTCTTGCTTTGGACATGTTGTCTACTCCTCGGTGACCGCTAGCGGTTGCGCCGGCGCGGTTGGCGCCAGCGGTTCGAATTCCATCTCGGCCGGCACGACCGAGAACTTCTGTGAACAGTCTTTATAGGTAGTCGCCAGGGCGACCTCGAAGGCACATCGGGCTCCGTCGCCGACGTGGTATTCGTCGTACATGCGTTGAAGCAGGACCCGGCTCTTGTCGGCGTCGGTCTGCGCCAGCACTGCAAGCACCTTGCGCTCGCCGATGATCAGGGTGTCGTCGTCTTCGCGACGCAGCACCGATCGGACGGCCATCTCCAGCCTGTCGAGGGCCGCCATCGCTGTCTGTTCGTCGGCCGCCGCGGTCGTGGCGCACGGCTGGAAAAGCAACAGTGTCCAGTCCGCGATGGTGCCCTCGGAACGGTTGACCGAGTCGTCCAGAAAAGCCTGCAACTGACGGTCCGCGTCGTAGACCGGTAGCGTGACCGAGAAGGTGGTGCCTTCGTCCGTGGCGCTGGTCACGGCGATCGTACCGTCGTGCAGGTCGACGATCTTCTTGACGATGGACAGTCCCAGGCCCGTCCCCTTCGCTCCGGGGCCGTCCTGGCGATCGATCTGCGTGAACTTGTCGAAGATCTTCTCCTGGTCCTTTGCGGGTATGCCCTTGCCCGTATCGGCGACCTCGCACACGATCGTGTCGCCGCCGGCCGCCGCCCGCAGCGTGATTGTCCCGCCGCTCGGCGTGAACTTGTGGGCGTTGCCGATCAGGTTGACCAGGACCTGAACCATCGCGTCGCGGTCGAAGATGGCAGCCGGCAGTTCGGCCGGAACCTCGAGTCGAAGCTCCTGCCCCTCCGCGCGACAGCGGGGCAGGAAATCGTGATGGCAACGCTCGAGTACCGCTTTCAGGTCGGCCTGACGTCGGCAGACCCGGTGCTCACCCGATTCGATCCGTTCGAGATCGAGCAGATCGTTGATCAGACTGCTCAGCCGGTCGCAGTTGCCCAGCGCCGAATCCATGCAGTCGCGTTGCTGTTCGTTGATCGGGCCGGCTATCTCGTCCCGGACCAGGGAAACGAACTCACGGATGATCGTCAGCGGCGTGCGCAGCTCGTGGGAGGCGGTGGACAGGAACTCGGACTTCAGACCATCGAGTTCACGCAACTGGGCATTGGCGACAGTCAACTCGTCAAGTAACCGTTGCTGCCGCAGTTCGGCTCGTTTCAGATTGCAGAATACGTCGACCTTGCTGCGCAGGACCACGTCGTCGATGGGCTTGAAGAGATAGTCGACCGCGCCGTTGCCGTAGCCCTTCAGCACGTTCTTCTTTTCCTTGCTGATGGCGGTGACGAAGATGATCGGGATGTGCGCCGTTTTCTTGCTGCTGCGCATCAGCTTGGCGACCTCGAAGCCGTCCATCTCGGGCATCTGTACGTCGAGCAACACCAGCGCGAAGTCGTGCTTCAAGACGAGCCTGAGCGCCTCGTTGCCCGAGGTTGCCGTGATGAGATTGACCTCCGGCCCCTCGAGCAGCGCCTCCAGCGCGAAGAGGTTTTCCGGACGATCGTCCACCATCAGGATGTTGACTACATCGGTATCGTTCATCGAGACTCCTACCGGTTTTCGGGATTCTCTATTATCGGCAAGGCGGGGAACAACTTGAGCATCTGCCCGCAGCGATTGAGGAGAACGACACGGGAAATCCGGCGACAACCGGCACCGGCGGTCAGTCCGGCTGCGAATCGGGGTCTTTCGTCGCGAGTACCCGTCGCGAGAACTGCTGCCAGTACCCCCGTTTCGAGCCCCCCAGCCCCGCCAGAACGCCGTAGTCACGGGCGACCCGGTGATCGTAGCGCCAGAGCGGATAGGGCAGGCCACCGAACACCCGGTTGAGCACGAAGGCCTGGGCGGCCAGCACCACCGACGCGCAGATCAGGCCCAGGACCTGCAACGGCTCGCCGAAGTAACCCATGCCGGCGATCAGACCGGTGGCGGCTGCCGGCGGATGGCTACAGCGCAGACCGAGCATCAATCCGGTCGTCACGAGCGTGACCACGACCAGCACCATGGCTCGCTCCCAGTTCATCACATCTGGATTCTCCAGTCCCGCTGTCGGCAGGACGGCCGCGGCCAGGCTCAACACGCCACGACCGACAAGCACCGCCAGCGTGTGCGACAGGATGACGTTGCGCGGTGCCGCCGGGTAAGCCAGCGGGGTGCTGAAGAGAATGAATGCCGACGGTGCCAGGGGCGGGAACAACAGGGGCAGGCGCGTCCAGACCGCAGCCGCGGTGATGGTGCCCAGCGCGACCGTTGCGTTCAATGCGGCGAACAGGCCCACCAGCAATTGCGGCCGGGATGCGGTTCGCAGATGGGTTCGGAGCTGCAGACGGGTGCTCGCGGCAATCCAGCGGAAGAAACGTCCGTGTCGGCGTCTGGGCTGCCAAGCGGCGCTAGCTCTCACGGTGCACCCCGTCGTTTGCGGTAGCGGCGACCAGCATTTCGATGGTCGCGGCGGCGGTATCCGGCGTCAACTCGAACTGCCGGCAGATCGCCGCGAAATCACATCCGGTAGCGGACAGAATCTCTCCCCACCCGGCTGCCGACAGCCTCAGCTCTTGGCTTACCTGCCGCCATAGCCGGTCCGCACGTGCGGGATCCGGTTTCGCGACGCTCGGTGTTGCCGACGCCAGCACCAGCGGCAGTGCCGTTGTGTCGGCCAGTTCACGAGCGTGGAGTTCGTCGCAGGGCCGGGTATGCAGGCCGACGAGCTGAACGAGTTGTTCCGGGAAATCCCAGTTGTGCAGAATCCAGGCACCCGCCTCGCCGTGGTCCCAGCCGAAGTCCTGCTCCTCGAGCTGGGCAAGCCGGACCGTTTCGCCGCTCCAATCGCGCAGCAGCGGCTCGTAGTAGTCACGCCAGCAGGTCATCAACACCGGCAAGGCGATGTCGGCGATCAGCATGGCGGTGAACGCGGTATCCGGCGGCCCGCATCTGCTGAGTTCGGTCAGCCGTCGCGCGATGAGCGCTCGCAGCAGCGAGTCCGCCCAGAACACCTCGTGGTCGAACAGGTCCCCTTCCGGTTTCGGCAGTCCGTCGTGCAGTGCATGGGGCAGAACGAGCGCGGTGATGCGCTGCAGCCCCAGCAGGGCGATCGCCTGCTGGACGCTCGAAACCGGTGAAGCGAGGTTGAACATGGCCGAATTCACGGTACGCAATACCTGCGCCGCGATCTTGGGCTCGGCGGTGATGACCACCGTCAACCGGCCGACATCGGGCTCGGGCGCGTTGATCTCCGCGAGCAGACGCGCGACCGCGGCCGGCAGCGGCGGCAACTCGATGTCCGCGAACATCGCGCCGAAATCACCATTGGCGATCCGCTGGTGGTTGCGCAGTGTTGACCAGAGTCCCATAATCCGGTTATCGGCCGGCGGCTTTTATAATGAAGTCTTTAGTCTTGAAAAGAAATTGCAGGATCAACGGCTTGCGTCGATCGTCGCCTCGAAACCCTGCCGGGATACCGCCAAAACCAGCGCGTCGCTGTCCAGGGACGCGCCGTACACCGTCGCGCTGCCGTGTTCCAGATCGACCTCCACATCGGTAACGCCGGCACTTTCACGCAGCGCCTTCTCGACGCTCGATTGACAGTGGCCGCAGTTCATGCCCCGCACGGCGAGAACCACCATTGCCGTATCCGAAATCTCGTCAGCCAACCTGGACGGCGACTGCGCTGCCGAATTTCGATTTCGGTACGACAGCGCCAGCACCCCCAGCAGGACCACCGCCGCCAGCGAGTACGCCCAGCCGCTCTCGCTGTGCTCGTGGGGAATTTCGGCCAGGCTGGGTACGGCCACGAGCGCCCGTGGGGCGAGCCAATCGAATAGTGCCCCACACCCGAAAGCGGCGATGGCGACCGTACCGAGATAGAGCAAGGCTTGCCGCCGGCCGAGAATCTTCCAGATCGTGGTGATGGTCGCGGCGTTGGTGGCGGGCCCGGCGATCAGGAAGGCCAGCGCCGCGCCGGGCGAGACACCGAGATGTATGAAACCGGCCGCGATCGGCACCGATGCCGTGGCGCAGACGTACAGGGGCACGCCGGCAAGCATCAATACGAGTATCGACAGCAGGCCGCCACCGAGATAGGACGCGAGCGCGTCTTCCGGAATCAGGGTGGTGATGGCGCCCGCGATTAGCAGGCCCACGATCAGGGCAGTCCCGATATCCCGGGGCAAGGTGACGAATCCGTGATGCAGGGTCTGCCGCCAGCGACCGGCCGTATCCGTCGTCGCCGACGCGGCCTCCCCATCGCAACAGTCGCCGCTGCCACAGGTCGCGTCGGTTGACGCGGCAGCCTGCGCTCTGTCATTGGCAACGTCTCGGTCGCCAAACAACCAGACGAGCACGCCGCCCAGAATCCCGGTCAACAACGCGGTCAGTGGGCGGAAGATCGCCAGCAGCGGCCCGAGCATCGACCAGGTCACGAGGATGGAATCGACACCGGTCTGGGGCGTCGAGAGCAGAAACGCGGTGGTCGCCGACGGGCTGGCGCCGCCGCGGCGCAACGACGCGCCCACGGGGATGACCCCGCACGAGCACAGAGGCAGCGGCACACCGAACAGCGAGGCCGTGAAGACCGGGCCCAGCCCGCTGCCGCCGAGATGTCGTTCCAGCCAGCTCGGCGATACCCAGGCCGAGAGCACACCGGCTACCAGAAAGCCGAGCAGCAGATAGGGAGCCATCTGACCGGTGACCTGCCAGGTGTTCACGCAGTATTGCAGCAGTAGGTCCAGCATGTGTGCATCCTCGTGGAGTATCGATGCCTGTTACTCGGCAACGAGATCAGGGAACAGCCGGATTCCCTCGGCGCCCGACGTGCGCGCCCGGCCGACATCCCTCCTGATATTGAAAACCTCGATCGTCGCGATCCGCAACCGCCGGAGCCAATCGTCCGCGGTGCCATGGACGTTACGGCGACCACCCGGCGGCGGCCTCGGCCTCCCGCGCCGCCTGCTCGCCAGCGGTCAGATCCACCCGGCAGAGCAACGCCCCACCCGCCACGAAAAAGACCGACAGCGAAAGCACGCTCAGACGGCTGGCGCCGGTGGCCTGGCTCACGACCGCAAACAGCAGCGGACCGGCGATACCGGCGAATTTTCCGCTGGTGCTGAAGAACCCGAAGAACTCGGCTGCCTTGTGACGCGGCACCAGTACGGCGAACAGGGAACGGCTCAGCGCCTGCGCCCCGCCCTGGACCGTGCCGACCAGCGTCGCCAGAATATAGAAATGTGCCGCCGTACGCATGAAGAACGCCCCAACACTGATCAGCAGATACACCAGAAGCGCCAGCAAGACCGCCCGTTTCGGTCCGATCTTGCCCGCCAGGCGGCCGAACACGAGCGCACACGGCACGCCCACCACCTGGGTGATCACCAGCGCCGTGATCAGATCGTGTAACTCGATTCCCATCTCCGACCCGTACGCCGTGGCCATCTTGATGATGGTGCCGATGCCGTCGTTGTACAGCCAGTAGGCGATCAGGAATATCACGACCTGACGATAACGCGTGATGTCCCGGATGGTCGCCAGCAGGTTGGCCATACCTGCCCGCACCGCACTGCCGGACGAACTCGCGCGATCGCCCAGCCGTGGCGGTTCCGGTACCCGGCGCAGGAGCGGCAGCGAAAAAACCGCCCACCAGAGCGCCACGCTCAAAAAGGATGCCTTGACCGCGAAGCCGCTGCCCGGCATGCCGAACCAGCCGGGCTTGAGAACCCACAATGTGTTGATTATCAGCAGGATGCCGCCGCCGGCATATCCCAGTGCGTAGGCCCGGGTCGAGATGCTGTCCAGCTGGTTTCCGCGTGCCAGAAACGGCAGCAGCGATTCATAGAAAATGATCGATCCCGCGAAACCGACGTTGGCGCCGATGAACAGCAGACTCGCCAGCAGCCAGTCCGTGTCGCCGATGGTGACGAAGGCGGCGGTGAGCAGGATACCGCCGCTGGCGAATCCGGCGAGCCAGCGCAGACGCCTGCCGCTGCTGTCGGCCATGGCGCCCAGCGCCGGGGCAGCCAGCGCGACCAGGGCCAGGGCGATCGCCGTGGTGTAGCCCCAGTACGCCGTGGCCGTTGCGCCGGACCGTCCGGTAGCGATCACCAGTTCCCGATAGAAAGGCGGGAACATGGCAGCCAGCACCGTGGTGGCAAAGGCGGAGTTGGCCCAGTCATACAGGCACCAGGCGTTGATACTCTTGCTGGCGGACATGGCGGCTCCGGATCGCAGTGGTCGCGTGACCCGGGTGGCGGTGTTTCCGGTCACCAGTACAGGAACACACCCACCTGGGGAAGAAAGATGAAATCGCCGTCGTCGCTCTCGTGGGTGAAGTCACCTTCGATCTGAACCGATACACGTTCACCGCGCAGCAACTCGATACCCACGCCGAAACCGCTGTTCCAGGTCTTTGACGTCTCGAAGGTCTCCTGGTTGCCATTCGAATCGATCCGCTTCCGGTGCTGGAAATACCCCACGCCGGCGGCCAGGTAAAGGCGCTTCGTGGTATCCTGGCGCAAGATGTACTGGAACTCGAAACCGACGTTGTGGCGCTTGTTAGCCGAGGTATTCCAGATACCGCCGGCGGCTTGCGCGTAGAGCCACCAGAGCACGGGATATTTATAGGCCAGACCCAGCCCGCCGATCTTGCCCGCGTGCAGCCCCACGGCGCCGGCCATCACATCATCGGTACGATTCCAGTCGCCACCGGCAGCCACCGCGAGATCGTTGTCCGACAGGCCAGGCAAGGCAACGAGAACCAGCGCGGCCAGAAAACACGTTACTCCGATTTTCGACTCGGTCTTTCTCCCAGCACCGCAATGCATGCCTCACTACCTCTCCGTCGGGGGTTCTCGAGCAGCTTTGTATCATGCCCCTGTTATACAGCCTGCATGGAGGCTTGCCAACCATTGCTCTTGCCTGATGTGGCAGAGTGGCGGAACCGTACCGGTGGCGGTGGCGCGCCCTGCTCCGCTGGGCGGTGGCGGGAGGCGAGCCGGTGCTGTTGCCCCGGGGCAACACCCGCGAATAGCACGAAAAAAAAGCCGGGCCGCCAAAAGGCGGCCCGGCCCTGGAGGGAGCAGAAGTTCAGGAGCAGCCGGTTGTGGCTCCACAGTTGTCGCACTTGTAGCATGCTCCATTACGAACGGTAACCGCTCCACACTCGGGACAGGGTGGACTGTCGGCATGGGACTGGAAGATCTGGTGTTCCTGTTCCACGAGTTGAATACGCGCCGAGCCGCCGGCGGCAGCTTCCATGGCCTTCAGTCCGCTGGCGACTTCCCGATCCACGAATTCTTCCTTCGACGAATCGAAATCGTCCTCGTCGGGCACCGAATTTCGATCACCGAATTTGAGGTCCAGCCAGCGGAAGATGTAATCCATGACCGACTTGGCCAGAGGGATATCCGGATTGCTGGTCACCCCGCTCGGTTCGAAGCGGGTGTGGCTGAACTTGTTGATCAGTACGCGCAGCGGTACACCGTACTGCAACATGATCGACACCGAGGTGGCGAAGCTGTCCATCAGACCGCTGACCACCGATCCTTCCTTGGCCATGGCGATGAACATCTCGCCGGGTTTGCCGTTGGGATACAATCCGATGGTCAGGTAGGCCTCGTGACCGGCCACGCTGAACTTGTGGGTAACCGCCTGGCGCTCGTCCGGCAGCCGGACCCGCTGCGGCTCGGGCGGCGCGTGACGTTTGGGCTTCTCTTTCTTACGGCCCGTGTTCAGTGGCTGTAGACGCTTGGATCCGTCACGGTAGATGGCGATGGCCTTGAGCCCCATCTTCCAGGCCTCGATGTAGGCCTGCATGATCTCGTCGACGGTAGCCTCGGTGGGCATGTTGACGGTCTTGCTGATGGCTCCGGACAGGAAAGGCTGCACCGCGCTCATCATGCGTACGTGCCCCATGTAGTGAATGCTGCGCTCGCCGGCCGCCGGTTTGAAGGCGCAGTCGAAGACCGGCAGATGCTCATCGGCCAGTCCGGGCGCGCCTTCGATGGTCTCGTTCTCCTCGAGGAAGGAAAGTATGCGGGTGCGTTCATCCTCGCCGTATCCGAGCTGCTCGAGGGCGCTGGGCACGGTGTTGTTGACGATCTTCAGCATGCCGCCGTCGACGAGTTTCTTGTACTTGACGAGTGCCACGTCCGGCTCGATGCCGGTGGTGTCGCAATCCATCATGAAACCGATGGTGCCGGTGGGAGCGAGCACCGTGACCTGGGCGTTGCGGTAGCCGTAGTCGTGGCCGAGCGCGAAGGCGTCGCGCCAGGTCTGCTCGGCAGCTGTGAGCAGTTCCTCGGGTACCCGGTTGGCATTGATGTTGTTGATCGCCGCGCGGTGCTTGCGAATCACCTCGAGGAAAGGCTCACGGTTCTCTTGATAGGCGGCGAACGGTTCGAGGTGCTGCGCCATCTCGGCCGAGGTCAGGTAGGCCTGCCCGGAGAGCAAGGCGGTGATGGCGGCGGCGTAGTCGCGTCCTTCGTCGCTGTCGTAGGGTAGGCCGCGAGCCATGAGCAAGGCGCCCAGATTGGCGTAACCCAGGCCCAGGGGCCGGAAACGATGGCTGTTGTCGGTAATCTCCTGGCGCGGATAGGTACTGAAACCGACGATGATTTCCTGGGCGATCAGCACGATCCGACAAGCGTGACGGAACGCGTCGATATCGAATTCGCCGTCGGGACGGCGAAACTTCATGAGGTTCAACGAAGCCAGATTGCAGGCGGAGTTGTTCAGGAACATGTACTCGCTGCAGGGATTCGAAGCACTGATCCGACCGGAGTTGCGACAGGTGTGCCAGGCATTGACCGTGGTGTCGAACTGCATGCCCGGGTCACCGCAGACATGGGTGCCCTCGGCGATCTTGCGCATCAGTGTCCGGGCCCGAAAGGTATCCATGGGCCGGCCGTCGGTCACCGCGCGGGTCGTCCAGGTACCGTCGTCCACCACCGCCCGCATGAATTCGTTGGTCACGCGAACCGAGTTGTTGCTGTTCTGGAAAAAGACCGAGTTGTAGGCCTCGCCGTTGAACGAACCGTCATACCCCTGGTCGATCAGCGCCCACGCCTTCTTCTCCTCGTTGACCTTGCAGTCGATGAACTCCTCGATGTCCGGATGGTCGGCATCGAGTATGACCATCTTGGCCGCCCGGCGGGTCTTGCCACCCGACTTGATCACGCCGGCGAAGGCATCGAAGCCGCGCATGAAGGAGACCGGACCCGAGGCCTGGCCGCCCGCACTGAGTGCTTCCTTGCTCGCCCGCAGGGAAGAGAGATTCGTTCCCGTACCGCTGCCGTACTTGAAGAGCAGGCCTTCGGTCTTGGCCAGGTCCAGGATGCTCTCCATGGTGTCGTCCACCGAGTTGATGAAACACGCCGAGCACTGGGGTTTCTTTTCCACACCGACATTGAACCAGACCGGCGAGTTGAACGACGCCAGCTGGTTGGCCAGCAGATAGGTCAGCTCCGCCCGGAAAGTGTCGCCGTCGTCTTCGGCGGCGAAGTACCGGCCCTGACGTCCCCACTCGGTTATGGTCTCGGCCACCCGTGACACGAGCTGGCGAACGGAAAACTCACGTTCCGGGCTGTCCATGCCGCCGCGAAAATACTTGGAGACCACGACATTGGTCGCCATCTGGGACCAGTTCTTGGGGATCTCCACGTCGTCCTGTCGAAACAGGACGTCTCCCTGGTCGCTGACGATCGAGGCGTTACGCGTTTCCCACTTGAGTTCATCGAGCGGATCGACGCCGGGGGTGGTGTTACGGCGTTCGATGATCATGCCCTGGCTATTCGTGTCGGCGGATGGGATGGTTTCGGTCGGCGGGGAGTCCAGTGCGTCGTCGTCAAAATCGGTGCTTGATTCATGGTTGTCGGTCAGTGCTTCCAGGTTCACCGCGGGGGCCTTGACAGCGTCCGTCGGTCCTTCGAACAGCACACTGTCAATGGCCGCCGCAGGTCTCGATTTCTTGTTCAGATGATCCGTCATGATGAGCACGCTCCTTCGTTGCATCGGGAGACTCGCCGCTGAAATGTCCAAAAACGATTCCGGCGAGGGGCGATTCCCGGAATAGAACGGTACATTATCCTCGCACCGCACCACTAATAAGGCGATTTAGTTTTCAAATCGACAAATAGCGACGACCCGATCAGAGCAGCAAAAACCCAACATATGGGGGGTGCTGTCTCCTCGGTCACACCATACCGCGCGGATCGCCAATATGACCAAGAAGCCGAACTTTGCCAACAACCAAAAACCTGGGGTTTTCCTTAAGCACACGGTGCGATTACGGCGAATAGCCGAACGTCAACGTTAGCGGGTGTTTCATGCCGATTCCGAATTAATTAAAAAAAGTAAAAAGCCCGCTTCACGGTCACGGGTCAACCCTCCGAGACCTTGAGCCGCAGCACCGCCTCAGGAACGGAAACTCGTATCTTACATACTATTAACTAGATACGCCGCAACCGCTTAGATCTCGAAAAATCCCGTGCGCTGGTGTGAGCAATTCGCATGGTTCTTAACGGTTTTTGACACATTTTTTCAGATGATAACTACCGGGCACCACCGTCTGGTAGTTGAAATACAACAGGCGGGAACAATCATCGCGGCCGGTCGGCGCGGATTTCGCCGTCGACCACCCTTTCGACGATGCGCTGAATGCGATCGCGGCCGGTTCGGAACGCCTCGACGACCTCGTCCCGGTTGCCGCTGGCGGCCATTGGATCGTCGACCGGCACGTGAACGTGGACGCCGGGCCGGGCGAGCCGCGGCAGGTAACGCCGCGCCTCGTCGCTGAGGGTCACGATCAGGTCGAAGTCGTCCAGATCAACGGTGTCGATGGTCTTGCTGCGCTGGCCGGACATGTCCAGGCCGACCTCGGCCATGGCGCCGCGCGTGCGGCTGGTGATCCGGTAGGTGAGCAGACCGGCGCTGCGCACCTCCCAGGCGGCTGGAAAAAGCGAACGCGCCCAGGTTTCGGCCATCTGGCTGCGACAGGAATTGGCGGTACAGACGAACAGGACCTTCACAGGGATTCTCCACTGACAGCCAGGATCTCGTCCAGCTGCCGGGCCAGGTTGGTTTCGAGCTCGTCCAGCGTGGCGTTCGGGATGCCGGCCGCGATCAATGTTTCACGCAGCGCATCATCGGCACTGGTTTGCGCGTCGCCTGCGGTCTCGATCTCGCCGGCCATCAGATTGCCGGCCCAGACCGCCGTGGCCAGCTCGCCGTACTCGTCGGCGTCCTGCGGCCGGTGATGACACGCGATGGCGGCGACCAGCGCCGGCGGAAAGCGCCACATTTCGGCCAGAGCCGCACCGGCTTGGGTGTGGTCACAGCCGAGGATGGAGCGTTCGGCGGCCAGGAGCTGATCGGCGCGGCAATGCGGCGGGATCTGCTGCCCACCTTGCATCAAGGGGCGGTTCAGCAATTGCTTGCCGATATCGTGCAACAAGCCGGCGGTGAAGGCACGGGAGCGCTGGGCCGGACCGGACAGTGACTCGGCGATGGCGGCCGCGGCCACGGCCGTGGCGAGGGCGTGATGCCACATCTCGTGCTGTCCGCTCCGGTATCCGGACAGCGGGCCCCGAAGCACCCGACCCATACTCGTGGCGAAAGCCAGGGTGATCACGGTCTGGTTGCCCAGCAACACCAACGCTTCGCGCAGGGTGCCGATCTCACGCGGCATACTGTAAAAGGCTGAGTTGCATAGTTTCAGCAGGTTGGCGGTCAGGGCGGGATCGGTTTCGACGACCTCCAGCACAGGTGCGGCTGCCGCCTCGGGTTCGTCGAGCAGATCGAGCAGCCGTACCGTGGTCGCGGGCAGCGCCGACAGCTCGCTCGTGCGCGCCAGGAGATCAGCTAACACCACCGGCATCGAGACTCCTCCATCCACTCCCCCACAGGCGCCGCGGATCCGCGGCGGCGCACCGGCGCTCCGGCGCCGGGCCTTTCGGTATCGATATCGTATCGGCCGTGACGATTCGGCCTTGAGGCAACACAAGCTGCAGATAGAAGGTCACGGGGCCGGCGCGGGTACGGATCAGCTCGGCTCGATATCGATCAGAGGATCGTCCTGACCCACGGTCTGTCCGTCGCTCACGTGGATCGTCTTGACCACACCTGCCACCGGCGCCGCGGTTTCGGTTTCCATTTTCATGGATTCGAGAATGATCACGCCTTCGCCGGCGGCGATCTCCTGTCCTTCGGTCACCAGCAGCTTGACCACCTTGCCCGGCATCTGGGCGACGATGTTCGGACCACCGCCGGCGTCCTCGTCGCCGTCCGGTTGCTCGGGGTCGGGGCGCCGGATGGTGAAGACCTTGCCGTCGATGAACACGTATCGTTCTTCACCCGACGCGGCGACGTGAACGCGTAAACGTCGGCCGTCGCGCAACAGGTGCCACTGCCCGAGCCGACCCCAGAGGATCTCGAGCTCGGCCGGCTGGCCGTCATACTCGAGACTATACGTATCGCCGTCGCGGGCGACCTCGATCCGGTACTGTTCGTCTCTCGCGGTGAATTCCAGCTGCACGTCGCTGTTCCTTTCTCACGCCGGTTCATTCGTTGTCGGCACGCTGCTCTGGTCGAGTCGCCGCACCCGGCAGCGTCCCGAGTTCTTCGACGCCCGGCTAACCCAGTCCAGACAGCCGGAAACGTCCCAGTTGATTCCAGACCGAGCCGGTGGTCCGGCTCACACCCGGATCGCCGGCGACGATCATGCCGCGCCGCGACAGCCGGGCGAACTCGTCCAGCGCGGCCGCGGCCACCGCGACCGGCTCGTCGCCGTGATCGGTGCGCTGCCAGTCCGGCAGCAGTTCCGGCAGAAAACCCGTGTGCGTGTGACCGGCGCGGAACTCGGGATGGTCGAGAATGGTGATCAGGTACTCCACGTTGGTGGTCACACCCAGCACCGCATAATCGCGCAGCGCGGCCAGGCTGCGATCGATGGCCTCGTCGCGACCGGCGCCGTGCAGCGACAGCTTGGCGATCAAGGGATCGTAGTGCATGGTCACCTCGTCGCCCTGGCTGATGCCGCTGTCGATACGCACGCCCGGTCCGGCGGGCTCGTTCAGCAGCAGAATCTCGCCCAGCGAGGGCAGAAAACCGTTCTCGGGATCCTCGGCGTAGACCCGGCACTCGATGGCGTGGCCGCTGGTCGTGATCTCGTCCTGGCGCCAGGGCAGCGGCTGGCCGCCCGCCACCAGGATCTGCGCGCGCACGAGGTCCAGACCGGTGATCAACTCGGTGACCGGATGCTCCACCTGCAGGCGGGTATTCATCTCCAGGAAGTAGAACTCGCCGTCCGGTCCGAGCAGGAACTCCACCGTGCCAGCCCCCTCGTAGCCGACCGCCTTGGTCGCGGCCACCGCGGCGGCGCCCATGCGCTCGCGCAGCTCCGGCGTCATCACCGGCGAGGGTGTCTCCTCGATGATCTTCTGGTGACGGCGCTGGATGGAGCACTCGCGTTCCATCAGGTGCACGGCGTTGCCGTGGGCGTCACCAAAGATCTGGAATTCCACGTGGCGCGGCCGCTCTATGAACTTCTCCAGGTACACCGTGCCATCGCCGAAGGCATTGCGCGCTTCGCGGGACGCGGCAGCTGCCGCCGCAGCGATCTCGGCCGGCGATTCGACGAGACGCATGCCCTTGCCGCCACCACCGAACGCCGCCTTGACCATGACCGGAAAGCCGACCTGCTCGGCCGCCTCGCGTACCTTCGCCGCGTCGTACTCGCCGTCCGTGTTGCTGGGCGGCAACAACGCGCCGGGCACGACCGGCACCCGCGCTTTTTCCATGATCGCCCGCGCCGCGGTCTTCTCCCCCATGCTGCCGATGACCTCGGCCGCCGGGCCGATGAACTTTACGCCGGCCTCCACACAGGCGCCGGCGAAGGTGGCGTTCTCGGCGAGAAAACCGTAGCCGGGATGGATACTGTCGGCACCCGTGCGCTGCGCCGCGTCGAGGATCTTGTCGATACACAGATACGACTCGAGGGGCGGCGGTGGTCCGATTTCAACGGTCTCGTCCGCCATCTGGGCATGCATGGCGTGGCGGTCCGCCTCGGAGCAGACGGCCACCGTGGGGATCTGCATCTCACGGCAGGCGCGCAGCACGCGCACGGCGATCTCGCCGCGGTTGGCGACCAGAACCTTGCGCAGGGGTTTCGTCTCGAGTGCTGTCATTAAGTTCCTTCCTGCATAACGCCGTCGGTGCGGATCATGGTGTGTCCTCGCCGTCGGAACCGTCGGATTCGTCGGTCGTGTCGTCGATCGGGCCGCCTTCAGGGTAGGTCCAGCCCGCGGCGGCGCTCCAGGGCGCCGGCTGCTTGCTGAAGAACGCCTGCAAAGCCGCCTGCGCTTCGTCGCCCGTGCGCGCCTCGGCGATCAGCTTGGCGGTGAACTCGCTGCTGCGGTTGTAGCCCAGCGACAGCGAGCCTTCGATCAGGCCCTTGGTCATACCGAGGGCTGCCGGGCCGCCGGCCAGCAGCGACTGGACTGTCTGCTCGACCAGCGCATCGAGCCGACCATGATCATCGGTGTCGTCCGGATCGTCTGGTCCTCGATTTTCCGCGGTAGCCAGCCGATCGACCAGTCCCAGTTGCCGGGCGCGTTCGGCGGCGATGGGCTCGGCGGTCAACATGGCCGCCCGGGCGGCCGCCGGCCCGATGCGCCCGATAACCAGCGGCGCGATCACGCCGGCAACCAGTCCGAGACGAACCTCGGTCAGCGTGAACCGCGCCCGGAGCCCTGCGACCACGAGATCGCAGCTACAGGCCAGCCCCACGCCGCCGCCAAACGCCGGCCCCTGCACGCGACCGACAACCGGCGCCGGGCAGTTGCGGATGGCCCGGAACATGGCCCCCATCTCCAGGGCCGCGTCGAGGTTCTGCTGAAAGTCGGCGGCGCCCAGCCGCTTCATGTCGTCCAGGTCGGCCCCGGCACAGAAGACCGGGCCGGTCGACCGCAGCAAGACCACGTGCGGTCGGCACTCGAGCTCGGTCCAGTCGGCCATATCGTGCATTGCCGCGCCGGTCACGGCGGTGTCCGCAACAGCCTGCGGCGCTTCCTTGTACGCGAGACCCTCGAACAGCTCGCGCAGCTCGACAATCATCGCGCCGTCGAACGCGTTGCGCCGTTCCGGCCGATCGATGGTCACCACGAGTACCGGACCGACCAGCCGTAGATGCACTGCCATTGCTTGCCTTCCTTCGTGTTGCGCCGGCGCAACGGTTATCGCCGCCCGCGTGCGGGGGCCCGCATCGCCGGGCCACCACGGTCGACCCGACCTACATCCGGTAGACGCCGTACTTCACCGGCGGGATCGGCGCGTTCAAGGACATGGCCAGAGACAGACCGAGGGTGTCGCGTGTCTGCAACGGATCGAGCACGCCGTCGTCCCAAAGGCGAGCGCTGCTGTAGTACGCGTGCCCCTCCACCTCGTACTTGTGCAGGATGGGATCGACGATGGCCTTCTCCTGCTCCGGCGTGAGTTCCTCGCCCAGACGACCTACCTGGTCCTTTTTCACCGTCAGCAGCACGTTGGCAGCCTGCTCGCCCCCCATGACCGAGATCTTGGCCATGGGCCACATGAACAGGAGCCGCGGCTGGTAGCCGCGCCCGCACATGCCGTAGTTACCCGCGCCGTAGCTGCCGCCGATGATCACCGTGAAACGCGGCACCGTGCTGTTGCTGACGGCGTTGACCATCTTGGCCCCATCCTTGGCGATGCCGCCGTGCTCGTAGTCGCGGCCGATCATGAAGCCGGTGATGTTCTGCAGAAAGAGCAGGGGAATCCGCCGCGCGTTGCACAGCTCGATGAAATGCGTGGCCTTGAGCGCCGACTCGCTGAACAGGATGCCGTTGTTGGCCAGGATGCCCACCGAGTAGCCGTGGATCCGCGCGAAACCGGTGACCAGTGTGGTGCCGTAGCGAGGCTTGAACTCGTGCATCTTGCTGCCGTCCACGAGCCGCGCAATCACCTCGCGAACATCGAAGGGAATCTTCGGATCGTGGGAGACGATGCCGTACAGTTCCTCGGGATCGTAGTACGGTTCCTCGGGCGGCGCGGTGGGGATGGTCGCCGTCTCGATCGGTCCGAGATTCTCGACGATGTCGCGGACGATGCGCAGGGCGTGGGCGTCGTCGTTGGCCAGATGGTCGGCCACACCGGAGATACGCGTGTGCACGTCGCCGCCGCCGAGCTCCTCGGCGGTCACAACTTCGCTCGTGGCCGCCTTGACCAGCGGCGGGCCACCCAGGAAGATGGTGCCCTGTTCCTTGACGATCACCACCTCGTCGCTCATGGCCGGCACATAGGCGCCGCCCGCCGTGCACGAGCCCAGTACGGCGCTGATCTGACAGATGTTCTTGGCCGACATGCAGGCCTGGTTGTAAAAGATCCGGCCGAAGTGATCGCGGTCCGGGAATACTTCCGCCTGCAGCGGCAGGAAAGCACCACCCGAATCGACCAGGTACACGCACGGGAGTCGGTTCTCCAGCGCCACCTCCTGGGCGCGCAGGTGCTTCTTGACCGTCAGCGGCAGATAGGAACCGCCTTTGACCGTGGCGTCGTTGGCAACGATCATCACCTGCCGGCCGTGGATCTGTCCGATACCGGTTATCAATCCCGCGGCCGGCACCCAGGTATCGTAGACCTCGTGGGCCGCCAGGGGCGAGAGCTCGAGAAATGGCGTTCCGGGATCGAGCAGCGCCTCGATGCGATCACGCACCATGATCTTGTTCTGGTCGAGATGACGCTGGCGATGTTTATCGGAAGCGCCCTCGGCGATCCTGGCCTGGAGCTCCGCCAGTTCCGCGGATCGCTGCCGGTTGCGGGTATCGTTCTCCTTGAAGGCGGCGTCCTGCTTGTTGATCTTGCTGGGGATACGCTTCATGGACTCTCCTTCGTGAGCTCAGTATCTGGACCTGAGCGATCTCGGCCGCCCCACGCGATCGCGATCGCTCACGGATCCCGTTTCGGCCCGGCAGTATAGCCGACCGCTTCGCCGTGGTCTACACAGGGCAACGACCGGTTCCACGAATAATAGTGTCGTCGCAGCCTCCAGGGAAGGCGGAATGCCGAGCCGGAGCGGTGGCCGCGACGTGCGCCGAGCTCGGTACGAATGATCGGGCGGATGATCGGGCGGATGATCGGACTTGTCCGGGCGTCCCGGCGGGTTTACCCTCCGGCCATGGACAATCAGAACCTGCTGATCACCAATGCCAACCTCGTCACGAGCGAAGGTCCGCTCCCGGCCACTGTGCTGGTCCGCGACGGACGGATCGCCAAGGTCCGGAAAACGGCTACCGGCGAGCGTGGATCGACGCTGCCGGTCTTCGATGCCGGCGGCCTCTGGCTATTGCCCGGGGGCGTCGACGCCCACGTCCATTTCGGCATGCCGCTACCGGACGGAGTCACCTCCCTCGGACCGCGCGCGAGTTCCACCGCGGCATTGCTCGGCGGCACGACCACGGTGATCGATTTCGCCAACCCGCGTCCGGAAGAATCGCTGCGCGGCGCCCTCGACCGGTGGCACGAATCCTTTGCCGGTGAATGTCTGTGCGATTACGGCCTGCACGTCACGGTCGGCGAAGTGAACCGCGACGTGCTGGCGGAATTGCCGCATCTGGTGCAAGACGGCTACCCTACCTTCAAGGCCTTCCTGGCCTACAAGGATCGGTTGATGCTCACACCGGCGGATCTCGAACGGCTGATGAAGGCGGTCGCCGATTGCGGCGGCCGGCTGCTCCTGCACGCCGAGGACGGCGAAAGCAACGCGCGGGCCGAAGCGGCCCTGATCGCCGCCGGACGCACCGGGCCCCGGTGGCACCCCAGCGCCCACCCGGCGCAATCGGAAATCGCTGCTGTCGAGACGGGTGTGCGGCTGGCGCTGGCCACCGGCTGTCCTCTGACCGTCGTACATCTGAGCCTGGCCGAATCGATCGACTGTGTCCGCCGGGCCCGGCAGCAGGCCGGCGCAGCGGCGGGTCTGCTGAGCGCCGAGGCGTGCCTGCACCATCTCTTCGCCGGGAGCGGACACTGCGCGAACCGGGAGGCGGATTTCCTGCGGCTGACCATGTCGCCGCCCGTGCGCGGTCCGCACGACAGCCGGGCCTTGCTGACGGCCTTGGCAGCCGGTGATATCGATCTCTTATCCACCGATCACTGTGAATTCTCCCTGGCGGTGAAAACGGCGGCTGCGACGCGTGGTTTTCCGGCCATTCCCAATGGCACCGGCGGCGTCGGTGAACGGCTCGCGCTTTCTCATTCGCTGGCCGTGGCCACCGGTGATCTCGATCCTGCGCGCTGGCTCGACGTGGTCTGCCGACGCCCCGCCGAGCTGATGGGGCTGGCCGGGCGCAAGGGACGGATAGCACCCGGTTACGATGCCGACCTTGTCCTGTTCGATCCCGACGCCGAGTATTCCTGGCAACCTCTGGGCGAGAGCGATCCGGAGGTTTCTCTCTATACCGGCCGGCCGTGCAAGGGCGCTGTACGGCACGTCTGGTTGCGTGGTACGCAGGTGGTCAAGGACGGGCGTTTGCAGAAAAAACTCCTGGCGGGCGGAGCACTGCGCCGCGAGTACCGGTGAGATTGCCGGCACGAGTCGACAGGAGCAAGAGATAACGGGAGCACAGGGACAACAGGCGCAGGAGGACAACAGGACCTGTGAACGAACGAACGAGGACCAACTGATGGCGGCTGCCCTTCCCTTGCTCGCCCTCGCCGTGATCCTGGCAACGGCACGGCTACGCTACTCCCAGGCCGAACTGGATTTTGCGGCGCCGATTCCGCTGCCGCCGCCGGTCTGGTACTGGGCGCCGGCAGTGCTGCTCGCCGTGGCGGTGTGGTCGTACTGGTCCTACGCGGCGCGGCGTCGACACACCTTCCCGGCAAACGTCTCGAACCGTCACGCGCCGTACCTCGTGGTGAGCCTGGTGTTGTTCTACGCCGTGGTGTTTGCCCTCATCTGGCTCTTCATGCCGCCCGAGGGCCTGCCACCGGTCATGATCGCCGGCACGATCGGCATCTTGCTCGTCGCCGTATGGATGGTGCGTCACGATCGCCGGCAGGCGCCACCCGCCGGCCGTAGCCTGGATAAGACCGACGCGCCTGCGGCATACGGTTTCAAGACGACTGCGCGACGGCTGGCCCTACCGACGGCGCTGCTGGTCATCATCCCGCTGTTGCTCGGCCTCGTTTTCCACGTGACGGTCGAAGCCGGAGCGGTGCTGTACTCGCTGCTCCTGTATCCCGTGTACGCGGTGGTTCAGCTGGCCGTGTTTCTCCTGCTGCCGGCGCATCGCCTCGGTCGACTCGACATGACCGCTCGGCAGATCGTCGGTTGCTGCGCCGCGCTTTTCGCCCTGGTCCACTGGCCCAATCCGGTGGTGATGGCGGCGTCCCTGGCCGGGATGTGCCTCTGGGCAACCACGTACCTGCGCCACCGGAATCTGCCGGCGGTCGCCCTGAGCATGGGCCTGGTCGCCACGGCTTTTTCCCAGTTTCTTCCCCACGACTGGACCGATCACATGCGGGTCGGGCCGGGCTTCACTCGCCAGCGCGCCCTCGTCGCACTGGCCCGGACCGGTGTCGTGGACGGCAGACGCCCCGACACGGGAGATTTCCTGACCGAGCTCTATCCGGGCATTGTCGGACGAGCGGCCACCCGCATCGAGATCGATCGTTGGCGCCGCACCATCGACGAAGCGCGCCGCTACACCATCGTCTGGCAGTTTTTCAGCAGCGACGAGTATCACCGCCGATTGGCCGGCGGTGGCGACAGTACGGGCGACGCGGCTCACACCGAACTCGCGGCGCCGCCGGAGCACCTGCACTGGACGGCGTTGTCGGCCGCCTGGCGCGACAGCATCACGCACTATGGATCGCGGCAGTACTACAAGACGAATGGTGGAACGCTGACCGGATTCCTCACCGGCCTCTACCGGGATATCCTGCGGCGCACGGTCGAAGCCGAGCAGCTCGCGACCTGGCAGCCCACCCTGGCGCCGCGGCAACGGGAGCGGCTGGTCGAAGTGTTGCTGGAACGGAGAAAGCAACTGGCCGCGGCGCCGTTCGACACGCTGGCCGTGGAGCAGCTGTTGTTGCATCATTGAGGGCCGCTAGAAAACCCGCCGGCTCACGAAGGTCCAGTCCCCCAGACGCACCGTCACATCGGCAACCGTCTCGGTCGCCAGGACACGGCCGGCCGCGTCGACCAGTTCCACCTGCAGGTCGTAGATGCCCGGCGGCAGGCTCAGGCGCGCCAGGTGGATGTTCTCGGGCAGCGTGAGCCAGCTGCGGGTGTCGGCAGTTTCGGTGGCCACGCCGAAGAGGTTGGCCAGCGCACCAACCAGCCAGCCCTGGTCCTCGGCCTGCTTGGTGACGCCATACTTGGCGAGACCGCGCACGATGGTTTTGAGCAGGATCTTGCCCTGCTCGGCCTCGAAGGTGATCGCGGCGGCGGCGGCGAGATTCTCAACGCACGCGGTGCGGGCGTGGGAGCCCGCGACACCGGCACTGAGTCGCGCGCCGTCGATGGCTGAAGGATCGAGCCACAGCTCCGGCATGGCGAAGGACAGCCAGTAGGCGATCTTGTCGCCGCTGTTGAGCACGTAGGCGTCGCCGAGACGTCCCGACAACGTAGTGGCGAAGACCAGCCGGTCATGGCCGTCGCCGTCCGACTCCAGGATGGGGACGGACAGCTTGTTCTGGATCTTCTGGGGCACGTATCCCACCTCGAGCAGGAAGACCACCTCGCCCACTCCGGACGGGCGATCCGTGGTCTCGGGATCGGCAAACAGCTCGGGATAGGTGCGTTGTACATATTCCAGTTCGTCCACGAAGCCGAGCCGTCCCGCCGTGCGCGCGAGGTCACCGCCGAGCCAGCGCGCGGGCCCGACACCGAGCAGTTCGCTGTTGGCGGCGTAGGCCTCGGCGGCGTTGCGGTAGGCGATAAACGCGTCGTTGATCTCGCCGTCCCAGTCGTAGAGCATGCCGCTGAAGTAGAGCAGAAACGCATTGTTGCGGATCTGCGCCAGTTCGCCCTTCTCGTCGTCGTCGAGGCCATTCAGGGTGTGATCCACATAGCGCGCCAGCATCTGGCTCGCCTTGCGGCCCTCCACGAGCGCATCCTCGCGCTTCCCCAGGTACACGTAGTTCAGCGCCCGGAAGTACGGCACCATCGCCATCTCGAAGGGACGCGCCCGGTAGCTGATGGAATTGTCGTTGGTGAACAGTGACAGGACACCTTCGCTGATGCTCTTGGTATAGAGCTCGTCGGCCAGACGTTCGGCGGCGGCAAAGGACTCGTTGCTCTCGGCCCAGCGGTCGGCGTAGTGCAGCACCATGCCGCGTTCGAGATGGTAGAGCAGGAGGTCCTTGTCGCCCTTGTTCTTTTCGACGGTCTGCAGGGCGGCGTCGTAGCGACTGTGCGCCAGGTCGGGCCGCAGGTCGGCGAACTTGGCGCTGTAGGTGGCGCAACCGCCGAGCACGGCGATCGCCGTCGCCAGCAGCGCGGCGACGGCGATCGTTCTTGTTACGCGTGAGGTCCCTGCGCAGTCAGCCATCCTCTAATCATCCTTCGTCGATCAGATCTTGTGCCCGCTCTGGCTGACGAACTTCTTGATCTTCTCGTATCCCGTCCAGACCTTGACATTGGTCTCCAGATTCACGAAGTAGCAATCGACCTGGTAATATTTGACCTGGTCGCCGCCCTCGCTGTCGAACAGGGTGTTCATCTCACCGATCAACATGAAATCGGCGCCCTGCTCGCGGCCCCAGGCCTTCATCGTCTCGACGGATGACATTTCCTGCTGATCGGCCCGTTCCTCGCGGATCTGATCGCGTTCCTCCGGCGAGGCGACCACGTCCACGGTGCCGCTGTTGATGTAGCTGCGCTCGAGGTCGGCCATGAAGGTCCTGACCGGAATGTGCTCGGTGGTCTTGTTGCGAACCTGGCCGATGATGATCGTCGGGCGCTTGCCGTGATCGTCCACAAAATTGGCCACCCAGCGTGCAGAAGTGGACTGGGCGACCAGCGCGGCAGCCACCTGCCGGCTGTCCACATCGTTCCACTCACCGGACAGATCGATGTTCTCGTCCACGTTGATCCGTTGCACGCTCTTGCCGCCGCAACCGGCCATTATCGCGATTGCGGCCAGGATCAGCGTCGACAGAACCAGGTGTCGCGTTTTTCTCGATAACAAGACAGACCTCCTTTGTATGCTCCAATTTCGACCGCTCCTTGTGGGCAGTCGGGATCCTGTTGTCGGGTTTCGCCGGACGACTCTCATCATATTCCGTGCCACGGACGCCAGTGCGGCGTACCGGGGCGCGTCAACGCGGCTCGGCCGCCAATGTCGTGTCGGCAGGTACCGCCGCGGCCGGATCCGCGGCAGCAGCCGGCGGCGGCGAACCCAGCACCACGCCGGCACGCAAGACTTCGGTCCGATCCCCCACGACCTGCACCACCGACGCCGAGCCGGCGCCACGCCGCAGCGCGGCTGCGCTGTCGGCCGCGGCGCGCGTGGACCACGGTCCCGCCAGCAGTTCGTACCGGTAGTGTGTCCACTCGGCGCGTATACGCACAAAACCAGATTCACCATTCTCGCTGATCACCGCGTGGTGTTGTGCCGCCTCGTCGAGGGTTGCGAAGGCTCCCAGTCCGATCGCCCACTGGGAATCGGGCGGCGCCGCCGCCTGCGCAACACTGTCGCGCGACGCGACGTCTGGCAACCCGCTGCCGGACACCACGCTGTCGGCGAGGGCGGCTCCTGCAGTGCCGCCGGCCGGCGTATCGACACCGGCGACCGCAACGGCGATCGCGAGCGGCAACGCGGCGAGTGCCGCCACGACGAGGGAGCCCCCCGGGGGGACACGACGGTTGCGGGACAGCCGGTGTTGTCGCTTCCTGTTCTTCATCCTCTCCCCGTACTTGGCCTGTCGGGTCACGTCTGTTCGCCTCGCAGCACACGCCAAACCCGTTCCGAAGTGGCCGGTATCCGGTACACACGTTTGCCGATCGCGTCGTGGATCGCGTTGACAATCGCCGGGGCCGGTCCGTCCATGGGCACTTCGCCGGCGGCCTTGGCGCCAAAGGGTCCGCTCGGTTCGTCGGTTTCCACCAGGATCGTCGCCAGCTCCGGCATATCCAGCGCCGTGGCGATCTTGTAGTCGAGGAAACTGCTGTTGGCGACCTTGCCGCGGCGGTCGACCAGCATCTCCTCGAACAAGGCGTAGCCCAGACCCTGTGACACCGCCCCCTCGATCTGCCCTTCCACCAGTTGTGGATGGACCGCCGTGCCCACGTCGACCGCCGACACGAATTTCCGCACGAACACCTGCCCCGTCTCGGTATCGACCTCCACATCGGCGAACTGGGCGGCAAAGGGCGGCGGCGACTCGTCCGACAGGTGGCTCGCCGTGGCCTGGGGCTGTATCTTGGCCTCGTACAGCGCCAGCAGAGCAACCTCCCGGCTGGTTTTCGTCTTGCCGTCCGGTCCGAGAGCCATGTCGGCGCGGAAGGAAACCTCGTCGGCGGCACACGACCAGTGCTCGGCGAGCAGTTGCCGGAGCTGGTCCTTGAGAGCCGCCGCCGCCTTCTGCACGGCGCCCCCGGAAATATAGGTCGTGCTCGACGCATAGGCGCCCACGTCGAAGGGCGTCAGGTCGGTGTCCGAGCTGAGCACGATCACTTTCTCGTAGGCGATGCCGAGTTCTTCCGCAGCGATCTGGGCCAGCACCGTGTCCGAACCCTGGCCGATGTCCGTGGCACCGACCAGCAGGTTGACGCTGCCGTCGTCGTTCAGCTTGACCGTCGCGCCGGCCCAGTCCACCCCGGCAATGCCCGAACCCTGCATGGCGATGGCCATGCCCAGGCCTCGCTCGAAGTACGCCGCCGTGGGCGCCTTCTTCCGATCCCAGCCAATGGCCTCGCTCCCGCGCCGGATCGCCTCCTCCAGACCGGTACTGCGAATCACCCGTACCAGACCCGACTTGCCCTCGCCCAGGTGTGCCGACAGCGGGTCGGTATCGCCCAGACGGATGTGGTTCTGCTGCCGCAAATCGAGCGGATCCCGTCCGAGCTCCCGGGCCAGTTCGTCGATATTGCTTTCCACCGCAAAGCAACCTTGCGGCGCGCCGTAGCCGCGAAAAGCGCCGCTGATGGGATTGTTGGTGTACACGCAGTCGACCTGGAAATGGATATTGGGCGCCGGGTACATGGGCAGCACCTTCTGGCCGGTATTGCCCTGCACCGTCAGGGCATGGCTGCCGTAGGCGCCGGTATCCGCCAGCACGTACATGCGCTGGGCCGTAATGGTGCCGTCGCGTTTGGCGCCGGTGGTCATGGTGATGCGTTGCGGATGACGACAGCGGGCGGCGGTCAGCTCCTCTTCGCGAGTGAATTCCAGGCGCACCGGCCGGCCCGTACGCAGCGCCAGCAAACAGGTCAGATCTTCAAGGACCAGTTCCTGCTTGTCGCCGAAGCCGCCGCCGACCCGGGGCTTGATCACCCGGATATGCGCCTCAGGCAGTTCCAGGATACGCGCGAGGATCCGGCGCAGGTGGAAGGGCACCTGGGTGCTGGTGCGTACGTTCAGGCGTCCGTCGGTGTCGAGCCAGGCGATGCAGACATGCGGTTCGATATGGCTCGCCTGCACCCGGGGCAGGTGGTAGGTGCGTTCGATGACCACGTCGGCCGCCGCCAGCGCGGCGTCCACGTCGCCGACCTGCCGGTCGATGCGCGCGGCGACGTTGCTGCGGCCGCCCTCGGCGATGCCGCGCGGATCGGGCACCTCGTGAATCAGGGTCGCGGTTTCCCCGAGCGCCTGTTCCATGTCGCAGATGGCCGGCAAGATCTCGTAATCGACGTCGATGTGCCGGCAGGCCTGCTCCGCCGCCGGCAGCGATTCGGCGGCCACCACGGCCACCCGGTCGCCGATGAGCCGCGCCTTGTCGGGCAGGACCACCGTATCGTAGGGCGAAGGCTCCGGATGACTCTGGCCGGCCCGAGTATGGAGAATCGCCTTGACGTCCCGGTGCCACAGAACAGCGTGCACTTCTGGCGAGGTCAGCGCCTGCGTCGCATCGACCCGCAGGATGCGGGCATGGGCGTGGGGCGAGCGCAACACCTTCGCGAACAGCATGCCGGAAGGCGAGAAATCGTCGGTGAATGCCGGCGCACCACTGGCCAGTTTCTCGGCATCGATCTTCGTCACGCTCCTGCCCACCACGGCTCGCCGACTGTCGATGCGCGTCGCGGTCACGATCGCACCTCCCAGTCCGCGAGCACCGCCCGGCAGGCAGCAATCGGTTTGACGTAACCGGTGCAACGGCAGAGGTTGCCCCCCAGCGCCTCGCGGATGCTGTGTTCGTCGAGACGCTTGCCGTCCCGGATCAGGGCGTACATGGAGATCAGCATACCGGGCGAGCAGTAGCCGCACTGCACGGCGCCACTTGCCACGAAGGCATCACGCAGCCTTATCAGCAGCGGCTCGTCGAGCAATCCTTCGAGGGTCGACACCGCCCGGCCGCGGGCCCGTGGTGCGGGTACGACACACGCGTTGACCGGCTGGTCGTCGAGCAGGACCGTACAGGCGCCGCAATCGCCCGTCTCGCAGCCGCGCTTGACCGACAGGCACGAGGCGTCCCGCAGCGCGTCGAGCAAGCTGGCACCGGGCGCGACATCCCAGGTCACCGCCGCGCCGTTGAGTTTCAATTCGATCTTCATGCCGCACCATCCTGCGCCGGCAGCAGTGCCCGGGCGAGTCGCTTCACCAGCACCTCGACCATGGCGCGACGGTAGGCCGCCGATGCTCGATGATCGTCGATCGGTTGTGCCGCCCGGGCAGCGGCGGCGGCGGCAGTCGTGACGGCAGATTCGACTGCTTCCGGCGTCCAGTTCGCCGGGTCACAGCCGACCAGCGCCTCGGCCGCAACGTCGACCAGCAGCGGCGTGGGCGCGACCGCGCCGAGGCTCACGCGTGCTTCGTGCACGGCGGTCCCGTCGAAGCCAAGGGCGACGACGACCTGAACCAGGGCGATATCCTCCGCGCTGCGGGTCAGCTTGAAGCGCTGCACCGCCCGGCCGGCCGCGCTCGCGGGCACCGATATCCCTACGAGCAAACGGTCGCCGAGCACCGTCCGGCGTGGTCCGGTGAAGAAATCGCGCAGGGGAACCGTCTGCTGATCGTGTTCGTCGGCAATGACTGCCTGCGCATCGAGGGCCAGCAGAACCGGCGCCATGTCCGCCGAAGGGATGGCGCTGCACAGGTTGCCACCGACGGTCGCGACCGAACGCACCGGGCGGTTGCCGCAAACGGCTGCCGCCTCGGCGATGGCACCCGCCGCGAATCCCGCGACCAGCGGCGATTCGGCGATCACCTGCAGCGGTGTCGCCGCGCCGAGGTAGAGATCGCCTCCGTCGACGCACACCACTTCATCGATGCCGGCGTTGTTTACATCGACCACAAAATCGACATCCGGCGGAAAGAGCATCAGGTCGGTGCCGCCGGCGACGTAACAACCCTTGCCGGCGCCGGCTCGCATCATGGACACCGCTTCGGTGGCCGATGCCGCGTAACGGTATTGCTGTACATTCCACACGGACGTAGCCTCCCCGGGCTCACGCGTGTCTCCTGTCCCACGCGATTCCCCCGGCCGAGATAACCTGTCCTGACACCGACCTCATTTTCCGAGATTGGCGCACGTCGGACGAGCAGGTATTCTGTCAGGCAGGCAGTATAGCGTAGGCCGGTGAGCCGACCCAAGCCCTCATTGGAGATCGAACATGACGACAGCTGATCTGTTCCTGCTGGAAAATGCCCGGCCGCTGCTGACCATGCACGTGACCGACAGCGGCGAGCGCGAGATCCTCGATCCGGGCTGGCTCGCCGCGCGTGACGGTATCATCGTGGCGCTGGGATCCGGGTCGCCGCCGGCGACCATCGACGACACACCGCGGGACAGGTACACACGTTATGATGCCGGCGGCTGCGTCGCGCTTCCCGGCCTGATCAACACCCATCATCATCTGTATCAGACACGCACCCGCGCCGTTCCCGCCGTCGTCGACGCCGGCCTGTTCGACTGGCTGCGCACGTTGTATCCCGTGTGGGCGCAACTGCGCGACGAGGATTTCCACAGGGCGGCCGTGATCGGTTTTCGCGAACTGCTGCGTTCAGGCTGTACGCTGACCACCGACCATCACTACCTCTTTCCGGCCGCCGCTTCGCGCACGCTGATCGACATCACCATCGAAGCGGCCCGCGAGACCGGAATCCGTTTCCAGCCCACGCGCGGCTCCATGAGCCGCTCGCAGAAGGACGGCGGCCTGCCGCCCGATTCGGTGGTGCAGGACCCGGACACCATTCTCGCGGACAGTGAACGGTTGATCGCGACCTACCACGATCCGGCGCCCGGCGCCATGCTCAGAATCAGCCTGGCACCATGCTCGCCCTTCTCGGTCGATCCCGAGCTGATGCGCCAGACCGCCGCGCTGGCCCGGCGCCACGCCGTGCGCCTGCATACGCACCTGGCGGAGACCCGGGACGAGACCGACTACTGCCGGCAGACCTATGGCAAGCGCCCCCTCGATTTTCTCGAGGAGGTCGACTGGCTCGCCGACGATGTCTGGTTGGCTCACGGCATCCATTTCGACGCGGAAGAGATCACGCGCCTGGGCCGGGCCGGCGTGGGTATCGCGCATTGCCCCACCTCGAACATGCGCCTCGGGTCGGGCGTCTGTCCCGTGCGCGCCCTGCGCGATGCCGGCTGCCCCGTGGGTCTGGGCGTCGACGGCTCGGCCAGCAACGACAGCTCGAATCTACTGGCCGAACTACGCCAGACATTGCTGTTGCACCGGGTGATCGGCGGCCCCGCTGCCATGCGGGTCGACGAGGTACTCGCCATGGCCACGCTGGACGGCGCACGCTGTCTGGGCCGCGAGGATGTGGGCGCCCTGACGGTGGGCCGCGCCTGCGATGTGGCCCTGTTCGACCTCGACGATCTGGGTTACGACGCGGTCGGCGACCGGGTGGCCGCCCTCCTGCTGTGCCACCCCGCGCCCGCCCGCGCGGTGGTCGTGCATGGGCGGGTCATCGAGACGGCGGGGTGGTCGTCCTCTACTCGTCCGGCATCTGCTTGACGTAGAGTTCGCGCCGGGGATACGGAATCTCGATGCTCGCTTCGGCAAAGGCGTTGTACACGTTGCGGTTGATCGCGTCGAGCACGCGCCCGTGGTACACCGGTTCATCGACCCAGACCCGCAGCTCGAAGAGCAGACCCGATTCGCCGAATTCCCGGAAACGCACCGACGGTTCCGGATCCGCGGCCACGTGCGGGACACCGTCGGCACAGGCCAGCAGGATCGCACGTACCTGCTCGGCGTCACTGCCGTAGGACACGGTAATCTTGACTTTCATGCGCATCTTCTCGTGGGGGCCGCTCGTCTCGTTGATGATCTTGGCATTGCCGATCACCGCGTTGGGCACGGTGACCTCCACATCGTCGCGGGTCAGCACCCGGGTCGAACGAATACCGATATCGGTGACCATGCCCCGCACGCCGTTGTCGAGGATGATGAAGTCGCCCACCTTGTACGGAGAGTCGGCCAGGATGAAAACGCCGGCGAAGAGGTTGGCCAGCGTGTCCTTGGCTGCAAAGCCCACCGCGATACCGACCACGCCGGCCGAGGCGAGCCACGAGGTGAGGTTCTTCTCCCAGGCGCTCATGATCAGGTAGATCACCGCCGCGAACACGAGCACCTTCATGACCATTTCCATCAGCGGCAGCGTCTTGGGCTGGATCCATTTGAAGCGGTCGAGCTGCTCGCTCAGCGCTTCGAGAACCAGCGCGCCGATACGATTGACCGCGCCGCCCAGGTAGAGGATCAGTACCGTCTTGATCACACCCAGGAAGTAGTAGGGCCAGGGATCGGGCAGGTGCAGATCACCGATCGCCACCATCACACCACCGAGAATCAGCGTCAGCAGCACCGGGCCGCGGACCAGCTCGGCGATGCGGTCATCCAGCGTGGTGGTTGTCTTGCGGGCCAGATAGAGCACCAGGCGAAAGACAACCAGGCGGGCGATCAACGCCAGGATCGTGGCCGCGATCAGGATCAGCACGACCCGCATGAGCGGCGTCGGCGTCATACCGAGATAACGTTCGAACAGCTCTGTCATGGTCTACGACACCTCCGACAACGGTCCATCGGTACCGGGGCCAGCCGCCGGCAGTGCCGGCTTGACCTTCAGGACCGTCTCCTTGCGAATCGTCACGGTGCCCGGTGGCGCACCACGCGGTTTGCTGACGTAACGCGCCCGCGTGCAGGAGACGGCAACCTGCTTGGCGTTGCGTTTCTTGCTGAGCCAGGCCGCGATACCCGCAGCCTGTTTCAATACCTGGCGATCCGGCTGCTCACCGGCCGGCACGCACAGCACGACATGACTGCCCGGCAGTCCGCGCACATGAAACCAGTAGTCGTTGGCCCGGGCGATCTTCAAGCTCAGCCGATCGTTATCAAGGTCCGTTCGACCTGCCAGCACTCGCCAGCCCCCCGGCAGTTCGTATTCGTACAGCTGCGGCTGATCGACCCGACGGTGCTGATTCGCGTTCGCCATGCTTGACCTCGAACGTCTCGCTGCGGCTGTCTCGGTCTCGATTCAGGACGCGCCGTACCGTACCGCGCCCCCGACCTAGCCGACGAAGATGCCCACGGCAAACAACAACGGCGTGACGATGATGATCAGTACGTTCTTGCCGAGTGCCGGTATCAGTGCCGGGATCGTCGTGGCGTGACGCATGATATCCCGCACCGTCGGTATGGCGACCGCCACCGTCGCCAGTCCCAGGAGCGCGGTCGCCGGCCAGAGGTTCGTCAGCCAGCCGACGACGATCACCAGGTACGCGCAGATAAGAAAAGCGATGTACACCCGCACGCCGGCTGCTATGCCGAAGGCGATGGGCAGATGGCGCCGGCCGACCTGCCGGTCCGCCTCCACGTCCGGGAACTGGTTCAACAGCAGCAGATTGTTGACCAGAAAGAACGGTACCAGCGATGCGACCAGCGCCGTCCAGCCGTAGACGCCGGTCAAGGCGTAGTGGGCGCCCAGCACCATCAGCGGCCCGAAGCCCAGGCCCGGCGCCACCAGACAGCCCAGGGGATTGCGCGTGAACCAGACGGTGTAGACGACCAGCAGCAACACGCCGCACAATCCCACGGGCAACAGGCCCAAGCCGCGGACTGCCAGAAAATACCCGCCCACCGCGACGGTCACCACCAGGCTGCTCAAGGCCACGGCCAGAGCGACCGGCGCTTGATCCGGGTGCGTGGGCAAGGTCTTGCTACCCCCGCTGAACGGTGTCGGCTCGGTGATCAGATCGAGCCCGCTCTTGAAATCGAAGTACTCGTTGAACGAGTTCACGCAGATATGCGCCGCCAGACCGCCGATCACTACGAGCACCAGATGCAGCGGCTGCACACCGCCGCCGGCCCGGTACGCCATCGCAATCGCCACGAGCAGGCATGCCGGCGTCAGTACCAGAAACGGCAGACGCATCGGCCCCAGGATCACTGCTGCCTCGACCTTGGCCATTATCCGTCCTCCCCTGTCGAGTACGACGGTCCGTCGGGTTACGTCCGGGCACGGTTCCGCCGCGCTCCGGTGCCTGCTGAACCATAGTCCAAATCCGGGTCTTCCGAAACAACTAACCGGCGGGGCATGGCCAGTCAACCAGCGGATCTCGGCGCGATGCTACGGGCGCGAAACAGCGTTCGGAAAACGATCAGAAACCCTGGAACTCGCTCCCCAACTTGCTGTTTAGTGGCCGGGCCACTATTTTGCAGCGGTTCGGGTGTCCTGGGGGCACCCACACACAATTCACTTTTCAAAGCACAACCTTAGCCCCTGAGGAGCTTCGCTGATGATCGAAGTACGTGATGTCACGAAGAATTTCGGGACGACGGTCGCGCTGGACTCGGTCTCCTTCAGTATCGGCCAGGGAGAGATACTCGGTTTCCTTGGTCCCAACGGCGCCGGCAAGAGCACGACCATGAAAATCATTACCAGTTTCCTGGCCCCGGATACGGGCGCCGTGTCGGTGGCTGGTATCGACGTCCTGGATCAACCGCTCGCCGTTCGCGGTAAGATCGGCTACCTGCCCGAGAACGTCCCCCTCTATCTCGACATGAACGTCGAGGAATACCTCACCTTCGTCGGTCGCGCGAGAGGATTGTCCGGCGGCCGCCTGCAGGAGCGTCTCGGCTGGTGTGTCGAGGCCTGCGGCCTGCGTACCGAATTCAAGAAACCCGTCCAGGAGCTGTCCAAGGGCTACCGGCAACGCACCGGTCTGGCCCAGGCGCTCATCCACGATCCTGACGTCTTGATTCTCGACGAGCCGACCAGCGGTCTGGATCCGCTCCAGATCCTCGGTATCCGTGATCTGATCAAGAGCCTGGCCGGTCAGAAGACGATCATCTTCTCGACCCATATTCTCCAGGAGGTGCAGCCGGTGACCGAGCGGGTCGTCGTGATCAACGAGGGCAAGATCATCGCCGACGGCATGGTCGGCGAGCTGGCACACGTGGCCATGGAAAACAACCGGGTGTTCCTCGCCGTGAAGCAGGATACAGCCACGGTGGAAACGGCGCTCCGGGAGCTGCCCGCGGTCAACGCGGTCGCCCAGATCGTCGACGGCGAGCCGCGGCAAGATCCTGCCGGCACGAGCCGCTTCGAGATCCGCGGCCCCTTCGATCAGGATCTGGTCGGTTCGGTGGCCCAGCTCGTCCGGAGCAAGCAGTGGGATCTCGTCGAATTGCACGAGGCGCCCTACAGCCTCGAGGACACCTTCATCGCCTTGACCAAACAATCGCAAAGGGGGGTGGCCTAGATGCAAAACGTGGCAACGATTTTCCGGCGCGAGTTTTCCGCCTACTTCATCAGCCCGATCGCGTACATCTTCATCATCGCGTTTCTGGTGCTGAACTCGGGCCTGTTCATGACCACCTTCTTCCTGAACAGCGCCGCGGATATGCGCGCATTCTTCGGCAACCTGCCGTTCTTCCTCATCTTCTTCATCCCGGCCGTGTCCATGCGGCTGTGGGCCGAGGACAAGCGTCGCGGCACCTTCGAGCTGCTGATGACGCTGCCCATGCGCGCCAGCGAGGTCATGCTCGGCAAGTACTTCGCCGCCCTGGCCTTCTACCTCGTGGCTCTGGCGGGTACGCTGCCCATCCCCATCATGATCAACCTGCTGGGCAATCCCGACGGCGGATCGATGGTCTCCGGCTACATCGGTTCGGCCCTGCTCGGCGCCCTGTACATGAGCGTCGGCATCTTCACCTCGGGCCTGATGCGCGACCAGATCTCGGCGATCATTCTCGGCATCATGGCCTGCTTCCTGTTGTTCCTGGTGGGTCACGTCGCCGTGGCGGCGACCATCGACGGCTGGTTCCCCGGCTTCGGCTCGCTCCTGCAGCAGTACATCGGCCTTTCGGGGCACTACGAACCGATGTTGCAGGGAGTGCTCGATCTCGGTGATCTGGCCTACTTCGTGGCGCTCACCGTCGTATTCCTGGCCCTGAACACGCTGTGGCTGGAAGGGAGGAAGTACTAATGTCGGACAAACGCAGAAACTTCCGGATCACCTTCGCCGTGGCGACGGTTCTGCTGCTGGCCATCGCCGTGATTTTCATCTCGGTGACCAGTAACGTTCCCGGTGCCCGGATGGACCTGACCAGCGACAAGCTGTTCACCCTCTCGCCCGCCGCGGACAAGGTCCTCAACGGTCTCAAGGTGCCCGTGCAGGTCAAGCTGTACATCACGCCGAGCGACAAGATGCCGACCGATCTGCGCAATCTGGAACGGGATCTGACCGAACAGCTCACCAACTACGCCCATGCGTCGGGCGATATGCTGCAATTCAGCGTGCATAACCCCCAGGACGATGAGGAACTGCAGCAGGCCCTGATCAACAAGGGCATCAAGCCGTTCCAGGTGCAATCAGTGGACAAGGACGAGATCGGGGTCAAGCTGGTCTGGAGCGCGATCACCGTCGCGTACAAGGACTACCCCGAGGAGGTCCTGCCCCAGGTGCTGCCGCAGACCTTGCTCAACCTGGAGAGCAGCCTCATCTCGCCCATCTTCCGGTTGACCCGCGAAGATGCGCCGAAGGTGGCCGTCTTCGCGCCCAAGCTCGGCGTCGATCCGCAGCTGGCGATGATGTACATGCAGCAGGGCATGCAGCCGCCCGAACCCCAGGACGTGCACACGGTCATGCGGCAGCTGCTCACCGAGGAACACTACGAGATCGCTCAGGTCGATCTGACCAAGGAATCGCGCATTCCCGACGACGCTGACGTGCTGCTCGTACTCGGTCCCAACGAGCTGAACGAGCGCCAGCGTTTCGAGATCAACCGCGCCCTGAGCAACGGCCTGCCCACGGTGATCGCCACCCAGTCGCACCTGTACGACTACCAGCCCGGCCAGCGTGGCGGCTGGTCGGTCGGCAGCCGCGAGGTCAACTCCGGCATCGACGAGATGCTCGGGTTCTTCGGTGTGGCGCTCGAACGGGACAACTTCTTCGATACCAGCCTACAGGTTCTCGAGCTGCCCCGTACGGTCAACATCGGCGGGTTGCGTATGCAGACCCGTGAACCGGTGCGCATGCCGATACAGATCCAGGTCACCGAGATGCAGATGAACCAGGAATCGGTATTGACCAACCGGATCGGCAGCCTGCTGTATCTCTGGGGTTCGCCGCTGCAGATCGACTCGGCGCGGATCACCGAGCAAGGGCTCACGGCGACCATCCTGATGACCAGCAGCGACCGGTGCTGGACCTCGCCCTTCACCCCGGGACCGCTGACCAGCAGCGACCTGGACCCACAGGGCAAGAACATGCTCGGGGCTCTACCGCTGGCCGTGATGCTCGAGGGCAGATTCGAGGATAGCTTCCAGGAAGCCGGACTGCCCGCCTGGCCGGAACCGTCGACGCCGGCCGCCGACGAGGGCGAAGCGACGCCGGAACTGATCGAACCGGACTTCGCGGCGCCGCTGGCTCAGGAACAGAACAAGTTGATCGTCTTCGGTTGCGCGAAGATGTTCGACGACAACATCATTCAGGCGAATCAGAACGCGCTGCTGCTGCTCAATGCCGTCGACTACCTGTCCGGCTCGGAAGATCTACTCTCCATCCGGGCCAAGGCGCTGACCCAGCGGGTCGTCAAGCCCATCTCCGCCAGCGAGAAGGTGCTGTACCGGATCTTCGTCGTGGCCCTGGTACCGGTCGTCCTGGCCATCTTCGGCATCGCCCGTTCGGCCGTGCGCCGCAAGGAAGCTACGCTGTATCGCGAAACACTCAAACGCGGCTCGGCCAACGTCTAGAGGGGAGGCAGCAAGACCATGTTGAAACCGAAGAACCTGATTATCCTGGTGATCGTTCTCGCCGTGCTGGCTGTGATCAGTTTCGTGCAGAAAGCGAAGCACCGCAGCACCACGAGCCAGGGACATACCAACTTGCTCATCGCGGGGCCGCTGGACAAGGATCAGCTCGAGCGTATCGAGATCCGACATCCCGGCAAGGATGCCGTGGTGACGCTGGTCAACCAACCCGAGGGCTGGGCTGTGGCCACGGCCTGGCACGCCAAGGCCAACGAGCAACGGATCGAAGCGCTGCTGCGCGGTCTGGACAACCTGTACGGTGAATTCCGGTCGGACAATGCCGACGTACTCGAGGACTACGGTCTCGTGGACACGCTGATGGTCACGGTGACCGGCCATGCCGCCGGCGGTGGCGATGCGTTGTTCACCCTGCAACTCGGCAATCAGGCGGGACGGGGCATCGGCAATTTCGTCAAACTGCCCGGCAACAACGCCGTCTACGTCTCGGCCAATAATGTCCTGGGCGACCTGGGCATGTACAGCGGACCGGACGCGCCGACGTCCAAGCATTTCCTCGACCTGAACGCCCACAAGGTCGACCGGCAGGACGTGGACACGATCACCCTGCGCGACGGCGCGTCGACAATCACCCTGGTCAAGGAATTCGCCGAGCCTGAGCCCGCCGCCGACGATACCACCGGTGCGCTACCCGAGATCGACCGCAGCGTCTACGAGTGGCGGATAACCGAACCGCAGCGCCAGGCCGCCGCCAAGACCAAGGCGGACGGCGTACTCGGCGCCGTGAGTTCGATCCGGGCCAGCGACGTGACGGATCCGGGCGTCGATCTGGCGACCTACGGTCTGATCGATCCGGCCAAGGAGGCCCGTATCACGCTTCAGGACGGCACCGTCGTCGGTTTCGCGTTCGGCGATGAGCGGCAGGCCGAGGAAGGAAACCCGGCCGGCGTCTACCTGCGTATCGACGAGTCGCCGACGATCTGGGTGGTCAACACGTATAACCTGAACAACGTTTTTAAAAGTCTGGAAGATCTGTTGCCGGACGAATAACGGTATCCGGTGCGCGCGCCGGATGCACGCAGAACGCGGTGCGGTCGCCTGATAAGCGACCGCACCGTTTTTGATGTCTGGCTCCTGAGAAATACTGCTTCCGAATACAGTACTACTAATCAACTATCAGAGTGTAAAAGCCGAACGCTGTTCATTTTACAAATAAAGCCATATCCGACAAGAAATCACTTTACTGGAGTAATTGCGTGTGGTATAAACAAGAGTGTTGCATACGTGGTGTGACGTGTAGCAATCAGTTGTGGTTTGGTAGGATCGATTCGGTCCACTTTGCTTCGTGTCGGCAAGCGTGGCTGCAAGGGGGGTCGGCGATCCGGATGTAATGATCCTGCCAATAGTATTTCGACCCAACCCATACCAGGGGGTTTCGCATGAAACAAGGGAGACATTTTCTATCCGTTCTGGTCGTCGTGTTGTTGCTGGCCGCGAGTGCGGCCCTGGCCAACACGGAGATCCAGCTCACCATTCTGGCTCTCCTGGTAACATTGTGGGTCACGGCAACGCCGGAGACAGCATGATC
>CAYLIV010000009.1:0-123268 GCA_964384055.1 uncultured Fibrobacteraceae bacterium
GGGTTCCACGGTTTTCTGTTAAAAAAAGTAAAAACATTGAGATAAAAAAAATAACAGTTGATCAATACTGGGAGAATATGATATAAATTATATTGCGAACAATTTGAACATAACAGGATATTTAGGAACTTTCCTGCTGTGCAGTGGCAAACCGTGGGGGAGACATGGCAAGCCAACGTGAAATCGGCACCATGATGTTGAGCTTTCTGGTGATCAGCATGCTGGCGTGCGTCCTGTCCGGCGTGCAGGTTTCCGACGAGGCTACACGCGAACGCGCGGAGATGGCCCGCACTCTCGCCGAGGCGCACAATACCCCCAATCCCTTCAACGCCTCCACGTCGATCCAGTTCAAGCTCACGCAGCGCGCCTACGTCGTCATCGACGTCTACGATGTACACGGACGCTGGATCCTGCGTCTGTTCGACCAGTATGAGGATGTGGGCGAGCACAAGGTCGCCTGGAAGACGCGGACCGATCCCACGGGCAGTTATTTCTTCAGGTTGACGGTCGAGGATATTGTCGTTACCGGGAAGATGTGTTTGATCAAGTAAATCACTCCGATATCTGGTATAATCATACGGAATGTAAATAATGCCAGCGGATATTCGCGACTTCCGGTCGCGTTGCCGCATGCTTTTCCGTAGGAGAGGAATCGCCTCATGAAGTCGTGCCTGATCGTCTGCCTGTGTGTTGTCGGTATCGCTTCGTTGCTTGCCGGGCCGGCAGCCGCGCAAATCGTCATCAACGAGATCATGTACAACAGCCTCGGTTCGCCCGACGTGGAATGGATCGAGCTGTACAACAGCTCGACGGTCGCGATCGATCTGACCGACTGGTATCTGCTGGACGACAACCCCGGTCACCTTCCCTGCCTGCTCGTCGGTACCCTGGACGTCGGTGAATACCTGGTCGTGGCCGCCGACTTGACGGCGTTCGCGGCGCAGTATCCCGGCGTGACCAACGTGAACGCCAACGATTTCGATCCCGGTGGCGCCGGCTGGGGCCTGGGCAACAGCGGCGATTCGGTGTTGCTGTACGACGCGACGACCATGCTCCACGATGCCGTCGACTACAACGACACTGCCCCGTGGCCCACCGCGCCTGACGGATCGGGGCCGTCACTCGAACTCGTCAATCCGTATCTCGACAACAGCCTCGCCACGAGCTGGGCCGCCAGCACGGTCGACTGGGGGACGCCCGGCACGCTGAACAGCACCTTTGTGGACGACCAGCCGCCGGTGATCGATTACGTCGAGCGCGATATCGATTTTCCCGCTGCCGACACCGCGGTGCAGATCACGGCGCAGACCCACGATCAGGAAGATCTCGAGCTGGTCGAGTTGCTCGTGGACACGGGGACGGGATTTGCCGCGCAGTTCATGTTCGACGACGGCGCCCATGGCGACGGCGATCCGCTCGACGGTGTCTTCGGCGCCGCCATCGCGCCCCAGGTCGAAGGAACGCTGGTGCGTTACTACGTCCGCTCGACCGATGATCTCGGCCAGCCGACTACCTGGCCGGCCGGCGCGCCCGCGCAGTACCTGGCCTACACGGCCGGCTATCAGCCGCCCGCCGGTCTGCGGATCAACGAGGTGCTGGCGAGCAACCAGACCGGCATCACCGACGAGATGGGCCAGTTCGAGGATTGGGTGGAGATCTACAACGGCGGGACCGAGGCCGTCGACCTGACCGGCATGTATCTCACGGACGATTTCGACGAACCGCGGCTGTGGCCGCTGCCGGCGCTGGTCCTCGGCGTAGACGAATACCTGATCATCTGGGCGGACGACGAACCCGCGCAGGGCAGCCTGCACGCCACCTTCAAACTCTCGGGCGCCGGCGAGGAGATCGGTCTCTACACGTCCATCGACCACGGCAACGCGCGCGCCAGCGGATTCAAATTCGGCGTGCAGCGTCACGACATCTCGTGGGGCTGGTGGGATCCGCCCGTGCGCGGCAGTGGACGTTCCTCGACCCGTAATCCCGGGCAGAATGCACCCGAGTACCTGGCCGTGCCGACTCCCGGCGTAGACAATCAGACGTCGACCCTGTTTTCGTCGGTGGTGATCAACGAGTTCCTGACCACCAGCAACAACGGCGGCGTGGACGACTGGATCGAGATCTACAACCGCGGCACCGAGACAGCGAACCTCACCGGCTGGTTCCTGACCGATGCCCGATCGCTGCCCACGCGCTGGGAGTTCCCCTTGAACACCTTCCTCGCGCCCGGCGAATTCCTCGTCGTCGACGAGATCGAACTGGGATTCGGCTTCGCATCCTCGGGCGGCATCGTCATGCTCTCGTCGGTCGGCGGCACGGTTGGCCAGGATTTCTACGATTTCGGACCGCAGATGCCCGACGTCAGCGAGGGCCGTTACACCGACGGCCTCTCGTTCTGGACGAGCATGACGGCGATGTCGCCCGGAGCCCCCAATCAGGCCCTCGACTCCGTACCCGGCGGCGACCCGGTTCCGGCCGCCCTGCGTGCGCTGGGCGTTGTGCCGAACCCGTTCAATCCCTTGGCAGCCATACACTTCGCGGCTCCGACGGCGGGCGAAGTCGTGGTCGCTGTCCACGGTCTGGACGGCCGTCTCGTGCGGACCCTGACCGCCGGGGTGTCGCAGCCCGGCCCCCATTCCGTGGTCTGGGACGGCAGGGACGGCGCGGGACGGCAAGTCGCCAGCGGCAGCTATTTCGCTCGTATTCAGCTGGCGGACGAAGTCGTCACGCAGAAGATGCTGCTGTTGAAATGACCGCTCCCAACATCCCATCTCGAGGCAGCCGCGCTGCGGGCGGCTGCCGATCCGGTGGCTGAACACCCTATGGCGAGATGCGTGCGTCCCGCTGCCCCGCGCTTGACCGATTTCCCGCCAGATGCTAAACCTGCGGACGACGTGAACGCCACCTGGCCGGTTTTTGCTACACCTGCGTTTGTCGATGCCGAAAAGATAACAGAAGAATTGGCGCCAACCTGCTTCCGGGAAGGGGATTACGGCGCAGGGCACCGAGCGCGGATCGTGTGCCGACACCTTGCTACGTCGTCTTGCACGCGAGCTTGGTTCGGATCGATATCCGCCGCGCTATCCGTACGGAGTCGGGTAGGAGATGAACAGAATGGAATCGACCAAGGTGAAGGTACTGGCGACGACACTGGTCGTCATGTGTGTTCTGATCACCGCCTTTCGTGTCTATTCACCACGCGGCTTTCAGCGGTACTTGCCGATCCGTCCGGCCGAACAGCGCATCCAGGTCGATGGTGAGAACTGGAAGCAGTTGCTGAGCTGGAACTTCATCAACGGTCCCTGCCCCAGCGGCTGGGGCTGGGGCGACTGGCGTACGACCGACGGCACACTGGCCCTGCGCAATGACGACGGTGTGGCGACGACCTACTTCACGCCCGTCGACCACGGCGGCGATTTCATACTCGAAACAGACGTCATGCTGGTGCCGATCGATCAGGCACGGCCGACAGAACTCCACGTCAACACGCGTGACAGCGCCCGTCTCACCAACGAGTGCGGCATGGCGCTGTTCGGTGGCGATCACCACGGTTATCTGCGCAACACCGTCAACGGGAAGCACTACCTGCTCGAGAAGATCGACACGGGTATCGATTTCGAGTTCGGCTCGTGGTACAAGGTGCGCCTGAAATACCTGGCCGGCAGGATCTCGGCTTTCGTCAACGGCACCCAGGTTGCCGCGCCCACCGAGCGCTACCCGTCGACCCTGTATGGAGAACCGCATCTGGCGGTCACCAACGGCATCGCGTATTTCCGGAATGTCAAGGTGTACGCCAAGACCGGCTATCCCGCCGACCTCACGCGGCGTTCGTTCCGCTCCGCAACATCCGGCGCCACGGTCCATGCCCAAACGCTCTCTGCGCCCGGCAACTGGTTGGCCTCGGCGCTCACGTTGCCCTGGAGCAGTGGCGGATCCGAGGCGGGGGAAAACGAACGACTCGTTCAACTCGCCGGACCGCCCCACCTGGCGATGACGGTACCGATCCTGCCGTCTCCCCAGGACAGACTGGTCAAGGTATTGAAGTACGTCTTCTACCTGATCGTCTTCCTGGTGAGTGTCTACGTCGTACGGCACTACATCTTCACCATCAACCGACTGTGCGGACGCCAGCGACACCCCTATCTCGACATCGACACGGCGCGCTGGCCCAAGGTCACGGTCTTGATTCCCGCCCACAACGAGGAAGAGGTGATCGGCGAGATTCTCGAAGCCTTGCTGGAGGTCGACTACCCGGTGGGCCAACTGAGTATCCTGCCCATCGACGATCGCTCGCGGGACGCCACAGGTGAGATCATCGATCACTTCGCGGCGCGCTTTCCGGACCGGATCACACCCTATCACCGCAAGGGTGGCATGGCCGGCAAGGCGGCCGCGCTGGTCGATGCCATGAAGCTGGTCGATGACGATTTCGTGCTCGTCTTCGATGCCGATTACATCCCCGGTCAGGGACTGGTCAAGCAACTGATGGCACCCTTCTTCGATCCCGAGGTGGGCTCGGTCATGGGCCGGGTGGTGCCGCACAACGTGAACGCGAACCTGCTGACCCGCATGCTGGATCTCGAGCGATCGGGCGGTTACCAGGTCGACCAGCAGGCGCGTATGAATCTACGGCTGGTGCCGCAGTACGGCGGCACGGTGGGGGGAATCCGCGTCAAGGCCCTCGAGAGCGTGGGCGGCTGGCGAACCGATTCCCTCGCCGAGGATACCGACGCCACCTATCGACTGCTGCTCGGCGGGTGGAAGACCGTCTACCAGAACCGGTCGGAGTGTTACGAGCAGGTGCCCGAATCCTGGCGCAGCCGCATGAGCCAGATCTTCCGCTGGGCCCGCGGTCACAACCAGACCCTGATGCGTTATTTCTTCCGCCTGCTCGGGAACCGGCGCACGCGTTTCGCCGAACGCCTGGACGGCAGCATGCTGCTGGGCATCTACTGGGTGTCGCCGGTGATGCTGCTGGGCTGGCTGGTCGGCAGCATACTGTGGTACCTGGGAGTGAACAAACCGGGGTTGATCATCATCCTGGCGGTGACGACCTACAGTGCGGTGGGTAATTTCGCCATCTTCTTCGAGATCGCCACGGCGGCCCATATCGACGGAACGCGAGGTCGCATCAAGCTGTTGCCCTTCGTTTTTCTCGGCTTCCTGGTCAGCCTGGTATCGGTGACACGCGCAACGCTCACCCAGGTTTTCGTGCGTCGGAAATCCGGCAAGGTGGAATGGGAAAAAACCCAGCACAACGGCCGGCCGGGCAACGGCAACGGCGTCGCCGAGGAGATCCGGAACGACATCAAGAACGGCAACGGGATCACGATCCGGAAAAAAAACCGACAGCAAGACCGGAGAGAAGAATGAGCGCGATACTGGTGCTGGTGCTTTTTCTGTTGCTTACGATCGGGTGGATATTCCTGCCCTTCATCCCTGGTGTCGTCGAGTTGCGGCGCAAGACCGACGCCTGGCCGCTGCGGGTCGTTCACGGTTCCGAAGTCGATATCCGACACTTCGCGCGAGGCTTCCGGTCCTTTGTCGAGAGTAATTTCGGTGATCTGCTCGAGCGATGCCGCGCGCAAGGTACGGAGGTCGAAGGCGAGCTGGGCGACGGTACGCGCTATCTGGTCGTGGCCGACGGCGAACCGGACGATTCGGCGGTGCTGGACCGGGCTCGTGACGACGAGGGCGCACTCGTGCTCGCCAGCGGCGATCTCGAGCTGGCGGGAGACGCTGCGTACCCGCTGGAGATTTTCACGGCCGGATCGCTGTCCCTGGGCGCCAATGCGGTTGTCCGAGCCGCTCTGGCCGAGCAAAGCATTTCCATTGGACCGGGCAGCACGAGTATCCGCTGGCTGCACGCCGCCGACACGGTGGAAGTTGCCGATGATTGCCAGCTCTACGGCCGCGTGTCGGCCAATCGGAGTATCGTGCTCGGCGAAGGCTGTGCCTTCGAACGTTTACACGCGCCGCGGATCGAGTTCGGATCGCCGGTGCAGCTCGAGGCCCCGGAAGTGCGCGAGCACGACGTCGATCCGAAATCGCTGCGGAATCTGGCGGCGGAAGAAGCCGGACGCTGGCTGTTTCGCAAGCGGACGAAGATCCCCGCCGGCGGCCGGGTTGAACAGGACATCGTCGTTCGCGGCAAGCTCACCATCGGTGACGGCGTGCGCATCACGGGCAACATCAAGAGTCACGACGAGATGGAACTGGGCCGTGACGTCGAGATCCTTGGCAGTGTGACCAGCGAGAGCGACATCCGCGTGGGCCAGGGGAGCCGGATCCGCGGGACGCTGATCTCCGAGGAGAAGGTGTATCTCGGCGACGGTTGTACGGTGGGCACCGCGGAAGATCCGACGACGATCTGCGCCCGCGGAGTCGATGTCGCCTCGGGCGTGGTCGTCCACGGTACTGTGTGGGGAAGAGGATAAACGATGCAGGAACGTATCGAAGCTTTACGGCACCGGGGTTGTCGCGGCGGCATCATTCTCAAACACCGCTCCCTGCTGACCTCGCCGCGTCGATCCGCCCGATTCTTCAGAGCGTCCGTGCTCATCGCCGCGTTCCTCGCGCTGTGGTGCCTGTCGCTCGATCTGGTCAGCGCGTTCTGGGCGTCGGTGCTGAATTTCTGGCAGAGCAACCTGGGACTCGACGGGTACGTCTCGCTCATTCATTACCAGTTCAACGAAGTGATCAGATTCAACGTACCTTACCTGTATGTCCACGCGGGGATGTCCAACAATGATCTCTGGTGGGGCGGGGTCATCGCGACCGCGGTGCTCGTCCTGGTGTCGCTGGTGCTGCCGCATCGCCTGCTGCCGTTCGCGTATCTGATGCGAATCGTTGCGTTCTTCCAGGGGTGCGCCCAGGCGTTCTTTGCGCTGTGGCCCGGCAGTTTTCCCTACAGCGCCAGCGGTTATATCCACGGCAACCTGATCGCCTGCATGATGTTGATCACCCTGATGCCCGTCGCGCTCGGTTTGACCTACTACGTATTCGATTTCAAACTGAGCCGGAAGGTCGCCCTGACGGCAATGGTCATGCTGCACCTGATGGTCATGGTGCCGCTGCAGTACGTGCTGCATGCGTACATCCTGCATCACCTCTCTCTGCTGTTCATGCCCTTGCTGTTCTTCGTCGGCGGACTGCCGCTGAATGTGCTCGTCTTCATTGCTTTCTATTCGTGGGGTTTCAGCTGGCGTGATGAGCTGCACAGGGATGATTATCCACTGCAAACCCTGGATCCGTTGCCGCAGGCGACCGGACCGCTGCCCACCGGCGAGGAACCGCCGCCCACCGACGAAGGCCGGTTACCCGCCGACGAGGAGAAGGATTGATCTTCCTGAAGGGGCGAGTCACGACGCTGGTAGCCTTCGCAGGCATGACCTTCCTGCTGGCGTCGATCCAGGTGCTTGCCCTGGTGTCGGGAGTCTTCCGGCTGCAGCTGAGTCAGGGCGCGGCGGGTGCCCAGCTGGTCACCGCGGTGGTCGTGGCGGTGTTGCTTGCTTCCCGTCTACGGCACCGCGTGGCCGTGGCCGCTTCGCCGGCCGATCCATCCCGTACTGCGTCTCCGACGGATCCGGCCGACCGGACGGCGGGCCCGTGGCTCTGGATCGTACGTCTGGTCGCTGCGGTGACCGCGTTGTGGGCCCTCGGTGTCTGGGGCTGGCTCTGGCGACTGGCCAGCGCTCGTTCACCCTATGGCTGGGACGATCTGTACTACCATGTACCTGCCGTGCACGCCTGGGTACAGGCCGGCTATATCAGCTGGATCGATACCATCCCCGACATACCGTTCGTCAACTATCCCATGGGCGTCGAAGCCAACACGTTCTTCCTGTATCAGCTCCTGCGTGACAGTCAGCTGGTGAACGCCTGCAATCTGTGGTACTGGCCGCTGGCTTTTCTGGCGGTGATGGTGATTGCCAACGAGCTGGGCGCGCGCGGTGTCTGGAACTGGTTGGCGGCCGGCTTGCTGGTCGGGTCGTCGGTGTTTGTCTGTCAGAGCGTGAGCTGCTATGTGGACCCGGGTTTCAACGCCACGATCATGGGTGCGTTGGCGTCCTCGCTGGTCGTCCTGTTCGATCGGTCCGGCTACCGCTGGCAGCGGGCGGTGCTCTGGGGCGCCAGTCTGGGTTTGATGGCCGGCGCCAAGGGCAGCGGCGCGCCCTACGCGGTGCTGCTCTTCGTGGGTGTGGTCGTTGCGATGCTGGATCTCGGCGGACGCAAGCGCGTCAAGGCCTGGCTGCCCTACCTCGGTCTGGCGGCGGCCGTGATCGTGCTCGTGGGGGGCTACTGGTATCTGCGCGCGGCACTGCTGACCGGGAATCCGATCTATCCCATCCAGCTGAAAGTGGCCGAGACGGTGATCTGGCACGGCTATGATCACCGCGCGTTCTGTGAAGCCAATCTCCCTGCCTGGCTGGCGGAGTATCCGGCGTGGCTGCGTATGTTCGTGGTCTGGCTGCAAAAGGACGCGCCGATTCAGGGCTATGCGCCCACCGGCGGTATGGGGTACGTCTGGATCGCCGCCGGTCTCCCGGCGGTTGTTTTTCTGTCGGTCCGGGTGGCGTTGCGGCGGTCCCGCGCGGTGACGTCGCGGTTTTTGTTTCTTGTTGTCATGTCGGCGGTTCTGCTTTTTTTACAGACCAGCAGCTGGTGGGCCCGTTTCACCATCTGGCTGCACGCGCTGGGATTGCCCTGTCTGGCCCTGGTCTTGCAACAGGGAACGGCACGGCGCCGGCCGGTAATGGTCCGGTTGCTGACGACCACATGTCTGCTTGCGGTCTGTGGGCTGGTGATCTGGGAATCGCAGCGCACGGTGGCGCTCGAAACGTCGACCGGCCGCGTACCCGGGCAGTCGGGTTCACACGCCGAGTACGTCTCGTCGTGCCGGCACATCCTGCCAGGCCTGGTAGCGCTGCCGCAATACGCGGAATTTCAGTCCGCGAGCCGCATCGCACGCAGCAAATGGGAGCGGATGGGCACGCTGTACGGCGGTATCCTGGGCCAGCCACTGGACCAGCGGTCGATTGTCGTGCTGCCGGATGCCGTGACAACCGACCATATCATCTCGTTGCGGGAAACGGGTGTGGAGTGGGTTTGCTGGGACGGCCTGGCCGTCGGTCAACCCCCGGAGATCCTGCGCGAGGTGTCCGTTCGGCAGTTCAGGTTCAATCCGAACGAACATGTGGACTTTCACTTCCTGAAACTGATTCCGGCAACGGGAAAAGGGGGTGACTCGTGAGCGAGCACAAAAACAACGGTCGCGAGCACGAAGACCACGAGCACCGGGAACGGGTGAAGCCGAGCCGCAGCATCGACTGGGAAGAGGTCGAAAAACCGCATCGCTCGCACAATATCTTCTGGGGCGTGGCAGCGGTGATGCTCGTCTGCATCGGCTTCATGCTGGGTATGATGGTCCGTCCCGGCCGAGCTCCCGATGCGGCGAATCCCGACCTGCTACCCGCGGCCGCACTGTCGACCATGACCAGTAATCTGCGCGCGGAGCTTCCCGCCGTGCCGACGGTGCATCCCGAGTCGCGCGTACCGACCGCGACGATGCAGACGACCGAGCCGGCCGGCGCGACGCTGGACGAGGGGGAGACCGGGGAGGCGGTTGCGCTACCGCGGGATCCGGCAGCAATTCCGGACGCGGCGGCAGCGCAGACAATCGAACCACCGGAGGATACGGTCGGCGCCGAGAGCACCGGATTCCGCGGGCCGGTCGGCGCGGCCGGCTGGGCGATTCACCTGTTCTCGTTCCCCGAGCGGCGAATCGCCGTCGCCGAGGTCGAGAAACTCGCCCGACGCGGCTATGACGCCGAATACCGTGCGACCGACCTGGGCAAGAAGGGCGTCTGGTTCCGGGTGTACGTGGGCAGTTTCGCGAGCAAGGCGGCAGCCTACACGGCCAGGGACGCACTCATGGCGGATTTGCGACTGGATTGGGCTTTACCGGTCAGGTACTGATCGACATCAGGCAGTGTCGGATCCGGTACTCTGCTGCGAAGTCGACCGGTCTGTGCCGTGGGTCTGGTACGTGGTCCGATCCATGGGGAAGACCACTGCGTCCTTGATCGACTCCAATCCCATGAAGTACTGCAGGAGCCGCGCGACACCGAGGCCGAACCCGGCCCGGCGAATTTCCTGGGCGCGAAATCGTTCGAGGTAAGCCGTAAGCGATGCTTGAATCCCCCGCTGGTAGCGGGCCGCGAGACCTTCGAAATCGTCGGCCTGGCGGTCCGGCGAGGCCGCGATCTGGACCCGCGCGAACTCCCGGGCATGGGTGAGCAACTGGCTGTACAGTGAACTCTCGTGCAGCCGGCGCTGCAGGCGTTCGCTATCGGGCTCGTGCACCGCACCGCTCATGGTTTCGCCGGCCAGCGGCAGGATGTAGTCCACATTCTCCACCACCGACGGATCGGCGCGGTCGAGCTTCGCGTTGAAAAACTCGAGACTCTCGGGAAAATGAGTCACCTGGACCGGCAGGTTCCCGCAATACCGGCTCAGGGTGGCTTCAGCGTCGCGATGAAAATCCTCGCCGAAGGGCATGGACCACCCGCGAGCGTTCAGTACATCGAGCGCTTCCCGGTAGGTCAGACGTGGGTGCTCCTGTTGGATCATCCGGTCCAGGCGAGTGACGTTGGCGCCGCCCAGCAACTCGACCCCGAGTTCCGCGGCGATCGCCTTGAGCAATTGCTCCTGGAGGTCCAGCAACTCGTCGAGGGTCAGATCGCGCTTCTCGGCCTCGATCAGCTTGAACTCGGTCAGGTGCCGTTCGTCGACCTTCCACTCCTTGCGAACGCTCTCACCCTCGCAATAGACCGCATCGAAACCGTTGGCGATGGCCTCTTCGAGATAGAGCTGGCCGGTCTGGCGGGGGAAGGCGAGCGTACCGAAGTAGTCGAGGCTGAAAGTCGAATCGACGACCTCGCAGGATCCGGTCACGCCGGTCAGCTCGGGCACCGGCATCTCGACGAACTGCTGCTCGTACAGCAGCGATCTGATCGTCCGCACGACCGTGTTGTGGATCGCCAGTCGTCGCGCCATGGGCAGTGGCTTTCCCGGAGCCTGGAATGCGGTGGAACGGGGAACTTCGGATGTGTCGGGTGCGGCAGCCGCCGCGCTCTGGTCGCCTGGCCGATCGGCCGGCTGGTCGGGATTATCCTGTCGCATGTGCTTCTTCCTTTTGACGCTCACGGACGCCATTTAAAGGTAATCGGGGACGGCGGGAGCATAGTGCACCACGGGTGATCTGTCAATCGGACATCTCGGCGGACATCTCGGTGGCGCGGCGAGCCGTCCTGATCGTTGACAGTCGCCCCGGGCGCGCAGATAGTCGACAGCGGTCTACCCGGCGATCGGCTGGTCGCTGTTGACGTGAGGCACGGGAGACGACATCCGGAACGACCCACCATGGAAAAACGAAAACTACATGCACTGCCCATCGCGCTGGCCTTCGGCGTGCCGTTTGCGCTCGGTCTGCTCGTGCACCGCCAGGGATACAACCTGCTCGACGACGGTTTGTGGCTGCTCGGCAGCCGTGTCCTGGCCGATGGCGGCGTGCTTCACCGTGATCTGTTCTCCATCTACGGCCCCGCTCGCTACGTGGTGTTGCTGCCGTTTTTTGTGTTGATCGGCCGCAGCGTACTGGCCCTGGCGGTGCTCAAGGCCGTTCTGGATGGGCTGTGTGCCGGTGGCGGTTTTCTGCTCGTACGTCGTCTCGGCGCCGGGCGCTGGTCATGGCTGGTGCCCGTGGGCGTGGTGGCGCTCGGCCCCTATTCGCCCCGGTATTGCTGCGCCGCGCTGCTGGCCTGGCTGGTCGGTTCGATGCTGTGGCGGAGTCGAGGCGGCAAACCGGCAGGTATGCGGCAGGGGCTGCTCGTCGGTGGCGGCTGGGGCTTGCTGAGCCTGTTCGGCCTGGATGCTGCGGGCTATGGCGCGGTCATCGTCCTGCTGGGCGGCTGGCTAGGCTGCTGGATGTCCGGCGGACAGCCCGTACCGGCGGGTTACGGTCGCGCATTCGCGAACGAAAAGGCTGAGCCGGCCCAACCGCCGCCGGATCTTCAACGGTCGTCAACGAACCTGATCAGCCGTCCGGCGCTGGCCGGGATCGCATTCGGGTTGCTGGCCGTTCTGGGCACCGCTGCCGGTACCGCCGTTGCACTCGGCATCCTCCCCGCCGTTGCCTGGCAGACCGTGGTCTATCCCCTGTCGCGCTTTACGAGCGAGATGAGCATCTCCATCGGCGATACTTTTCTCGACCATCCCTGGCTGCGCGAACCCTTCGCCGGGCTCTACACGGGCGAGGTCTTCGAACCGGTCTGGCCCGGACAGAGCGGCCTGCGTGAACTGGCGCTGCGTATGCTGCTCGGTCTGGTCTGGATCGTTCCGGTGGCCGCCGGGTGGCTCGGACGTCGACGCGGCGATCCGCGCTGGGGGCCGCTGATCGCCCTCGCGGTGGCGGGCTGGTTTTCCCTCGCGGCGCGCAGCGACCCGACGCACCTGAGCACGGCCTGGCTGGGCGGTCTGTTGTTGTTGCCATTGCTGGGCGCGGACCTATCGCGTACCTCGCGACGGCGGCCCGGACTGCCGCCGCTGGTTGTTTTTGTCCTCGTTACCGTGGCGCTGGGACCGCTCCTGGGCGAAAAGCTCTGGCTGGCCGGCAGCGCCGGGCGGGATTCCCTTGCCCGGTGGGAGCGACCGACCGCCGGCGTACTGATGGACAGGCAGCGGCTCGCGCGCCTCGAAAGCGTGTTCACGAGTTTGCCCCGAGACGGGCAGTCGCCGCTGATCTGCTGGCCGGCCCAACCCGGCATCAATTTTCTGCTCGAGGCGCCGCTAGGCGTGGCGCAAGCCACCTTGCTTGGCGGCGAGGTGCGAGATCCGGACGCCGTGATCGCCGAGTTCGAGCGGCAACGACCGCCCTTGATCCTGCTGGGCCGCTGTTGGGGGATCGTGCCCCGGGTACGCGATCTACAAGGACTGGCGCCGGAAATCTGGTCGTATTTGCGCCACCACTATTACATCGCGAGCGACCACGCGCTGGGGCGCGAGGAGTTCCGGTTTCTGCTCCGGGCGCCCGGCGGCGTCGACGAGATCCTCACGATGCCGGCGAAACACCGCTTGCCGGGCTGCGGCCAGTACGTGAATAACGGTATTTCGCCCGATCTGAACACGGGGATTCTGGTCAGTCAGAGTCTTGTCGTGAAGGAATTCGATTTTTCCGGCATCACAGTGGGTCTCCGGGCACCCGGACCCTACCCCGCCGAACGGCAGGTGCAGTTTTCGGTTCATCGCGGTCGGCCGGGTGACCAGGCAACACCGCTGGCGAGTTACCGGACCACGGTGCAGCTACAGAAGAGCCTCCAGCTCGTGCATTTCAATCCCGGTGTGCTGGCCGGCACACGCGGCCAGCTGCTGACGATCACGTTCTCGGCGCCTGAGCAGCCTGGCGATCAGGGCGGCGGTCAGTTCGCCGGGCAGCCCCACCGGTCGACGGCCGGGCCCTTGCATCTGTCGTGGAACGGTCCGGTCGAGGGGCAGCGCTACACCGAATACTACACGCCGGGAACCATGTATCTCGACGGTCGACCCATCGCGGCTGATCTGTACTTTCTCGCCTACTGAATGCCGGCAGCGGTCTCGGCCACGGCGCTAGCGCACCAGGGTAAAGCGCTCGGTGCAACGGCGCGTGCCCTGACGCAAGGTCAACAGATACACGCCGTCGGGACACGTGGCGCCTCGGGCGTCGTTCCCGTCCCAGATCAGGATATGACCGGACGCGATGGGCTCGGCCCGCAGCAGCGTCCGAACGCAACGCCCGGCCAGATCGAAGATCCGCACCGTGGTCGGTCCGCCTGTGGCGGTCGTCAGCCGGAACGCGGTAAGCCCGGGAGAGGGATTGGGGAAGGAGGCAACGGCCAGCGGGCTGCCCGTCGGTACCGGCGCGACGCTGGTCGCCGGATCCACCAGATAGGAGTAGTAACCTCCCGGTGCCGACGGCGGCAGGGTCTCGTTGCGCCCCGAGTTGTCCGCCGCCGCCAGGTAGTAGTTCACCCGTGAGGCGGGTGGCTGACCGGGTATCGAGGCCACGAAGGAGTCGGCGACGGTTGACGTCAACGGCGCGGTCTGCCAGCCGGCGTCGCCCGCGAGCTGCCAGACCACCCGCAATTGATCGGCGATTAGGCCAGCCTCGCTGCGGTCGTCGATGGTCGCCGTGATCTCGTGTTGCGGCGCCCAGCTCACCACCTCGTCCAGCGGCATGTGCGTCACTCGCAGCATGCCGGCGTCGAAGATACCCATGGTCCGGCAGTGCAGTGCGTCGTAGTAGTACCAGCTGTGGTAGTCGAAGCCGATGATCTCGTAGCCGGGCATGGCGTCGGCGTAGGTCTGCAGCGCGTCGTCGTCCGACGCGATGTCGAAGAGCGGCACGAGTACCTTAGTGTTCAGGATCAGCGAGTTGGTGTAGGCGGCGACCGCGTTGCCGGAATACGAGCCGCAGTAGATACGGATGATCCGGTAGGGGCGGCCATAGCAGGTGTTCAGGGCGGCGAACTCGGCGACCAGGTGCTCGCAGCACCCGTACTCGGGGTGCCAGGTCGGTACTTCCTTGATCAGGACCGTCTCGGGGTCGAGCAGCTTGGCGTAGCAGTCGATGTGCTGGATGCCGTGGACTTCGGGCTTCTCGACGAAGGTATAGGTCTCGATGCCCAGGTACTCGGACGCCCGGTCGCGGAACTGGTTCTCGGTCATGTGGGGCGCGTTTTCCTGGTACATCAGCCAGGTCGACATGGCGGCGCCGAAGCCGTCGGTCATGATATTGCCGCCGGTGCAGTAGGCGGGAATCTGGTGCAATGGCCAGCCGAAGAACTCGGCGAGGGTGGCGTTGATGGCGTCGTCTTCCTCGTAGCCGCGTTCGCCACGTACACGAGCGGAACCGCCGATCGGTGTTGCGGCGGCGAGCGAGCTTTCATTGACGCGGGTTGCCGCGACAAGGGGCGGAGGGGTGTCGCTGCGATTGCAGCCGGAGATCCACGGGTAGCCGTCGAACCAGGGATCGGTGATGCCGATCTGTCCGTTGCCATCGAAGATCGACAACGGACCCCAGTCGCGCGTCCACATGGAATAGACCTGCGACCGGATGAACACCACATGCTCCATGGCCACGCCCCAGTTCTGGAACGTGTTGCGCGCCTGGTTCTCCGCGCTGGTGGTCTCGACCAGGGTGTACAGCGTGTCGTCACGGGCCAGTTCCACGACCAGCGACGACGGAATACCCAGCGGCCAGCGGATCAAGGTGCCCCAGGCCGGTTCCCACTCGGCGATCATGCGTGCGGGTTGCGCGGGGGAGCGGGTGGGCGGGGGCGTGTCATCTGCGAACACGAGTCCGGCCTGACCCAGCAGGACCAGCAGGCTCCAGACGACCGGAAGACAGGCAGAGACAGTCAGGCGGCGAGTCGTTGTGGTCATGGTTCGGTCTCCGTGACGATCAGGTAATGCTGTTTCTCCGTGAAGTATAGCATAGTCTGAATCCGTTTGGTGTCGTGACCCTGGCCTGCGACACGTCGAATCGCGTGGCGCGGTTTGCCCAAACGGGCGCTGATACGGTGTAACGGGAATGATGATTTCGTAAAGACCGTAGCGATAAACAAAAAACCGGCGAGCGGCGTGGCCAGTACGACAGGAAAACAACGGTCCCCACATTACCGTGTTTTCCGAGTTGTTCCCTACTCCAACCCCGAGTATCGAAGATCCGGCCACGCGTGCATCACCGGACTCGCGCACACAGTAGACGAACGACCGTCGATGCGCCTGATGAGTAGCTAAAGGAATTCGATAGGTTATCGAAGGTTAAAGCTAGTCAAGTTTAAGTTCAAGTCATGTTGACAGATAGTTGCCGCGGGCCTCACCCTCGGCCGGCTGTCGCCGACCTGACGATCGGCACCGGGAGCCGCGGCGGCATATGTCATCCAGCCACGGATTCCGACGTAAGCCTCCTCGACACGTCGTATGTACCCGAGCGAATGTACTTGTCATATTGCGAAACTGTTCTAAATATGCGTGATTGAAGGTGTTCTCACCCGAAGCACCACGATCTTGTTATTGCTTCGATACTTCTGGAATTTGCGCTGAGGTTCGCGAGAAGGGATCGAGAGAGATGCCCCAGACCAGGAAACCGGTGTGTCGGTCTGCCGAGCGCCTGAACCGCCGGCTAGCGACTGTGATATGTGTGCTGGCGCTGGCCGCCGGCGCAGGATGTGGCGACCACGACGATCAAGCGGGTGCAGACCGGACGGCGGCGAATCCGGCCGGCGTCGCGTCGTCTGACGGGAAGTCGTCGGGTGCCAGCCAGGTCGACACGAACCGGACCAGAAAAGAACGCGTCACACAGGCGGCAGACCGCACGGGGCACGACCGCACGCCCCACCATGGCGGTGACGCCCAGCCGGGACGCGGCCAGCGACCCGACGCCCAGCCCATCCCCGTTGCCGTCCAGGCGGTCACCCAGGGTTCCATAGCCAGCTATTACAACGCGACCGCGACGCTCGAGGCCGAAAAACAGGCGCGAGTGCTGGCCCGGGTCACGGGTCTCGTGGGCACGCTGCTGGTCGAGGAGGGGGATCTGGTCGCCGAGGGTGATCCGTTGCTCCGCATCACCAACGACGAGTACCGATTGCGGCTGCAGCAGGCCGAGGCCGGTACGGCGAATGTGCGCGCGCGCTTCCAGCGGCTGGAGGCCATGCTGGCGGAGCAGCTGAGCACTGAGGAGGAGTTCCAGACCGCGCGCGCCAATCTGGCGAGCGCCGAGGCCGACGAGGGCCTGGCGCGCCTGGACTATTCCTACACCACCGTGACGGCGCCGTTTGCAGGGCGGATCACCCAGCGGCTGGTGGACGTGGGACAGAATCTGGCCGTGGGCACGGAACTGTTCGTGATGGCCGATTTCCAGCCGCTGCTCGCGCGTATTCATGTACCGAGCCGCCAGTTCAACACCCTGCAGCAGGACCAGGTGGTGGATCTGGTGCTCGACAGCAGCGGCCGGCGCCTGCAGGGCCGGGTCACGCTGATCAGCCCGGTCATCGATCCCAACAGCGGCACCATCAAGATCACGGTCGAGGTAACCGAGTATCCAGCCGACACCCGACCCGGCGATTTCGCCGAGGTGCAGATCGTGACCGAACGTCACGACGAGACGACCCTCGTACCCCGCGGCGCGGTGGTCACCGACAAGGGCGAGACCGTCGTTTTCGTGGCGCTCGACGGGGTGGCCGAACGGCGAATCGTGGAACTCGGTTTCACCGACGACGTGTCCGCCGAGATACTGAGCGGCCTGGAGCCGGGCGAGCAGATCGTCATCAAGGGGCAGCGTTCCCTCAAACACGGTTCGCCGCTGAAGGTCCTCGAGGACGCCTCCGCGGCTGCTGGCGCGGCCGATTCGGTGGATACGGCCGAGACGCCGCAGCGTCGTGAGGGAGCGGGTTCCTGATGCGATCTTTCGTCGATCTCGCCGTCCGGCGCCGGGTGAGCGTGGTGATGGCCGCGCTGGCGGTGATCGCCTTCGGTGTCGTGGGCTACAATCGCCTGGCGCTCGAACTCTTTCCCGACATCACCTATCCCTCGGTCACCATCCAGACCGAGTTCCCCGACTCGGCGCCACAGGAAGTCGAGAGCCTCGTCACCCGGCCCATCGAGGAGGCGGTCGGTGTACTGCGCGGCCTGCAGACCATCCACTCGGTGTCACGGCCCGGCGTATCGGAAGTGACTTTGGAGTTCGAGTGGGGATCGGACATGGATCTGCTGTCCATGGAGGTGCGCGAGAAGATCGACCGGCTGATCCTGCCCGAGGAGGCCACGGATCCGGTCGTGCTGCGCTTCGATCCCAGCCTGGACCCCATCATCCGGCTCGCCCTCGCGGGACCGTTGGGTAGCGAGGACGGGACGGGCGATCTGACCACCCTGCGCCGCCTGGCCGACAAGCAGATCAAGCAGGACTTCGAGACGATCAAGGGGATCGCGGCGGCGCAGATCAAGGGCGGGCTCGAAGAGGAAATCCAGATCGACGTCGATCAGAACCGGCTGGCGGCCCTGGGCATCAGCCTGGATCAGGTGCGGCAGGTGGTCGGCGTGGGCAACCTGAACCTGCCCGGCGGCGCCCTGCGCGGGCGCGACAGCCAGTATCTCATCCGCACCATCAACGAGTTCGACGACGTGGCGGAGATCGCCGACCTGATCATCCGGCACCAGGACGGCGCGTCGGTGCGTCTGGGCGATGTGGCGACGGTGCGACGCGGGACCAAGGAACGCGAGGAGATCACGCGCGTCGGCGGGAGCGAGTCGGTCGAGATCTCCATCTACAAGGAGGGAGACGCCAACACGGTGACCGTGGCGCGACGGTTGCGCGCACGCCTGGCCGAGTGGCAGGACGGCAAGTTGCCGCCAGGAACGACGCTCACCGTGCTGTTCGACCAGTCGCACTTCATCCAGCAGGCCGTGGACGAGGTGCGCAACGCGGCGCTGATCGGCGGCGTGCTGGCCATCCTGGTGCTGTTGCTTTTTCTGCGTGATGTGCGCAGCACGCTGATCGTCGCCACCTCGATCCCCATCTCCGTGATCGCCACCTTCGTGGCCATGTACAAGCTCGACATCTCGCTGAACATCATGTCGCTCGGCGGACTCACCCTGGGTATCGGCATGCTCGTGGACAATTCCATTGTGGTGCTCGAGTCGATCTATCGGAAACGGCAGGTGGGCCACTCCCTGTTTGCGTCCGCGGTGTCGGGAACCGCGGAAGTGGGGCCGGCGGTGGTGGCCTCGACCTTGACCACGGTGGCGGTGTTTCTGCCCATCGTGTTCGTCGAAGGCGTGGCGGGGCAGCTCTTTCACGACCAGGCGCTGACGGTGACCTGCAGCCTGCTGGCCTCGCTGCTGGTGGCGGTGACCCTGATCCCCATGCTGAGCGCGGCGGGCAGCCGGTTGCCCGGTCCGGCGGCGCCGGGCGATCGGTCGGACAGAACGGGCCAGCCGGATCAACCGGATCATCCGGATCAACCAGGGCGACACGAGCCTGCGGACACCGGCCACATCGTCTTCTCGCTCGGCTTCTTCTCGCACCTGTACGACCGTTTGCTGCGTGGCGGCCTGACCAGATGCGCATTGACCCTCGTCATCGGCTTCGGACTGTTCTTCGGTGCGGTATGGTCCGTGCGCCTGCTCGGCACCGAGCTGATCCCGCAGCTCAGTGAGGGCGAGTTCTTCTTCGAGGTGAAGCTGCCCGAAGGATCCTCGCTGGCGGCGACCGATCGCGCGGTGCAGGCCATGGAAAAGGCGGCGACGGCGGAAGCGACGGTCGATCGTTTCTACGCGACGGTGGGCAGCCGTCTCGTGTCCGGCGGCATGTCCCTCAATACCAGGGCCGAGAATCTCGGCCAGCTCAATCTGGTCATGAAGGACCGCGGCGATACGGAGATCGAGCTGCTCACGGCCGAGCACCTGCGTCGCCAGTTCCAGGCCTTGCCCGATCTCGAGGTGAAGTTCGGCCGGCCGTCGTATTTCAGCCTGAAGACACCGGTCGAGGTGGTTGTTTTCGGCGACGATCTGGACGAATTGCGCGCCTACTCCCTCGAAGTGTCCGGACAGCTCGCCACGCTTCCCGGTCTGGTGGATGTACGCTCGTCGCTCGAGGCAGGCAATCCCGAGTTGCAGGTGGTGTTCGACCGGCGGCGTCTGGCAGCGCTCGGGCTGGACATGGGCGTGCTGTCGGAAACACTCAAGAACCGGGTGCTCGGCGTGGTGCCGACACGCTTCAAGGAAGCGGATCGCCAGATCGATATCCGCATCCGCAACCGCGAGCAGGACCGGCAGTCGCTGGCCGATGTGCGCAACCTGGTGCTGCCCGGCCCCGACGGGACGCCGATCCGTCTGCTCTCGGTCGCCGACGTGATCGAGGCCCGCGGTCCGGCGGAGATCCATCGCCTGCAGCAGCAACGCGCCGCCGTGGTCTCGGCCAACCTGGAGGGGCGCGGCCTGGGCGCGGCCATCGCCGACGTGGAGCGAGTGCTTGCCGACCAGCCGCCGCCGACAGGACTGGCCACCGAGCTGGGCGGTCAGAACAAGGAGATGCAGGTCAGCTTCGCCAGTCTGCGTTTCGCCATCGCCCTGGCCATATTCCTGGTCTACCTGGTGATGGCGGCGACGTTCGAGTCGTTCCTGCATCCCTTGCTGGTCCTGTTCACGATTCCGCTGGCGCTGGTCGGTGTGGCGGCCGGTCTGCTGCTGACGGGAACGACCATCACGGTGATCGTGCTGATCGGAGCGGTGATGCTCGTGGGTATTGTCGTCAACAACGCCATCGTGCTGATCGACACCATCAACCGGCTCCGGCGCGCCGGTGTGGCCAAGCGCGAGGCGGTGATACGCGCCGGCCACCTGCGGCTGCGGCCCATCCTGATGACCACCTTGACCACGATTCTCGGTCTGACACCCATGGCCCTGGCCTGGGGTGAGGGGGCCGAGCTGCGCTCGCCGCTCGCGATCACCGTCGCCAGCGGCCTGCTCCTGAGCACGCTGCTGACGCTGGTGGTCATCCCGGCTGCGTACCTGGTGGTGCCCTCGCGGATCGACCCGCAAGATGCGAACAGCGGATCGGACGCACATAGCTGAATGACGAGGTGACCGGTGACCCTGCCCGAGATAGCCATCAAGCGACCCGTGACCATCCTGATGGTGATCGTCAGTCTGGTGGTCCTGGGCCTGGTGGCGGTGGACCGCTTGCCGCTGGCGTTCATGCCCGACATCGAGCAGCCAGAACTGTTCGTCATTCTGCCCTACCAGAACGCGTCGCCGGAGCAGGTCGAGCGCATGATCGTGCGACCGGTGGAAGACGCCATCGGGTCGGTCAAGGGACTGCAGAGCATGTGGTCGCGCTGCGGCAGCGACGGCGGGCGCATCCGGCTCGAATTCGACTGGGCCATGGACATGCACCTGGCGCGGGTCGACGTCTGGGAGCGGCTCGACCGTATCCGGGGCGAGCTGCCCGACGACATGGGTGACATCCAGGTCAGCAGCAACTGGGACTCGCGCGAGGCGGACATGCCCATTCTCGAAGGTCGGCTCTCGTCGCCGCGGGATCTGAGCGAGAGCTGGGATCTGCTCGAGCGCAAGATCGTCCGACCCCTCGAGCGGGTATCCGGTGTGGCGCAGGTCAGGCTCGACGGCGTCAGCCCGCGCGAGGTACGCATCAACCTGCGCATTGGCGATCTCGAGCGGCACGGCATGGACGTGCGCGAGGTCTGGCGCATTCTGCGCTCGGGCAACTTCGATCTCTCCCTCGGCGAGGTCACCGCCGGCGACCGGCTCTACGTGTTGCGGACGGTGGGCACCCTGTCCACCGTGCAGCAGATCAGCGAGCTGCCCCTGCGCGCGGACGGGCTGCGCCTGCGCGATGTGGCGGATGTCGTCTACCAGGAACCACCCCTCGAGTACGGACGCCATCTCGATGGCGACTTCGCCATCGGGGTGACCGTCTCCCAGGAGTCGAAGGCCAACACGGTCGAGGTCTGCGATGCGTTGCAGGAGCGCATCAACGCCATGAACGATGATCCCGAACTGGAGGGCGTGAATTTTCTCGTCTGGTTCAGCCAGGGCGATGAGATCAAGAAGACCCTGCGCGATCTGACCTTCACCGGCATCTTCGGCTCAATCCTGGCCTCCATCGTGCTCTTCGCGTTCCTGCGGCGCGTCTCGACCACGTTCGTCGCCGTGCTGTGCATTCCCTTCTCGTTGATCGTCACCTGCGGCATCGTCTGGGCCCAGGGCCGCTCGCTCAACACCCTGACCCTGCTCGGACTGATCGTGGGCATCGGCATGCTGGTGGACAACGCCGTGGTGGTGATGGAGAACATCTTCCGCCATCGGGAACTGGGCCTCGACCGCAAGACCGCCGCCCGCCGCGGGGCCCGCGAGGTCACCACCGCCGTGGTCGCCGCCACCTTGACCTCGGTGATCGTATTCATCCCTCTGATCTTCAACGAGCCCAGTGAGATGAACCTCTACCTCAAGGAACTGGGCATCACCGTCTGCCTGACGCTGCTGGCCTCCCTGTTCGTCAGTCAGACCCTGATCCCGCTGGCCACGTCCCGGTACATCCGGGCCAAGCCGCGCCGGCGCGGGCGGGCGATGCGCCGGCTCGAACAACGGTACCAGCAGCTCCTGTCCTACACGCTGCGCCACCGCTGGCTGGCGCCGGTGATCGGGCTGACGGTGATCGCCTCGGCGGTTTTCCCCTTTCAGCACGTCGACATGAACTTCGACACCAGCCGGACCGAGCTGTTCGTGCAGGTGCGCTACCGTTTCAGCGAGGAGCTGAGCCTCGAGCGGAAGCAGAGCATCGTCACCCAGGTGGAGGCGGCCCTCGAACCGCATCGCGGCGAATTGCTGGCCCGATCGATCTACAGTTTCTGGAGCGATCGCTTCACCCTGACCCGCGTGTATCTGGACGAGGGCAAGGCGAATGACGAGAACATCGCCCTGGTGCGCAGCCGCCTGGGGGAACTGTTGCCGGAGGTTGCCGGCGTGCGTCTGCAGGTGCAGGAGCAACGAATGGGCTGGCGACGTCATCGCGGCGGACGGCGCGTGGCTTTTCAGCTCGTGGGGGAGGATACCGAGGTCTTGATGACCCTGGCCGAGGAGGCGATCCTGCGCGTCGAGGCCATTCCCGGTCTGCGTGATGTTGAGGCACGTCACCAGGAAGCTCAGCAGGAACTGCACATCCAGCCGGACCGGGATCTGCTGAATCGGTATGCCGTCTCGTCGAACCAGGTGGGTGAGGTGGTCGGTCTGACCTTCCGGGGGCGGCGCCTGCCGCGCTTCCGTACCGAGGACGGCGAACGCGAGATGCGCCTGACCCTCGACGAGACCGATACCGAAAGTCTGTCTCAGCTGCACAATCTGCCCTTGCAGACCAGCGAGGGGCAGAAGGTCCCTCTGGCGGCGGTGGCGCGCTTCACCCCGCTGCCGGGACGCGAGCGCATCGAACGCGACAACCGTCTGACGAGCGTCTGGGTCGCCGCCCGCTATGAAAAAGGCGACACGCGTGAACAGTACATGCCCCTGGTCAGCGATGCGCTGGCCGGCATGGAGTTTCCGTACGGGTATTCGTGGACTTTCGGCGAGTGGCAGTCGCGCCAGCAGGAAAAATCGAAGGAATTCCTGACCAATCTGTTGCTGGCCCTGCTGCTGGTCTTCGCCGTGATGGCGGGATTGTTCGAATCGGCGCGCCAGGCGCTGGCCCTGATGGTATCGCTGCCCTTCGCCCTGGCCGGCGCCATCTGGACCCTGTATTTCACGGCCACCGACTTCGATCAGCCGGCGGCCATCGGTCTGTTGCTCCTGATCGGCATCGTCGTCAACAACGGTATCGTCATGCTCGAGCACATCAACCAGTACCGGCGCGCGGGTATGGAGCGGACCGAGGCCATGCTGCGCGGCGGACGCGAGCGCCTGCGGCCGATCCTGATGACGGCCGTCACCACCCTGATCGGCCTCGTGCCCATTGTCGTCCAGAAGCCTTCCCTGGGTGGCGTGTACTATTACTCGCTGGCGCTGGTGATCATGGGCGGTCTGTTCATCAGCACCTTCTTGACCTCGGTGCTGCTGCCGACGTCCGCCACGCTGGCCGAGGACCTGCTCGGTCGCCGGCGCCGCCGGTCGGGCAAGCCGCGTCTGCAGCGACCGGCTGCCGATGCGGACGCCGCCGAGCGTTCAGAACCTACTTCACGCGATAACAGATGACCCCCATCGGCGCGGCTTCCTCCGCGTCGTCGCCGGCGCCGGTGCCGCCCTGCATGGCCAGGATCGCCTCGAAAAATCCCGTGATCTGAAAGACCAGATCGTTTGCGGCGAAGACCAGCAGATCGGAATCGGCGGCGCCATCGCACCTGACATCCACCTGCTTGACGTATTCGCCGTCCGCTGCGAAGACGTCGTAGGTGTGCAGCACTCCCGGCTTGGGCTCCCACATGGCCCGGCTGGTCAGACACCAGATGCTGCCGTCGTCCTGCACGTACAACGCCTCGATGTCCTGTTCGAACTCGTCGACTTCGTAGGGCGTGTCGGGTGGGAACTGGCGCATCAGGCCGCGGATGAAGGCGTCCTGCCGGGCGGTGGCTCGCTCCGTTCGCGGCCACGGTTTGTACTCGCGTTCGATGACCCGGTCGATGCTGCCGTCGGGATCGTAGACGGTTATCTCGTAGCCGGTGCGGGGAATGTTGACGGCGACCTTGCCGGCGTCGTTCATATCGATGCGCGCCCAGACCCAGTCGTTCTCCGCTTCCCGGTAGGTGAAATCACGGAAATCCCAGACGCGGTCCACGGTGATCAGATCGTCGATCAGTTGCTGGTCCGCGCCGAAACGCTTGATGAAGTAGGAGCGAGTCTGCGTGCCCGCAGTCTGATCCAGCGTGATGTTCATGCCCGTGAGGATCAGATCGCCGCCGTAACCCAGTGCATTGACCAGGACCAGGAAACCACCGGCCTCGGCGCCGCCGGTGTCCGGCCGGTACTCTCCCGCCGGCGTGCCGTCGAGATCGAGCTTGATGATCTTTCCCGGAAAGGCCTGGACCACGCCCAGCGTACCGTCGGGCATGAAGACCATGTCGTAGGCCTGGTTGAACTCGCCGGGGCCGCTGCCCTGGCGGCCAAGGGTCCCGACGTGCTCGCCTTCGGGAGAGAAGACCTCGACGTGGGAGAGCTGGGCGTCGAGCAGGTAGATGTTGTTGTCGTCGTCGATCAACGCCTGACTGATGGTGCCGATCAGGATGCTGTCCTCGTCGTCGCCGCCGACGCGCCACAGTTCCTCGAGTTCCATGGTTTCCACGCCATGGGTCGGTGTGGCACCGTTCTTCACGTGCAGCACCCCGTCGATGGTTTCCTGCTGGACGGCCCATGCGGTCGCGGTGCCGAGCAGTAGCGTGGCGGCAACGAAAACGAGTAACCAGGCACCGACCATGGCCGGCGAACGTGGTGCGACGAACGCGTCATCCGGTCGCGCGAGCGCAGTGATTCGCATCTCGATCTCCTTCTGCGGGAGGTTATGATACACAGCCGGCCGCGTCCGGGGGAAAACCGCGACGACGGCGTTGTCTACCCCGACATCTGGAAGATATTCACGAACACCTCAGCCGGCTGCCTTCGTAAAGGCTCTGAACAGCACGATGGTCTTGCGAACAGCACCGACCACCGTGGCGATCAGGGCGATGACCAGGCCGATCTGCAACCAGAACTCGATCAGCGGTACGACCGATTCGAAAAAATGCTCTGCCGTGTCGACCGCTATGCCGTGCTCGCTCAACCATTCCGGACCACACTCCTGAATGGGCCTACCGGCGACGAGCCGATAGAAGAAGCCGACGATCACGAGATGCACGAGCAGGTCCAGCACACGCAGTGTGGTGTTCCAGCGTCCGCGGCGCACGAGCAGCAGCGCCAGCAGGAAACCCAGGCCGAGATAAGAATTCAGCCACACGAGGTACGGCTGCCATCCCGGCCCCAGCAGCGGCAGCACCTGGGCATCGCCGCTCACCGTGAAGTGCAGACACATCGTATGGGGAAAGACGTTCAACATGAGCAGCGCGAAGCACACGAAGGCCATGCCGATGATTTCCCCGCTCTTGTCGACGACGTCGGGATCCTCGAGCGCCGGCAGCGACCGCGGGTCCCAGTCGTCCGCGGCGTCGGTTTTTTCCCCGGCGAACCGTTCGAAAACCGCGAAGATGATCACGACGGTTCCGAGCAGGGAAATACAGGTGGACCAGAAATCGCTGAAGCCGAGCAGGATGTCCGCGCCGATGTTGACGAAGAGGTCGGACGGTGTCCGCGTGTCGAAGACCAGACCGACCAGGGTCAGAACTGCGATGACGGTCAGACAGATCTTCATGGTGCGCATGAACGCGGGGTAGAGCTCCGGACCGATCAGGTACTGCCGGGTCGGGATATACGATGCCGCCATCTGCGCCGGCGGGCCGAATTCGCGCAGGACGGCCACCGCCCGGGACTCGTCGTTCCGGTCGGCGCCCTCGCAGGCGTCCTCGAGCAACGAGCGCAGTTCCCTGGTCACATCGGCCCGGAGCTTGCCCGGCAAACGGCGTTCCACGTCTTTCAGATAGCGTTCGATCAGATCCATGACGAATCCTCTCAGTCTGATTCCAGCAGGCGATCCATGACCTGTGCCAGGTCGCGCCACTCGACCGTCATTGCGGCCAGCGCCTTCTTGCCCGCGGCCGAAACTCGGTAATAACGCCGCGGCCGGTTGCCTGCTGTCTCCCAACGACTCGTCAACAATCCCTGTGCCTCGAGACGCCGCAACAACGGATAGAGGGTTCCTTCCTTGATGGCCAGTCCCTGCGCCGCGAGCCGCTCGCGCAACGAGTATCCGTAGTGCTCCATACCGAGCTGGCTCAGGATGGCCAGCACGAGAGCGCCCCGCCGCAGCTCGGGAGACAGGGAAGCGGACTGTCGAGTGTCGTCCGGTGTAACCATAGTGCGACACTATACTGTGTGATGCTATGTATGTCAAGTCGACAACTGTGCACGACGATTTCCATGGCGCAACCGGGTGATCGGGCGGTACAATCGAACGATGCGAAGCGTCATGTCCGTAACGAGGTTTACACAACGTAGCGGCCGTATCCGGCTGCTGTACGTGCTGTACGTGCTGTTCACGGTGTCCTGCCATTGTTCGACTGGAGCTGCCATGGCTGCCGATCGCGTCACCGGCAAAGCGTTTGCCACCCGCTCCGAGGTGATCGCCCGGCACGGCATGGCCGCCACGAGCCAGCCCCTGGCCACCCAGATCGCACTCGATATCCTCAAGCAGGGCGGCAATGCCGTCGACGCGGCCATAGCCGCCAATGCTGCCCTGGGGCTGATGGAACCGACGGGTAACGGAATCGGAGGCGACCTGTTCGCCATCGTCTGGGACGCGGGCTCGGGACGGCTTCACGGCCTGAACGCCAGTGGACGTTCACCGCAGGCGTTGACCATCGACGAGTTCCGATCGCGCGGTCTCGACCATGTGCCGCCCTACGGTCCGTTGCCGGTCACGGTGCCCGGATGCGTCGATGGCTGGTTCGAGTTGCACGATCGCTTCGGCGTCTTGCCCATGGAGCAGGTCCTGGCGCCGGCGATCCGTTATGCTCGCGAGGGATTTCCGGTCAGTGAGCTGATCGCCCATTACTGGTGTCGCAGCGTACCTGTCCTGCGCGACCAGCCGGGCTTTCTCGAGACTTTCACCGTCGACGGCCGTGCGCCCCGCAAGGGCGAGATCTGGCGCAATCCGGCACTGGCGAACACACTCGAGAAGATCGCCCTCGGCGGTCGCGAGGCATTCTACCGGGGTGAGATCGCGGCGACCATCGGCGCGTTCATGGCGCGTAAAGGCGGTTTTCTGACCGCCGACGATCTGGCCACCCACCACGGCGAGTGGGTCGAGCCGGTCTCGACGACGTATCGCGGCCTCGAGATCTGGGAACTGCCGCCCAACGGTCAAGGCATCGCCGCCTTGCAGATCCTCAACCTGCTCGAGGGCTTCGACATCGCTGGTTTCGGTTTCGGCAGCGCTGATTACATCCACACCTTCGTGGAGGCGAAAAAGCTCGCCTTTGCCGACCGGGCCCGCTACTACGCCGATCCCGACTTCGTGAGCATCCCGATTTCCGGGTTGATCTCGAAAACCTACGCCGACGCCCGCCGCGCGCTGATCGATCCGCAACATGCCGGACGCCGCGTGGCCGCCGGCGATCCGCAGCACGGGAACCGGCCGACCAACCCGGCCCTCGAGGACGGCGACACGATTTACCTGACCGTTGCCGACGCGGACCGCAACTTCGTGTCGCTGGTCCAGAGCAACTACCGCGGCATCGGTTCGGGCCTGTGCCCCGACGGGCTGGGCTTCTGCCTGCAGGATCGGGGTGAGCTGTTCTCCCTGCGCGAGGGCGAAGCGAACACCTACGCGCCGGGAAAGCGCCCCTTCCACACGATCATTCCCGCTTTCGTCACCAAAGACGGCCGTCCATATGTGAGTTTCGGCGTCATGGGCGGCGCCACGCAGCCCCAGGCGCACGCGCAGATCGTGGCGAACCTGGTCGACTTCGGCATGAACCTGCAGGAAGCCGGCGACGCGCCCCGGATCCTGCACCGGGGCAGCTCGCAGCCGACAGGGCAGATCATGGACGACGGCGGCACCGTGTTTCTCGAGACGGGGATCACCTACGAGACGCAACGCGATCTGGTGAGCCGGGGACATAGTCTGCAGGTCAATGTTGGATCCTTCGGCGGCTACCAGGCGATCCTGTACGATGCGGAGCAGGACGTGTACTACGGCGCGTCGGAATCGCGTAAGGACGGGCAGGCGGCCGGCTACTGACCGAGGCGCACCGTTGCGAGCGAAGCGGGCCGCAGACGTCGGCGTCCACCGCCCCGGCGGGACGAGTTACCGAGAACGGAGCGAATCGTGAACGGATACCGGATAACGGAAACCACGCGAGGCGACAGCTGGATCGACGACTTCACGGCCGAGCACTGGGGTTCCTTCTTCGTGGCCATCCACGGGCAGCTCTACCGGCCGTCCTCGCTGTCCGGTTTCATCGCTGAACAAGGAGAGCAGCGGCTCGGCATGATATCGTATCGGATCGCCGACGACGAGTGCGAGATCGTCACCCTGGGTAGCGACCGGCAAGGTATCGGCGTCGGCAACGCCCTGGTCGAAGCGGTCCGGGCGACGGCTGTGGATGCCGGATGCAACAAACTCTGGCTGGTCACCACCAACGACAACCTGCAGGCGCTGGGGTTCTACCAGCGGCGGGGATTCGAACTGGTGCGGGTGTACCCGCGCGCGGTGGAACGATCGCGCGAGTTGAAGCCGGAGATTCCCCTGGTGGCCGGTAACGGCATTCGTATCCGGGACGAGCTGGAGCTGGAACTGCTTCTCGACTGACGGTACGGCGGCCCGGCCGCTACGACGCGTTGCTGGGCGCCGTCTCCGGGCTGTTCGCTTTCCGCTGGCTGTCCTCGCGCTGCAGACGCATCACGTACTCGACAATGTGGTCGTTTTCGCTTTCCACGAATTCCAGTCCGTAGCACAGCTGACCGGCCTTGATGAAACGGCTGCGGATCCAGGAGTCCATTTGCAGCACTCGCGGGCTGGGTGGCAGCGTGAACGAGACGTGCACCAGCTCGGTATCCGCGAATGCGTGTTCCGTGTCCATGTCGATCCGGACACCCATGCCAAATACCGAGATGTCCAACATCACGGCCTCGAAGAAGCAATCCTCGTCCACGGGGCCGCCTTGCAGTGTAACGACAGTGTCCGCGCCGGGTTGACGCAGGCTCGGCTCGAGATCGACCTGCACCGGTGCGTCCGATGGCGGCCTGACCCGGATCGCCGCGCGCTGGTTGAACAGGCGTCGCAGTTCCGGCGGCAACGCACGCTTCAGGCGATCCGGTTTGAGGAACTGGAATCCGTACCGACGGATCTGACCGTTGTCGGTGCGCGACTTGACCTCGACCTCTATGGCGAGAGATTCGGACAGCGACGGCGACTCGAGAGCCAGCGTTGTCCATGTCGTTAACGGGATGTGTGGCGGCTGCTCACTGTCGAAACCGACCGCAATGCCACCCACGCTGGTATCGACCACGCAACCGCTATGAGTCTTCCCGTCCGGGTCGGTGTAACGAACGCTGAGTTGATCGTCGTCGTCGGGAACGACACGATAGTTAGTGCGGTTCTCACGAGCCACAGCTTCTCCTCCTGCTGCTGAAGCGCCAGTCGCGATGACGAGTACCTGGTAACAGCCTGTATGGTGTAGCGCCTTCTTTCTTTCGGCAGCAATTCGCAGAAGTTTATGGTATTTCCGAGGTTAGATCGGTAAATACAGCTGGAAACGATTGTCGTTTTCCAAGTCCGGCATTGGTAATATCCGGTCATCAGTGTTATCTTGCACGCTGATCGGCGAGTACGTCGATGAAGCCGAATCAGACTCGGTGATTCCGCGTAGGATCACGGAGAATTCGAGAAGAGGGAATCACATCATGGCGGATCAGAAGATCGCCGCGTTGCTCGGCGGCGCGATCGCGGTGGGCGAAATCGTCACGGTGCAGGGCTGGGTGCGAACGCGCCGCGATTCGAAAGCCGGGCTGTCCTTCATCCAGGTCCACGACGGTACCTGTTTCGCGGCCGTGCAGGTCGTCGCTCCGAGCAGTCTGCCCAACTACGACACCGAGGTGGCGAAACTGAGCGCCGGTTGCGCCGTGCGCTGTACCGGCGAGCTGGCGGCGTCGCAGGGCAAGGGTCAGCAGATCGAGATCCAGGCCACGGCCATCGAGGTCGTCGGTTGGGTCGACGATCCGGAGACCTATCCCGTCCAGCCGAAACGCCACACCTTCGAGTATCTGCGGGAGGTGGCGCACCTGCGGCCGCGCACCAACACGTTCAGCGCCGTCGCTCGCGTCCGCGACTGCCTGGCCCAGGCAACGCACCGCTATTTTCACGAACAGGGATTCTACTGGATTCACACGCCGTTGATCTCCGCCAGCGACTGCGAGGGCGCCGGCGAGCTGTTCCAGGTCTCGACCCTCGATCTGGTGAACCTGCCGCGGACCGACGACGGTCAGATCGACTACAACGAGGATTTTTTCGGCAAGCAAGCCTTCCTGGCGGTTTCCGGTCAGCTGAACGTCGAATGCTACTGCCAGGCCTTGACTCGGGTCTACACCTTCGGTCCGACCTTCCGGGCCGAGAACTCCAACACCAGCCGCCACCTGTCGGAGTTCTGGATGATCGAGCCGGAGATCGCCTTTGCCGACCTGCACGACGACGCCGACCTGGCCGAGGACTACCTGCGGTACATCTTCAAGGCCGTGCTCGACGAGCGGGCCGACGACATGGCGTTCTTCGCCCAGCATATCGAGAAAGACGCGGTCGTGCGGCTCGAAAAATTCATCGACAGCACCTTCGAACGCATCGAGTACACCGAGGCGATCACCATCCTCGAACAATCAGGCAAGGCCTTCGATTACCCCGTCAGCTGGGGGATCGATCTGCAGACCGAGCACGAAAAATTCCTCTGTGAACACTGCGCGCGACCGGTGGTGGTACTGAACTATCCGCGCGATATCAAGGCCTTCTACATGCGCCAGAACGACGACGGCAAGACCGTGGCCGCCATGGACGTGCTGGCACCGGGCATCGGCGAGATCATCGGCGGCAGCCAGCGCGAGGAACGGCTCGAACTGCTGGACCAGCGCATCGAGGAGATGGGCCTGGACAAGGAAACCTACTGGTGGTACCGGGATCTGCGGCGGTACGGCACCGTGCCGCACGCCGGTTTCGGGCTCGGCTTCGATCGCACGGTCAACTACGTGACCGGCATCAAGAACATTCGCGATGTGATTCCCTTTCCGCGGACGCCCAAGAACGCAGATTTCTAGAATGCGGATTTCTGGCAGGCAATCGTTTCGAACGCGGCAATCCGGGGCGCGAGGTGCCGGTACGCGGCAGTCATGGCTGCCCGATGTCACCGCCTGCCTGGTCATCGTGGTCCTGGCCGCGCTCAGCTGGTCACTGCTCTACCATCTCATCAACGTCTACCACGACGAGTTCCAGCCATTCGGCGAGTCGCAGTTCGCCACCATGCGTACCGACGACGGTGCGACCAAGAGCCACCTCGGGTACCAGGGCTATTTCTGGAGCGAACGGGCGTTCCAGTTCCGCTACGCGTTGCTCTGGGCCACGGGTAACGAGCAGGACCGCAAGCGCTTCGAACACGATCGCCTGCAGCAGCATCCCGACGGGGTGAACGCCTACCGGGAATACACCCTGGTGATGGAGCCGGTGTACGGTACGCTGTATCGGCTGTTCGGCGGCCGGAATCAGTCGTTTGTCGAGTTCCTGATCGCCGTCATACCGCTGCTGCACTCCCTGATCTTTTTTCTGATCTACGGCGTGGCCCGGGCGCTGCGCATCGCCGTGCTGCCGGCGCTGCTGGGGGTGGTGATCTATGCCTCCTGCAGCATGGGTTTCGCACGATTCTCTACCTCGCTGCTCTTGAAAGAAGATTTCGCCCTCTTCTGGCTGATGCTGTTTCTGATGGCGCATCTACACACATTGCAGCGCCGACGGGTGGCCTGGCTGGTGCTGGCTGCGGTGGCGCTGGCGGTCACGGTGGCGTGCTGGCACCTGAGCCAGTTCCTGGTCACGGTGCTGTTGCTGGCAACCGCCACGGCCCACGTCGTCTATGCCAGCGACCGGAGGTGGCCCTGGCGGGCGGCACTCGTCTATGTGCTGGCGGGACTGGCCGCGTGGCTCACGCCCTCCTTGTGGGAACGGTGGTTCATCGTCAGCCTGCCCATGCTGGCTCTTTACGCGTGGATCCTGAGCTGGCTGCTGTTGCGGCGGTGGCCGATTCTCGACACCTCGCGCCATCGCCGCCTCGGAGTGCTGGCCATCGTGGTGTGCCTGTGCGGCGCGGTTTACTTCTTTGCCCGACCGGCCGGTGGTGACTACGGTCATGTTTTCGGGCTGCTGGTCAACAAGCTGCGTTTCCTGTTCCGACGGCCGGTTGATCCGACCGCGCTGCCGTTTGCGGTGCGGGTTTTCTGGGCCGCGCCGTTCCACGCGCCCGGTCCGGCAGAGATCTGGGGCAAGCTGGGCTATCACATCTGCATCTTGTTGCCCGGCGTTGCGGCAGCCCTGGTGCTCTCGTTCCGCGCGCGGGCGACCGTGTGGGTCAAGAGTGTGCTGTGGGCCATGGGTGGATTCCTGCTGGCTTACCTCTGCGTCGAGAGAATGGGTGTTGTCTTCCTGTTGCTGGCAGCAGTGAGCGCTGCCTGGCTCGTCGATCAGCTGATCAGGGGCGTGACCGCTGCGCGATCGCGATCGACGGGATGGTTGGTCCAGGGCGCGATCGCCGGGCTGCTGCTCGTCACTCCGCTGCTCAATCTGGGCGGCAATCTTCGCGACGAGATTCAGATCGCCCGGCTCGGCGCCGGCGGTCAGACGGCGAATATGAGCAGTCCGGAAGAAGACATCTGGTATTTCCGGGATGAGCTGTTCCGCTGGATTCAGCAGAACACTCGCGGTCCCCGGCCGGGAGCGGCCGGGAGTGGACGTTACGGCGCCGACGCGTTTCTGGGCAATATCGATGTGTCGCCCCAGATACTGCTGTATACCGGCCGACCGGTCGTGCTCAACTCGCAGTTCGAAAACGTCGAGATACGCCGGCGCTACGAGCGTTACCTGCAGTCGCTGTTCTCCACCCGGGAAGAGGTGATCTGGCGCTTCGCCACCGAATACCAGGCCGACTACCTGTTCTGGAGTCGGAATCAGGTCCTGAACGACGGGATCGGGTCCGCGAGGTATCTGGCCGGTATCACGACCCCGCTCACCATGGACATGAACATCGTGCGTTTCCAGTTCATGCCGGAGTCCCTGCAGTACTTCGAACCGGTGTACAACAATGCATACTTCCGGGTGCTGAAGGTGCGGACGGCGGCCCAGGTCGAGGCGGCGATGAAACAGCGCGCGGGCGCGGCCGCCCCGGAGCGAGCGCCGGTGGTCTGGGAACGTAACTTCGGCCTTTACTGGCAGCTGGAAAACTTCACCTGCGTCGACGGTGAACTGGTGGATCTGGCAGGTGACCGCCGGCGCCTGGGCCAGCTCGAGGAGCGCCTGGTGCAACTCCAGAACGCACTCAACAGCCTGCTCGGTCGCGTGGAGCACGACTTCCGCCAGCGGTACCCGCGGATTCGACCGCGCGAGCCGTTGCCGGTAGCGCAGCGTCGTCTGGTGTTTGACCGGCTCGAGATGTTGCTGGCGAAATCCGAGGCGCAACGCGGCCAGTTGCAGACAACCGTATCCCGGCGCCGCCGCGCGATCGACGCTCGGCTACAGGAAATCGATCCGGTCACACGGCTGCCCCTCGGGACAGCCATCGAGGGCCTGCTCCACCACGGTCCAGACGGCCAGACCGACCAGGGCTGGTTGCCGTTGCTCGTGGGCAGCGTTTCCGAACCGACACACCACGCGACGATGGGTCAGTGCCTCGCCATGATCGGCGCCTACGATCAGGCTGCGGACGCCTTCGCCCGGGCGGCCGGCTTTTTCCCCTCGCCACAACAGCTCGGCGAATTCCCCGGGCTACGGCCCACCGCCATGCAGGTCAGGTTGTGGGAGGAAACCGTCTGGTGGCGCCTCGGCGCACAGGACATCGCTCAGGCCGGACGGCTTGCCGCGCTGTACGCGCCGTTGGTGCGCGATTATCCCCGCAGCCACGAGTTCTTGCAACAGGTCAGGCAGCTCTCGCCGTGATCGGACCGGGCCGACTATACGAGCCGAAGCGCGGCCCGCTCACAGTCCGAGCAACGTGCGTTCAACCTCGAAATTGCTGGGACGGACACGCAGCAGCCAGCCCTTGTCGTACGGGTCCTGCAGGGCGTCGGCGGGGTCTTCAGCCACCCGTGAATTGACCTCGACGACTTCGCCCGACAGGGGCGACCAGACTGTGTGGCAGATCAGATCGGTGGTGAAGATCTGCAGGCAGACCGCGCCCTGGCTCACCATGTCGCCCACCGCCGGCAGGTCGATCTCGGTGATTGCGCCGGCCGCGTTCACGAACGACTCCTCCACACCCATCAGCACGCAGCCGTCCTCTTCCAGCATCAGCCAGCTGTTGCGGCCGAGCGTACGCAGTCGGGCGTGTGTCTGGTGGCCGGTGCCGACCGCGTCGCCGGCAGCGGTACCGGTCGGTGTATCGTGAGCGACCTCGGCGACCAGGTGGAGCGCCCGATGCACGATGCCCCGTAGTTCCGCCTTGGTGAAGGGCTTGGCGACGTAATCGAACGCGCCCAGCTTCATGGCCTGCATGGCGGTGGTGATCGTCGCGTAACCGGTTATCATGACCACCGGTACCGCCGGCCAGCGTTCCTTGATCAGCCGGGTGAATTCGAGGCCGTCCATGCCGGGCATCATCATGTCGGTCAAGACGACGGTGACCCCGCCGCCTTCGAGCACCTCCAGCCCCTCGGCCGCCGTCAAGGCGGTGACGACCTTGAGGGGATCCTTGCGCAGCAGTTTGCGGGCACTGTCCAGGACGATCTGCTCGTCGTCGACGACCAGGATCGTCAGCTCGTTCTGTTCGCCGCCTTCACGGTCCGCCATGTTCGCTCTCCTCTGTGTCGATCATGCCCTGTGGCAAGACGATCGTGAACTCGGCGCCGCCGAGCGGACTGTCGCCTACCTCGATGGTGCCCCCGTGGCGGTCGATGATGCCCCAGCTCACCGCCAGGCCCAGGCCAGTAGTGGATTTGGTCGTGTAGAACGGTTCGAAGATCCGGTTGCGCTCAGCCTCGGGAATGCCGGGACCGCTGTCGCCCACTTTGATCCAGCACTCCCGATCCTCCCAGCCGCTGGCGATCCAGATCGTTCCCCGGCGGTCCATGGCGTCGGCGGCGTTGATCAAGAGGTTCAGAATGATCTGCTGCAGTTGCCGGCTCTCGGCATCGACTATCAGTGCTTGGCGCGACATCTCCAGCTTCAATTCGATATCGTGGAAACGCGGCTGCTTGCGTATCAGCGTCAAGGCGCGATCGACCACCTTGTTGAGATCGGCCCGCTGAAACTTGGGGGCGTCCTGACGGGCGTAATCCAGGAGGTTGCGGACGATGTTGCGGCAGCGCAGCGTCTCGCGGATGATCACCTTGTAGTCGTCGCTGCGATCGTCGCTGTCGTCGGCGTCGTCGAGCAGATCCTCGGCATAGGCGAGCACGCCGGTCAGCGGGTTGTTGATCTCATGGGCGACTCCGGCGGCCAGCTTGCCCACGGCGGCCAGTTTCGCCGATTGCAGGAGCTGCTGTTGCAGCTGACGGCGTTCGGTCACATCGTGGGCGATGGTACAGACGCCTTCGACCTCGCCGGCGTAGTTGTAGATGGGGAAGCGGGTCGTTTCCAGGAAGTACTCCCGCCCGTCGATCTTGACCACTTCTTCATACTTGGAAAGCCGCGACTTCTCGATCACCTCCCGATCGTGCTCGTTGATCATGCGGGCGATCTTGGTGTCGTAGAGTTCGGCGGCGGTCTTGCCGATGAACTCCTTGGGCTTTTTCCCGAAAAGCGATGCGGTTGCCCGGTTGGCCACGAGGTAGCGGCCCTGCCGGTCCTTGATCGAGATGATGTCGGCGGCGTTGTCGATGAACTGGCGCAGCCGGAATTCTGAGGTTTCGATACCCCGTTGCAGCAGGATGCGTTCGGTGACCGGATGATGGGTCTCGACGACCTCGACGAGATTCCCCTGCTCGTCGAACTGTGGGCAGGCGGTCACCTCGTAGAAACCGTGCACCGGGCGTGACCGTTCGACGATGGTCGAGACCGGAACCCCGAGTTCGACGGCTCGTTCGAACGGGCACTGATGGCCGGTGGCATCCGCCGTGCTTTCCCGGCCGCACAGGACGTCCTCGCAGCATTTGCCCAGGGGACTACCGGTCACGGTGCGGCCTTCGACGTTGAACCGTTCGTTGGTCAGGAGGATCTTTTTCTGCGGATCGAGAACGACGACGATGTCGGGCAGGCTGTCGAGAATGTCCTGTGCCCGTTGGCGGTCCGCGGCGCGTTTCGCCTCGAGCCGCGTGCGGTTTTCCAGCTCGTCGCGCAGGGACTGCTCGAGGGCGATCATTTCCCAGAAGATACGTGCGGTGATGTGATCGATGACCCGGGTATCCGGCGGCAACCGCTTGTAGATGTCGTTCATGATCGTACGATCGCCGGTCAGCTCGAGAACCAGCTCGGTGCCGGGCAATTGCATGGCTTCGCGATAATCGGCGATGATGCTGATGTCCTGCTCGCGGGCCAGGGTCACGCCCGCCGCCTGCTCGCGCGGATCAGCGACGCAGATGACGTCCAGTACGAGTTCACGCAGGTGTCCGGCGGCGAGATGCTCCAGGAAGGCTCGACAGGCTCGGCCGCCGCCAACGATCACGGTCTTCATGGTGCTCCTCCAGGTTACCCGCACAGCGCGCAGTCAGCTCGGACTGACGATGGCGAGTCCGTTGCCGAGATCCCGGACGTTCGTTCGACCTGATGTAATGATTGTATGCCCTGGCCGGCGCTGTAGACGAGTACATTTCGCCGGCTCCGGATGCCGAAATCAGAAAAATCCTGATTCAAGTAGAAGTCGATCGCGCAAAACCGGTCGTTGCCGCGGTCCGTGATCAGGGTATCGTTCCAGGGATCTGTGAACCGTGGGCGGCTGGAGCCCCGCGTGATACAGCCAGGGTTGGCGCGTTCTCATTCCAAGGTCTCGGCAACCCGCAGGGCATCCGTCAACGGCGGCGGCAACAACAGTCGGGCATCAGGGAACAGCGGTCGTATCTCCAGCAGCGAAAGTGGTCGGAAGGAAAACCAGAGGTGGGCGGGGCAGCCGTCGACGCAATCGGAGGCGCCGAAACCCGGGACGACGGCCTCCGCGGCCAGCAAGCGTCCCACACGCTGGTTCGCCCAGCATTCGTCATGGGCCGGGTCGTCCAGCTCCGGCACGATTACCGCGCCGATACGATCGGCGGTGTCGATAGTCGTCAGATAGTCGATGTGCCAGCGCCGCCGGCGCTTGGTCGACAGGTGACGTTCGACGCGTTGGCGCAGATTACGCCGCGCCCGGCCGGTGTAGATGTACCAGCCGTTCGGAAAGATAAAGGTACCCAGTGCGCCGACCTTGATCTCGGCCGGCTCGCGCAGTCGCAACAGGAAGAGATAGAGTCCCCGGTCGAACGGCGGACGGCAATGCTTCTCGCCGGTCTTAGCCCTGGTCATGCCTGCCCTTCCGTGGTGTGACCATCCGAATGCGCGGTGAGTGAGCCTATATGCGAGCGCGAGGGCGAATCGTACGTCGTTGGCCACATAGTTTCGGGATACAGGCACAGTGTAAACACACGGCAACGAATCCGCCGCCGCTGTCCTGTCGGTTGCTCGTACCCGACCGAGGCTATTTCTGCACTGGTTTTTCTGGTTGACCACAAGCGGCGGTGTGCATGAGTTTTATGGGCCGTTCCGGCGCCGGGTACGCCGGTCGGTGGGCGCATCGGGACGCCGAAATGTATCGACTGGCAGAGCGGTGCCGTCACGGACGATCGTCCGGGAAAGACAGGGCCTCACCGTGTTGTTTACGTTGCTGGTGCGAGCGATGGCGCGTTTGCCGTTCTGGTTGCTGTACCGGATCTCGGATCTGTTGTTCGTTCTCATATACGGTCTCGGGTACCGCAAGCGTGTCGTGCTCCAGAATCTGCGTAATTCCTTTCCCGAGAAGACCCCGGCCGAGATCCGCACCATTTGCCGGGATTTCTATCGCTTCTTCTGCGATCTGCTCCTGGAAACCTGCAAGGTGCTGACCATCAGTCCGGAGGAAGCGATCCGGCGAGTCGACATCGACAACTTCTCCGTGATCGATCGACAGCTTGCCCGGGGCAAGGACGTCATCGTCGTACTGGGGCACTACGGCAACTGGGAACTGGCCGGCGCCGCGTTCAGCTTCCTGGGCCACCACCGCCTGTCGGTCATTTACAAACCGTTGACCAACCAGGCCGTGGACCGCTTGCTGATCCACATGCGCACACGATCGGGAACCGAACTGATCCCGGTCAAGGAGACGACGCGGACCATGGAACGCAACCGCGGTACCGGCAGCATAACGGCGTTCATCGCGGACCAGACACCGCCGCCGGACAAGGCATACTGGATGACTTTTCTGCATCAGGACACGCCGGTCTTCCTGGGCACCGAGGGGCTCGCCAAACGCTTCGATCAGCCGGTCGTCTACCTCGAGATCAATCGCCCACGACGCGGGCACTACGACGTTTCCTTCGAACTGCTGGTCGAGAATCCGCGCGATACGGCGGACGGTGAGATTACCGAACGCCACACACGACACCTGGAGCAGGCGATCCGTCGCCGACCCGAACTGTGGCTCTGGACGCACCGGCGTTGGAAGCACCGGCGCCCATCCCCTTGACACGGTACGCGTCCACCTACGAGATTTCAGCCACCGAACCCGAATACTCATCACGCCGCCAGGAACTGGAAGGTTGGGGCCATGAACGATTTTTCCGCCGAGCAACCATACCGTACGCCCGCGCAGGTTCGCGAAGAAGGCAACCATCTCCGGGATGAGCAGTCGCGCCACCTGCGTCAGCACGCCCGGGGTCCGATCGACTGGTATCCGTGGGGTGAAGCGGCGTTCGCGCGGGCGCGCGCCGAGAACAAACCGGTATTCCTGTCCATCGGCTATGCTTCCTGTCACGCGTGCAACGTGATGGCCGTCGAGGTATTCGAGGACGACGCGGTCGCCGAACTGCTCAACCGGAATTTCGTGTGCGTCAAGGTCGATCGTGAAGAACATCCGGGCGTGGATACCGTTTATTTGCGGGCGGTACAACTGATGGTCAAGCGCGGCGGCTGGCCATTGTCGGTGTTTCTGACCGCGGATCGGAAACCGTTTTTCGGCGGAACCTACGTACCTCGCGACACCTTTCTGGAACTGGCGGGCAAGGTCAGTTCCGTCTACGGTTCGAACCAGCACGAGTTCACCGAGGAAGCGGCGCGCTTGAGCGAGCGGGTGACCGCAATGCCCGAGCTGCCGGACGACGCCGAACGCCCGGCGGCCCTCGAAACCCATCACATCGACGCGGCGGCGAACCAGATCCAGCTCAATTTCGACAAGAAGTGGGGCGGATTCTCCGGTGCGCCCAAGTTCCCGGTGCCGGTCCGCTGGCGGTTTCTTCTGACGCACCATCGCGCCACCGGGCGCATGATGTACCGGAACCTGACCGAGGTGACCCTCGAATTCATGGCCAGCGGCGGTATGTTCGATCAGATCGGCGGCGGATTCCATCACTTCGCAACCGATCGCAAATGGCTGATCCCTCATTACGAAAAGCTGCTCTACGACAATGCCCAGCTGGCGAGCCTGTACCTCGAAGCGGGCGTCATCGGCGATCGGGCGGACTTCCGCGAGATCGGCAGCCGGACCCTCGACTTCATGGTGGCGGATCTGCTTGGCGAAGAGGGTGCCTTCCACGCCAGTCTCGCCGCCGGCAGCCGCGACGGCGAGGGTGCCTACTACCAGTGGACGCCCGACGAGATCACCATCGCCACCAACGCCGACGACGGACCGGTGCTGGCTGCATTGCTGGGCGTCGGGTTGCCGGGCAATGTGGAAGGCACCGATCGCAACGTCCTGTCGCTGCGCGCCGATGTGAATCGGATCGCCGAGGAGTTCGAGTGGAATCGCGACGCGGTGGTCGGGCTGCTGGCGAAACATCGCCGCAACCTGATCGATTTCCGCGCCCAGCGCGCCGCGCCTGGTCGCGACCGGAAGATCGTCACGGCCTGGAACGGGTTGGCCGTTTCCGCCCTGGTGCTCGGCTACGAGCTGACGGGCGGGTCACGGTATGGCGATACGGCAGCGAAGGTGGCCGATTTCCTCTGGAACAGCCACCGCGCCGCCGACGGCACCCTGGTACGTTGTTCGACGCGTGGCCGACCGAGCGGCGAAGCCGTGCTCACTGATTACGCCCTGCTGGCGTGCGGCTTGCTCGACCTGCACCGTATTGGAGCGGGTACGGCGTCACTCGAGCGAGCCTTAACACTGATCGACCAGGCCGACGCGCTCTTTGCGGCGGAAAAGGGCGGCTACTATTACACGCCGTCCTCGATCGACGCGCCACTGGGACGCCTGTTCGATCTGTTCGACGCCTCCCTGCCGTCGGGCAACGCCGCCATGTTGCACGTCCTGATCAAGGCCGGGATCGCGACCGACGACGCGGGCTACCACGAACGCGCCCGGAAAACGCTGGCCCATTACGCGCCCCTGCTGACCCACACGCAACTCGAGACCGCCGGCTGGTTCGCCGCCGCCGAGTTGCTTGCGCGGCGTAACGATACGTCCGCTGAATGAAAACGAGCATTCGTACGCCGGAAATGATATACTCTCGTATCGAGCGTCCGGATCGTTCACTGGCGATCCGGACATAGCGATTCGCCCTTGGACTGGTGCGAGAGGCCACGTGCGCTTTCTGATCGTACTTCTGCCGTTGTTGATGCTTGCCGGTATGATGATGCATGCCGGCGGTATGCTGACCGAGGGTGAGCGGCCGCCCCGACCGGTCGTCACCGAGCTCGACGAGAGCTGCACCATCGGCGTGGCCTGCGGCAGCGTCACCGCGGACGGCCGACCCCTGCTCTGGAAAACGCGCGATTCCGGTACCCGCAACAACGAACTCTACCTGCACAAGACCTTCGACCATCGATTCCTGTGCGTGATCAACGTCGACGAGGAGAACCCGCGCTCGTGGATGGGCCTGAACGAGCACGGTTTCGCCATCCTCAACGCCTACATCCGCGAAGCCAGCGGTGCGGCCAAGCCCGACACGATCACCTCGAACGGCGTCTTCATGCGACAGGCCCTCGGCACCTGCCGCTCGGTCACCGAATTCGAGGCTTTCCTGGATACCACCAGCAGCTACCGGCAGATCAAGGGTATCTTCGGGGTCATCGATACGACCGGCGCGGCGATGATGTACGAGGTCATCGACAAGAAGGTCTGGCCCTACAACCCCGCGGACACGCCGGAGGGTTACCTGATCCGCGCGACCTTCACCTGCCACGACACGGTTCCGGGTGGGCCGGGACCGGGTGTCGGTTACGAACGCTTTCTCCGCTCGCACGACCTGATCGCCGGCTTCGTCGCCGCGGAGAGCCTCGATCCACACACGCTCATGCGCTGGCACATGCGTGATTTTTCCGATGCGACCAGCAAGGCCGTCCCCGTCCCGTTTCCCGACAAGTGGGAGCTGGACAAGCCCTTCGGTTTCATCAACACCATGTGGAGCATTTGCCGCCAGATATCCGTGTCGGCAACGGTGATCCAGGGTGTCGACCCGGCCGCCGAACCGCGCGAGCCGGCGTATCTGAGCACCATGTGGACCATGCTCGGCAGCCCCGCGTCGGCGATCGCCGTTCCCTACTGGGCGGTGGGCGAGCCGCCGGCGGTCGCCTCCGGCCCAGGCGGTGCGCCACTCTGCTGGAAGGCGTTGCGGCTCAGGGACTACCTGTTCTGGTACGACGGAGATCCGTATTACATCGACTCGTATCGCATGCGTGACGAGCTGGGCGACGGCCTGTGGGCGACGACCTTCGCCGTCGAGGATTCCATCTTCAGCGTCGCCGAGGATTCGCTGGCGGCGTGGCGTCTGCAACCTCCATCGTGGCAACGTTTGCTCGCTGCCGAGACCGAGCTGGCCGACTATGCCTATGCCACACTGCAGCAATACGTGATGACCGGTGCCGACGAGGCGCCGCCGCCGGCGCCGGGCTATCTGTTGCACCCGGTCGCGCCCAACCCGTTCAACGCCGGAACGACCATCGCCTACACGTTGCCCACCACGGCGACGGTTTCCCTGGAGATCTATGATCTGCGCGGCCACCGGGTGGCGCAGCTGGTCGACCGCACGCAGCGGGCCGGCGACCACGCCCTGAACTGGGATGCCGACCGGTTGCCCAGCGGCACGTATCTCGTGCAGCTGACCGTGGATCGGCAGGTATTTACCCGGCGTTGCGTCCTGCTGAAGTAGGATCTCGATTCCAGTACTACTCGACCTGCACGAGCGGCGTCTCGCGGCTGCCGAGCCCGATCGCTTCGGCATAGGCGATCTGTACCGAGGCGTCGCGCTGGGGGTAGGAGAGAGACTCGAGCGATCGGCCGGCACGCTCGCGCACCAGTGTCAGCACCGCCTGGTCGATGGCCACGGGATCCCGTGAGGCGAGAATACCGATATCCTCGCACAGGGGTGGCTGGTCCAGCCCGAGGCAATCGCAATCCTTGGTGATATTCATGGCCACGGTAACATAGGCGATGCGTCCTCGCTTGCGACGCGCCAGGGCCAGCGCATGCTCGACGATCCGCTCCTGCAACTCGCTGCCCATGATCGACCAGCCGAACTCGATCGCCTCTTCCGGACACACGGCGATACAGTCCCCGCAGCCGATGCACACGCTCGGATCGATAGCCGCGCTGCCGTCCACGCTGATGGCACCGCTCGGGCAAATGTCGAGACAGTTCCCGCAGACACCGCACTTGTCGGGATCGACCTCGGGATAGTGGCCGTGGTGCTGGCGCAGCTTCGCGCCGCGGGTGCAACATCCCATGCCCAGATTCTTGATGGCGCCGCCGAATCCCGTGCCGAGATGCCCCGTGGCGTGGGACAGGACGAGCACGCTGTGGGCCTGCACGATGGCGGCGGCCATGTCCACGGCGGCGAAGTGCCGCCCGGCGACGGGCAGCTCGACGCCGTCGCTACCGGTCGGCCCGTCCGCCGGAAAAAAGGGCGCACCCACACGCTCGACGGTGAAACCGTGCTCACGAGCTACCCGCGCGTGGCCGACGCTGTTGTCGCGTGGACTGCGATAGAGCACCACCGTGTCGGTGAGAAAGGGCCGCGTTCCGGCGTCGTGCAGACAACGGACACAGCCCGCGGCGACGGCCGGCGAGAGGAAGGTCCGGGTGCCGGGTTCGCCAACGTGGAGCTTCAGCGCCGTGACATCGTTGGTCCGGAAACAGAAATCGAGTCCGGCCTGTTGCCAGAGGCGGGCGATCTTCTGCTCGATCGCGTCGTCGGAATCGCTGCCGCTGGCTGCAATGCAATAGACGTGTGCCATGGCGAGGTTATACCGCAACTCGCGTCGGAAGTACACACGCAAGCGTGCCCAGCGTCCGGGGCGGATGGTGTGCACGATTCACCCGCGATTTTTTTCTCGAGTTCTGGTAGCGTCTCGGCTCGAGACCGACGCTCGGTGGTTACGAGCGCGCACCGGCTGGACGATAGCAAAGAGGTCCCGGTTGCTCGACCTGATCGAAACCCACACCCACCTGTTCATGCCGCCGCTGGCCGACGATGTGGCCGGTGTGCTCGCGCGCGCCCGGACGGCGGGAGTGAACCGGTGTATCGTGCCGGCCTACGATCTCGCCTCGTGGCCCGGCGTTGCAGCGCTGGCGGCCGAGCCTGGCGTCCACACCGCGTTCGGGCTGCACCCGTGGGTGGCGGACGAGATGCTGGATACCGGCCGGCTGGAGAGGCAGCTTCGCGAATGCCGGGCCGTGGCCGTGGGGGAAATCGGTCTCGACTTCAAGGTCGACTCGCCGGCGCCCGCGGTGCAACTCGCCGTGCTCGAGCGGCAGCTACGGCTCGCGGTCGATCTCGATCTACCGGTGATCCTGCATTGCCGGGGCGCCTTCGAGCCGATGCTCGACGCCCTGCGGCCGTTCGCGCCGCGACTGCGCGGGGTGCTGCACGCCTACAGTCGCGGCCTCGAGCTGGCGCGACGTTTTGTCGCCGCCGGGCTGCACATCGCCTTCGGGGGCGCCGTGACCCGGCCGGGCGCCAGGCGGGCGCGACGATCGGCGCAGGACCTGCCGCTGGAGCAGATCGTCCTGGAGACCGACTCGCCGTCCATCGGCCTGGACGGCGTGCCGGCCGAGGCGGCGGAACCGAGACATGTTCGCCAGGTGGCGGAGGCCCTGGCCGAACTGCGTGGCGAGACGCTGCCGGAGATCGCGGCTGCGACCACGGCCAACGCGAGCGCCCTGTTCGCCCTCGACTGAACCACGCAGGCCCGACCGTTCGGGTCGCCGGAAACACGGGGTGGCCGAATAGTGTGATAAAGGTTTGTTTACCTGAGGATTGTGATACAGTGCCACAACAGATACGACAGACAGTTGCCATAGACAGGTGAAATAGACCGATGAGGTGGAGAACCATCACCGGAAAGGAGTGATCCCATGGCGGAAGATAACAACTTCGGGGATCGACAGCCGAATATCCCGGAGTTCAAGATTCCCAAGGTGAACAGGGGGCTGATACGCGGCGGCGCCATCATTGTGCTGGCGTTGATCGTCGTGCTGACGAGCTTCTACACCATCGACCCGGAAGAGACGGGGCTGGTGCTGCGCTTCGGTAAATACGTGCGCTCGACCAATCCCGGCCTGCACTTCAAGGTGCCCTTCGGCATCGAACGCGTGCTGAAGGTGCCGATCCAGCGCCAGCTGAAAGAGGAGTTCGGTTTCCGGACGGTGCGGGCAGGCGTGCGCAGCCAGTACGCCACCAAACCCTACGCCGAGGAATCGAACATGCTCACGGGCGATCTGAACGCGGCCGTTGTCGAGTGGGTCGTGCAGTTCCGGATCGTCGAACCGTACAAGTACCTGTTTCAGGTCCGCAACGTCGACGACACCTTCCGCGATATGAGCGAGGCAGTGATGCGTGAGATCGTCGGCGATCGGACCGTGAACGAGGTGCTCACCGTGGGACGCGCCGACGTCGCGTTGCAGGTCACGACCAAGCTCCAGGAGCTATGTGACCAGTACGATACCGGCATCAAGGTCGAGCAGGTTGTGCTGCAGGATGTCAACCCGCCCGATCCGGTCAAGCCTTCCTTCAACGAGGTCAACGAGGCCCAGCAGGAGAAGGAGAAGCTGATCAACCAGGCCCAGTCGGAATACAACAAGGTCATTCCGCGGGCGAAGGGCGAGGCGGAGCAGACGATCCAGAAGGCCGAGGGTTATGCGCTCGACCGGGTCAATCGCGCCAGTGGTGATGCGACCCGATTCAACGCACTCTACGAGGCATATCGCGCCGCGCCGGAAGTGACCCGACGACGGATCTATCTGGAGACCATGGGTCAGGTGCTGCCGCAGGTCGAAAGCAAGATAGTGGTCGACGGTTCGCTCGAGGGAGTATTGCCCTTGCTCAATCTGAACCAAGCCGCGAAGGGAGGTGAGTAACATGAAGATCGGATATCTCATCATCGCCGTCGTCGTGTTGCTGGCCATCGCCGGTACGGTTTACCAGGTCAAGGAACCCGAACAGGTGATCATCACCCAGTTCGGCAAGCCGGTCGGCGATCCGGTCATGACACCTGGATTGAAGGTGAAGATTCCCTTCGTGCAGAAGGTCCACCGCTTCGAGAAACGCTTCCTCGAATGGGACGGCGATCCCAACCAGTTGCCTACCAAGGACAAGCGTTTCATCTGGGTCAACACCTACGCCCGCTGGCGCATCACCGATCCGCTGCTCTACTTCCAGCGCTTGCGTGACGAACGGGGGGCCCAGACCCGTCTGGACGACATTCTCGATGGCGAGACCCGTAACGCCATCGCCAAGTACGATCTGGTGGACGTGGTCCGCACGAGCAACCGCGAACCGATGCGCGCCGAAAACGTGCCGGAGGACGAGGTCGTACTTGTCCAGATCGACGCCGGCCGGGATGACATTCGCATGGAGATCCTCTCCAAAGCCCAGGGGCGTACCTCGGATCTGGGCATCGAGATACTCGACGTGCAGTTCAAACGCATCAACTACGTGCGCGAGGTGCAGACCAAGGTGTACGAGCGCATGATCGCGGAGCGTCGCCGGATCGCCGACCGCTTCCGCTCGGAGGGGCAGGGTGAAGCCTCGCGGATCAACGGTGAAAAGGACCGCGAACTGCTGCGGATCCAGTCCGAGGCCTACAAGCGGGCGCAGGAGATCAAGGGTGAGGCGGACGCCGAGGCCACGCGGATCTTCGCGGCCGCCTACGACCGGTCGCCGGACACGCGGAGCTTCTACGAGTTCCTCAAGACCATGGAGACCTACGGCGCCACCATCGACAAGAGCACATCACTGGTCCTGTCCACCGACGGGGACTTCTACAAGTTCCTCAAGCAGAGTCAGGGGAGGTAACGTACGTGGCGGGCGGGTCGGTACGCCGACCGATGCGCGTTACGCGCAACATGGGCAGGATAGCAGCGGGGCGCAGATCGTGATCGCGTGTCGGCGAAGGAGTGCAGCAGCGTGATGCGGGTTGTCGTGACGGGAGCGTTTCCTCTGGATCCGTCGGTCATTCCCGGGGGTGTGACGGCCGTCGCCCACTATCTGACCAAGGGTCTGGCCCGGATCCCCGAGGTCGATCTGCATGTCATCTGCTGCGAGACCATCGTGCCCGAAAACCGGGAAGTGGAGCGTGACGGCATCACGGTCCACTTCCTCACCAATCGTTACCGGCTTTCCCAGTTGATGAACCTTTACTTTCAGCGGCGCAAGATCGCCAGGCTCGTCAAGCGCCTTTCGCCGGACATCATGCACGCGCAGGGCCTGGGTCTGCCGACCTTCGCCGCCCTCGACAGCGGTCTGCCCAACGTGGTGACCGTTCACGGCGTCTTCTGGAAGGAACCCTTCGAACATCCCTCGCCGATCACCCGGCTCGGCGGACGGCTGCGGCAGCGAGCCGCCCGCAAACAGCTCGACCGTATCCGGAACGTGATCGTCACTTCCGGGCACGTCACGGCGATCCTGCCCACGCACATCGACTACCGGAAATTCGTTATCAACAACCCGGTCAGCGAGGAGATCTTCGCCATACGCAACGAGCCGTGCGCGCCGCACATCCTCGTGATCGGCGGTACCCGCAAGCGCAAGGATCCCTTGACCACAGTACGGGTGATGGAGCGTGTCCTGCAGCGGATTCCCGAGGCCACGCTGCATCTGCTCGGGCCCGACTCGAACACTGAACTGGATCAGCAGGTGGCCGAGTTCATCCGCAGTCGCGACCTCGGCGACCACATCAAGCTGCTGGGGCTGGTGCCCAACGACGTGCTGTGGGATGAATACCGCAAGGCGTCGCTACTGTTGATCCCGTCGCTGGAAGAAACGGCTCCGGTGGCCATCTCCGAGTCCTATGCGGTGGGCTTGCCCGTGGTGGGCTCCGACGCCGGCGGAATCCCCTACATGGTCCGCGAGAACGAGACCGGTTTCGTGCGGCCGGTGGGCGACGTGACGGGCCTGGCCGATCGGGTCGTCGCCATCCTCGAGGATCCCGACCTGCGCGACCGTCTGTCCCGCCGCGCCCGCGCAATCGGACGCGACGAGTTCGCGCTGGACGCGATCGCCGCTAAGACCTTCGCTGTCTACGAGTCGATCCTCGGCGGCTGAGGTTTCAACGCCGTAGCATCCTCGCTGGTGATTGTATCCACGAAGGCGGATGAATTGATATTTCCCGCCAGGAATAGTACAAATACGCCCGAAATATCCCTTATAATGGCATTTTTATACATAATATGGTATCATTAAAGCGTCTACCTTGACCCCCGGGGATAGCTGTCACCGTTACCGGATGGGATCCGGTCCGGAAGCGCAGTAGGGAAAATGGAAAGGCGCACCCATGGTTCCATCACACGACGTGAATGGAAACGCGGAACGAATTCTGATTGTCGACGATGATCTGGAGTCGCTGTCGGACATGTCCATCGTGCTCGGGCGTTTCCATGAAGTGCGGACCTGCGCCGATCCCGACTCCGGCCTGGCCCAGCAACGTAACAGCTGGCCGACACTCGTGCTGCTGAACATCGAGCTGGTAGACCACGACGGTCTGGCGGTACTCAGGCAGTTGCGCGAACGGGATCCATTCCTGCCTGTTGTCGTAATCACTTCCCGCCGCAACGATTCTCTGGTCGGCGACGCGCTGCGTATCGGTGCCTTCCACTTCTACGACCGGAACCACGGGCCGGTGGTGCTGATCGAAACGGTCCGCGCGGTGCTGCGCTACGCCAACATGCGCAAACGGTGTTCCTATCTCGAGCAACGGATCGATATCGGCGAGGGTAACGGTGACAGCCAGGTGCCCGGCGTCAGCGCGGCCAGCCGGGGGCTGGCCACCGACCTGGCGCGCGCCGCGGAGACCGACCAGAGCGTCTGCCTGGTCGGCGAGTTCGGTACCGGCAAGGCGACTGCCGCCCGCCGCATTCATCAGATGAGTCGTCGCTCGTCGGGGCCTTTCGTGTTCGAGAACCTGGCGGCCTATCCGACGGGACTGCTGGCTCAGGTACTGTTCGGAATCGATCGCGGGCGATCGGGCCCGACGTCGGCGCGGCGTATCGGCGCCTTCGAGGCGGCAGCTGGCGGTACCCTGCTGCTCGCCGGGATAGGCGCCCTCTCCGTCGAGGACCAGAAACGCTTCCTGCAAGTGCTCCAGGACAGGACCGTTCGCCCCCTCGGCCGCGACGACCGCGCGCCGGTGGTCTGTGATGTCAGGGTGATGGTCGCCACCCAGCGGGATCTGTCCGGACTCGTGCACTCGGGTTCCTTCGCACAGGTGCTCCACGAAAGATTACGTGAGCTGAGCATCAGTATTCCGCCGCTGCGCGAGCGCCGTGAGGACATCGTGCCGTTGGCCGAACACTTTTTGGTCCGGTACCACGTGGCGACCGGATCACTGATCACGGGTATCTCGCACGCGGCTCGCGCATATCTCGTCGAGCAGCCGTGGCCCGGCAACGTCCGGCAGCTGGAGCTGGCGATCATCGCCGGTATGACCCGTGCCGACGGGCCCACCGTGGACCTGGAACATCTGGAAACGAGCAAGCTGCCCGTCGCGCCCGGTGGAGATCCCGAATCGCTGGTACCGTATCACGACGCGCGGAGCGAGGTGCTGTCGCGCTTCAAGAAAGAGTATATTCGGCGGGCCTTGCATCTGGCGCACGGTGTGGTCAATCGCGCGGCCCGGCTGGCGGGGCTGCCGCCTTCCAGTTTCCGCAAGATGATGCGGGACGTGGGGTTGCGGGGGCCCAAAGCACGATGATCGGCAGGTGCGTCGCGGCGGGAATGGGTACAGGCCGCCGTGCTCCATTCGCTTGCGCTCGAGTGCGCGCGGCGGCCTGTACCCATGCCCGACGCGACGCACCACCATGAACGATAATCGCGTTTGGCCTGCCGCGTAAGTTGGGCTGGTTTTCGACTTCTCGGTGACCTACTATCGTCTCTCCAACATCTGTTTGTCCTTTGCTCTTCGCCTTGTTGCGACCGTGAAAGGTGTTCGTGTGCGTAGAACCGTACAAATGCTCATGCTTGTATTTGTTTTGTTTGTTGGGTCGGGGGAAGGAATACCGGAAGCTGCGGGCACGGAGGTCCCGGACTTCGCGGCCCTAACCTCGCGTTTCGTCGAGCAGACCATCGCCGATCGGCGCTGGTTGCACGAATATCCCGAGCTGTCAGGGCGTGAGGTCCGGACGCAGCAGTATCTGCGGGAGCGGCTCGAGGCCATCGCGGGTGTGAGCCTGGTCGAGGGCGAGTGGGGCACCGGGCTCGTGGCGCTGATCGAGGGTTCGCTGCCCGGACCGGTGGTCGCCTGGCGTGCCGATATCGACGCCCTGCCGATCACGGAGACAACGGGATTGCCCTTCAGTTCGACCTGCCGCGATACACTGTCCGGTGGCCGCGACGTTGGGGTGATGCATGCCTGTGGGCACGATATCCACATGAGCGTTGCGCTCGGCGCCGTCCGCAACCTGGCCGCGGTGCGCGAGCGTCTGCCCGGCACGGCGCTGTTCCTGTTCCAGCCCGCCGAGGAGACCGGCGACGGCTCCCAGCTCATGCTCGATGCCGGTGTCTTTGACGGTCCGCGACGGCCGAAATGCGTGCTGGCGCTCCACGATCACCCGAGCATCGAGATCGGCAAGGTCGGTTCCTGCCCGGGCTGGTCCACCGCCAACGTGGACGGCTTCAAGCTGACCATGAAGGGCAAGGGCGGTCACGGAGCCTATCCGCACCGGTCGATCGATCCCGTGAACCTGGCCGCCCAGATGGTGCTGGCCTGCGACCGGATCGTCAGCCGGCAGATCGATGTGAACCGTGCCGCGGTCATCACCGTGGGCAGCATTCACGGCGGGACCAAGAGCAATGTCATCCCTTCGGAAGTCGTGCTCGAGGCGACGGTCCGCACCCGCGACGAAGCGACCCGGCAGAAGGTCAAGAATCTGATCGAGCAACACGCCCGGGCCATTGCGCTCACCGCCGGCGCCCCCGAGCCGGTCTACGAGTACTCCTTCGGTACGCCCGGCGGCTACAACGATCCTGCGCTGGTGGCCGAGGTGCGTGAGGTGTTCCGGAGGATTCTGGGACCCGAGAACGAATTCCAGTACGAACCGGGTATGGGCGGTGAGGATTTTTCGCGCTTCGGCAAGGTGGTACCGGGATTTCAGTTCCGCCTGGGCGTGGCGCCGCCGGGCGTGGAAATGTCGTTGCACCGGGCTAATTTCAATCCCGACGAGCGCAGCGTCGAACTGGGTATGCGCCTGGTCGCGGAGATCATCTGGGACCAGCTCGCGCGCGGCGACTGATCGACGGTGCGCCGATTGTGAGCGCAGGCCTACGGTTGCAGTCCCGATTTGCGCAGCCAGTCGTACGCCCGCTGGAAGATCTCGGTACTGGTCCGCAAGCCGAGCTTTTTCTTGATGTGGGAGCGGTGCACCTCCACCGTGCGCGGGCTGATGTTCATTATCTCGGCGATCACGGTGATCTCCTTGCCCTGGCCGGTGAGCGCGAACAGTTCCAGCTCACGATCGCTGAGCACCTCGAGCAGCGGATTGGCGACCAGATCGGTTCGGTCCGGCGCCTGCAGCTCGCGGAGATTCATGCGGCACAGGCTCTCGGCGGGATAGCCATAGAAATCGCACGCAGCGGGATTGACATGTCTGATCTGTCGCGCGGCGGGATCGACGATCAACATCACTGCCTCGCTGTTGTGAAACAACGACCGGTAACGATCCTCGCTGGCAGTGAGCGCCTCGCGGACGGATTCCTCTTCGGTAATATTACTCAGCACGCCGATGATACCGGAGTTCTGTCCGTGGTCGTCTTTGAACAGCCAGGCGTGGCAATCGAATACCGATTTCGCGGCGTCCCGCCGGGTGTTCGTGATCCGGCCGCGCCAGCTATCCTGGAACAAAGTGGCGGCGACGAATTCTTCCAGGGTTATATCTTGTTTCACGATGCGGCCAATGATCCGGAGCGGCTTGCCGATCAGGCGGTCTCTGCTCAGCCTGAGCTCGGCGCAGGCGGCCTGGTTGGCGTAGGTGATGATGCCGTCGAGGTCCATGGCGAACACCAGATTGCGGTCGCTGTAGGCGACGGCCGCCGGTATGGTATCGAGAATTACCTGCGGATGATGATGACCGGCAAAGGGATGACGGCTCGTGCCGCGTTGGGCCCGCGGCCTGAAAAACAGACCGCCGGCGCGACCGCGCGCGCAGTAGCAGGACGAAAACGAGTGCCGCCGCCGTCAGCGACACGCCGACCAGCAGGGGAACGCTCGGGCCGGCGCGTACGATGCTCGGATTGCTCGACGGTGATGGGCTGAGGCCGGCTGAAGTGGCGGTGACGTCGATCGCGGACGATCCCGGCGAGAACACGGTCGGCGCATCGGCCACCCCGGTGCCCAGGCAGAGAACCCAACCCCTCAGCAGCGCAGCGCACCGTATGGCACACCGGGTCCGGGGAGCGAGGGCAGGCCAGCGAGTGGACGAGAAAGAGCCGCCGGTCATCGAGTCAAAGCCATTCGAACGGGACAGGATAGGTAGAGTATCAGGGTAGCCGGGATGCCCAGGTCGACGCCATCATGCTACCGACGGCGCCGGCGGTCAAGAGGGCTCCCGGGCGACGATCGAGATCACTCCTCGCTCAGCTCGGTAATCTCGATATCAATGCCGGGCTCGATCGTTGCCCCGGCGACTTTCAACTGCCGCCGGGTTGTCTCGAGCAGCAATTCCACGAAGCGTTTCTCATGCGGGTCGTCATCCAGAACGGTCCAGGCAGTCTCGCCGATGCCGTCGCTCGCACAATAGGCTGAAAGTTCGAGAAACAGCGAATAACCCAGTTCGGGATCATCGTAGCTGTCAACGACACCCTCGATGGCGAACCAGTACTCGCTCGTGCCTTCACCCAGGGCGCTGCGCACCTCGTTTTCCCAGAAACCGCAAGCGGTTCGCAGAAGCGGCAGGCGGAACTCTTCGGACTTGGTGAGGGGCCAGAAGCTCGCCATCGCCGCCGCCTCGTCGTGGTTGAAATCGAGTGCGACCGTGAGCGTCAACATACCGGCGTAGTCGGCTTTCAACTCGTCGAAGCTGCCAATGTCCGGTTTCATGAACACCTCGTCTTGGTCCGGTTCAGGGGATCGATCACGGTTGCTGTGGCGCGTCGATGCGCACATCCTTGCCGGAGAAGACGATGTACGGTTCCATGTCGGCGTCTTCGCTCATCATGTTCGCGGCGGTGACCGACCAGATCGCCGTGCGACCTTCGACCCGGGGCGCTCCGCATTCCACGATCTCGCCCGGTACGGTGAACGACATCATGACGTCGAGTTCGCCGGCGGCGCTCATCAGGGTACCCATGATCTCCATCTGCTTCTGCATCGCGGCGGGATCCATGTCGGCCATGCCTTCGAGCATGTCTTCAGGCCCCTGCGGCATGTCCTCACTGGCCGCGGTGTCGTCATCACCCGCGTCTGCCGCCATGGGCGCGGTCTTCAACACGTAGTTGCCGTCACCGGTCTTGAAGATCTTCAGGCCTTCATCGCTCTGACCCATCGATGATCCGAGTACGGCGGACAGCCCGTCGAGATGCTCGAAAGCCATGGTGATCGACAGCGTCGAACGGCCCTGGTCGTTGCTGCGCTTGAAGCTGGTGATCTTCACACCGTGCTGCTTGCCGAGCCGTTCCATTTCGTCGCGATCGATATCGTCCAGCGACGGCGGTTGTTCGTCCTGGCTGCCACCAATAGCCGCCATCTCGGCGATGGCCGCCTTGACCTCGTCGGACATGGCGTAGGTCACCATGCAGGTGCCCGAGCCGTCCTTCTCGATGACGGTTTCGGTATGGATCTGCATGCATCCGGTAGCCGTCAGCATCAGCATGACCAGCACCGGCAAGACTAAGCGTTTCATCGTCGCCTCCCACGGAGATGGAGAATGTCGGAAGTCTGCGGGAATCCGGTTGTTCGGAACCCGGATATCATAGTTCCGTTCCCATCCGCGAGCCAGCTTCCATTTCACGGCACCGCGGACTCCCGCTCGAGGGAAGGAACGGGTTGAACTTGAAGCCGGGCTCGATTCATGCTACTCAAGAAACGGTAGACGAAACCACGACGTTTTTTCCGGGAGTAAACGAGCATGCCGCAGAAACCCGCTTGCTTCAAGGCGTATGATATCCGGGGCAAGGTTCCCGACGAACTGAATGAGGATCTGGCCTACCGCATAGGTCTGGCCACTGCCGCCTATGTCGGCGATCTGACCTACGCCGTCGGTAAGGATTGCCGTCTGACCAGCGAAACCATCGCGGCGGCGCTGACCCGGGGGCTGCTGGCCGGGGGAGCCAGCGTCGTGGACATCGGCATGTGCGGCACCGAGATGGTGTACTACGCGACCTTCGCCCACGAGCTGGGCGGCGGTGTGATGGTCACCGCGAGCCACAATCCGATGGACTACAACGGGATGAAGCTGGTTCGCGAGGAGGCCAAACCCATCAGCGGCGACAGCGGGCTGGATGAAATCGGCGCGCTGGCCGCGAGCGGGGGGTTGACGCCGGCGGAGCAGCCGGGAACCGTGGCCACGGTCGACATCCTCGACGATTACGTGAGCTACCTGATCGAGCAGATCGACGTCGCAGCCGTCAAACCCCTGCGTATCGTGACCGACGCCGGCAACGGGTGCGCCGGACCGGTGCTCGACCGGCTGGCCGCATTCCTGCCCTGCGAATTCGTTCGCCTGCATCACGAACCCGATGGCCGTTTCCCCAATGGTATCCCGAATCCGCTGCTGCCGGAGAATCGCGGCAAGACCGCGGCCGCCGTCGTGGATTACGGCGCCGATTTCGGCCTGGCCTGGGACGGCGACTTCGATCGCTGCTTTTTCTTCGACGAGCAGGGCGAATTCATCGAAGGGTACTATCTGGTCGGATTGCTGGCGGCGGCGTGTATGCGCGACGAGCCGAACGCGCGCATCGTGCACGATCCGCGATTGACCTGGAACACCATCGATATCGTGCGGGAAATCGGCGGCCAACCGGTCATGAACAAGACCGGCCACGCGTTCATGAAGGAGCGTATGCGCCGTGAGGACGCGCTGTACGGTGGCGAGATGTCGGCGCACCACTACTTCCGGCGCTTCGCCTATTGCGACAGCGGCATGCTGCCCTGGCTGCTGGTGCTGCAGGAACTGTCCACGTCGGGTAAACCCCTGTCGGCGCTCGTGGCCGGCCGTCAGCAGATGTTCCCCGCCAGCGGCGAGATAAATCGCCGACTCAACGATCCCGATGGTGTGCTGAAGAAGATCGAGGAAATCTACGGCAAGCGCGCCCAGGCCGTGGACCACACCGACGGCCTCTCCTTCGACATGGGGCAGTGGCGCTTCAATCTGCGCAAGTCGAACACCGAACCGGTGATCCGCTTGAACGTGGAATCTCGGGGTGATCCGGAGCTGATGGCCGAGAAAACAGCGGAGATCCTGGCACTGCTCGACGCGTGAGCGACGACGGCTGCCCGCTCGCGGCCGACACCGGGTTGGGCGCCGATCAGCAGGCGGTGCCGTCCAGAGGCAGGAGCAATTTGAACCGGGTCCACTGACCGATTTCGCTCTCGACCTTGATCTCCGCGGTGAGCCGCTTGACGATGTCCATGACGATGGCCAGCCCCAGGCCGGTGCCCTTGCCGGCCGGCTTGCTCGTGTGGAACAGGTCGAAGATCTTCTCGCGGACATCCTCGGGAATTCCGATTCCGTTGTCCCGGATCGACAGCTCGAGTACGCCGTCGATGACCTCGGCTCCGATGTCGACTATGCCGTGGCACTTCGGCTTCTCTTCGATGGCGTCCAGGGCGTTCTTGATCATGTTGACCAGCACCTGTTCCAGGAGCATGGGGTCGGTACAGATCCGTGGCAGGTCGGTGGCGATATGCCGCCGGATCTCGGCTGAGCTTTGCTGGATTTCCGGCGCCAGCAGATTGAGGGCCTCTTCGACCAGTCCTTCCATGTCGATCAGCTGCTTGCCGGACTCGGATTTTCGGACGAAACCAAGTAGGCTGTGCGTGATGTTGGTGCAACGGCGGACCTGGAAGCGCAGGCGCTGGACGGCGTTTTGCAGCACATCCAGTGTCGCCGGATGCAGCGTTTCGGTTTCCTCGTCGATGGTGTCCTGCACGAGGCCGGCGATGGTGTCCATGACCGCCAGAGGATTGTTGATTTCGTGGGCGACACCGGCAGCCATCTTGCCGATCGCCGCCAAGCGTTCGGAGCGGGCCAGATCGTTCTGCAGGCGTAGACGCAGGGTCAGGTCACGGCAGATGCATACCACCTCGACCGGTTTGCCGCCGAACTCGTCGATGGCGGTCAGGCTGATGTTGGCGATCACCGGTGTGCCGTCCTCGCGGCGGAACTCCAGCTCATAGCCGGCGGCATGCCCCTCCGTGAGCGCGTCGGTGAGTAATTCGTCGAACTCCGACGGTTTCTTGAAGAGTTTACGAGCCGGCTGCCTGACCACATCATCGCGCCGGTAGCCCAGGGACTTCTCGGCGCCGCTGTTGAACGAGCGCAGCGTGCCGGCCGTGTCGGTCAGAAAAATCAGATCGCGGCTGTTTTCCAGGACTTCCCGGAGATAGCTCTGGGTTTCGGTGAGTTGTTCGTGACTCCGCAGGAGCTTGCGCTCGCTCTCGATCAGCTCGGTCGTGTCCTCGATCATGCCGAACACGCCGATGCTCCGGTCGTTCTGCGTGACCGGAAAGAGCGTTAGGCTGACGTGCATATCCCGGCCCTTGACCGGCAGAACTCCGCTGGCCCGCATGGTCTTACCGCTTTTGAGGACATTGCTTTCGAGGCTCTGCAGCCAGTGTGCCTGCTCGCCCGGGAAAACCGCGAACGAGGTTTGACCGACCACCTCGCCCTCACTCAGATCGAGCGTCTGCAACGCGTGCTCGTTGATGACCCGAAACCGCAGATTCGAGTCTTTCATGTAGATGAAAAGTGGTGCCGTGTCGATGAATCGGCTCAGGCGTTCGCGCGTCTGCTGCAGGCTTTCCTCCATGCGCACACGGGACGTGATATCGCGAACCACCTCGACGATGCCCTGGATCTCGCCGCTTTCGTTGCGGATCGGCGCGGTCCGGACCGAGGCGAATACTTCCTTGCCGTCGCTCTTGAGCGTGCTGACCACGGCCGAAAGCGAGCGTCCGGCCTTCAGCGTTTCCGCGTGCGGGCATCCGCCGAGCGACATGTCGCACTCCGGCTTGGTCTGATGATCGATGTCGTAGCAGTACTTGCCGATCACGTCGGCGGCAGCGAGCTGGTTGGATTCGAGAAAGGTCCGGTTGGCCGTTTCCACCTCGAAGTTCTTGTTGATGACGAGGACATCGTAGGGAAGGCTGTCGAGAATATCCTGAAGGCGTTGATGCTGAGCCCGTAAGCGTTGTGCGCTGTGGTCCAGCTGTTGCCGACTCTCCTTGGCCAGGTCGTAGAGATTCCAGAAGAACCGGGAAGCGTAGTGGTCGATGAAATGAAGGTTCTCCGGCAGCGTGCGGAATACCTCGTCTCGAACCGCCGGTTCGCCGGTAAGCTCGACGACCAGGTCGATGTCGTCGCGGTCGAAGAAATCGTGATAATCGGCGACGGTCAGTTCGACGCCGCTTTCCTGGGCGAGTGCGAATCCCGGCGACTCGGCGTCCGGGTCGGCAACGCCGATGACGGTCAGGCCGAGATGGTCGGGATCGGCTTGAATCATCGAGAGTAGCTCGAAACATGCCCGGCCACCGCCGATGATGGCCACGCGTGTGTTAGTCTTGCTCATACTCCCGCCGAAGCTTGTCGCCTTCGATCATGATTTCACGCGGTGAAGTGTTGCCGGTGATGAGCGCGTCGAACTTGGCCTGGAACTCTTTTTCCATCTTCGCCAGCTTGATGGTGTGGGCCTCCCTGATCAACTCGAGCAACTGGTCGAACTCGTAGGGCTTGATCAGATACCGGAAGGTGTCTAGTTTGCCGGCTTTCCAGGCCGAGTCATGGGAGCCGTGGCCGGTGAGCATGATGGTCTCGATGAAGGGTTGCTGCTCACGCAGGTGCTGGACCACGGCGATCCCGTCCATCTCCGGCATCTTCAGATCCACGATGGCGACATCGAACTTCTGCACGCGACAGGCTTCGATGGCTTCCCGGCCGCTCGTCGTGGCCGTGACGGTGAATCCACGTTTGAGTAGCCGGTGGGACAGGAAACTGACCAGGTCTTCCTCATCGTCGACCAGCAGGATACGGATGGGCACTTTTATGTCGGACATGGCAGACCTTGTTGCGCCGCTGTGGCGCGGAGGCAGGTGTTAAGTGATCGAGCGTCGTATTTCGACGACACGATCCAATGTATTCACGACCAAGCCAAAGATCGAACGAATCGAGTCAACGGTCAAGTCTACATTCGGGTGGCGGCGCGGTGAATCCGGGAATGCGGCGCCGCCGGCTCGCTCGCTGCGCCATCCGTCCCGGCGTCACAACCCTCTGAAGTACTCGGGAACGAGCTGGCTTTCGTCGCGATCACGCTGTACCTCGCGCAGCAGTTCGAGCGCCCGGTCGCGATCGGTCGGCAAGTTGAGGCTCAGCGGGAGGTAGTTGCTGGCGTGGTTGGCGTGGAAGCGGCAACGCGTGAACCGAGCGTGGTCTATCAAGGTTTCCAGCTCTGTGAGCATTCCCCAGCGGTCCGGGAGCGTAAATCGCCCCTCGCGGGCGGCCTCGTACAGCGGGGTACCGGGAATCAGGGTCGTCGTCAGCGCGCCCACGTAGGGCGGGTCCATCGTGCTCAACAGCGAAGCCGTCGCCTCGGCGTGTTCCACCGAACGTTCCGTACCGCCGAGACCGAGCATCACGATGACCGAATGGCGAATCCCCGCTTCCTTGAGTCGCCGGGCCGATTCTGCCGTCTGTCGACGCGTGGCGCCCTTGTCGACCCGAGCGAGCACCTCGTCATCGCCGCTCTCCACGCCGTGGTAGACGATGCCGAGACCGAGCTCGCGCAAGCGGCGCAGCTCGTCGACGTTCTTGCGTAGAATCGATCGCGCGTCGCCGTAGATACCGATCCGCCGCACCGTCGGGAGCTGCTGTTTGAGGGTTGTCAGGATACGCTCGAGCTTGGCCGTGGACAGGATCAAGGCGTCGCCGTCGCACAAGAACACGCGCTGGACGGTCATCCCTCCCTCGTCGTATTGCGCCGCTTCGCGGATGTCCGCCTCGATCGTTTCCCACGGCTTGACCCGGAATCGCTGCTCGGGGTCCCGGTACATCGCGCAGTAGCTGCATTTGTTGTGGCTACAGCCCACCGTGATCTGTAGCAGCAGACTTCTGGCCTCACTGGGCGGGCGGAAGATGCGGCCGACATGGTCCATGGTATCTCCTGGTTGGCCGGCACGGGGCCCAGGTGTCATCGGGGATGCGGCGTTGCACGCGTAACACGGGCGCGAGCGGGCACCGTCGCCGTTGGCGAGACCGTCATGGTCTCATGCTCACGAACACGATGAGTATACTCGATTCCACACGGACACGGAATTCGTTAAAGAGTATTAAAAAAGTGTAACCAAATCGGCCTGGGTTGATTGTATAGGTACATGTTGGTCTCTTCCCGGCATGAGCGAGCGAAGTGGCGGCGACGTCGGTAATGGTATCGATGTTCTCTATGCAAGCCGATACGTGGGGTATGAGAAAATTAATCAGACGTCGCCGCTGGTTTGTGTATACGCCGGAACCCAAACAGTTGCAGCTTTCGGGGCGAAGGCTCACGGGGCGGGTTCCGGCACCTTTTTGTTGTGCGCTGGCCGATAACACGCGTATCTAACGCCCTGGCTCGCGGTTCCGAGCACGCCGCTGAACCCTCCCGGAGGGGGGGGTATGCACGATTCTCCCAGAAAAGCACTCGATTTTTATGGGGCGCGAAAATGTGAATTGTGCAAAATTCACCGACGCGCCGTTCTCTGGTTTTACAAGGAGCGGCGTAAGTAAATCTTTAATGGTGAAATGACGCCCATCCGACGAAATTTATGTATCGTACTATCACAATTAATTGACATCGAAGAAAAAGAAATAATGGTTGTTGGCATGCAACCGAAATTGAGTTTGTCTATTACCTCATGTAGCGGCTACGGGTTCACTCGGAGGAACGAGTAACCAACAGACAGACAGCTTGCCGGGGTTGACAGCTCCGATGGCCTAGGGCGAGGGCCATCAATAGGGCGGACCCCGGCTTCGTTTTTGTACAGGTTTCCATTATTCCGGTTCATTTTCCATTCCTGTCCCGTTGCCGGGGATCGGCGTCAGGATTCGTCGAACACCGACGTGTACTGACCATGCTCGATGACGACCGTCGCCTGTGCGGGCCCGTCCAGGCTGACTTCGACGACCTCGACATCCGGTTGCGATTCGCGGATGAACACGCGATCGAGGTGGATGACTGCTTCGGGGCAGCTGAAATCACTCGGACCCACCGTACCGCCGAAATGGTCGCTGCGCCCAAACGCGATATGGAGCCCCAGCTTCTCATCGAGCAGGATGCTGCCCGCCGGTCGCAGACCGAAATCTCCCAGAACACCCAGACCCAGTTCGGCGAGATTCGCGTACGCGGGCTCGTCGGCCAGGTGTTTCCGTTGCGCGTCGCTGGCCGGGCCGCTCGTGAGGACTTCCTGGGCACGGTTACCGGCGATGTTGAACACGACAACCTCGTCACCGATCTGCACTGGCAATTGCCCGGCCGTACGGCTGGCATCGCCGGCGATTTCGCCTTCGTAGGGCACGATGTATGCCTCGCCGGAGGGGAGATTCCCGGCGACGCCGTTGCGGGGGAAGATACCGCCCGACGCGTGGCCCGTACGATGGCGTAGGTCGAGCAGTAATTCATGTTTTTCACCAGCTACGGCAAACTGGATACGAGCCGTTTCGGCTGTGTCGAGCAGGCCTTTGAGCAACTCGACCCTACGGTTGACCTCGCCGTAGTCGACCCGCAGCGCCGGGATCATGCTGGGCAGGAAGCCCGGCATGGTCGCCGCCCGGAACGCGCCTTCGCGGGCGGCCACCTTCAACGGCGCCGTCGCCGACAGCTCGGTAGGTGCCAGTATCAGACTGTGCCGGGCGAACAGGGTGCCAAACGGCGTCTGGGGCAAGGCGGCCAGCTCGGCCGCGTCGACCGGTTCCAGGTCCAGGTCGGCCACGACACAGGTTGCGGGTAGATCGGCGTTGTTGCTGCCGGCGTTTCGGTACCAGGCCAGCGACACCCGCTCTAGTCCGAGCTGGTCCTGTTGCCGCGCCAGTTGCCGGCTCCAGCGTGCCGCCAGGCGGCGTCGCTCTGCCCAGTCCGGATTGTCGGCCAGCCTCTCGTCGGGCAGGTCGACCATGATGGCCAGTCCGGTATCGCCTTCCCCGGGCAGAAAAACGCGTTGAATCAACAATCCCAGTTCCTGTGCGCTGAGTGACTCGCTCATCACGGTTACCTCGCGTATGATCTCGTTCTGTTTGTGTCGAATGCGGACATTCCGCGCTAGGCGCGTGCTGGATAATAGCGTATTCTTGTACGCTGTCAGGTACAAAATCACGGTTAGTGCAAGCACCAGGACGGATCGACGCCGATCCGCTCGTCAGGCTGGAGCACCGGTTTCCGCAGCATACTACAGCGAGGAGCGCACACATGAGACCGGAATCGGAGAGTAACCTCGCCCTGTTCATCGATTTCGACAATGTCGCGCTGGGCGCCCGGGATGCGCGACAGCGTTTCGACATCGACTTGGTATTGCAGCGTCTGCTCGAAAAGGGCAAGATCATCATCAAGAAAGCCTACGCGGACTGGCATTACTACAAGGAACACATGGGCTCGTTGCATGAGGCGGCGATCGAACTGATCGAGATCCCGAAACCACGCATATCCGGCAAGAACAGCGCCGACATCCGTCTGGTCGTCGACGCCATGGACCTGTGTTATGCCAAGCATCACATCAATACCTTCGTCATCGTGTCGGGCGATTCCGATTTCTCTCCTCTGGTGTCCAAGCTCCGCGAGAACAACAAGCGCGTGATCGGGATCGGCGTGAAAAACTCGAGCAGCAGTCTGCTGATCAGCAACTGCGACGAGTTCATCTTCTACGACGACATCTACCGCGGCGCCATGGCCAAGCTGTCGCAGACCGTCGCCGATGTGCCCAAGGAGAAGCGGGAACTCTTCGATTTCGTGATTTCCACGACCCAGCGCCTGCTGCAGGAGAGTCGGGGTGTGCTCTACTCGTCGTTGATAAAGGATACGATGAAACGCAAGCGACCCGATTTCAACGAAGCGAATTTCGGGTATTCCACCTTTGGCGAACTGCTCGAAGACCTGATGAAACACGGCCTGCTCGTTGTGGATCGCGACGCACGCGCCGGCGGTACCTGGGTCGTGCAGGCCCTCGGCAAGAGTGTCTCGTCGCCGTCCGGACGACCGCCGAGCAGAAGTCGTCGTTCGACGCGGCGACGCGGCCGGCGGGGCCGAGGATCGGAGACGACGCCGGCTGCCGATCCCGCGGCGGATGGGGAGCGAAGCAAGGAAGCCGAACCGGATGGTTCCGAGCCGGCGAGTGAGAAGGCCGCAGCAGCAGCGCCACCGAGCGCTGCCAAACGGCGGCCGATGCCGGCTGCCGAACGCTCCAGCGGCGCGCAGGATACCGGGGGACGAGCCGAGGGTGAAACACCCACCCAGGCGAAGTCAGCCCGTGCGGCCGGGAGTACCGGATCGGAACCACGCTCTGAGTCCGCTGCCGCTGCCAAGCCGGCCGCGACAAAGACCGGTGCGACCGGCAAGAAAACCCGGAAGAAGACCAAGAAGGCCACGCGAAAACCGGTCCGGAAGAGTACCAAGACGGACGCCGGACCGGCCAAGAAGCGGGCACGGAAGAAAGCGACCAAGAAAACGGCGACCACCAAGAAGGCCGCGAGCAAGGCCGCCACCGGGAGCGCGGGGACAGCGAAAGCGACAACCGACACCAAGCCGGCGAAAAAGAAAACGGCCAAGAAAAAGACCGGGAAGACAGCCAAGAAGACCGTCAAGAAGGCAACCGGCAAGTCCGGCGCGAATGCAACCAAGAAAGCCGGCAAGAAAGCAGCCAAGAAAACGCCCAAAAGCGCGGCCAAGAAATAGTCCACGCCGCCGCGCCTGCAGTTTACGTTCAACCCCGCGGCAGTACTGCCGATACCCCGAGCATCGATACACGTAACGCTCATAGTGGATGTGTGGGTTCTCCACACGTTCCGCGAGTACGATCCACGACATGCGGGGTACAGAATGTCTGAAACTATCTCCGAAAATATCGTCCAGCTTTCGACGGCCATGGAGAACCTGGAAGGTGACGCGGAACTGCTGCAGGAGATCGTCGAGATCTTTCTGGATATGGGACCGGAACAACTCGATTCCATCACGAACTGTATCGCCGCCGGTGACGTCAACGCCGTGCAGACCCAGGCGCGCGGCATGAAGGGCGGCGCCTCGAACATTGGCGCGGTCAAGTTCGTACAGACCGCGTTAAGCCTCGAGATGCTGGCCAAGGAAGGCACGCTCGATGGGGCGTCCGAGTTGCTGAGCGGGATGCGGGACGACTTCGAAGACTTGAAGCAAGCCATGGCCGTGGTCGATTGGCAGGAAGTCACCGACGCGTACACCGGAGTGTGATCGTCGGCCTTCGCGAATACGTACATCTTCTTGTCGATGTCCGATGCCGTCGATTCGGTGCTGATCATGACTCGCGAGTGGCGTGACCGACTGGTCGACAATTCCCCCGCACAACCCGCAGACGAAGGCTGGTGATAACCGTACCACCAGCCTTCGTATTCTTTTGCCGAGCTATTGTTCGCGTAGGTTTTCGGCGTCGAGGTCCGCAATAACCGGATCGGCGACCGGGTCGGACGGCGCGGCCGTATCAGTGGGAGCGGCGGGTTCAATCCGGAAACCATCCGCCAGCGGGGCCAGATCGACCTGCGCTGCGTCGGTGGGCACCGGCAGCGAACTCACGCGCTCGAGGCTCTCCTGAGCCTTCGCGTAGTCCGGATCGTTCGCCAGTGCCGTCTCGAATGCGCTCACTGCCTGTTCGGCATGACCGGTGCGTTCGAGAGCGACGCCCAGGTTGTTCTGGAAGCACGCCACACCGGCGTTGAGCTGGGTCGCCCGGGCCAGCGGCGCCAGGGCGTCGTCGAACCGTTCGCTTTCGATGTAGAGCAGGCCGAGGTTGTTGAGCGACCATGCATCCTGGTCGTCGAGTCGCAGGGCCCCCTCGTAGGCGTCGATGGCCTCGTCACGGCGGTCCAGATTGTGGTAGATGCGGCCCAGAACGCGGAGGGCGTCGACGTGGTCAGGCTGTTGCGCGATGGCCTGCTCGAGATAGGTGAGCGCGTCGCCGGGACGGTTCTGGTCGAGCAGGACGCGTCCGAGGTTCACGAGGCCCTTGGTGAAGTCGGGCTTGATGGCCAGCGCCTGCCGGAACGATTCCTCGGCTGCTTCCGGACAACCGTCTTTCCAGTAGGACAGACCGAGCATGTAACTTCCCCAGGCGTTCTCGGGATGGTCGTCGCAGTACGCGGTGAACAGATCGACGGCGTCAGCGTAGCGCTTCTCGAAATACGCAGCCTCGGCCTGGGCGTAGCTGACCAGCGTGGGTGTGGTCGGCGCGGCGTGGTCCGCTGTTGCCGCCGCTGCTGACGCGGACCCGGGGTCCGTCGCGGCCGGATCAACCGTCACGGTCGCCGCCGGATCCACGAACACCGCGGTCTCGAAGGCCGCCGGCTCCGCACCGCTGTCGACTCGAGGCGAGGTGTGCTCGATGGAGGTCGCGGCGACCTGGTCGGCAACGAGATCGGAACCGCGCGAGGCGACCTTCACGCCGATGAAGATCGTCACGGCCAGGGCGAGGACGAAGAGGATGCCGGCTTCGGCGAGTTTGAGCTGTTTCGGCTGGGGTTTGCTGTTGCTGGACTTCATGGTTCTCTCCTTTTCTGTGCTCCGTGGGTAGGAGCGATGTTGCGATCGGATACCTGGGCAACGGCAAGGCGGAGACCACGCAGCCCGGCGAAAGGCGAATCGCCTGTAATTTGTTGATAATAATGTATATATGGATTACGTCATGAAACTGGCGAGGTCACGAACTCTCGGATTCGTGAGCCGGTGGACACGCCGTCTGTGTTCAACTGGACACAGGTCACTTCTTCTTGAGACCGTGCTTGCGCATGATCTTCAGCAAGCTGCTGTGGTCGGCCAGGCCGAGCTGCCTGGCGGTATTGGTGATGTGCCAGTCGTTGCGTTCCAGCGTACTGACGATGATCTGCCTTTCGGCCGCCGCTTTCAGGTCCTTGAGTCTGCCGGTGCCGGGCAGAGAAACCGTGGTTCCGCCACCGGGACTGCCGCCGACGATCGTCGCCGCCGTTCCCGCGCCGTGACCCGAACCGAAGGCGGTGGACAGGCAGTCACCGGTGATCGTCTCGTCGCAGCAGGCGATCACCAACCGCTCGATGGTGTTGCGTAGTTCACGCACGTTGTTGCTCGCCCAGTCGTGCCGGCCGAGCAGATCGAATACCTCCGGCGCAAACGACTTCGGTCGAACGCCGAATCTCCTGCAGGTCGCGCGCAGAAAAAACTCCGCGAGCAGCGGCACGTCACTCAGTCGATCGCGTAGCGGTGGTATGCCGATGACGTGTACGTTCAGCCGGTAGTACAGGTCCTGCCGAAAACGTCGTGCGGCGATCTCCTCCTCGAGGTTCCGATTCGTCGCGGCGACGATACGCGTGTCCACCTTGAGCGCCTGCGATGAGCCGACCCGAGTAACCTTGCCGTCCTCGAGGACGCGCAGCAGCTTGGCCTGGACAGGGGCCGGGAGCTCCCCGATCTCGTCGAGAAACAGCGTGCCCCCGGCGGCGCTGCTGAATGCCCCATTGCGGGCGCGGTCGGCACCGGTGAAGGCACCCTTCTCATGGCCGAACAGCTCGCTCTCCACGAGGTGTTCCGACAGAGCGGCGCAGTTGACCGGAATGAACGGTCCCTGCGCCCGGTCGCTCTGCTCGTGCAGTTGACGTGCGACCAGTTCCTTACCGCTGCCGCTTTCGCCGAGGATCAACACCGTACTCGGGACGACGGCCAACCGTGCGATCTCCTCGCGGAGCGCCACCATCGCGCGGCTGTCTCCGATCAGCGGTGAGTCTTCTCCGGCGTGCCGCCGCAGCCGCGCCACCTCGTTGCGCAACCGAGACCAGGCCAGGGCGTTTTCGATCTCGTTGATTACCCGTTCGAGGGGCTCGTCCTTGGCGATGAAACCGTAGGCGCCCAGCTTGATCGCCCGTACGCAGCGGTCGTAGTTCCCGGTGCCCGTGTAGACGATGACCGGTGTCTTGAGTCCGCGCTGCTTCATGGTCTTGAGGACCTCGAAGCCATCGCTGCCGGGCATCTCCAGGTCGAGGATCAGGCAGTCCACCGGTTCGGCTTCCAGCAGCTGGATCGCCTCGGCGCCGCCGCTGGCGGTGATCGTCCGGTGCTGTCCCAGACGCTCGATGTCGTACGCGTACTGCTCTCGCATGGCGGCGATGTCGTCGACGATCAGCACCAGGCTCATGCCGGATCCTCCTCGCTGGGAAAGTTAACCGTGAAGACCGTACCGCCGCCGAGCTCGCTCGTAAGTTCGATGGTGCCTTCGCAGTCGCTCACCAGACGGCGCACGTTGCTCAGGCCCAGCCCGTTGCCGCCTTGCTTGGTGGTGTAGAAGTCGTTGAAGATGCGCTCCTGATCCTCGGGCGGGATCCCCACGCCGGTGTCGGCAACGGTCAGGACGAACTGCCGCTGCGCACCTGCGCCGGCCGGCACGACGGTGGTGCGCACCGTGATCGTTCCGGGTCGCCCTTCCAGGCTCTCGATGGCATTGCGTACCAGGTTGTCGGTGATACGGCGCAGACCGATCGGGTCTGCCAGCACCGGTGGCGGCTCGGCAACCAGTTCCAGGGTAACGGTCGCGGATTCATCGCCGGTAAACAGTCCGGACACCACCTCGCGGACCACGGCGTTCAGGTCGCAACGTGAACGCTGGCGCGGCGGCGAGAGGCGGGCGTAGTTGGTGGCCAGCTCCTCGAGATACGCCAGGCCGGTCGTCAAGGTTCGCTGGCGCTGCCTGAACACCGGCGCCAGTTCTTCGGGATGGTCCGCGGCGAGCTGTGACAGATGACGCAACACGTTGCGGATCGGCGTCAAACCGTTCCGCAGGTCGTGATTCACCTGGCGGGCCACCTCGCCGATGGTGGCTCGCCGCTCTGCATCGCGCAGTCGCGAGACGCTGGCGCGCAGACGTCTGGTCATGGCCGCCAGAAAGCGGCTCAGCACGCCGATCTCGTCGGTGCGTTCGGTGGGGAAAGTGGTGTCGAGCCGGTCGAGATCCAGGGCAGCGGTCTGGCGCGCCAGCTCATCGAGGGGGCGGCTGATCCGTCGCGAGGACCAGAAGGCGAAGACGAAGGTCCCCGCGAGAGTGGACACGAACACCAGCGCCAGCCACAGGTTCAGATCGTTCAGCAAAGCCCGCAGCGGCGCGGCGGGATGGGAGACGAGCAACCGGGCCGTCGTCGAGCGCGATTGCCAGGCGGCCGGCTCGGACGGCTGCCCCGCCGCCGGGCCCGGGGTCGGCGCGCCGTCTACCGCCGGCGCCGGACCGGCAATAAACGGCAGATCCCTCGCCTGGACGAAGTTACCCGCCCGGACGATAGCGCGTAACGGGCGGTCGCCGTCGGTCGTGTCGAGTTGCTGCAGCAGATGCTGCACCGATTCGTCAGAGGAGATCACTCCGTGTTCGTGGACCAGGGAGACGGCAAGCGCCCGGTCGCGGGTCAGCCAGCGGAGAAAAGCGGTGTCCACGCTGATCCCGCCCACGATGTGCAACAAGCGCCCACCCAGGCGGATGGAATCGGCGGCGGCCAGTGCCACGAAGGCGCCGGCTTGCGGTCGTCGGGCCAGCACGAGCGCGGTGCCGCCCGGTGACGCCGCCAGTAACGCCGGCAGTCCGGCGTCCACCCGGTCGAACTCGTTGCGGTAGTGTCCCGAACTGATGATCCGATCGTCATGATCCTGGATCTGCAACATGTCCAGACCCATCAGGCCCATGTACGCCGCGGCGTAGTCCAGTATCACACGCCGGTCCGTGTCGTCGTCTGCTATGGCGTGGCGGAAGGCGTTGTCCCGATCAATCGATCGGTGCAGGTTGGTCAGTCGCTGTCGCACCGCCTGGGCGCGGGCGTCGAGGTCCTCCTGGATGATGGTCATCAGGGTGACGATGCGCTCGTTGTACTGCTCGCCGAGGCGCCGCTGCATCTCGGCGCGGATCCCCAACGACAACAGCAGGAGCGGCAACAGGATCAGCAACCCGGAACCGAGCAGGATACGGTTGCGCAACCTCAAGGGAGCGTCTCCTTCTCGGCGGACAGGCCGATGTGGTTGAGCAGCAGTGTGCCGTCGTGGGCCAGCCGCAGGCCGACCAGCGGGCGCGCGTTGACCAGAACCGGGCGTGTGGCGACCAGCGGCGTGACGGTTCCCGTGTCGAGCAGCACACGTGCCGCGCTCCTGACCTCGCTGTCGAATAGCGCCGAGATCTCGGTCTCGCCGTCGGCGGTAATGCGGTTGGTGCGCGCTACATCCTGCAGCCAGCGGGCGCGGCGAATCAATCCCGAGAGTTGCAGGCACGGCGAGGCGAAACGTCGTTGCAGCGGCAGGACGTAGGCACTGGCCAGACCGCCCTGCACGGCGAAGGCGAAACTGGCCCGGTCCAGGCCCGTGGCCCGCGGCAGGTCGGTTGCCGGGTCGCGGTCGGCGCTGCCGTGAGTCGTGCCGGTGTGCGCGCGCTGCCGGGCGGCCGTGGCGGCGAGGCGATACGCCAGCCGCTGGCCGTCGCCGTCGTCCGCCGGAAAGACGATCTCGTTGGCGGCGATCCGGAATACGGCCGGGTCCCACTGTGGCGAGGAAGCACTGGCCCCCGCCAGCGGGTCGTTCAACGGTGCACAGGAATGTTCGAAGGGATCGATGAAGAACAGATCGTCGACCGCACGCGCGGTTGCGGTGACGACGTTACCGGCCAGATCGTCGCGGCGCCAGCCGCCGCGCCAGCGAACACGCGCAGCCTCGTCGCCGGTCGTGGGGCACAGCAGCAGGTAGATACGATCCCAGGGCAAGGGCACGAGCCGGATACCCGGCATCCCGGAGAAATAGGCGAGGTGGGTCCGGTCACGAACCACCAGGGCGTCGCAGCCGGCGCCGAGCAGGTCGCGTGGATCACAGCCGGGCACCACGCGGAAGACCAGTTCATCCCAGGCCGGGCGTCCGGGATGGTTGACGTTGGGCAGGCACCGAAGATCGGGCACCGGCAGGATGGAGGACGGCCGGATCCGGCACGGGCCGCTGCCGACCGGCCAGATCCAGCCGGGTCGGCGGATCGCCACGGCCAGGTCGCGGTGCGCCAGCAGGTAGGGAAAGTCCGGTCGCGGCGAGGTCAGCGTGATCTGCAATCTCTGTGTGTCGAGCGCTTCGATCTTCTCGATCGGGGCGTCGAACCAGAGCCGGCAGCGCAGCCTTCCCGGCACCGGTAGGCGCTGTCCGCTGGCCGCCCAGCACGTCATGACGATTTCCGGTACCACCGGCGTGCCATCCCAGAATCGCGCTTCCCGGAGGGTGAAAATCCAGCGCCGCCCGTCAGCGAAGGATCGCCAGGTCGTCGCCAGTCCAGGCAGCAGCCGGCCGGCGCAATCCACGTTGACCAGGGTCTCGTAGAGGTTGCCGAAAACGACCTGTTCGGAACAATTGGTAGCCAGGGGCGCGTGACCGGGATTGACGCTGTCGGCCAGGGCGAAGATGATGGTACCACCGCGGCGCGGCCGTCCGGGCAACGGATCGCAATCGGTCGAGCCGAGCAGACCGTGCACCGCGCCGGCGGGCGGTTCGGAGTCGACGCCGGCGCTCCCCGAGCCCGTGCAACCGCTGAACGTGCAACCGCTGAACGTGCAACCGACGACCAGTCCTGACAGCAGCAGGGCGCCGACAACAGCGCGCCGCTGTTTCATCGGTTGTTTCGGGCGAGTTCTGGCCTCGCGGGCGGGCATCGGCTACCTCCGCATTGCGATCCGTACGGCGACGCGTGGAGGGTACCGCGCCCGCACCGGTTGGTCAAAGGTCTGCACAAAAAGAATCGCGGCGGTCTGAGCCCGCCTCGCGCCCGACCGGATACCCGGGCTGGCTACCAGCGGAAAACGGCGACCGCGCGGAAGTTCCCACCCCGCCGGTCTGAACGGAGGGAACATGACCACTGCTGGAAAACGTCGCCTCGTTGTCGTAGCCTGGTTGTGCCTGGCGTCGGCGAGCGCCACCGTGCCCGGCCTGACGGCCTGCGCACGCAACGGCGACCACGGACCGGGCAGGGAGGGGAACTCGATGGCAGCGGAATTCGCTCGGCGACGACAGACCATGGTCGACCGCCAGATCAAGGCCCGCGGAATCCGCGATCCCCTGGTGCTCGAGGCCATGCGGTCGGTGCCGCGACACGAGTTCGTGCCCGAATCCATCTGGCATGACGCCTACGAAGACCACCCGCTGCCCATCGGCAAGGGGCAGACGATCAGCCAGCCGTACATCGTGGCGCTCATGACCGAGGCATTGGCCCTGCACGGTGGCGAACGCGTGCTCGAGCTCGGCACGGGCAGCGGCTACCAGGCGGCGGTGCTCGCCTGCATCGCCGATTCCGTCTACACCATCGAGTACTTTCCCGAACTCGCCGCCGATGCTGCCAACGACCTGCGGCGTTGCGGCTACGGAAACGTCGTCACCAGGGCCGGTGACGGCTGGTTGGGCTGGCCCGAACAGGCGCCGTTCGACGCGGCCATCGTGACTTTTGCGGCGCCCGAAGTGCCGCCGGCGCTGGTTGAACAGCTCGTGGTCGGCGGCCGGCTCTGTATTCCCGTCGGGACGCCCGGCGGCGTGCAGAAGCTGATGGTCTACACCAAGCAGGACCGTGGCGAACCGGTCGCGGAGTTTCTGTGCGCGGTCCGCTTCGTGCCGGTACAGGGCGAAGGCGCAGGTCGTTGATAGCGGCCTGCCCGCTGCGCCCGCTATGCCGGGATACGAAGGTTGACGATCGGTTGCGTTGCCGCGTGCTGCCCGCTAGAATTCGAGCTTCGACCGGACCCAAGAACTGCGAAACGCAATGCGCGAAGGACTACCCATGAATGCAGAGACCGCCGATCGCGGCCGTGGGCGGACGGTCCGTCCAGAGTGCCGGATTCAGCCCGGATGCCACCCACGTCACCTGGACCTGTTCTGCCGTTTGCTGGTGCCACTGCTGCTCGTCGCCACCGGCGGCCCGCCGCCGAACGCATTGGCCTTGCACCCGGAGAACCTCTACGGGCAGCGCACCGTGAGCCTGGACGATCTGTCGCCGGACGGGCGCTATCTGATCTACAGTCTGCATACCTTCGATCGCGACGCGGGCGCGACGCGCACGACGACGCTGCGACGCGATCTGGACGACGGCCAGGAGATCGTCCTGTTCAGTCCGGAGGATCGTTGCGCCGGCCCGGTCTGGAGCCCCGACGGCGAGATCATCGCCTATCGCAAACGACTCGACTGCGGCGAAGAACTCTGGCTGATGCGCGCCGACGGTGCACAGCGCCGCCGGCTCGGCGATACCTGTGCCGCGGCGAGTGTCCTGGTCTGGGCTCCCGACGGCTCGGCGCTGGCGGTGATCACGACACAGACCGTGGACGACTACGACGGTCGGTCGGGCGAATACGTGGTTGCCGATTTTATCGGGTATCGCCATCTGAAGGCGGGATATCGCGAAGGATCCCTGCGGCAGCTGTCGCTCTGCGACGTGGCGACCGGCAAACAACAACGACTGGTCGACGCCGCGATCGACGTGCGCAATGTGGCCTGGTCTCCCGACGCGACCCGACTCGTCTTTGCCGGTAAGCGGCGCGAGGACCTGGGCGTCAACCTGAACAGCGACCTGTGGATCGTCGACCGGGCCGGCGGTACGCCACGGCAGCTGACCTTCAATCCCGGACCCGACACGAAACCGCGCTGGCTGGCCGACGGCCGCATCAGTTATCTGCGATCGGAAGATCCGCTCTGGGAAGCGCAGCCGGTGACCATCGCCCGGATCGCAGCGGATGCGGGCGATCGTGGACCGGTTCTGGAGTCTGCGACGCGTTTCGACGATTTCTTCTGGCGCTATGCCCCGGCCGGCGATGAATTCGTTTTCCTGGGCGCCAACGCCGGCACCCTGGATCTGTACCGCACGACGGGCGATACCCAGCAGCGCCTGACCTCGGCCGGCTGCGATTTCTGGGACCTGCGGGTGGCGGGCGACCGGGTTGTGCTGTCGGGAACGGATATGCAGACACCCAGCGCCCTCTACCTGTTCGAGTTCGGCGCCGACGACCGCTCGGGCAGTTTCGAGACCCTTGCCGATCCCAACGTCGATTGGTGCGACAAGGTCGCGCTGATCCGCGCCGAGACCTTCGCGATCGAGGTCGAAGGACGCACCATTCACGGCTGGTATCTGCTTCCCGACGAGCTGGCGCCGGGGCAAATGGCGCCGACGGTGCTGAGTATACATGGCGGCCCCGAGTGGATGTACGGCGGCTATTTCCTGCCCGAGTTCCACATCCTGCCCACCTACGGATACGCCGTGCTGATCGCCAATCCCACCGGCAGCATGGGCTACGGCACCGAGTTCATGCGGGACATCCGCGGCGACTGGACCGGCCGGCCGGCGCGCGAGCTGACGGCCTGTCTGGACTGGGCCGTCGCCCAGGGCTGGGCCGATCCGTCGCGATTGGCGGTGATGGGCGGCAGCTACGGCGGCCATCTGGCGGCGGCCTTGACCACGCAGTCGGATCGTTTCCGTGCCGCGGCGGTCGATCGCATGTATCCCGAGCTCGTCTCCTTCTGGGGTACGACGGACGAGAAGTGGTTCCCGGAATGGGAGTTCAAGGGCCGGCCCTGGGAAGCGGCCGACGTCTACGCCCGTAATTCGCCGTTCACCTTCGTCGACCGTGTGACCACGCCGACCCTGATCAGCCAGGGCATGCAAGACTACCGCTGCCTGATCGCCGGCGGCGAGTGCTGGTTCTCCGCGTTGCAGGCGCTCGGTGTGCCGACGCGGTTCATCCGCTTCGAGAACGAGGGCCACGGCATTCGCGGTCGCGACAACCAGGTTTTCTACTACGACCAGCTGCTGGCCTGGTTCGATCGTTACGTGCTGACCGAGCACGACGACACGGCAGACGATGACGCCACGGAATACGACAGCGGAGAAACCGACACCCATGAATGATCCTGGGTGGGGGTGGCACCCGTAGGCCGGGACGGCAGCCGCGGTTCCGGACGGCAGGCACGAGGCGGGAGGCGCGACCATGTATCGCTATCGACTTCTCGGTGCGCTGGCCGTGAGCACCTTGCTGCTGCTGGCGTTGCCGCCGGTGGTCCGGGCCGAGAACTGGATCGAGATCGAACCCGGGCTGGAACTGGGCCGCTTCCGCTCGACACCCGACGAACCGTCGCGTCGGCCGGACATCACCATCGTGCGCATCGATCCCACCCGCTGGACCTTGCGGTTGCTGGCGGCGCGCCAGCTGCCGGAAACGAAGCGGCGCAGCGTGCGGATGTGGTGTGAAGAGTTCGACCTGACCGCCGCCGTCAACGCGGGTATGTACCAGTCCGACTTCCTGTCCAGCGTCGGGTACATGCAGAACAAAGGACAGGTCCTGAATCCGTCGTGGAACAAGTATCGCTCCCTGGCGGCATTCGACCCCCTGCGCGAGGACCTGCCGCCGTTCAGGATCTTCGATCTCGACGAGACCGATCCCGCGACGATCAGAGCGCAGTACGGCACCCTGATTCAGAATCTGCGGCTGGTCAAGCGGACCGGAGAGAATCGCTGGTCACAGAGCGAGCGACGCTGGGCGGAGGCCGCGCTGGCCGAGGACGGGCAGGGCCGGGCGCTGTTCGTCTTCTGTACCACCGAGCTGCCGATGTTCGAACTCATCGAGACCTTGCTGGACCTGCCGCTCGATCTGGTCTGTGCGCAACATCTCGAGGGTGGTAGCGAGGCGCAGCTCTATCTGAACCACCCGCAGTTCCGATCGGATATCCGTGGCGGCGACGGCCGTCTGCTGTCCTGGCCCGTTCCCAACGTTATCGGTATCGTGTCCAGCGAGACGAGCCGCGACGGCAGGTCGGCGGACATACCTGGCCCGACCCCGGCGCGCGACGACAGGTGAGAAGAACCATGAGGTATACCAGACGATTTGCCCACGCCGGTCATCTGCTCGGCACTGCCGCGCTGTGGATAGCCGTGTCGCTCGGCTCGGCGCCGGTGGCGGCGAACGAGCAGACGGTGCGGCCGCCGGCGGTGGCGGGACGGTTCTACACCGAGGACCCGGCGCGGCTCGAAGCAGCGATCAGGTCATTCCTTGCCGACGCACGGGCGCCGCGCCCGGGAGCAAAGGCGCCGCTGGTGCTGGTCTCGCCCCATGCCGGGTACGTCTATTCCGGTCAAATCGCCGGCGATGCGTTCCGACAGGCCGTGGGACATGGCTACGATCTCGTGGTCATCCTGGGCACCAAGCACACCGCGGGGCCCTGCGACGGCGTGTCCGTTTATCAGGGGCGGGGCTATCGAACCCCGCTGGGCGTGGCGGAGATCGACCGCGAGGTGGCAGGGCGATTGTTGCGCGCCGACCGCGCGTTCGTCTTCGAACCGACGGTGCACCGGCACGAACACTCGGTCGAGGTGCAGGTGCCCTTCGTTCAGGTACTGTTCCCACGGGCGAAGATCGTCACCGCGGTGGTCTGCGCACCCGATCCCGAACTGTGCCGGCGTTTCGGCGAGGCGCTGGCCAGCGAGTTGAAGGGACGACGCGCGCTGATCGTGGCCAGCACCGACCTGTCACACTATCCGGAATATGCCGACGCGCTGGCTGCGGACAGAGCCACCTTGACGGCGATGGCCACCGGTGATCCGGATGAGTTGCGGGACACGGTTCGGCGCGAACTGCGCCAGGGCCGGTCCGAGCTGTCCACGTGCGCCTGCGGTCTGGCGCCGGTGCTCGCCGCCCTGACCACGGCTCGCCGACTCGGTTCTGGCGGGGGCCGTGTGATCAGCTATGCCAACAGCGGCGACAGCGCGGTGGGTGACCGCGCGCGGGTCGTGGGCTACGGCGCCGTCGCCTACGGACCCGGCGGCCACGCCGATGCCGGTGCGCTCGCGCGTCCCGCGGCGGCGAGTCCCTCGTCCACGATCTCGACCGGCGACCGCAAGGCCCTGCTCGCCTTCGCGCGGAAAACCATCGACCGCTACTTCCGCACGGAGACCACGCCGCTCGCTCGGGATTTTGCACCGACCATGTTTCGTCGCCAGGGCGCATTCGTGACCTTGAAAAAGGATGGGCGTCTGCGCGGCTGCATCGGCCACCTGGCCGAGGATCGGCCGCTGTGCCAGGTCGTCGGTGCGATGGCGCTGCAAGCGGCATTCAACGACAAACGCTTTTCGCCCCTGCGCCCGGATGAACTGCCGGAAGTGACCATCGAGATCTCGGTCCTCACGCCCATGGCGGCCGTACCTGGCCCGGAATCGATCGAGGTCGGACGCGATGGAATCATGTTGCGCAAGCAGGGTAAATCCGCGGTCTTTTTGCCCCAGGTAGCGACCGAACAAGGCTGGGATCTCGAACAGACCCTCACGGCGCTATGCCGCAAGGCCGGTCTGCGCCCGGACGACTGGCGCGAGGGCGCCGGTTTCTACACCTTCCAGGCCATCGTCTTCCACGAGGTGGATTCGAGCCGATGAAACGACCGCTCGTGATGACCGGGCTGGTGGCGATCCTGGGCCAGGTCGTGCTGCTGCGCGAGTTGAACGTCGCCTATTTCGGCACCGAGCTGATCTACATTCTGGCCTTCGCCTTCTGGTTGCTGGGTACCGCCGCCGGAGCGGCATCAGGCCGACGGCGCCCGCCGTCCGGCTCCGATCCCGTATGGCGGCTGCTGGTCCTGTGCAGTCTGCTGGTACCGGCCGATCTGGTGCTGATTCGCGGACTGCGCCAGTTGCTGGGCGAGATTCCCGGCGCCTATCCGAGCTTCGGGCGACAGCTCGCCGGCATGGCACTGATCCTGTTGCCGGCCGCCTGGCTGCTTGGGCTGCTGTTGCAGAAAGCGGCCGCCCGCTACGTCGCCCGAGGTCGCACGCTGGCCGGAGCGTACGCCGTGGAAAGCGCCGGCGGTTTGCTGGGCGGTGCCCTGGCGACGTTCCTGCTCGCCGCGGGCGTGGCCAATTTCTCGACCGGCCTGTTGTGCGGTATCCTCGGATTGGCCGGAGCGTTGCCGCCGGGCAGTGCACGGCGGTTCGGCGCGGCACTCAAGCACCTGATTCCGGTGGGCAAGGGCGACCGCATCGATACCGCCGATGACAGCGCTGCCGATGACAGCGCCGCCGACGAAGACACCGCCATCGCGAGCACTGCTCCGTCACACGTGTTTGTCGGCGGCGTCGTGTTTGGCTGGCTGATTCTCGTGACGGCCCTCCTGCTGGCACCCACGCTTGATTTCCACCTCACCGCCTGGAACCATCCCGATCTGGTCGAGACCTTCGATACGCCGTACAGCCGCGTCTCGGTCACTGCCCGCGACGATCAGATCGCCGTCTTCCAGAACGACATGCTCGCCTTCGAGAACGAGGGGACCGCCGCCGAGGAATTCGTTCACCTGACGGCTTTGCAACACCCGGCGCCGCGATCGGTGCTGCTGCTCGGCGGCGGCGTCGAGGGGTTGGCCGCCGAGGCGCTGAAACATGAACCGGATCGGATCGACTACGTGGAACCGGATCGGGAGCTGGTTCGCGTGCTGCCCCGTTACCTGATGGCCGAACACGCGGCGGCCCTGGTCGCGCCGCAACTGCGAGTCGTGGTTGCCGATCCGCGACGCTTTCTCGCGCGGTCCGCGGCGGCGCCCGCGAGCTACGATCTCATCCTGTCGGGCATGCCCGAACCCGCATCGGGCCGGGCGAACCGTTTCTACACGCGGGAATTTTTCCGGATGTGCGCCGATCGGCTGAGCGCACAAGGTGTGCTGGGATTACGGCTGCGTACCGACGAGAATCTCTGGTCAGCGCGGCAAGCACGCCGCGCCGCCAGCATCCACAACGCGTTGCGTGAGGTCTTCCCGTCGGTTGTCGTCCTGCCGGGGACGACCAACCTCGTACTCGCCTCGCTCGTGCCGTTGACCCGCGATCCCGCGGTGCTCGCCGCGCGTCTGCGCGAGCGGGCAGTCACGACCCGATTGGTCGGAGAAGAGTTTATAACGTATCTGTATACGAATGACCGGTTTACGGAGATTGCTGAACGTTTGACGCGAAGCGGCGCAAGCACGCCCGTCAACAGCGATTTGCGACCGATCTGCTACCAGTACACGTTGCTGCTCTGGCTGGATCAGTTCTTCCCGGCTCTGGCGCTGCATGACACACCGCTCTGGCGACCCGATGTACCCGGCTGGATCTGTTGCTCGTACCGGGCGTGGGGCGGCGTCGCAGCGCTCCTGGTCGTGGTATGGTGGCTGCGACGGACGCCGGCCCGCCGTCGCTGGGCCGTGGCGTTTGTCGCCGGGCTGGCGGCCATGGCGATCGAGACGGCGCTTTTGCTGGCGTATCAATCGGGCACGGGTGTGTTGTATCGCGATCTGGGCCTGCTGCTGACCATGTTCATGGCCGGCCTGGCGCTGGGCGCGGGTTTCGTCGACCGCTGGGCGAGCGGTGGATTGGCGCGTCGGAGAACTGGCGACGGCGACGGCGTCGCAGCCGGCGTCGGCGAGCAGCGGGTTGCGACCGGCATCACGGGTGTCTGGCTGATTGTGTTGTTTCTGCTCTGGTGTATGCTGATCTGGTTCTGCCTGCGCGGTGGCCTGGCGCAGCAGCTGGCTGTCAACGCGCTGCTGCTCGTCGGTAGTGGAGCGCTGGTGGCGGCGCTCTTCGGCTTCGCCGGCCTGCGAGGCCAGCCAGACCAGCAGCGGGTGGTCGCGCCCCTGCTGGCCGCCGATCTGCTGGGTGGTTGCGTCGGCTCGCTACTGGCGACCCTGCTGCTGGTGCCGGTGTGCGGCCTGGCGGGTACGATCCTGGTGGTGTCGGGCGCGCTGGCGGTCCTGCTCGTGCTGATTTGAAGGCATCGGGCCGAAGCCGCAGGCGACGTTTTCGACAGTGTCCGCAGGCCGGAATCGAACCCGACGACGGAGAGAATGCCGATGAACCGTGATACGCGAACAGTTGTCGTGGTGACACCACACCGATCGAAATTTTCCGATCCGATCCGCTTCCGTCGCGGAGATCGGGTGACCGTGGGCGAGGTCGATATGGAATACGACGGCTGGATCTGGACGACGACCGGATCGGGAGCGAGCGGCTGGGCGCCACGTGAACTGCTGGTCGTCGCGGAGACCGCCGCCAACGCACTGGCGGACTACGACGCGACCGAACTGACGACCGCGCGCGGCGAGCGACTGCGGGTCGATCGAGAACTCGCGGGTTGGCTGTGGGTCAGCAACGATCGGGGCGCGGCAGGGTGGGTTCCGGCGAAGAGCGTCGTCGACGCGGATGACCGTCGAGACGGCGCAGCATCGTGAACGCCGCGACGAGAACGACCGTCTGCCTGCGGTCGGTCAGTACGCCGAGTTCACGAACGGTCAGGATCAGAACTCGCGGAAGTAGCTGAGTCGGAAGCCGTCGACATCGTAAAACGACGTGGTGCCGTGGTCGAAGCGCAGGTTGATGCCCGACCGGACCGACAGCCATTTCGACGCGGCGATGTACCAGCCTTCGCTCGGATAGTCGACGCGGATGTCGGTGGCGTCGATGATCAGGTACGAAACGTCGCCCGTGGTGTAACCGCCGCCGATGTAGATGTCCTTGTAGCGGTACCAGGTCGCGCCGAGACCGTACATGGTGGAGGTCGTGTCGCCCGGATGGCCGATATCGTACTGAAGGTTGCCGCCGAGCATCCAGTGGGCGCCGGCATAGTAGAGCAGGCCCAGACTGAAACCGTCGGTGCTGTTGTCGGCCTTGCTCTGCGTCCTGGTATAGCCGGCCAGCACGGCGAGGTTGTCGCGCGAGAGGAACGCGCGCCGGGCGCCGACGTGCAGACGGTATTCGGGATCGAGGAAATCGCTCGTGCCCGTGCCGGCAGCCACCGTCAGATCGAGTGCGTCGGGCAGGTGGCGCGTGTAGGAAGCGCCGAACCCCAGCCCGGAATCGCCGAAGCGCTGGGAGCGGCTGACGTCGAAGAACAAGGTGTGTACCGCCGGGCGCCAGAGACCGAAGCGCAGGAACTGGCCGTAACCCTCGCCGAGGCCGCCGGTATAGAAACTGAAATCGCAACCGATCTCGATCGATCGGTGGTAGTTCGACGCCGGTTCCTCGCCGTCGGCTTCAGCGGCGATGGCGGTCGTTACCGTCACCAGTGTCAGCAGCAGATGGAGAAGCGCAGGTCCGATCGATTGTTTCGCCATGTGCTTTCGCGTTCCCGGTTCGTGTAAAGCGTTCGTTCACCGATTGCGTCGCTCGGATTCGCGCCAGGATAACCCCGTCCGGCGACAATCGTCTACCACGATGATCGTCTCGATCCAAGGACGCTTTACCGGCATTCTCGGCGTGGTGCGGCAGCGGTGCCGCCACGCCGCTACCCGGCGTCACGACAAACCGGCGGCCTGCCGGCCGGAAGGAGAAAAAGCCCGATGCATCCCGAACGCAAACGCTACGCCATCGTTCGCGACGTGCCGCGGAGTTTCGATCGCTGCCTGAAGAACCCGCAGTTCGTCGACCAGCCCATCGATCTGGAACTGGCGCGCCGCCAGCACCGCGCCTATTGCGCCGCGTTGGCGGAGGCGGATCTCGAGCTGATCTCGCTGCCGGCGGACGACCGTTTCCCCGACTGCTGTTTCGTCGAGGATACGGCGCTGGTTGTTGGCGGTACCGCCGTGATGCTCCACATGGGTGCCGCGTCGCGCGTGGGCGAGGAGGTTGCGGTGCGCGAAGCCCTGAGCCGCTACCTGACCGTGGTCGAGCTGAAACCACCGCACACCGTCGATGGCGGCGACGTGCTGACCTGCGGCCGGCAGGTGTTTGTGGGCCGGACGTCGCGTACCAGCCGGGCCGGCAGGCGCAGCCTGCGCGAGGCGCTGACGCCCCTCGATCACGAGGTGACGCCGGTGCCGGTTTCCGACGTGCTGCACCTGAAGTCATCGTGTTCGCTGCTACCGGACGGTGCGTTGCTGATCGTGCCGGCCCATTTCCCAGCGGATGCCTTCGCCGACTTCGAGCGGGTGGTCGTCGCCCGGGAAGACGCCTACAGCGCCAACTGCCTGGCCGTGAACGGACAGGTGCTGATGAGCAGCGGGTTCGACCGCACACGCGAAATGCTGGCGGCACGCGGTCTGCCGCCGGTGGAACTCGACATGTCCGAATTCCGCAAAGCCAACGGGAGCCTGACCTGCCTTTCTATCCTCTTCTAGGCAGGATCAATCATGTACGACACGAAAACAGCTCCCGCCCGATAGGGACGGGAGCTGCAACGCATCGGGACGGGGGCCGCCTAAGGCCCGGGCCTTAGCCCTTGTACTTGTCCACTTCCGCCACGGTCTTCTTGACCGCGTTGATGGACTTGCGCAAGCCCTTCTTCTCGTCGGCCGTCAACTTGATGTCGATGATCTTCTCGATGCCGTTCTTGCCCAGGATCGCCGGCACGCCGACGAAGATACCCTTGCAGCCATACTCGCCGTTCAGCAGCGCGCAGACCGGAACGATCTTCCGCTTATCGTAGGCGATGGCCTCGAGCATTTCGAGGGCGGACCAGGCCGGGCTGACAAACGCCGAGCCGGAACCCAGCAGGCCGACCACCTCGCCGCCCGCCTTGCGGGTGCGCGCTTCGATGGCCGCGAGATCCTTCTTGCCGACAAACTGCTCGACGGGCAATCCGTAGACGCGACAGGCCGAGCGGATCGGCACCATCGTGTCGCCGTGGCCGCCCAGGACCACCGCTTCGACGTTCTCGACCGAGACATTGGCAGCCTCGGCCACGAAGTACTTGTAACGACCCGAATCGAGCACGCCGGCCATACCCATGATTCGGCTCTTTCTCGGGCGCAGCTTCTTGTACAGACGGTAGACGATGGCGTCGAGGGGATTGGCCACCGAGATGACGAAGGCCTTGGGGCAATACTTCTTGATACCGGCAGCGACAGCGTCGGTGATCTTCAGATTGGTCGCCAGGAGCTCCTCGCGGCTGGGGAAGGTGCCGTCCGGGCGAACGGTGCGCGGCACGCCGGCGGTATTGATGACAAAATCCGAGCCCTTAAGCGCGGACATGGTCTTGGACGCCTGGAAGTTGACATCACGATTGATCGTGGGCATACCTTCGGCGATATCCAGGCATTTGCCCTTGGCCAGGTCGGGCGGTTTGACATCGACGAGCCCGATGTTGCGAGCCAACCTGCGCGAGACGATTTCCGAAACCAGAACGCCGCCGATCTGGCCGCCGCCAACGAGTCCAATCTTGTTAATCATGTGCCGATCTCCTTGGTCTATGGTCCGGCTGTCGACTGTCCGTCGGCCGCGGGTGAACACCACGCAGGACGCCGGACAAAACTTTCCAGAAAGCTCCTCGAATCTAGCACCCGAAATGAGCGATGGCCAGTGATTATAGAGTTTGGCGAGCGACACGACGCAGGCGGTCAGATCCCGATCCCCGCCACGGCGATACGCGACCAGTCCTCGAAGCTGCCGCCGTCCGGTCCCTGGCCGTTTTCGCACAACGCGGCGAGTTCGGCCGCCGGCAGCCAGCGCGCCTGATGAGGCTCCGCCTGGGCGTCGACCGTCGCCAGGATCTCATCGTCGCTGTCAGGCAACGAGTCGATATTCACGCGGTACACGACGCCGAAGTGTACGCTCGAAACATCCTCGCGGTCCGAGTTGATGAAACCGATCCGCATGAAGGCTTCCGTGGGCAGCGTGAGTCCGGTCTCCTCGGTGAGTTCCCGTCGGGCCGAGGCGGCGACCAGTCCCCAGGTCGCCACGTCGGTGTCTTCGCGATCCAGCGGCTCGATGTGTCCGCCGAAACCGACCGACCACAGGCCGCCCAACCGGGTCTCGGTATGCTTGATCCGCCGCTGGTACGCGAGCAGGCGCGACGTGTCGCCCTCGCCGCGATGCAGCATCAGGTAGGGGATGATCTGCTTGTAGTGCGAATTCTGCTCCATGAAATCGCGTTCGGCGAAGAACAGCTGGGACGCCAGCGCATCGAGATCGACCGCGTCCGGTGGCAGGAATCCCTGGGGGCTGAGTGTCGGGAACAGATGCTTACGGTCGATGACGAGAATGAAACGCACGGTTGCGGTCCTCGGGTTGGGGTTAGCGCCTCGAGCGACGTCAGTCAGCGCAGCGCCTGGGTTCTGGCCAGGAACCGCGCTCGATTCACCTCGAGCGGCCGGGCGAGATCGTATTGCTGCAACAGCGTCTGGCAGGCGGCGATGCGATCTTCGGTCGCCGGGTGCGTGCTGAACCAGCCCGCCATGCCCGCGGGCGAGGCGCCGCCCTGGAGTTCGAGCAAGGTCTCGAAGAAGCCGATGATCTGCCGCGGGTCATAGCCGGCGGCGTAGTTGTATTTGAGGCTGAACTCGTCGGCCTCGAACTCGTCGTCGCGACCGTTCTTCAGCAACACCACGCCGGTGGCGACCTGGGCGATCTTCTGCAAGGTGTCGCGATCGCCGAGCAAAAGATCGGCCGCCAGGGCGATGCCGTAGGCCGACTGGATACGACGCACCGAATGCCGGCCGACGACGTGGCCGGTCTCGTGACTGAGCACGCCGGCTACTTCCGCCTCGTTGCGCGCGCTGCGCAGCAGGCCGGTGGTGATGTAGATGAAGCCGCCCGGCGCGGCGAAGGCGTTGATGACCTCGCTGTCCAGGACGGTGAAGGTGTAGGCGACGTCCTGACGATCGCTGTACGCCGCCACCCGGGCTCCGATCTCCTGCACGTACGCCACCAGCTCAGGATCCGCACTGTAAACGGGATACTCTTGACGGATGTTCTGGTCGACCGACATGCCGAGCGTGATCTCCTCCTGGGTGGAGATCAGGATGATGCTGGTCTGCCCCTGCGGGCCGGTTGTCGCGCAGCCAGACAGCTGGCAAGCGAGCAACAACGCCACGACCAGCAACAGCCCGGATCGCGGCGATCTATCGGTCCGACGGTATCGAATACGCATGGTTCATCCTCGCAATTGGCTCGCGGTGGAGATGAAGGTGGTTGCCAAACACCGGCTCGGCGTCTGCCACCGATCGACGGTCGTAAAAATACCAGAGCCGGACACGGCGGGGAACAAAAAGATCAGTTCACCGGTCCGATCAGGGCAGGAACTGCTTCACATCGGCCAGTTTCTGCGGCAGATACTCGTCGATGACGTAGTTCAAGCCGTGCTTGGCCAGCGCCTGCTGCTCGGCGCGGACCCCCATCTTGATCAGCTGCTCCAGCGCGTTCTGCCAGGCCGTGTAGTGCAGGACGAATGGATCGTTCTTGAGGGCGTCCTTGGCGCGTTTGATGTCCACTTCCTTGAGCGGATGCGTCGGCAGGTCGTAGTCGATGATGTCCTGCGGCGTGATGCCCAGCAGATGCGCCTGGGGCACGCAGAAATACTCATTCAGGTGCGCCGCGTTGCCGCTGCCCACCTTGAGCGTGCGGTAGATGTTGCTGAATCCGTAGGGGTCGCCGTCGACGAAGACGTACACCGGCAGGCCGTGGGAATCGGCCAGCCGCCGTACGAAGCGGCGGCAGGCGCGCGTGGGCACGCCGCCCATGGAGATCAGGATGCAGTTGGCCTGCTTCCAGTAGTTGTGTTTGACCAGTCGCTGGAACATGCCGGCGGTCTCGATGCAGAGGATGAACTGGGCGTCGGTTTCGAAACCCAGGTCCTCGACCGAGATGGGAATGCTGTAGGCGCCGCTGCCGAACCTGGTGCAGTCGATGCGCAGCTCCTCGCCGGTGTCACGATCGGCGTCGATCACCACCAGCCTGCCGGCCACGTCACCGCCCTTCTCCTCGGGCACGAATCCGAGTTGCTCCCGATTGACGCCGAAAAAGGCCTCGACGTCCTCCATCACCGTATCCGACTCGGGCTGTTCCTTGAAACGGGCCTCCTGCCAATTCTTGCTGACGTAGTACGCCTCTCGTTTGGTGGCGATGTCGTCGGTCTCGACGAGTTCCTTGGCCAGGGACATCATCTTCAAGGTCTGGGCGAAGGTCTTGACCGTGCCGACGGTCAGCGTCCTTTCCTTCTTCTTGCCCTTCAATTTGAAGTACCCGACGCGGGGCTGGTAACTGACGTTCTGCAGCGAGCGCAGCGGAAACCTCAGCGACGGCTTGTTGCCGCCGAGGATCGAGGTGTGGATGGAAGAGACCTCGGTGCGGATCTTACGGGCGACCGGTTTGTACGACGGCTTGTCCGACCGGCCCACGCTGACTGCCCCGCCCGCCTTGGGCAGGCGCGGCCTCTTCGGTACCGGTTGGCCGGCGTTCGCGCCGCCGGTCGGCACCGCCCCCTTGCGCCGCGGCGCACCGAAGCTCAGCTCGCCCTGAGCGGATCGCCCCTTGGCGGTCTGTTTGCGGCCTGCCTTCTTCGCGACGGTCGCTTTCTTGCCGGTCGTTTTCCTGCCGACCGTCTTCTTGCCGGCGGTCTTGTTGCCGGCCTTCTTCTGGGTGGCTTTTTTCTTGGCGGGTGACAAGGCCGTATTCCTTCCGTGACGATCGCAACCGGATTGGAGATCCGGCTCTCAGAATCCGTAGATGGCGGCGAATTTTTCGCGCAGATACGCGACGAAGGGGTCGATGCTCAGCGACTCCCCGCTGACCTCGCGGCACAGCTCGTCCGCCCGCAGGAGACTTCCCTTCCGGTGAATATTTGCGCGCAGCCAGGTCAGCAGGGACGCGAACTCGCCGCCGGCGACGGCGCCCGGCAGGTCGGCGATCTGCTGCCGCGCCACGGCGAAGAACTGCGCCGCGTACAGGTTGCCGAGAGTGTAGGTCGGGAAATACCCGAACACGCCGAAGGCCCAGTGGATATCCTGCAAGACGCCCTGGGCATCGCTGGGTACGGTCAAGCCGAGATAGGTAGACGTTTTTTCCCGCCACAACGCCGGCAGGTCGGCGACCTCGATTTCTCCGCGTAGAAGCGCCCGTTCGATCTCGAGGCGCAGGATGATGTGCAGATTGTAGGTGACCTCGTCAGCCTCGACCCGGATCAGCGACGGTCGGACCACGTTGACCGCGCGATACAGGTCATCGGACGTCGCCGAGCCGAGCTGTTCCGGGAACATCTCCCGCAGAACCGGGCCATAGGCGACGAAGAACTCCCGGCTGCGGCCGACGCAGTTTTCCCACAACCGCGACTGGGACTCGTGAATGCCCAGGCTGACCGCCTGACCCACCGGCGTGCCGTCGTACTGCTCGGGCAAGCCCATCTCATACAGGGCGTGCCCGCCTTCGTGCAGGTTCGAGTACAGGCCCATGCCCAATTCGTTCTCGCCGTAGCGGGCGGTGATGCGCACGTCGCGGGGTGACATGCCCTCGGTGAACGGATGGGTCGAGACGTCGAGGCGGCCCGCCTCGAAATCGAAACCCATGTCGCGCAGCACGCGGCGGCCGAGCGCCTCTTGCTCGGCCAGTCCGTAGTGCTTGCGCAGCAAGGCGTCGTCGGGCGGGTTGTCGGCGGCGGCGATCTTTTCCAGCAGCGGGATCAGCGCTTCGCGCAGCGCACCGAAGACCTGCGCCAGATCTTCCACACGGGCACCCGGCTCGAACTCGTCGAGCAGGGCGTTGTAGGGCTCGCCTGCATAGCCGACGGCCTCGGCCTCTTCGCGCTTCAGCGCCACCAGCTTCTCCAGATGGGGAGCAAAAAGCGGCCAATCGTCCTTTTCCCGCGCCTGGGCCCAGGCCTGCTGCGCCAGCGAGCCGGCCTCGGTGAGCTCGGTTACCAGGCGCTTCGGAATCTTCACGGCGCGGTCGCGCAGGCGTTTCATCTCCCGGACGTTGGCGGCCTCGAAATCGCCCAGCTCACAGCCCTGCAGATCGCTGATCAGGGCACCGAGCGTTTCGTCGACCGTGCAGTCGTGATGGATCGCCGCCAGGGTCGCCTTGTGCCGCGCTCGCGCGGGTACGCCCTTCGGCGGCAGAAAGACTTCCTGATCCCAGGCGAGCAAGGCCAGAGCGCCGCCGATATCGCCGATGTGCCGGACCCGGTCCAGAAAGTCGTCGTATTTTTCTTTCATGCCTGTCTCCCGGAGCGCCGGCCCTAGAATTTGCGACTACGCTCGAGTGTGTCGGTCAAGGTGACGATGACCTCCTCGCGATCGCCGTCCGAGAGGGCGAGGATATCCTGGAGCGCATCGCCGATATGCGGAATGTACTTCTGGATATACGACTGCTTCTGCGCGGCTTCCCGCTCCTTGGCCCGGCGGCGAATGTGACGCTGCAAACCCCGACCGGCCTGCTGCAAGGCCAGGCGGATCTCCTTGATGATCTCGGGATAGTGGGCGACGGCTTCCTTGCTCTCCGAGGTGAACGGTACCCACACCGACGCCATGTGAACCAGTATGACCAGCGGTCCGGTGGGCAGTGCGCCCCGGCTCTGCTGCAGCCCGTAGCTGCGCCAGTTGCTGGTCAGCACCGCCTTGTGAATGGCGCAGGCCGAGGCCTGGTACAGTAACGGTACCCGGTTCGCGAAACGCATGACGCGCGCCAACTCGTCGCCCGGCAGGTCACCGCCGTACGCAATGCCGACCTCGATTTGGAACGGGTTGCCGCGATACACGGCCGCCGGCCGCGTGACCGAGGTGTAGAAGCTCGCCTCGATACCGTGGCGCAATCCGGCCAGCACGAGCTCCTCGCCGACGGGCGAGAGGCAGTCGGTAGGCGGTGCCGGGATCCTCGTCTCTGCGATGGCCGCCAGCAGATTCCGGATATCGTCCTGTTGCATGCGCCGCGGATTCTTACGCGGCGACAAGCTGGCGAGTTCGAAGATGCCGCCGGCGGTCTTGGGCCCTACCCGGCAGAACTCCTCCTTCAGGAAGGAATTTATGTTGCGGCACTTGGTGTCCTTGAGCATGCGGGACATCAGGCCCAGCTCGACGCCGTAGGGATGCGGCTGGATCTCGTCCGCCTCGGCGGGCAGTTCGCTCGTGGCGTTCTCGTAGACCACCGACTCGCCCCGGGGATTCGTGTAGGTCAGGCGTACGTGGGGGTTGGCGATGCTGGTCTGCTGCAGGTAATTGTCCACCGAGTGCTGCCCGCGCTTGTACGATCCCGCCAGCACGATCTCGACCCGTGTGCCGTGATCCACTTCCCAGATGGTCTCGTCGTCGGCCACCACCTGCGGCTCGTTCTTCTTCATGTCGAGCAGGATCTGGAAACGGTGCGCCGTATCGCTGGGCCCGGTCCGGCTGTAGACGGTGACCGCGTGGCCGGTGGTCAACTGGCCGTACATGCCCGCCGCCGAGATACCGATGCCCTGCTGGCCGCGGCTCTGCTTCAGCGAATGGAATTTCGAGCCATAGAGCAGCTTGCCGAAGATCTTGGGTATCTGCTTGGCGACGATCCCCGGACCGTTGTCCTCGACGATCACCTTGTACCATTCGTCACGACCGCTGCCGGGCCCGGTCTTGTCGGCGGGCCTGGTCTTGTCGCCGCCGTTGCCGTTCCCGTTGCCGAGACCGAGCTTGTTGGCGAGTTGCTCGACGGTTTCGGTGCGGATCTCGACGGTGATTCGCGGCAAGATTCCGGCTTCCTCACACGCGTCGAGGCTGTTGTCCACCGCTTCCTTGATGGTTGTCAGCAGGGCCTTGGCGGGGGAGTCGAAGCCGAGCAGATGGCGGTTCTTGGTAAAAAACTCGCTGATCGAGATTTCCCGTTGCCTGCGAGCCATCGACTGCGCGTCGTTCGGACCACGCTTTTTTGCGGTGGCGTTCTTTTTCTTCACCGGGTTCTTTACCGGGTCCTTCACAGCGTTCTTCACGGTGGGCATTGCGGATCCTTCCGTAGGCACGGGACGGGAAGCAGCGCCCACACAGTACGGAAACCGGGACCGGGAATCAAGTGTCGGTTCGCCGAAAGGCCAGGAAATACGGGAAAAACGCGGAAAAAGAGGGGATGCGCCGCCCTCCGGCATGGCAACCAGAGGACTCTTCATGTCTTGGCAGGCACCATCGGGCAAGATTGGCCCGGAGGGCGGCAGCCAGACCTGCTTGCAGAACGAGTGCCTGTCCCGGCGAATGAGAACAGAATGGTCCAGACGGCGGTTCGGTTTCCGACGCTTCCCCAGCATACCGCACGGGTCGCGAAATCCGTCAGGCCAGGGATCCGCCGGTGATTCTCGATCAGGCAAAACGCAAAAAACCGGATCGGGACGGCTTGACATCGCACGAAGATACGTGTTTACTTAATGAATGCCGGACGGTCCTCAGTGGAATACTGCATGCACGGTTCTGGGAGTATTTCTTCGTCAATTTGCTAAAGCTGAACCAAGCCCGATCGAAATAATAAGTTAGCGAGGAATGTGCCCGGGGGTTCGGACTGTGTGACCCCTGCACTCGGGTTTGGATCGATTTCGTCGCCATGAATTTGTGCCGGGTTGCGACTCGACACACGAGCTCCTGTGAGGACTCCAGCCGATGAGCAAGATCTTGAAGGCCATGCAGAAAGTGTCCGGATCGCATGATGATTTCGGCATCAGGCTTTCCAGCGCCGATCAGGTAAACCTGTTTCCGCCGCCACCTGCCAATCAAATGGCCGAATTCGAGCAACTGGTCAACTCGCTGATCGGGCACCACCGGGAAGATCAGGGTGAGATCGTGGTGTTTACCTCGGCGTCTTCCGGCGAAGGAACCAGTTTCGTCTCCTACAACGTGGCGCGGCATCTGTCGATCCTGCTCGACAACAAGGTCGCCTGGATCGACGGCAATTTCCTGTCGCCGAATCCCAAACTCGATGACGATCGCCTCAATTTCCGCAACCTGCTGCGGGATCCGCGGATCTGCGAAGAGTTCGATCTGGACGGCAATCTGACCCTGGTCGCCAACGGGAGCGGCAAGATCAAGCCGACCGATCTGCTGCGTAGCGGGAATTATCAGCAACTGCTGAATTTCTGCCGGCAGAATTTCTATTTCACCATCATCGATGCGCCGCCGTTCCTCGAGGCCGTCGAGGTGGCGCATTTGGGGGCGCCGGCGCTGGGCGTGGTCGTGGTCATAGAGAGTCGGGGTTTGAAACACGAAATCATCAAGCACGGGATCGATAACCTCACCAAGCACGGTGTCGAAGTGCTGGGTGCGGTATTGAATAAACGCGTTTACGACATTCCCAAGTTCCTCTACAAACGTCTGTAATAAACGACTGACCGTGGGAAAATCGTTCTGAGAAGGAGCGGCACCTTGAAGAGGATCTTTGACAGACTGCCGAGCGTTGAACCGCGCTCGGGGTTGGTATCGCGATCGCGCAGCGTCGGCGCCTGTTTGCTGCCGCTCGTCTTGATCGGGTTGCTCGTCGGCGGTTGTGGCTCGGACTCGAAGCCGGGCATACGTACCGAGTATTTCCCGTTTTCCGAGTCGGACCAGGCGCTGTATGACAGCGCCAAGAATGCTCGGTACCGGTTTCATGCCGGCGACCTGTTTGCCGTCGACTTCAAGTACATGAACGAGCTCGATCAGGAAGATGTGCTCGTGCTGCCGGACGGCCACTGCAACATGACGGGCCTCGACGATATCGTTGCGGCCGGACTGACGGTCAGCGAACTCGATGCCGTGCTCACGGCGCACTTCGCCAAGGACTACCGCAACGCCGAACTCACCGTCATCGTCCAGCAACTCGGTCTGCGCCAGGTGTACGTGTTCGGCAAAGTGATGCAACCCGGCGTCAAGGATATGGAAACCTATCGAATGACGGTGCCCCAGGCGGTGGCGGCCGCCGGCGGTTTCGACAAGGGAGCGTCCCTCGACGAGATTCTGGTGATCCGGATAACCGACCAGGGCTATACGTACCGGATCTGCGATCTGGCGCATCTGGAAAAGAGCGAGCCGCTCAGTTTCGCGCAGCTCGACATCCAGGCCAACGACGTGATCTACGTGCCGAGCTCGGCGCTCGGCGATCTGAAGTACTTCGGCGATACCGTGCTGGCAAGCGTGTTGAAGATGAGCTCACTGTTCTTCGACGTGTATGCGATCGCTAACCTCAACAAGGTGAATGCGATTCTGCGTTAGCAAGAAAGGCGACTGGCGATGAGTACGCCCACACTGGTACCGATCAGATATCAGAAAATCGAAGCCCGCCCCATGGGAGTGCGGGAATTCGTCAGCATGATCATGCGGCGCAATCCGATCATCATCGGTATCTTCCTGCCGGTGATGCTCTTTTCCAGCTACGCGACCTTCACGGCGACCAACCTGGTGACCTCCAGCTCGCGCGTGTTCATCGAATCCCGGCGGCCGGAGGATCCGACCTTCGTCCGGAGGATATCCGAGGATTTCGATGTGATAATGAGCACGGCGGCCCAGGTGGCCATGAGTATTCCCGTGGCCGAACGGGCGGCCCACGCCATCATCGATTCGGTACCGGAGGTGGCCGCGGGGTATGCGTCGCTGGAGGGTATCAACGGCGAACAGGCCCTGCGCGATCTGTTGCTCGAGAACGTCAACTGCTCTCAGGTCGGCGAATCGAACATCCTACGCATCGCCTATTCCCACCCTAGCGCCGATTTTTCCTTGATGGCGACCCGCGCGTTGACCGACGCCTACATCGCCCAGAATCTCGAAATCCGCCAGAACAAGACCGCCGTCAGCTACTACAACGAACAGATCCGGCAGGTCGAGGCGGACCTCGACAGCGTGCTGACGGCGCGCGCCGATCTCATGGGCAACGTGGGTTACGCCGCGTTCAACGAAAACGGACCGGCGGTCGCGTCGCAGATCAGCATGCTGGAGCGGGACTATTTCGATACGCGGGCGGAGCGCGTGGCGCTCGAGAGCCGGTATTTCATGGTTCTGGAGGCGATCGAGAAGGAGCCGGACTTCATTCCGGCGCTGCGCTCGGGGAAGAACCCCGACCTGCTCCATTTGAAACGCGTTCTCGACGCCCAGCGCGTGGAACTCGCCGAACTTCGCCAGAAACATCTGGAAGATTCGGAGTGGGTGCGGCGGCAGCACAGTCTGATTGCGGAGACCGAGCAGCTCATGCGCCGCGAGCGCGCCAAGTCCGTCGAAGAGATGCGCATCACCTACCTCGAGATGCAGAACGAGGAAAACGATCTGGCGCTGGCGGTCGAGCAGCAGAAACAGGCTCTGGCCCTGTTCCCGGCGGTCCAGAAGCGCATATCGAGTCTCGACATCGCCATCTCGACGCAGATGGACCTGATGGAGATCCTGCAGACCAAGCGGGGCGAGGTGCGGCTCAAGGCGGCGTCGGACAAGCGGGTCAGCAACATCATCATGCTGGACAAGCCTTCGATCGACATGATCATCGGCGGCGGCAAGCGAGCGGTGTACCTGACACTCGCCAGTATCTTTGGCCTGGCGCTCGGCGTGATCGCCGCGCTGTTCGTCGACCGCGGCGATCATCGCCTCTACAACAAGCAGCAGGTCCAGGAATATCTCGGTGTACCGGTTCTGGGCTCGATCACCGATACCGTTGCCGTCAGGAAGTGACATGGCCAACGGCACCGTGCCCGACGGCAAACTCGTAGTACTCTCGCAAGAATCGAGGAGCACGACGCCCTGGCTCACCACGGCGTCGTTGTGTGCGAGTACCTGTCTGCTGTGCTGGGTGGTGCTCAACGGCTTCGGCATACCGTTTCTGGTCCTGGTCCTGGGCAGCCTGATCGGCCTGACCGTCCTGACCCATCGTGCGATACAGGAATCGTCGTTCTCCCTGATGCTGTGGTTCATCTCCATGGCCGGGATCCGCAACATGACCGTGGTGAAGATGCCGGGCCTGCCGGATTTTTCCTTCGACCGCGCTTTCCTGATCTGGATTCTGCTGATGTTTCTGATCCGGGCGCTGTTCCGCGGGGAAAAATTGCGGCAGCCCTACCTGGCAGATATCTTCGTGCTTTTGCACACGCTGTACGTGCTGGTCAATCTGTATTTCAATGATCCCCGGCACTTCCACTACTGGGTCCTGAGCGAAGCCGGACCGGCCGTCGCCTTCTTCTACGGCAAGAATCTGCTCAAGAAGGACGCCGAGATACGCAACCTGATCTACTTCTTCCTGGCGCTGGTCGTCTACTTCTACTGGACGTCGATTGCCCAGCACTTCAACTGGAATAATCTGGTCTGGCCCAAATACATACTCGACACCGATCGTGGTCTGTACCAGACGGGCCGTGTCGGCGGGCCCTTCAACCATCCGCCAATGTTCGGGCAGATGCTCGGGATGCTGTCCCTGGTCCATATCTTTCTGCTGCTCAGAGCCAAGAGAACGTTCCCCAAGATCCTGCTCTTTCTCTCCTTTTCCGGGAGTCTCGTCGGTTCGCTCGTCACCTACACCCGTGGTCCCTGGCTGGCCACATTCCTTTCGTTGCTGGTCATGGCGGGCATCAACCACAAGTATCGGCGGTTCCTGGGGGCGCTGGCCATCATCTGTCTGCTGGTAGGAATACTGGGGCTCTATCAGCTCGCCAATACCGACTTCTTTCAGGAGCGGCTCTACAATCTCGACACCGTGGAGAACCGAATCGGCTTCCTCGCCAATGCCATGCGCATGGTCCGGGACCATCCGTTCTTCGGCGTCGGTTATTTCCGATTCAACGACTTTCGAGAACAGTACAACCAAACAACAACGCTGCCGTTGTATGGCACGATCAAGCGGCATATGGCCGCGCAGACGCCTATCCACGACATCTATCTGGGCAGGCTGGCGGAGGAAGGCATCGTCGGGCTCGGTCTGATGATGGGATTCTATGTGATCATCCTGAATGCGTTCATACGCCGCTGGCGTGAGGGATTCTGGACCAAATGGATGGATCGGAACATGCTCACGCTCATAGCGGGGATGATGGTCAATTTCATAATCGGCGGCATGGTGATCGACTACCGCTATTTCGGCCTGGTCAATGTGCTGTTCTTCTTTTTCGCCGGCCTGATCTACGGCTTCCACCCCGAGATCACCGATCCCCAGTACCGCAAGTTCCACGGGAAAGAGGAGGAGACCGGCGAAGCGCGATGAGCCGCCTCGCCGACGCCCGCCCTTGACGCCGTTCGATCCCTAGATGCCGATAAACTTCGCAGAATATTTGCCGATAGAATACGGCAGCCTATTTTAGAGAGCCCGGATATGTCGAGGCTTTCCGGAGTCGGCACACAACGTTGACCTGGCGACGTTTCAGGAATGTCGAGGGAATCATGTTTCTGGACTACTTCGAGATGCACACGGATCCATTCAAACTTGGACCCAACCTGAAGTTTCTCTTTGGCTCGAAGGCGCACGAAGAAACCATTGCCCATCTGGTCTTCGGCATCGAGCAGGGTGAGGACATCATCCTGATCTCCGGCGACATCGGTACCGGCAAAACCCTGGCGCTCCACTATCTGATCGATCAGATCACTTCCCGCTTCCATACGGTCTTCATCAATGTCACGCAGTTCAATTTCACCGAGTTGCTCAAGCTCGTGCTGGCGGAGTTGAACGTCGAGTTCGCGCCCGGCGGCGACAACGCCGACTATCTCACGTTGCTCAAGCAGGAACTGGCGCGGAACCGGCAGAAGAAGAACAAGGTACTGCTGATCGTGGACGAGGCTCAGAACCTCGACGCGCAGACCCTCGAAGGTGTGCGGTTGTTGACGAACCTCGCGCAGCCCGGTGGACAGGTCCTGCAGATCGTGCTGGCCGGCCAACCCGGTCTGGAAAGCTTGATCCGTTCTCCCGAGTTGCAACAGCTGCGCCAACGGATCCGGGTTCACTACCGCCTCGACTATCTCGATCGCAAGGAACTCGATGAGTACGTGGCGCACCGCTTGAAGGTCGCCGGCTGTCCGAAGAACATCTTCAAGAAGCAAGCGCTGAGCCGCATATACGAGCTCAGCAACGGTGTACCACGGCTGGTCAACCTCATCGCCAGCAAAGCGCTGATCGCCGCATTCGTCGACAATGCGAAGGTCGTGTCCCGCCGACACGTCGAGGCTGACGATCTGCCCGAGGTGCCGGCCGCCACGCCGGTCGCGGCTGCGCCGCCGCCAGCCGCCGAGCCGACCGTCGCCGAACCACCCGCTGCGGTGGCGGCGCCGTCGCCCGAGATCGACGGACCACAGGTCGTCGCCGAAGTCATGCCATTGATTGCGGAGTCCGGCGACCCGGCAGCGCGGGATGGCGCCGCGCCGGCGCCAAGCCCTACGGACGAGACCGGGCGTCCGGCCGTCGAGCCGCAGCGAGCGTCGCCGGCCCGGATGATCGTGGCCTGCATCGGTTTTGTTCTCGTGGCGGTCGTGGTGTATCTCGTCTGGTTCGACGATGGCCGGATTCTCGATCGGTTAAACAGTGGCAGCCAGGCCGCGGCTTCTCGGCCGGTCGTCAACGAAGAAACCGCTGCCGACCCCGCGAGCGCCGACCCGGCCGCAGTCGAGGCAAGCGGCGGCACTACCCCGACAGAGACCACGACGCCGTCGCAGGACCCTGCGCAACCAGGCGAGACCGAGACACCGCCGGCGACGACCGCGCCCGCGCCCGGCAATACCACGCCCCCGGCGACGAATCCGCCGCCGACCGTGGCGGAGAATACCGAGCAATTCCGCGTGCACGTAGGCTCGTTCCGTACTGCCGGCCTGGCGCGAAACCTGGTAACGCGTATCACGGATCGCGGCTACCGCGCCTGGTATACACCGGTAACGGTGCGCGATCGGCAGTGGCAGCGGGTCTATGTCGGACCCTACGGCGATCGCGCAGCAGCGGCAGCCGCCAGGCAGGAACTTCTGGACCGGAGATTGACCGAGTTCGCCAAGATAGTTCGCGCCACTTCGGAATAAGCCTGGATCTTTCCCGAATATCGCTGTACAAGAAGATCACCGCCGGATCCGCGTGCCGACCGCTGGGTCAATACGCGCAGGATACGTCCCGATTCGACCTCAACCCCGGGAGTCGTCGTGAGATACCGCATCGCAGGCGCGGGCTCCCTCGGTGCCGTTCCGTTGCTGGACTGGTTCCACGGAGCCGACCGTAACGACGTGATCGTCACGCCGATACCGTCCGGCCGTCTGGCCGAGACGCTGTTCGCCGACGAGGCGGACGCGGCGCTCCTGCCGGTGGTCGAGCATTTTCGCGGCTACGGCGGTACTCCGGTACCGGGAATCGGCGTTGCCACGCGTGGCGCCACCGGCAGCGTCAAGCTGTTCAGCCGGGTTGCGCCGGCGGCCATACGTCGGGTCAGCGTGGACCCGCAATCGCGCACCTCGGTGGCGTTGTTGCGGATCTTGTTGATCGAGCTCTGGAATATCCGCCCCGATTTTTTTGTGAACAAGAACCAGAATGAGGATCTGTTCGCGGCCACCGACGCGAGCCTCGTCGTCGGTGACGGTTGCTTCGCGGTGGAGAACCGGCTGTCGGCGACCGATATGGAATCGATACGGGTGCTCGATCTGGGTGACCTGTGGACGCGGTTGACCGATCTGCCCTTCGTCTTCTCGCTCTGGTCGCTGGGACGCCACTTCATCACGCGCGCGAACGAAGCACAGCAGGCGTCGCTGACGCGTCTGCTGACCAGGGCCCGGGATTTCGGCCTGGCGAATCTAACTGGTCTGGCCGAGCGGGAGGCGGCCCGGGGTAGACCGGGGCCCGGGGGACGGGCCAACCCCGAGGTCCTGCGCCGGTATTTCGAGACGACCCTGCACTACGCGATCGGCGAGAAGGAGATCGCCGGTCTGCATCGCTTCTACGATTTCTGCGTCAAGCACGCGATCTGCCCGGCCGGGCACGCGCCGCAATTGGCCGCCGCCGGCACCGGGTGACCTGAATGGTCCGGGCGTCTGTCCAAAGCGTCTGACCTTGGCGTCGTGACGCCCGGTTAGCGCGACGTCAGCTGCGCCAGCAACTCCAGATATTCCAGCTTGTGTTCACTCCAGCGATAGCGGCTGAACCAGCTCTCTTGGAGTGCAGCGGTCAGCGCTTTGGCCTCGGCGTAGTTCTGCCGCACCCACCGGATCTTCGCCGCGGTGTGCTCCGGCGTGGGATCGTCGATGTACAGCGGATGGCTGTCGCCGAAGTAGTGACGCACGGTCTTGGTGGGGGTGAACACGGCGGGGATTCCGAAGGCGAGATACTCGAGCAGCTTGGTCGGGAGCATGTAGTCGGTGCTGATCTCGTGGCGCGTCGGCAGAACCGCCAGGTGTGCCTTCTCGATGGCGGGAATGATCGTCTCGATGGGCTGGAAACCATCGGAAAACCACACGCGCTGTCCAAGCTGCAACTCCTCGGTCAGGCGATGGAGTTCGGGCAGATGGTCGCCGTCGCCGAACAGGGAGAGCCGCGCTCCCGGAATCTCGTCTGCGAGCAGCTTCAGGGCGCCGACGGCGTTATCCATCCCCAGCCGGTGTGCGAGGGTGCCGTGGTAGATCAGGCGGAACTCGCTGTCCGGATCGTCCGCGCCGCAAGCCAGCAGTTCCGGGTCCGCGAGCACGAACTGGGGGGTGAACAGCGAGTCGTCGGGCAGGTTGAGCAGCACCCGGATCTTGTTCGCGGGTACGCCGTGTTCCGCGAGCAGGTCCGCCTTGGGGTGCTCGGCGGTCAGGACCACGTGCGCGCAGCGGGCCGAAAGGACCTCCATGCCGCGGATCAGTCGGATCTTCCAGTGGTCGGACGGCAGCTGGAACTTGGTCATGTAGATTTCCGGCATCACATCGTGGATGTCGAGAATCACCTTGGCGCCGAAGATTCGCGGCGGAATCGCCGCGGCGACCATGAAGTCCGGCATGGTGTTGACGTGCACCACGTTGAAGTTGTGCGACAGGTGGCCCGCGAAAACAGCGAACTTGGCCAGCAGCAGGAACTGGAGGTAACTGCCCACGTAAGCCGCCGCGCTATCGCCCCGGTAGCGCCGCATGGGCAGGGTATGCAGCGTGATGCCTTCGACGGACTGCCGCACTCGGCGTCCGTCCGGCGACAGGGCATAGAAATGCACGTCCCACCCGGCCTCGGCGGCCAGCGTAGCTTCGCGCCGGCAGCGGGGGTCGGTCAGGTAGTAGGTGTACGCCACCATGGCGATCCGACCACTGGAGCCGGTGTTGCCGCCGGCGACGGAAGTGCCTTTCATCGAACCTTCTTTCGCGGGTTGACCCGATTGCACGCCGTGGCGCCGCGTCATGATGCAATCAGTCCAGTCGCAGCCAGTCGGCGCCGTAGACCTGCCGCGGGAAGATCATCGGCACCAGTCCGTACACGAACTGTCGCTCCTTCAACGCCTGATGGCTGGCCTCGTGGGCGCCGCAGACCGTGCGCAGGTAACTTTCCAGGGTGTAGATCTGAATTTCAACCTGGAATCGATAGGGCGGGTCGTTTTCCCTGACGCCCGGGATGAGGATGTCCACATCGCCCTTGAAGACCCGGAAACCTTTCCCGCTGTGGCGGTTCAGGTCGCTGCCGTCGAGCCGCTCGCGGAAAGTGTCGGTGACGTTGCGCCAGCCGAAGGGGTTGCCGATCGAGGCGTCCAGCAGCGTCAGCAGGTCGTTCAGTCCTTCCTCGTCGTTGACGATGAACATGGCGCCGATGATGTCGGCGATCTCGTCGGGATTGTTGATCCCGCGCCGGATCATCTTCGAGAGAATCGAACCGTTGCGGTGCCGCTGCATGCCTCGCCAGCGCTCGCGTTCGAGTACGCGCCGCTTGCCGTCGATGATCTCGAAGGAGATCGGCTGGACCGATCGCTTGAAGCGGCAATTGTAGTAGAGAATGTCGAGGGATATCTTGCGGTCGCCGTGGGGCATCTCCAGGAAGAAGGACTGGAATTTCCAGAGCTGATCGTCGGCATTCGGCCGCGAGGTGTACTCGATCGAATCGCCGTCGTCCGCCAGGTGGAAGCCGATCTCGAGCTCGTGAACCTGGTGGGTGTGCCGCCAGAGCGTCTCGCGGAGCAGATCCTCGAAATAGCTCATGTGGCGCGGCCCATCCTGGATGTGCCGGGAGTGGTCGATATCCAGCAGGAGCTGGGCGAGGTAGAGCTTGCGCTGTGCCTCGAAACGCTGCAGCGGTTCGGCGCCCTTGAAGGCCATATCGAGCAGCTCGCGCAGATCGTTGCTCCGGGTGATCGTTGCCGACGTTTTCAGGTGCTCGCGCGACTCGGGCGGTAAAAGGCCGATGGCGCCGTCGATGTAGACGTCGGTCTCGCGGAAATAGCGGGCGATCTGCTGGAGATGTTCCTGGCAGTCTGCGGTCTTGCCGACCAGGCCGCGCAATGGCTGCAGCAAGCGCGCGGTTTCGTGGCAGTAGGCGGCCTCGCCGTTGCCCATGCGCTCGAAGGTCATTCTCGCGAAATGGAGCAGTCGCGAGGACCGGCTGGCGAATTCAGGATCCAGCATGGGGTGCGCCGTGTAGTCCACCGCCCAGAATCGCTCGTTGTCGACCTCGTTGCTATCGCCGGGATCGTGTCTTCGTTCGCCCATGCTCACTCTTCGTTTATCGTCTGTCGCCGGTGCGCAAGCTAGACGAGATCGAGGACTCGACTCATGTCCTGTTCCAGATCTTCATAGGTTTCGCAGCCGACCGCGACTCGCACCAGGTCGTCGGTGATGTGCGCCCTGACGCGCTCGGCGGGCGGTATGCTGGCGTGCGTCATGCTCGCCGGATGCTCGATCAAGGTCTCGATGCCGCCCAGGCTGACCGCCAGGGTCGGGATCTGAACGTTGTTGATCACGGTCTTGCCCGCCTCGAGACCACCCTTCACGCCGAAGGAAAGTACGGCGCCGCCGCCGCGCATCTGCTGCCGCGCCAGCGCGTACTGGGGGTGGGTCTCCAGGCCCGGATACCGTATCCAGGCCACCTTGGGATGGCCCTCCAGGAAACGGGCGAGCTTCAGCGTGTTCTCCTGCGCCCGTTCCATACGCAGGCCGAGGCTCTTGACGCCGCGCAGCACCAGCCAGGCCTGATGGGGGTCCATGGTGCCGCCCATATTGACGTGAACCTTCGTGAGCTGGGCGAGCATTTCAGGTCGCTTGGCCACGACCATGCCTGCCACCACGTCCGTATGGCCGTTGATGAACTTGGTCATGCTGTGCAGGACGATGTCGGCGCCCAGTTCCAGTGGATTCTGCAGGTACGGCGAGCAGAATGTGTTGTCGACGCACAGGATCACGCCCCGCTCGTGGGCGATCTCGGCGCAGGCGGCGATGTCCGTCAGGCCGAGAGTCGGATTGGCAGGTGTTTCCACGTAGACCAGCACGGTGTTGTCCTGCATCGCCGCCGCCACGTTGGCCGGATCGGTCGAATCGACGAAGGTCGACTCCACGCCGAAGCGGGGGTACTCGTTCTCCAGGATCATCCGGCTCGGACCATAGAGCGACTCGGTGGCCACCACGTGGCGACCCTGGCCGAGCAGGGTCAGGTAGACCATGTTGACCGCGGCCATGCCCGTCGCCGCCGCCAGCCCGCCGCAGCCGTGCTCGAGTTCGGCGATGTTCTGCTCGAGGGCTTCGATGGTCGGATTGCCCAGTCGCGTGTACTTGTACCCCGGTTCACCGCTGAAACAGGCGGCGCCGTGGTCGGCATCGCGAAACGCGAAGGTCGACGTCTGGTACAGCGGCGTCGTCACCGCGCCGGTCTGCGGGTCGGCGTGCTGTCCGGCATGAATGATCCGCGTCATCAGGCCCTTCTTGCGGATGTCGTCCACCATGATCCTCCCTCGCCGCCCGAGTTCAGGCAGCCCGCTGAATCATTACCGATCGTATCAGGAGATTCCGTCGTCAGACGCAGAATCCTTGTTTCGCAGCACGGCGCTTCCTATAATAGGTTCTCCCCCCGCCTGATGCCAATTACCAAACGCCGGTTTGTGCCACCGGGAGGTTCTCCATGTTCCACAAGAAAACGATCGTCGGTTCGGTGTTGTGCTTGCTGGTCTGCGGCTGCCTCCTGCCGGGAGTCTGCCCGCTGGACGCAGCCCCCGCGGGCGAGGGCTGGAACTACTTACCCCAGGATGATATCGGAGCCACCGACTTCAAGGCTGAGCACCCCGACTGGGACGGGCGCGGCGTGGTCGTCGCCATCCTGGACACGGGCATCGACGCCTTCGCGCCGGGGCTGCTGGAGACAACCACCGGCCAGGTCAAGTTGATCGAGGCCCGCGACTTCGCCACCGAGGGCAACTGGCAGGTCGTGGCCGCCGAGCTCGACGATTCTGGCACCGACGCGGCGCCGGTCTTCCGCGACGAGGACGGCCTGCTGCTGCGTGGCGCCGGCGCGCTGGCCGTGCCGCCCGTGGTCGGCGATGAAGTAGCCTACCCCGTCTACATGGGCGTGATCCGCGAACGGCAGTTTCTGAACAACGACTCGGTGCACGACACCAACGACGACGGCGACACGGCCGACGCGTTCGGCTTCCTGGTCTATCTGGCCGAGCGAGCCGCGGTGGAAGAGGCCCTGGGCGTTGGCCGCGGTCTCGAGTTCCTGCAGGAATTGAACGAGACCGCCCGGACCACGGTGGCCAGGGAACGGCGGAGCGCGAAGGTCTGGCTCGTGGTCGTCGACACCGACGGCAACGGCGATCTGGCAGACGAGACATTGCTGCGCGACTACCACGTCAACTGGGATACCTTCGGGCTGGCCAGCGACAACAATCCCGATTCGCGCACCCTGATGGCCTGGGAGGTCAACGTGTTGGCGAACGAGGATCAGCTCGGCAATCCCGAGCCGCCCACGGTCGAGTTCCACTTCGACGACGGCAGTCACGGCTCCCATTGCGCCGGCATCGCGGCGGGCTACCAGGTCAGCGGCCAGCCGGGCCTCGACGGTGTCGCACCCGGCGCCTGGCTCATCTCCTGCAAGCTCGGCGACAACCGTCTGTCCGGCGGCGCGACCCGGACTGGATCCATGCGCAAGGCCTACGAGTTCGCCGCTGAATTCGGCCGCAAGTACGACCTGCCCGTGGTGATCAACATGAGCTTCGGCATCCAGTCGGTCGAGGAGGGCGACGACGCCATGAGCGAGTGGCTCGACGCGTTCCTGGCCGACCATCCGCGGCTCTTCGTGTGCCAGAGCGCCGGTAACTCGGGTCCCGGTCTGAGCACCGTGGGACTGCCGTCGACGTCCATCAGCTGCATCAGCTCCGGCGCCTATCTCTCGGTGGGTACCGGCAGTGATCTCTACAACGCAGACATGCAGCAGAACTCGCTGTTCGCGTTCAGCAGCCGCGGCGGCGAGTGCGCCAAGCCGGATGTCGTGGCCCCGGGCAGCGCCCTCTCGACGGTGCCGGGCTTCGTCGACGGCACGGCGCGCTACAACGGCACGAGCATGGCCAGTCCCCAGACCGCGGGCGCGGTAGCCTGTCTGGTCAGCGCCGCCGAGCAGGAGGGACTCGACGTGCACTGGGGCATGGTCAAGCGCGCGCTGATCGCCGGCGGCACGCCGGTCGCCGGTCTGTCGCTGAACGACCAGGGCGGCGGCCTGGTGAGCCTCGAGCCGAGCTGGCAGGTACTTGCCGAGCTGGCCGAGAGCGAGAGTGCCCACCAGGTGCTCTGGTACCGGATCGAGACGGAATGCCTGTTCCAGCAGGACAACCAGAGTGACGCGGCCTACTGGCGCACGCCCGGCGGCGTACCGTTCGCGCCGCACCAGGTGACCTTCACGGTGCATCCGATCTTCCATCCCGATCTCGATCCCGATGCGCGCGACACCTTCTACCGCAGTTTTCGCCTCAAGAGCGAGGCCGACTGGCTGAAGGTCATTCCGGGCAAGCGCTATATACGGGGCGACATGGGGATGACCATCCCGGTCCAGTACGACGGCGACCGGCTGCGTGAGCCGGGCGACTATGCTGCGCGGGTACTCGCCACCCTCGACGGCGGCGATCTCGGTGGTCTGGCGGCGCGTGAGTTCTACCTCTGGAATACCGTGGTGGTCGGCGAGAAGGTCGGCGTCGAGAATGGCTTCCGCAAGACCTGGCGGGGCAAGGACATGCCGGCGTCGTGGGTGAAGAGCTACTACGTGGACGTGCCGGCATCCGCATCGGCCATGCGCGTGCGGCTCGAGGTCAGCCCGCGCGTGGGGGCCGGCGAAGGCGCGCGCGTCCTGACCGAGATCTGCGATCCCGAAGGCCACAACCACGGCGGCTTCGCCGGCTACGCGACCGTCGACGGCCAGCAGGTCAAGGACCTGACGGTGCTTGCGCCGGACCTGTACCCGGGAACCTGGGAGGTCAACGTCGTCACGAGCATCGCGGCCATGGATCGGTCTGCGTACGAGTTGAGCGTCGCCTTCGACGGCTATCAGGTGGCGCCGGCGACCATCAGCTCCCTGGCGCGGGCGGACAATGGCGATCCGGCCACCGCCGAGCTGCAGGTGACGCGGCTGTTCGACGGCGTTTTCCGTGGCGACGCGGTCGCGCGCATCGACGGCTTCTCGCGCCAGGAAACGATCACGGTCGAGGACACCGACGAGTGGACCATGTCGTTCACACTCGACGGCACGACACCGCGTGCCGAGTTCGAGCTGACCATGGAACAGCAAACCGGCAACCTGTTTACCGACTGCAGCGTGAACATCCTCGACGACGCCGGACACGCGGTGCGCAGCGGCGCCATCGGCGGACTCGGCACGACGATGCGCATGGCGTTGCCGTCGGGCCGGGACACGGCCGATTACACTCTGCAGATCGTCGGTGGTTTCGCTCGCGAGGCAGACATGGCGTCCTGGGATTTCGAACTGGAGCAACGCTATGTGCTGGCCAGCCCGGTCGGCGGCGAGGTGCAGCGATCAGGCGACGGGGCGCTGCACCTGTACTGCGGTGTGCCCGCCGAACTCGAGGTCTCGTTCTCGTCCACGTGGCCGCAACCGCCCGCGAAGCTGCGGCCCTACGGCGCCGTACGCTTCCGCGATACCAATACGGATGACAAGTTGCCGGGTGATCGCGACGGTCGCCTGGTGCTCGAGGTGCCCATCCGGCTCGAGTAACCTGCGGCGGCGTGAGGCTGACCGGTTAGCGGCCGGCCAGCAAGCGGTCACCGAGTGCTTGCGGCAAGCCGGCGTCGATGATGTCCTGTCTGGCGCGGTCCGTGTCGTAGCGCACGCGTTCGAATTGCACCGTCTGTTGCTGCGGCTGCCAGACAACGAACGACGCCCGGCTATCCCGGTCGCGCGGCTGACCCACGCTGCCGGGATTGACGACGGTCGGCGTTTCGGCGAGCGACGTGGTCTCGGTCTTGTAGTACAGGATCTCCTTGCCGGCGAAGACGCAGGGCAGGTGCGTGTGACCGACGAAACAGAGATCGACGTCCGCCGCGGCCAGCGAATCGGCGACGAGTTCGAACTCGTATCTGGACAGCAGATAGCGATTGCGGTCGCCGGGTGCGCCGTGGGTCATCAACACCCGCGGTGCGGGTACGATATCCTCCGGCTGTGAACGGAGGTAGGCGATGTGCTCGGGGCTCAGTATCCGCCGGCAGTACTTCCCCGATTCCAGCGCCAGGGCGTTGAAGCCCACACCGTCCTCGATGCCGCAGATCAGCGCGTCGTGGTTGCCCATGATGCTCGCGATGTCGTGCTGCCGCAGCAGGTCGATGCATTCGGCGGGTCGGGCGCCGTAACCCACGATGTCGCCCAGACAGTAGGTGGTCGTGCAGTCGAGCTCGGCTACCCGCTCCAGAACCGCCTCCAGCGCCTGCAGGTTTCCGTGTATGTCGGAAATAATCGCGACCAGGCCGCTCATCACGTGTCTCCCCGGTTGTTGCCGTTGGCGGCAATCTTGGTATCCGCCGCCGTCAATCTAATATATTCCCTGCCGAGGACAATCGCGAGGACCATCCAGACCGCAGCGAGGAAGAAATTGGTCAGGGCGAAACTTTTTGTGCTGAAGTGGAGAAGGTTGACGCCCACCAGGACCAGCAGCGCCGAGAGCACATCGCCGGCGCGATGGAAGAAGGTGTCGATAGCCTGCTTGGCGGTGTACTTCTGCTGCCGTGTCGTGGGCAGGAACAGTGCCTGGCGCACTGTGTTCTGCAGCGAGTAGTCGGTGGCGTTTTCCAGGGTCTTCGCCCAGCGCAGAAAGCCCACCACGGGGAAGAAGACCAGCAGCAGGTAGCCGCCCATCGCGATCACCGGCAGGATGGTCACGGCGACCCGGACGCCGAGGTATTTCAGAATCCGCGACACCAGCAACAGCTGGATTAGCACGCCGGCGATGTTCACGCCGGTGAAAAATCTCGCGTAGAACTTGCCGATGTATTCCTCGCGGAAGGACTCCGCGTCGAATCCCGCGCCCGCGCCGGCCGCCGCCCGCGCCGCCTCGTCGCCGGCGAAATCGATGACCATCCGGCCCAGGATGTACTCGCCGGTGGTGTTGACCCAGTTCAACATCAGCAAGAGCAGCGCGATCAGTAACAGGTAGCGGTTCTTGACGACCAGAGCGAAGGCGTTGCCCTTGGCGAGGGGCTCGTCCAGACGCGCGGGCCGGGCTTCGGTGGACGCCGCCGACCGGGATCGGGATTCCACGACATTGGTCAACATCAGGGCGAGGCCGAGCAGGGCCGCCGAGACGAGCAATAGCTGGTAGACGCCCAGCGGTTCGATCAGCTGCCCCGTGATCCAGCTGCCGGATATGGCGCCGGCCGAGGCGCCGAATGCCACGATCACGAACAATCGCTTACCTTGCGCGACCGTGTAGATGTCGTTGGCGAAGGACCAGAACTGGGTCGGTACCATCAGGTTGAAGATCCCGACCCACAGAAAGAAGACCAGCCCGAGGTTCAACTGCAACTGCGCCAGCGCGTAGAACAGCACCAGGTTGGCGATGAAGAAACAATTCACGGTGTTGATCAGCCGCCGGCGCGGCAGCTTGCTTGCCAGCCAGCTGTAGGCCGGCACGGCCACCAGCAGCAACAGGATCGCCTGCCCGGCCGAGGCATAGCTCTTCAGCTCGGCGCCGCCGCCGGACAGGATCAATGCTTCACGCACGGGTTTGATGATGTAGTAGGCGGTCAGGATCAAGTAGATGTTCAACGCGAGTACAAGCACCGAAGCACCTTCGCCCGCTTTCACCTCGGTGAACACTCCGAGCAGTCGCTCCAGAGGATTGCGGTTTTTCGGCGACTCGATCATAAACACCTCGCTGACTCACTGCGGTTCACGATGCACCTCGGCCTGCTACCGATCGATCGCGATGATGCGTCCGCTGGCCACCGCCAGGTACGCGGATACGGAACGGCTCCAGCCGTCCCCGCGATCGACCTGGCACTCGACGACCAGGTAAGGTTTCGCCGCCGCGGCACGCGCGGTCCGGATTTCGACCTGCGTCATCGCGGTTTCCCGCCATTCGCTCCAGCCGCTCGCGTGACGATCCGGGCCGCAACCGGCGTACCGGTACCGGTAACGCGGCGTGCCCGGATAGATGCCACGCCGCGCACCCAGATCGTGGTAGTTCACAATGCCGTCCTCGTGGGTGAAGAAATCGAGGGGCGGCACCCGGTCGAAGTAGGTGCGGGCCAGGATGTCCCGCCGCTGGCACAGGACGCGTGTCACGTAGGCGGTGGCCTCGGCGTCACGGTATTTCCCCTGCCGGACGATGGCGGCGATGTGCTCGTCGTCAAATGCGGCGATGATCTTGGCTGCCCAGTAGCCGTCCCGGTCGGTGCGGTTGGCGAAGGCCGGATTGGGAATCAAGGGTCTGAACTCACGGGGATCGTACGGTTCGCTAGCGAAGTAACCGACCTCCGCGAGGTCCGCCGGTCGCTGGATCGTGCGCCAGTCCGGCTCGTGCAGCCCCAGGGTCAGCAGCCGGGCGCCGACGCCGGCCAGCGACACGGTGTATTCGTGGTTGAAGCGCGACACCGGGCCCGAGGCGCCTGTGCCGAGGGTGCTGGCGAAATCGATCAGGTAGTGTCGGACGAAACGTTTGCCGTCTTCCTCAACATACATGTCCAGCGAGTTGCCCTGCTTGGTGTCGAAGTGAAAGAGCCACGCCGCGAAGGTGCGCAGGCCGCGCAGTTCTCGCCGGTCTTCATGACGCAGCCGATCGTTCGGATCGTCCCGGCGCGTGTGCTGGTAGTCGAAAGGACCGATCGGCGTACCGGACAGGAACTTGCTGGCGATCGCCCGGTACCGGCCGTCGGGCAGGCGGAATACCGGCTCCAACAACCTGTCCACATCCGTCTCGGTCATGGTGCGGGTGTGGCCGTCCGGCAGTCGCAGCGTGACGTCCTCGGCGAGAGCCAGCTGTTCGCGCCGGAAGTGCACGACCGCGTCGTCGGGTACGTTGTAGCCGGCGGCATGCAGAATCCGGCCCGAGATCACGCCGGCAGCACTGGCTACGGACGGACAGCACGGCGGATCGAATTTAATGAGATAAAGCTCGTCCCGCGCATCGCGAATGGTGAAGCCGGGCGTCACGCCCTCGGTCTTGGCCCGGACGATGGTCCAGGCCTGGCTGCGATCAGGCCCCTCGCCGTCGCCGGGACCCAGCGCCACCTCTTCAGGGCTGAACCGAAACAGTCCGATGCGGTTGGTGAACCAGGTCGAGTTGGGCACCTCGTCGAGGCTGTTCACATTGCCAGCCGGCGGTACGTGGTCGCCGCCGAACAGCGTGCCCAGATTACGTATCTGGCGAGGCAGATAGAGGGTGCGGCCCACCGGACCGAAAAAGGAACTCTCCACCATATCCACGTAGAGGTTCGGTTCGCGCTCCGCCGGCTCGGGAATGTCGTGACGGTCGTCGGCGTGCCAGATCACCGGCGCATCGACCAGATCAGCTCCGGTGGCCGACGCCGGTGCGGTGCTCCGGGATGCGAACAGCAGCACGACGGCCACGCACCGCAGGTGCCTAGCGCAACGGAATCTGACTGCGCCCATCGTACAACCCTCCCTTCGCATACTGGAACACCTGGTCCGCCCGCAAACGGAAGACCGTGCCCTCGTCGCTGTGGCCGATCTCGAAGCGACCGATGAAGTTCGCCGTCGTGATCAGGCGGAGTCCGCCGCCGTAGGATGCCGCCAGCCGTTCGAGCGCGATCTGGTCACCGTGGGCGAAGACCTGCCCCCAGTCGTAGAACAGGTACGCGTCGAGGCCCAGTTCATCGATGCCCTGGTAGTTCCAGACCGGGAATCGGTACTCGGCGCTCAGGACCAGCAGCCCCTCGTCGCGAAACCGCTGGTCGAGATGGCCGCGCAGCAGATCGGGTTCGTCGTTGTGGAGCAGGCGCTGGAAGGGGATGGGCGCAGCCCCGTCGTTGCGCAACCGCGTGAAGACGCCGCGCAGGGCCAGCGCGCGTCGTGTGTGCCAGAGCGGGACGAACTGCTGCAACTCGGCGCGATAGGTCCAGAAGGCCACGTCGCTATCGTCGGTGGCGCTGAAATACGAGGCCGCCAGGCGTTGGCCGCTTCCGCACTGCGGGCGTCCCCTGTCCGGAGTGCCACGGCGCTCCAGCGCCAGGCGCAGCGACACACCGGTCGATCGCTCCCCGTAGCCGTAGGGTCGGTCCGACGGCGCCGGGAACACGGTCTCCAGCAGGGGGTGGTCATCATCTTCGGAAGCTTCGGTTTCTGCTTCGGAATACAGACCAAGTATCTTCACGGCCAGCGAGGCGCCGAATTCGCGGCGATAACCGCCGCCGACCTGCAAGGTCTCGTTGGTGTAGCGGCTTTCCTGACTGGCCGGCGCATCCCAGCCCAGACCGTAGTAGCGTGCGTCGGGTTGGTGGCGGAAGACGATCCCGAAGGGAAAGGAATGCTTGTGGCCGGCATTGAACAGGATGCCCAGCGTCGCCTTGGTGTTATCTCGGGTCGTGTAGCGCAGCCCGACCTTGAGCCGGTGCTCCGGTCGGAAGACGTGATAGCTGTCCGTCGTGAAACTCAGGCCGTACCCGTCGTCGCCGCCCGCGCTGACGCCCCAGCGGGCCTTGATCGGCAGAAACGAAGCCGTGCCCAGGCTTTTCAGGGTGCGCATGAATGGCGAACCGCTCAGGTTGGCCACCGCCCAGCTACCGCCGCGCGTCAGAAAACGAAACGGTGCCGCCACCACCTGGTATGGGTAGTAGATCACGTTTTCCCAGAGCGGGCGTCTTATGTTGTTGTTCAATATGGTGTTACGTTTGCCCGGCGGCGGGATTTCACCCCAGCGGCCGGTGCCGAAACCCCCGGCGATCGCCGTATCGGCACGCGCCTCGCCGGTCGGCGGATCGACCGCCACGGTTTGCGGCTGCGACGATCCGCTCGCCGCGGACGGTAGCTCGGCGCTGCAAACCGGCGCTGTGCCGGCAAGCAACGTTGCCAGGACAGGTAGCAGCCGGTGCTTGCAGGTACGCATTCGTGATATTCTCTCAGGCTCTCTCATTTATCCCCCGCAATCGCGTCGCCGGCGGATGAGCCGGCGTCACGCAGCGGTTTATTGGTCTCCCACCATTGTTGCGCCGCGTCCGCCTGCCAGCGTTTTTCGAGCGCGCAGGCAGCAAGACGATCGGCCAGTTGCTCTGCGTCCGCGGGACGATCGGCGGGCTCCTTGGCCAGGCAGGCCAGGATCGTTTGCTCGAGATCGTTGGGTATGGTGAACTCGCACCGCCGTGACGGCGGGATCGGTTCATCGCGCAGGTGCATCGCGGCCGTGGCCAGCGCCGTATCACCGGAAAAGACCGCCGTTCCCGTCAGGAGCCAGTAGGCCACGCAGCCCAGCGAATACAGGTCCGCCCGCCCGTCGATCTCGGGGCGCGAGAGCACCATCTCCGGTGACAGGTATCCCGGCGTGCCGCAGGTGATATCATTACGCGTCAGATCCATGGAGAACGACTCCGATTTCGAGGTCGACTTGACGAGACCGAAATCGAGCACCTTCACGAAATCGTATTCCTGTCCGAGCCGGCAGACGAAGATATTGCCGGGCTTGATGTCGCGGTGAATCATCCCGTTCTGATGCGCGTCGACGAGCGAGTGACAGATCTGGGTCAGGATGAACACGACACGTTCCGGGGATTGCGGCCCGAATCGATGCACCAGTTCGTCGAGGCCGATCCCGTGCAGCAGTTCCATCACGTAGTAGAAAGAACCCTCCGCAGTGGCGCCGAAATCGTAGACCCGGATCGTGTGCGGCGACTGCAGCGAGGCCGTGGCCTGGGCCTCGCGTTCGAAGCGCGCCAGCACGGCGCCCTGTGCACCGGCGTCGTCGCCCAGCACATCAGACCTGATCAACTTGATGGCGGCCGGTCGCGCCAGCATGCGATGCCGTGCTCGCCAGACCTCGCCCATGCCGCCCGCGCCCAGCTTTTTCACCAGCTGGTAACTGCCGATCTCGCGGGCCCGCCGTACATGACCGCCCAGACGATAGATATAGATGCTGCTGAACCAGGCGAGCAGCGCGCAGAGATAGGTCGTGAACAGGAAATACTGCAGCAGGTAGGTGTAGGAGACTTCCGGGCTGGTCGCGCCGATGTAGCGGGAAACCCAGGTCGTGATCAGTCCCGTCGATGCCGCTGCGACGGCCGCCAGCAGGATCCTGGTCGGTTTATTGGGGGCGATCACCGGATACAGGATAATCCAGACGCCTTCCCAGGGCACGCCCATGTAGCGGTTGCCGGTTCGCCAATCGGGCGGGCCGTCGGGCAGGACGCCCCACAGGGTGTTGCAGGAAATACCAGCCGCGCCGACGATCACGAACGCCAGACCGATATCCAGCACGCGTTCAGGTTTGAGACGCGAAAAGCGGGCTATCGCGAACACGCCCAGCGCCAGGAGAATGGCCGCCCAGGCGATGTGCGATTCCGTTCTGAGGAAGAAGTGACGCCACAGGCTGAAAGACTGGTCGGACGTCCAGGCCACGAAACTGGACATGAAATAGGCCATGAAGTAGGTGAAGGCGTAGACCAGGCAAGCGATGCCGAGCCGCTGGGAAGCCTCGGCGGCGAGATCGGCCGGCAGACCCTGGGTTGTGGCGCCACGGTCGGCCGGGAGCGCCAAGAGCCCATGTGTCGCCTTGTGAATCCGTCGCAGTTGCCTCATTACCGTGTATCGCCTCGCTCGTCGCCCGACTCGCCGTCCTCGACAATTCTGCGGAGCGCGATCTGGGATAGCTCGCCGCCGAACAGTGTCTGGCCGGTGGCCATCAGATCGGCAACCACCGCATCGATCGATCTGAGCTGTCGGGCCTTGCGCTTCTCGCTCACGTCGCCGATGAAGACCCAAAGCCGGTGTCGGATCGATTGCGGCAATACGTGATCCAGATACTCCAGGGCGAACGATTTCAGTTGCGGATCTTCCAGTATGATACCGTGGTAGGCCGCCCGCGTCTGTTCAGGATCCAGAACCAGCGAGAGCAGACGAAACGTGTGTTCGAGACTCAATTCCCCACGGACGCCCACGCGTACCGTTACCAGATCGTCGTTCTGAATGGGAGTATTGTCCAGCAACTTCTGCAGCTCCCAGAGTGGACGTTCCCGTCGCACTTCCATGCTGATGGCGTGCCAGATTGCGGTACGCCAGTCTCGCCGTGCTCGCGGGAGCCCGAGTTTGCGGCGCATGATCAAGGCGATTGCCGCACGATAACGGACCTCGAAGCGATTGTGGGTCAGCGTCTCGACCAACGCGTCGTCGACCGGGGTGCCGCCGATCTTGGCGAGGACATCGGGAATGCGGCGGCGGATGACGAAATCGGTGTCCTCGGCCAGCAGCAGATCGACGAGGGCCGGGGCCGCTTCGTCGGGAAAACGCTGGAGCAGCCGGACCACGCGCTGGAACAACGAGTCCCTTGCCATCAGGCGAACCATCGCGTCGACGTGTTCAGGATTCCAGGACTCGAAACGGGCGATGGTCCTGAGTACCTGCTGGTCGTCGGACGAGGAGAGTCCGGCCAGCACCTTGTCCGAATCGGTCGACGACGCTTTGGCAGCCGCGGCAGCGGGTGATGATGTCGCCGACGCGGTTGCCGGTGTCGTCGATCCAGCCGCCGGTATCGGGCTGTCGGTCGTTGCCCCCGCCGCCTCAGCGATTTCCGCGGCCGTCTCCGTCTCGAAGTCGCTGTCCGGCAGCAATCCGCGTAGATCGAGATTGGTGAAGGTGGCGCTCAGCAGGTCCCGGGATGGTACGGCCGCGGTTCGATCTGTTCGCAGCGATTGGGAATCCGCCTCGCGCAGACGCGCGGCGATCTGGCGGAAATAGCTCTGCCCGGTCCGGCGGCTCTGCAAGAGAAAAAACACGCCACAGATCATGATCGCCACGGCCAGGTGGCGCGACGATGCGTCGAGAACCGAGACGAGAAAAACAATCAACAGGGCACCGAAACCCTCGGCGACGCTGTCCACCGACGAATCGATGAAGGTCTTGGTGCGGTTGCGCAACCAGGCCGGAACCGGCACATACAGCAGCTCGATGGTCGGCCGATACAGCGCCTTGCGCAGCCCGTAGTCGACACCACGCACCGCTGTGATCAGAACCAGGCCCGGCGTGAACAGGAGCGCACCGCAACCGACGAAGGCGAGGGTCGGTACGAGCGCCAGTACGCGTCCGACACCGACGCGGTCCAGCAACTTGCCGGCGAGAAAGACCTGGATGATCAAGGCGGCCGCTCCCGCCCAGCCGTAGAAGGCGCCGAAGAATGCGGCGAGATCGGCGCCGTCGTGGTACGCGGCCCGGGCGAAATCCTTGAACAGGTAGTCGATGAACGTGGTCATGAGCGTACCGACGAACACAAGCGTCGCAACGACCCGCAGATGATCGCTGCGCCACACCAGCCGCATGCCGGCCCAGATTCCCCCCCGGGGGGATCCACCGGCCGACGCCCGACCGGACGGATCGGTGCTCTGGCCGCCGCCGGTCGAGCTCGGTGCTGCCTGCGGCGCGGATTTCGGGAGCAACGACAGAATGAACAGCAGGGCCAGCAACTGCCCGACTGCCGCCAGGATCAGCCACGACAGATCGACGTGATCGGTTATCCAGGCCAGCGAGATCCCGGTCAGCATCGCGCCTGCCGTTCCGCCGGCGCCGATCATGCCGAAAAGACGTTTGGCGCCGCGCAGCGGAAACAGATTGGCGATCACCAGCCAGAACCCGGAAGTGAGTAGCAGCGATCCCAGCGCGGTCCAGCAATAGAGCAGGAGCACGCCGTAGCTCGTGGACGAGACGATGGCCCAGAGGGGGCACAGTCCCAGCGCCAGCACGATGGTCAGGCGCTGTATCACCGCCAGCGGCGAGCGCCGGCTCAGGATGCGCCCGAACCACCCCACCAGGGGCAGACCGAGCAATACCACTGCGAGCATCATCCAGGGCAGCCGTCGGACATCGAACGCAGCAAGAAAAAATGCCTCGCGCAACGATCGCGTCAGGATGACGAACGACAGCAACAACAGCGCGCCGACAAAAGCGAGCACGAAGCGACGGACTTCCGTCGGACGGATATTCAACCATTCAGTGAGCGTCGAGAAGTTCGCCATATCCAGTTACGACGGCGGCGCCGTGTGTGTCCAGGTGATTCGGAGTCCGGGTGTTTCGGATTCCGACTGCCAGGGAGTCTAGGTGACTTGGGCTGCCACGACAAGGAAATGCCGGTTGGCAGCCCGTCCCGATTCGGCAGCGATGTACCCCCCAGGAGGCATACGGTCCACCCGCCGGGAATCGGTTCATGAGAATTCGCCCCGCCGCAGGTCGTCGGGACCGGGACTAACGCTGGCGGAAATCCGCGCCGCCGGATACCTTGGTAGCCTGACTCGAACGCCCTGGGCACGCATCTACGAAACCCGAACTCAGTCGACGCCTTGGCTGAAATGAAAAAATAGAGAGGGACATGAACTGCAGAAATCCCCAACCTCGTGTTTACCGGCCGAGGCGCTCGCCTTCGCGGGCGCCGGCGCAGGTCCTGCTGCTGCTCGCCTTCCTGATCTTGCTGCTCGCGCTGACCGGGTGTGCGTCGATGCTGGGGGGCAAGCACGAGTCGGCGGAGGCCTCGCGGCAGGCTCTGGCTCAGCTCGACACGCCGGCAGCGGAATCGGCACGGACCAGGTACGACGATCTTGCCGAGCACTTCGAGAACTTCGGTGTGGTGAACGACATGATCTATCGAAGCGCCCGGTTCGATCCCGAGCAGATCCAGCGGCTGGCGGCGGCGGGGATCGTGACGGTGATCGACTTCCGTCGGGATGAGCCGGAGGTGGCGGCGGAGCGAGCCGCGTGCGAGGAACAGGGGATCGGTTACGTCAATTTGCCGTGGTCCGGCCATGAGGAGCGACCGGACCCGGCGCTCACCCGCAGTTTTCTGGACATCGTATCCAATACTCAGAACTTGCCGGCGCTGGTGCACTGCAAGCGTGGCGCGGAAAGAACCGGTACCATGATCGCCGTCTATCGTATGGAACGCGATGGCTGGGACGCCGAGCGGGCGTACCGGGAGATGAACCAGTACCGTTTCCGCAGCTTCTGGTTCGGCAATCTGAAGCGGTTCGTGCTCGATTACGAGCCCGGTACCATTCCCATGCCGTGACCGGCGCCGCGTGTGAACCGGTTCGCCCTCCGCGCGGCGTGTTGCCGCCGCGTCAGTGGTCGGGGAGCAGCAACGGGACCGTATCGGCCGCGCTGCCGGCCACGAACAGATCGGCCGCGGCGCTGACGGCGCTCGGTTCGAGATTGAACTCGACGACCTTGGCGCCCGCCCGGCCCGCGATGTCGACCAGCGCTGCGGCCGGGTACACGGCGCCGGCGGTGCCGATCACCAGCAGGAGATCGCAGTTGCCGGCGGCGGTGGCCGATGCGGTCATCACACCCTGGTCGATGCCTTCACCGAACCAGACCACGGCCGGACGCAGCAGACCGCCGCAGCTCTCGCAGTGAGGAGGAATGGGAATCGGTACCCTTCGGTCCTCGTGTTCGCGGCCGCAGTCGAGACAGCGCACGATCCAGATCGAACCGTGAAACTCCAGAACCGCAGTACTGCCGGCTTGCTGGTGATAGCCGTCGACATTCTGGGTCACGATCTGCAGCTGCGTGTGCGCCGCCAGCTCGGCCAGCGCCGTGTGCGCGGCGTTGGGCGCGGAAGCGGCGATCAAGCCGCGCCGCCAGTCATACCAGCGCCAGACGAGTTCGGGATCGCGATGAAACGCCTCCGGCGTGGCGAGTTCTTCGGGCCGGTACTGGCTCCAGAGGCTGTCCTGGGCGCCCCGGAAAGTGGGAATACCACTCGCGGCACTGATCCCGGCGCCGCTCAGGACCGCGATGCGGGTTGCTGCGGTCAAGCCGTCACGGATCTCCTGCAGTGCTGCCTGCGTGGTTTCACTCGGATCACCGGTATCGTTCATGGTCGACCTTTCCGCTACCAGCCGGTCAGTACGCGTCTGGCCGGTTGCGCATCCGATGCTCTTGACGCATCATGGGCTCGCCCCGGAACTTCGCGTTTCGCCTTGCTTCATGTCAGCGACGTAGGTGCATGATCCGGGTTCGAGTCCACATCTGTCAACCGTGGCCGGGGATACCGGTCCTGGACGCCCAGCGGCTGGGAGAAGACCTGTGTTCGTTATCGGATCGTTTCCCAGGGTTCCGGGCGTTTCGGCGGGGGCCGGCGTTTCACCGGCACCGCCCCGTTTGCGGGTCGCGGCGTATCTCGTTGTCTGCGGGCTGCTGCTGGTCTCGCCGCCGGGCGCCGATGCGATCGCCGACCCCGCCACCGCTGCCGCCCACGAGGGCGTCCCGGTGGTTGTCTTTCAGGTAGCGCAGCCGAGTGGCGAGGCACTGGCGCGACGGTGCGCCGCCGCCTGGCAGAGCAACGGACCGCGCCTGGCTGCGGATATCCTGCCGCCCCGGGCCGGGGTCGACAGTGTCGTCTGTGCCTTGCTCGATACCGAAGCCTTTCAAGGGTATTTCGCCAACCGGTTGCCGGACTGGGGTGTCGGCGCCGCCGTGCCGTCGGGCCGTCTGATCGCCATCGACGTGGATCGCCAGCATGCCGTCGACCGCAGCATCGAGGAAGTGTTTCTCCACGAGATGACGCACGCCCTGCTGTTCCAGGGGGCAGCCGGCGCCTGGTTGCCGACCTGGTTCCACGAAGGCGTGGCCATGTGGCACTCGGGGGAGTGGCGATTCGTCGACACGGTGTCGGTCGTACTGGGCGGTTACGTGCCCTCGTTGAACCGCCTGCAGGGCCGGTTTCCGGAAGCCGTCGCGCGGGCGGATCAGGCGTACCGGACCAGCATGCTGGCGGTGGGCCAGTTGCGAAAATATTACGGCGACGACGTGGTCGGTCGGCTCGTTACGGCGGCTGCGCGCACCGGGGATTTCGCCACCGCCTTCGTCGAGGTGACCGGCCAGGAAGACCACGTGTTCGCCAGCCGTTTCGCCGGCGACATGCAACTGAAATATGGCTGGCTATTGATGATCGTCCGCTGGCCCACGCTCTTCGTGCTGATGGCACTCGTCTTCCTGATCGGCGGGACCGTCAAGATCATCCGCTACCGGCGTCGACTGGCCGCGATGGACGACGAGGCGTAACGACGGCGACCTGCTTTCAGCCCGCCATCGCGACGGTCGGTGGTGCTATTTGCACGGTTTCCCCGTCGACAATCCACCGGCAAGCCGTTGTTTACGGATGTTTCCCGAGATTTCCCATGATACCGGCACCCCCCGCCGGGACGGGTTCGTCGGCGAAAATTCGTGCAGATATCCTCGTTTTCGGACCTGTGAACCGGTAGAACGCAACGCGTGTCCACCCTCACGACGCCGTCCCGCCGGTGGCACCAATGTTGCGATGTCCCGGTTATCGCGTGTGTCGAACGGTTCGAGAAGCGATCGAATCGCCAGCAAAGCCGAATCATCTCCCAGAGGTCGCACGATGAACAGCCGCACTTCAACACTCCGGGTCCCGATGCTGATCGCCCTGCTGCTGCTTGCCGGCCGGGGCGAGGCCCAGAATGTCGACATGACCTTCACGTGGGCGCCGAGTCCGGTAATCGATCAGACGGGCATTCCCCATTCTGCAGCCGTCATCTACGAGGTGTTCCTGCAACGGGACGGACAGGCGGCCGAGAGCATCGCCACGGTTGTTGCCGATACGACCTTTACACTGGCTGCCGAACCGGGTGTCGTGCAACGGATCTGTGTGCGCGGCTACGACGACAAAGGCCGGCCTTCGAAGACGAGCGAATGGTCGGAACCGGTATATTTCGACAATTCGCGTGGCGCGCAGGCACCACCCGAACGGCCGGAACTCGCACCGTGCTTCCCGAATCCGTTCAATCCCGAAACCCACATCGCCTACGGTATTCCTGCGGATCTCGACGCGGACGCCCGGCTCAGCCTGGAAATCTACTCGCTCGGCGGCCGGCGGGTGCGCACCTTCGAGGTCGATTCCGCACCCGGCTGGCACGAGATAACGTGGGATGGTACCGACGACCGCGGCGTGGTTCAGGCCACGGGTATCTACTTCAGCCGCTTCATCTGCGGGCAAGAGGTCGAGACCCACAAGATGACCATGATCAAGTAGCATCGCCGGTCCCCGCCCCGCTGCGTTTTCGAGCCCGGTTGACGGCTGCAATCGGGCTTGTTTTTGCCCGCAACCGGTTGATCGACATGCCAGTTGACGGCCGCTCCGTGATCGCGTCTTTGCTTCCCTCGCCGAAGTTACTATTTTGGTAGCCCCTGAAACTGCGGGAACCAGACGTTACGACGAGGAGTGACATGTCCGAAGCGACCGCACCCGGGCCCTCGCTGATCAAACTGGGCAAACTGGCCAACGCCAAGAAATTCGACGACCTGGAATCCATCTGGATCAAAGCGCTGGACAACCCCGACTACACGGCGCGGGAACTGGTGCCCATCGCCGGTCAGGTCGGCCGACTGGGAGCCGCCGACCGGGCCGAGACCCTGCTGGAAATGCTGATCTCCCACAGCGAGGAAAAGCACGGGGCGCCCCGGGCACTGGAGATCGCCCGGATGGCGGCAGGTCACCTGCCCAATGGCCCCGGCTTACGCAACGAGGTCATCCGGCTGTACGAGGCCGTCAACTCCGACGTCCCCCGGTTCGAGCTGTTGTTGCATCGACTCTGCCGCGAGGATATCCCGCTCGACCGATCCGTCGCGCTGATCGATGTCTACCTGCAACTGCCGGCCGGCGCCTATCTGGTGGACCACAGCTATCTCGTTCCCGGCGTCGTCGAGAGTGTCAACAGCGAAAACGGCGTCGTGTCGGTTCGTTTCGACCAGCGGCACGCCGATTACGGTCCCGACACCATCGGCAAGATCGTGCCCAAACCCGACGACCATTTCCCCGCCCTGGTGCTCTATGACCCGGAGCGCTTGCGGACACTGGCCGACGAAGACGCGGTCGCCTTTGTCGAGCTGGCGCTCAAGGCCAGCAAGGACGGGCGGGTCCAGTACCGCGATTTGAAAAACCAGGTAACGCGGCTGCTCGATGAGAAGGGATGGCGCCTGTGGTGGCGGCGAGCCCGTCCGGAACTGAAACGCGCACCGCTGATCGGTATGGCCAGCGGCTCGCAACCATCGTTCCGGATACTGAAGAAGGCCGATCGCTACGAAGACCGCCTGCGCCGGGAATTCGACCACGCCAAGGAGCCCGCGCAGCGTTTGCTCAAGGTCCTGGCCTACCTGGATGAAGTCGCGAAGGCCGCCCGGAGCACGGACGAAAGCTACGTGGCGGACGACAAACTGCTGGTCCACTTCGGCAACGGCGCGGCGAAGATCGCCGTGGCGGCGTTGCGGGACGACCCGGCGCTGGCGCTGTCCGGGCTGGCGGTGCACGCCGCTGTCGCCGATCGCGGCGTCGCGGTCGCCACACCGAATCCGCGCGCCGCGGTACAGGTACTGGGCAAGATCGAGGATCTTGGGCAATTGCCGCAGCTGCTGCCGGAGGCGCTGCTGCATCACACCCTCATCTATCTGCGCCTGAACCTGCCCGACGGATGGCCGGCGGTCTGGAGCAAGGTCCTGATGCGTTGCGGCAAACGCATGATCGACGTGATCACGAAGGCGCTGATCGAGAGCGACCAGATCGAAGAACTGGAACAGGCGCTGGTCCGGGCGGTCGAGCGGCCGACGAGCAGTCCTGAACTGGTCAGCTGGCTCTGGCGGGCGCGCCACACGGCCACTTCCGGCAAGGTACTGACGGGGTTCGCGTCGTTGCCCGCACTGACCATCGTGCACAGCCTGCTGGCGCTGGTCAGGACCACTGGCCGGCTACGTTCGGTGTCGGGCGAGGAACGCCATCAGCGGATTCTCGAGATGGCCCGCAACACGCTGTTCTTCCACAACAGCGAACCGGTGCGGGAAGTACTTTCGTCAGTCGACCGCGAGCAAGCACGGTCCGCGAAGACAGAGATCCAGCACAATGACGGGCTGAACGCCGCGCAGCGGGCGCAGTTGCTCGGCGTGTTGCGCAACAATTTTCCCGAGCTGTTCGTCGAGATCGATAAACCGTGGGAAGAAGACGCTCTCTACACCACGGAAGCAGGCTTGCGCAAGCGCCAGAAGATGTTGCAGCAGATCATCGAGCACGACATCCCCGAGGTGGCGCAACAGATTGGCGAGGCTGCCAGCCACGGTGATCTGAGCGAGAATGCCGAATATACCGCGGCGCTCGAAAAACGCGATCAGCTTACCAGCCGCGCCGCGCGCATCGAGAGCGAACTGAAGCGGGCGGTGCAGATCAGCTGGGACATGGCTCGCAGCAACTACGTGAATATCGGGACGCGGATTCTCGTCCGGCACGAGCGTACCGAAGAGGAAAGCACCTTTACGTTCCTGGGCCTCTGGGACACGGATACCGAACAGGGGATCCTCGACTACCAGGCGCCGCTGGCGCTCGCCTTCATGGGGCTGCGCGTGGGGGACACGGCGGTGTACGAGCAGGACGGTCAACAGCTCAGCTGGCAGATCCTCGCCATCGAACCCGCGTTATGATTCGATGCCGCGCTGGTGGTTCGCGTACACCGTCGCCTGATCCTGCGGCATGACGATCACTTCCGCGACACAGACATGTGGCGGCCGGCTAGCGCAGAACAGCACGGCCTCGGCCACATCGACGGGCTGCAAGGGCGGAAACTGCCGGTAGACCGACGCGGCGCGGTCGGCATCGCCGTGGAAACGGACGAGACTGAACTCGGACTCGACCATGCCCGGATCGACGATCGAGCAGCGGACACGCGTGCCGAGCAGGTCGATGCGCAGACCCTTGGTGATTGCGCTGACCGAGTGCTTGGTGCCGCAGTAGACGGCGCCGCCCGCGTACACCTCGTGCCCCGATATACTACCGATATTGATCACGTGACCGCTGTCCCGCGCGACCATATCGGGCAGAACCGCCCTGGTCACGTAGAGCAGTCCTTTGATGTTGGTGTCGATCATTTCTTCCCAGTCCGTGACGTTCCCCTCGTGTACCGTCTCGAGTCCTCGGCTCAGGCCGGCGTTGTTGAGCAGGATGTCGATGCTCGCCCACTGCGGAGGCAGCGCGGCGACCATCTGTTCGACCGCCGTCCGGTCACGCACATCGATTTCCTGGCACAGGATCTCGGCGCCGAATTCGGACTGCAGGCGCGCCGCCACTTCCTCTATCCGGTCCAGCCGCCGCGCCACGAGGACGAGGCGGCATCCCGCCCGGGCAAAGGCGTCGGCACAGGCCTGGCCGATGCCCGCGCTGGCGCCGGTGATCAACACGATCTTGTTCTGCAACATGAGGACTCCTCTTCCGGTCTCGAGACTCCGGGCGCTGCCGCCGCGACTCGGTCCTACAGTAGCACCGGCAGCAGCGTTCGCCAACTCCTCGCGCCGGCGACGGGTAACGCGGCCGAAGCGCCCGGCGCCGACTTCTGCTTGCCAATTCGGAAACGACCGGTAGAATCGCCAGCATCATGGTACCGACCGAACCCGCTCCACCACCCCGGCGCTCCGGCCTGCACGAGGACCAACCGCGGCTCCTGCGGCAGTTGCTGCTGCCGGTGCTGGTGCTCGGCGCCATGGTTCTGCTCGGACACCTCGGTAGCCGGTACTTCACCGCGATCGAGCAGTGGATCGGCGATCTGGGCTGGTTCGGCGCGGTCGTCTTCTCGCTGGTCTATGTCCTGCTCGTGGTCTTCTGTTTCCCGGTATCGGTCCTCGGCTTCTCGGCCGGCGCGCTGTTCGGTTTTACCTGGGGTGCGGTGTTGCTGCTGGGCAACGGCGTCGTGACCGGTTGCGTGATCTTTCTGCTCGCCCGGCGCTTCGGTCACCGGCGCATCGCCGCCTACGTCGCCGCCCGCCCGCGCCTGGCGGCCTTCGAGCGTCTCGCGCGTGCCCAGTCGCTGCGGCTGATGCTGCTGCTCCGGCTGTCGCCGTTGAATTTCGGGGTCGTCTGCTACGTCCTCGGCGCCGGTCGCATCCGTTTCTCGGTCTACCTGCTCGGCCTGCTGGCCATCATGCCCAGCGCGATCGCTCAGAGCTACTTCGGCCACGCGACCCGCCGGCTGAGCCAGGCCGTCGGCGGACAGGGTAGCGACGTTTCGCGCCTGCAGGATCTGTGGACCGCGGTGGGACTGGTCGCCTGCATCGTCCTGATGGCCGTGCTGGGCACCATGACGCGCAAGGCGCTGCGTGAAGCGGCCACCGAAAACGACGGCGGTACGTGAGGGTTCCCGGCGTCAGGCGGGAGTTTTATGGAGCTGACCGGCGATGGCGGTCAGCAGTTTACGCTTGTGGAACGGCTTGGTGGCATAGTCGTTGCAACCGGCGTCGAGGCATTTCTCCCGATCGCCCAGCATGGCGTGCGCGGTCAAGGCGATGATCGGTCCCTCGTATCCTTCGTCGCGCAAGCGCCCGGTGGCGGCATATCCGTCGAGAACCGGCATCTGCATGTCCATCAATACCAGGTCGAAGGGATGGCCGGCTTGCTTGGCCGCCATCGCCATCTCGTAGCCGATCTGCCCGTTTTCCGCTGTTTCCACGGCTAACCCCGCCTTGCGCAGGATCGTCGTGCACAGTTTCTGGTTGACGGGAGTATCTTCGACCAGCAACACGGTGCCCGCGAGTTGCAACTCTTCGTTCGCCGCGACGGCGGCGTCGTGATCGGTTTGCTTGTTTTCGTCCAGGGCCGTCAGGATATCCCAGGGATTGTGTATCATGGAGACCTGGTCGAGCGGACCGGTGTTCACGGCTACCCGGAACGAGCTGCCGGAGCCGGGGAAGGAGTTTATCGCGATACCGCCGCCCAGACCCTCGGCCAGTCGCTTGGAGATCGTCAGGCCGAGGCCCGTGCCGCCGAACTGCCGCGTCGTCGAGACGTCCGCCTGCATGAACGGCTGAAACAGATGCTCCACCTGCTCGGTGGACATCCCGATACCGGTGTCGATCACTTCGATCTGGAGCTGCGGCTGCTCGTCGTTCATATCCGTCCGCACCAGGATCCGGACGCCGCCTTCGGTGGTGAACTTTATGGCGTTGCCCACGAGGTTGACGAGTATCTGCCGCAGGCGCAGCGGATCGGTCTTGATGACGCCGGGCAGCGGGAAGGTGTACTCGATGTTGAGCTCGATCTGCTTCTCGGTGGCGCGCACCTGCATCAACGAGCGTACGTCCTCGATCAGCTGACAGACATCCGTGGCGATGTGTTCGAGTTCCATCTTGCCCGAATCGATTTTAGAGAGATCGAGAATATCGTTGATGATCCGCAGCAGGTAGTCGCCGTTGCGCCGGATGGTCTGCAGGTAGGTTCGTTGTTTGTCACGGGGCAGCTCGCCGTCTTCCAGAAGATCGGTGTAGCCCAGAATGGCGGTCATCGGTGTGCGGATTTCGTGACTCATGTTGGCAAGGAACGCGCTCTTGGACCGGTTGGCCGCATTCGCCTCCCGGGTGATCGCCGCCAGCGCTTCCTCGTTCTCTTTGCGGGCGGCGAGCATCTCCGAGAAGTCGTGCGCCAGATCGCCGATCTCGTCCCGCGAATTGATCTTCAAATCCTGATCGAGCTCGCCGCCGGCAACTCGACGCGTGATCGTGCGCAGCCGTTGAATCGGTCTGGCGATGTTGTTGGAGATGAAGATCACCAGAGCCATCGCCACCAGGATCATGACCGCCCCGATGGCTACCTGGCGCAGGATCTGCGCCTGGACCTGACTGGCGACCACGGCCTGAGGGACGTAGGCCACGACCGACCAGATACTCGGCACCTGGTCCACCATGATGGGCGTGTAGATTTCGAGCCCGCCGGCATCGTTGCGAACGAACTCCCGACCGGTACGGGTGTGGCTCAAGTGCCGGTCGGCGTCGGGACGCAGCCTCGTGATATCGAGGCCCTCCAGGTCACGCCGACCGCTCGCCGCCACGATGGTGCCGTCGCGTGCGATGACCTTGAGCGAACCCCGGCCTTCATGGATGTTGGCGTAGTCGACGAGGTTCTGCAACCAGCGCATCGACATGTCGACCCCGACGACGGCGTAGAACTCGTCGTCGCGCATGACCGGAGCGACCAGCGAGATCACCGGCTGCTGACCGCTCACCAATCCCTTCAGTTGTGGTTTCAACAACGTTGCCTGTCGTGTCCGCTTGGGCCGGAGATACAGGTCCTGTTCGATACCCGAGAGGATAGTGTACTCGAGCTCGTTGGCGGCGGCCCGTCGCCAGCAGGGCAAGAAGCGGCCGGTGGCGTCGTGCCGGTCGGCGCCGGCGTAGCCGGTGTCCTGGTTGTCGAACGCGTCGGGCTCCCACATGGTGTAGATGGCGCTCAGCCCGGGATTTTCGCTCAGGATATTGCGCAGGATCAGGCTGGCCGACTCGCGGCTCATTACCAGCGGCGTCTCGTCGTTCTTGACGGCCTGAAAGGTCTGGCCGACGGCCAGCGCGGTACCCATGGCACGGTCGAGATTGGCCTTGATACGAGCCGCGTAGTCGCGCGTGACCGCCTGGGTGGTCACCTCGACGCTGTGGGTGGCGTGCCGCCGCAGCACCACGGCGGAATCGGCGATCTGCAGGCAGACGATGGTCAAGATACTCGCGCCGACAAGCACCATCGCTCGGGTTCGGATTGAATTGAACTCCAGAGAGTTCGTCACGCGAAACACGGATTTTCGCTCACTACCACCACGTTATTGTCGGTGTGACGGCGGTTTACATTCACGCTGTCTACGTGGGTCTGCGCAGACC
>CAYLIV010000010.1:0-4574 GCA_964384055.1 uncultured Fibrobacteraceae bacterium
GACTACATGGTTCCGCGTCTTCTTGGCTGGATTGACGAACCAGTTGATAAAATCGACATAGTGAATGGTCACCTTGTGATGTTAGACGATGAGGAACTGCGACTCGCGCTACTCCAATGTGGCGACCCGGCGTCGGTCATGCTCGAATCGTTCGCTGTCGAGATGGTCGATCATTGCGCACATGTTCAATGGTCGACCCGCGGCGTCGCGCATGTCGGGATCTTCCAGCTGACAGCGAAGATGTCTGGTTCTCAGTGGGCTGTATCGTATTCCGAAGAGTCGCCGGGAAGTTTCGTCGCCGAGGACCAGTCCGTTGGTAGCCGGTCCGGAAACGAGGTGGTCTACGAACTCCGCTACCGAGACGATAATCAGGACTGGACCTTGCTCGCTGTCGAAACACTGCCGCTGGACGCAGCCTGTCGCCGTGCACACATCGATCACATTCGTCCCAATCCCTTCAATCCCCAGACGACGATCTCTTTTTCCGTCGATCATCCGACTTTCGTCAGACTGGCCGTCTACGATCTGACCGGGCGTCTCGTGAATCTGTTGACTGCTGCCGAGTACACGGTCGGCTCATATTCGCTCGACTGGGAAGGTGTCGCTATGAACGGCGAGACCGTTCCCTCGGGGACTTACCTGGTCCAGCTCCAAACCGAGGAATCGGTTGAATCACGAAAAATATTACTTACCAAGTGAGCGTAGGTAAGATCTGACCCGAGTGAATAAATATGAACAGCGCCCCCAGGAGTGAGGGCGCTGTCTTCTCAATATGCTGCGTTGCGAAATGTCCCCCCGGGGGGCACCGGCCGAGTTGCGCCGGCGCAACTCGTTGGCTATCGAACCATGCTGAGCGAGAGCCGCCGCAGCGACCTCAGCTCGCCTCCGCCTCCGGCTCCTCACAATCGCAGGTTGGCTCCGGTCGCGGCACGTCCGCCGACCCCGTCGTCAAATAATTGTGCATCGACGTCGCCGCATTCCGCCCGGCACCCATGGCCAGGATCACCGTCGCGCCGCCGGTAACGATATCGCCACCCGCCCAGACGTTCTCCAGGTTCGTCTGCATGGTCCACTCGTCGCGTACGACGATGGTGCCGCGGCGGTCGTTCAGGTCCAGCTCGGGACAGTCGGCGGTCAGGACCGGGTTCGGGCCCTGGCCGATGGCCACGACCACCGCGTCCACGTCCCAGGTCTTGAACACGCCGTCCATGGGGACGGGGCGCCGGCGGCCGCTGGCGTCGGGTTCGCCCAGTTCCATCTGCTGGCACTTGATGGCCTTCACCGCGCCGTCCTCGCCGCCGATGATCTCGATGGGCGAGTGCAGGATCTGGAAGTCGATGAACTCTTCCTCGGCGTGGTGCGATTCCTCGATGCGGGCGGGCATCTCCTGCTTGGTGCGCCGGTAGATCAGGTAGACGTGTTCCGGGTTCAGGCGCTTGGCCGTGCGGGCCGAGTCCATGGCCACGTTGCCGCCGCCGATCACGGCGATGCGCTTGAGGTCCTTGACCGGCGTGTCGGCGCGCTTGGGGAACTGGTAGCCGCCCATCAGATTGACGCGGGTCAAGAACTCGTTGGCGCTGTAGACGCCGTTGAGGTTCTCGCCCGGAATGCCGAGGAACCAGGGCAGCCCGGCGCCGACGCCGATGAACACCGCATCGAAACGCTCGCGGATCGAGTTCAGCGATTCGGCCTTGCCCACCGGGTAATTCATGACGAATTCCACGCCCATGTCCTTCAGGCCGTCGATCTCCTCGATGAGTATCTTCTTGGGCAGACGGAATTCGGGGATGCCGTAGAAGAGCACGCCGCCCGGCTTGTGCAGGGCCTCGAAGACGGTCACGTCGTGGCCGCGCTGGATCAGGTCGCTGGCGCAGGTCAGCCCGGCCGGACCGGAACCGATGATCGCCACCTTCTTGCCCGTGGGCGGATCCTTGTGGGGCAGCACGGTCAGGTCGTGCTCCATGGCGAAATCACCGATGAAGCGCTCGAGCCGGCCGATGGCGCCCGGTTGCCGGCCCTTGTTCGGCTTGTTCAGGTTGCACACCAGTTCGCACTGGTCTTCCTGGGGGCAGACCCGGCCGCAGATGGCGGGCAAGAAGTTCTTCTCCTTGACCAGACGCAGGGCGGCCTCGAAATCCTTCTTCGAGACCAGATCGATGAAACCCGGAATGTCGATCCCCACCGGACAGCCGTCCACGCACGGACGTTTCTTGCACTGGATACAACGTTGCGCCTCGAGGGCGGCCTCTTCCTCGCTATAGCCGAAGGGCACCTCGTTGAAGTTCAGGATGCGTGCCTCGGGCGCCTGTTCGCGCATGGGCGTCTTGACCTTCGACTTGTTGATGACTCGCTTGGGTTTCTTTGCCTTGTCCGCCATCGGGCGCCTCCTGAGCTCGGTTACTGGGCTCGGTTCCTGCCGGTTCTACTGCGTACGTTCTTTCTCCAGAGCGTCAGCCGCCGCGTCCAGCTTGCACGCGTGGGCCGTTTCCATCGCCAGCTTTTCCTCGGGTTGGTAGTAGGCGAGCCGGGTCATCAGCTCGTCGAAATCGGTTTCGTGACCGTCGAACTCCGGTCCTTCGACGCAGGAGAACCGGGTCTTGCCGCCCACCGTCACCCGACACGCACCGCACATGCCGGTGCCGTCGATCATGATCGGATTCAGGGAGGCGAGGGTCGGCACGCCGTACGGCCGGGTCGTCTCGCAGACGAACTTCATCATGATCACCGGGCCGATGGCGATCACTTCGTCCACCTTTTCGTCGCTGTCCAGCAGGTCCTTCAAAGCGTGGGTGACCAGGCCCTCGCGGCCGTAGCTGCCGTCGTCGGTGGTGATGATCACCTCGTCGGCCATGGCGGCGATCTCGTCTTCGAGGATCAAGAGGTCCTTGGTCCGGGCGCCGAGGATGCAGATGACCTTGTTGCCGGCAGCCTTGAGCGCCTCGACCTGGGGCCAGACCACCGCGTTGCCGATGCCGCCGCCGACACAGCAGACGGTCTTGCCGGAGGGGATCTCGGTGGCTTTGCCCAGCGGACCGGCCAGATCGGTGATCTCGTCGCCGACCTGCAGAGCGTTGAGCATGGCGGTCGTCTTGCCCACCTCGGCGGCGACGATGGTGATCACGCCGCGCTCGGTATCGCGATGGGCGATGGTCAGGGGGATCCGCTCACCGTCTTCGTGGACCCGCAGGATGATGAACTGGCCCGCCTGGCCCCGCTGTGCGATGTGCGGCGCCTCGATCTCGAAGAGCATCGTCTTGTCGGCGAGCTCGCGTGCCTTGACAATCTTGTTCCCCACGTTCCGGCTCCTTCGTGTCCAGGACCAGCTGAAAAATGCGACCGGCGCAAAAGGTGAGCATCGGCAAAACACGACCAGCAAGTAGCGTATCGAAATCACCCTGTTGATTCGCGGGTGTTTCGCGCGCAACCGCAGTCTGATGGGAAATTTAGACCTCGCCAGGGTGAACGCAAGAACAAACCGGCAGCTACTGAAACGCCAAAATATCCATCGCTTGGCAAGTCACTGTTCCCAGCATCCGGCAGCATCGTGGCCTGGGGGCGGCGCGTTGGTTTTCGTGGTGCGGGACCCGACTGGAAGGAGGCGAAATGCACGATGCCCGTTCAGGGCGAGGCCCCGTGAACCAAACCGGCGTAGAGTGACGGGCAGAGCGCACCGGCGGGCGCTGACGCCTCGAAAAACCGGTGGTATGGTTGCCTTAATTTGTTGTTGTGTAAAAAAAAGGGCCAACGCCAATCGCTGGTGACAGGACGGGCCGGGGGGAGCAGCTACCGTCCAGTCGTTGACGCCGAAGCGCCGCGCGAGTGTGGGTCGGCCCTTTGTCGTGGCTGCAAATTGCAGCGAACAGAGGTCACACACCCACGATCTTGCATAATCCGTGCCTTGCCGAAAAGATTGCCCGCAACGCGCCACTCGGCGCCGTTACGGGCAACAGGGATCGGCGGCTGGAGGCGCCGCGTTACAGTCCTTCCTCGGTCAGCCAGCGTTCCGCCTCGATGGCCGACATGCAGCCGGTGCCCGCCGCGGTGATGGCTTGCCGGTAGTACGAATCCTGTACGTCGCCGCAGGCGAAGACACCCTCGACGTTGGTGGCCGTGCAGTTGGGCTTGGTAACGACGTAGCCGTTGGCGTCCAGTTCGAGTTGACCGCCCAGAAACTCGGTGTTGGGCGTGTGCCCGATGGCGATGAAACAGCCCGTGACCGCCAGTTCGCTCTCCGAGCCGTCCTGGGTGTCGGTCAGGGTCAAGCCGCGCAGGTTGCCGTTCTCGTCGGGCAGGTACTGCTTGATGACCTTGTTCCAGGCGACGGTGATCTTCTCGTTCTCCAGGGCGCGCTGCTGCATGATCATGGACCCGCGCAACTCGTCGCGCCGGTGGATCAGGGTGACCTTGGACGCGTGGTTGGTCAGGTAGGTCGCCTCCTCGAGGGCCGTGTCGCCGCCGCCGACCACGGCGATCTCCTGGTCACGGAAGAAGAAGCCGTCGCAGGTGGCGCAGGCGGACAGGCCGCGGCCGTGGAAGTCGTCCTCGTCGGGCAGGCCGAGCCAGCGGGCGCTCGA
>CAYLIV010000010.1:4674-118780 GCA_964384055.1 uncultured Fibrobacteraceae bacterium
GTCAAGATCAAGGATCAGCAGTATCGGGTCGAGACCGACAACCGTCTGCAGGTTCCTTTGCTGGATAGTGAAGTCGGCGCTACCGTGACCTTCGATCAGGTCCTGATGGTAGCCGACGGCGACGAGATCAAGGTCGGCAGTCCGGTCGTGGAGGGGAGCTCGGTTGCCGCCGAGGTGCTGGGCCACGGACGCAGCCGCAAGATCGTCGTGTTCAAGAAAAAGCGACGCAAGAACTACCGGCGGAAGAAGGGACACCGGCAGCCCTTCACCGAGATTCGCATCACGGAGATCAACGGTTAATATCCTAGCCGCGGCGGGCGCGAGCCCGAGTCGACGGCGATGGTCGAGACGGGAGCGATTATCATGGCGCATAAGAAAGCTGGCGGCAGCACGCGCAACGGGCGCGACAGCAATGCCCAGAATCTGGGCGTGAAGCGTTTTGGCGGACAGCTCGTGAGCGCCGGCACCATTTTGGTGCGGCAGCGCGGTACGAAGATCCATCCGGGTCGTAACGTGGGACGGGGCGGCGACGATACCCTGTTCGCGTTGATCGACGGTACTGTGGTCTATGAAGATTTCGGCAAGAAGCGCAAGCGGGTTTGTATCCAGCCTTACCAGGTTTGACACAGACCCAACCGATTCGGTAAACCCATCCCTTCACGGGGATGGGTTTCTCTATGGGTGCAGGTCGGTGGCGGCCGGGATATGGAGCGGGGCGAGGTGAATACGTGCACGAGGTCTTGACGGTCATTCCGGCGCGCTACGCGTCGAGCCGGTTTCCCGGCAAGGCCCTGGCGGATCTGGGCGGCCGGCCGCTCATCGTCCGCGTGGCGGAGATGGCGGCGCGTATGCGCAATGCCGGCCGGGTGATCATCGCCACTGACGACCGGCGGATCCGGGATGCGGTGCTCGCCGCCGGTCACGCCTGCGAGCTGACCGGCGAACACGCGACCGGGTCGGACCGGGTCGGCGAGGTGGCCGCGCGTCACGCGAGCGAATTCGTGCTCAATCTCCAGGGTGACGAGCCGCTGCTCGATCCGGCGGCCGCCGATCGCGTGATCGACGCGGTGCGGCGGGATCCGCGCGCGGACATCGCCACCTGCGCACACCCCTTGGCCGATCGCCGGCAGTGGCAGGATCCCAACGTGGTGAAGGTCCTGGTGGACCGGGACGGATTCGCCCTGTACTTTTCGAGGGCGCCGGTACCGGGTGTTTTCCCCGGCAGTGCGGTGCGCGCGGAACAGCTCGCGCTGCGGCATGTGGGCATCTACGCCTATCGCGCCAGCGCGCTGACCAGGTTCCTCGAACTGGAGCACGGTGCGCTGGAACGCGCGGAAAGGCTCGAGCAGCTGCGGGCGCTCGAACACGGACTGCGCATCAAGGTGGTGCCCATCGACACGGCGCCCCTGGGGGTCGATACGCCGGCAGACCTCGAAGAAGTTCGTCGTTGTTGGCGCGAAATACACGACGAGTAGGCGACCGTTTCCGGCACTGACCGGCAGTGGCGGAGACACGAATAGGCGACGTCAGAAAGAAAGGCAGTCCTTCATGGCCAAGTTCGTGTTCGTGACCGGTGGTGTCGTGTCGGCCCTCGGCAAGGGAATTGCCAGCGCCTCGCTGGGTACGCTGCTCAAGCAGCGGGGATACAACGTGATCCTGCAGAAATTCGATCCCTATCTGAACGTCGATCCGGGCACCATGAGTCCGTATCAGCACGGCGAGGTGTTCGTCCTCGACGACGGCGCCGAATGCGATCTCGATCTCGGCCACTACGAACGTTTCACCGATACCAACCTGTCGCAGATCAACAACCTGACCAGCGGGCGGGTCTACGAGACCATCCTGGCCAAGGAGCGCAAGGGCGAGTATCTCGGGCGCACGGTGCAGGTGATCCCGCACGTGACGGACGAGATCAAGCGGCGCATCGCCTTGCCCGCCGAGGAGAATCCCGAGGTCGACGTGGTCATCACCGAGATCGGCGGCACGGTAGGCGATTACGAGTCGCTGCCGTTCCTGGAGGCGATCCGCCAGTTCCGGCTCGAACAGCCGAACGACGCGACGGCGTCGGTCCACCTGACGCTGGTGCCCTACATCGAAGCCGCGGGGGAGATCAAGACCAAGCCGACCCAGCACTCGGTCCGCGAGCTGCGCAGCATCGGCATCCAGCCCGACTTTCTCATGTGCCGGGCGAGCAAGCCCATCAGCGAGGAGGCGCGCCGCAAGATCGGGCTGTTCTGCAACCTGCCGGTGGAGCACGTTTTCGACGGCCAGGACGTGCAGTCCATCTACGAGGTGCCGCTGAATCTGCATCGCCAGGATTTCGATCGTCTGCTGTGCGAACGGCTGGCGCTCGACCCGCGCGAGATCAATCTGGACGAGTGGGAGCGCATGACCCGCATCGTGGTCGATCCGCCGGCCACCATTCGCGTCGCCATCGTCGGCAAGTACACCGAGCTCAAGGATGCCTACAAGAGCATCATGGAGTCCTTCACCCACGCCGGGATTCCCAACCGGGTGGGCGTGGAAAAGGTGTGGGTCGACTCGGAGGACCTCGAGGGCGACGAGGTGGGCGACGGGCGGCTGGCCGAGATCTTCCGCGACTGCCACGGCATTCTCGTGCCCGGCGGCTTCGGCGAGCGGGGCATCCAGGGCAAGGTCAACGCCGTACGCTTCGCCCGTGAACACAAGGTACCGTATCTGGGACTGTGCCTGGGCCTGCACTGCGCCATGATCGAGATCGGGCGCGATCTGGTCGGTCTGGACATGGCCAACAGCGCCGAGTTCGATCCGGCCACACCCCATCCGGTGATCCACCTGATGGAAGAGCAGAAGCAGATCGCCAACCTCGGCGGCACCATGCGCCTCGGCGCCTATCCCTGCGTGCTCAAGACCGGTTCGCGGGTGGCGCAGTGCTACGGTGAAACGGAGATCTCCGAGCGCCACCGGCATCGCTACGAGGTCAACAACGGCTACCGCGAGGCTTTCGAAAAGGCGGGTGTCGTCTTCTCGGGACTCTCGCCCGACAACCTGCTCGTCGAGATTCTGGAAATCCCGGCGCACCCGTTCTTCATCGCCGTGCAGTTCCATCCCGAGTTGAAATCGCGGCCCAACCGCCCGCACCCGCTCTTCCGCGAGTTCGTCGCCGCGGCGATCTGTCATGAGAAGCAGCAGCAGGAAGAAGCTGCCCAGGCCACGTGACGAGCGAGTCCGACTGGAGGTGCCGATGAACCAGCCACTGCCGCGCGTACCGATCGGTGAACATCACATCGGACCGGCCGAGCCGCTCCTGGTGATCGCCGGGCCATGTGTTCTGGAAGATCCGGACGAGATGCTCGAACTGGCCGGCCGGCTCGCGACGACCTGTCGGGCGCTGGGGCTCGGCTATTGCTTCAAGTCGAGTTACCGCAAAGACAATCGCACCAGCAGCGAATCGTACCGCGGGCCGGGACTCGACGAGGGGCTGGCGCTGCTGGCGCGGATTCGTGACGAGCACGACGTGCCGGTGCTGACCGATATCCACCATCCCGCAGAGGCGGCGACGGTGGCCGAGGTGGCCGAGGTGCTCCAGATTCCCGCCTTCATGTGCCGCCAGACCTCGTTGCTCGAGGCGGCGGGCAAGACCGGCCGCGTGGTCAACATCAAGAAGGGGCAGTTCCTGGCCGCCGCCGACCTGGGGCACGCGGCCGGCAAGGTGGCCGCCGCCGGCGGCAAGCACATCCTGCTGACCGAACGCGGCTCGTTTTTCGGCTACCGCGACCTGGTCGTCGATTTCCGTTCGTTCGCGGTCATGCGTTCGCTGGGCCGGCCCATGGTTTTCGACGCCACCCACTCGGTGCAGTCGCCGGGCAGCACGGGGACGGCGACCGGCGGCAAACCCGAGCTGATCCCGCTGCTGGCCCGCTGCGGACTGGCCGCCGGCGCGGACGGGCTGTTCCTCGAGGTGCATCCGGAGCCGGCCCGCGCCAGGAGCGATGCGGGCAGCCAGTTGCCGCTGTCCGCGTTCGCGGACCTGATCGACCAGCTGCGTCGCTATCGTGATCTGTACCTGGAGGCGGCACCATGAGCGAGAAGTCCAGCCGCGAGACGTCAAACGACGAGACGTCCAACGACCGGACGTCCGGCCGCAACGCATCCCCGCACGGCAGAAGCTGGCCGCCACGCAGTGACGAGGCCTATCGCGAGGAGGCCGTCGCTGCCGTCGGCGCCGAGCTGGCCGATTGTTTCGCCCGGATCGAGGTCATCGTACTCGATGCCGACGGCGTGCTGACGCCGGGCAACCTGCTCTACGGTCCGCGGGGCGAGGCGCTCAAGGAGTTTCATACCCACGACGGTCTAGGCCTGGTCATGTGCCGGGTGGCCGGCGTGAAGCTGGCCGTGCTGACCGGGCGCAACAGCGAGATCGTCAAGCATCGTGCCACCGAGTTACGCTTCGCGGCCATCAAGCTCGGCCGTTTCGACAAGCTCGCCGCCCTCGAGGAAATATTCGACGAGGTCGGTTGCACTCGCGAGCAAGCCCTGTACGTGGGGGACGATCTGATCGACCTGCCCGCCATGTACGCGGTTCGGCTGCCGGTCGGCGTTCCCGAAGCGCCGGCGGAGGTGCTCGAGCGGTGCCGGTACGTGACCACGGCACCCGGCGGCCGGGGGGCCGTGCGCGAGGTGACCGATCTGGTGCTCAAGTGCAGTGGCCGGTATGGCCTGGCTCTGCGTCGCCTGGCCGACCGCACCTGGCAGCCGCGTCCGGACGAGACCGCCGGTCAGGACGATCCCGGAGTGACGCAGTGACACAGCAGAACGTGATGACCCGCGTGGCGTGACGATGCGCCGCGAGTGCTGACGGGTGAGGAGCAATGACAGGAGTGGCGCCATGAACAGCCGGCCCCTGGATCTCGACGATGCGGCCATCCTCGAGATCGGGCGACGGACCTTCGCCGCCGAGGCGGCTGCCCTGTCGGCCATCGCAGGCGGCCTCGACGACGCTTTTGTCCAGGCCGTGCGGACCATCGTGGCCTGTGACGGACGCGTGCTGCTGACCGGGCTGGGCAAGTCGGGCATCGTCGCCCGCAAGCTCGCCGCCACGCTGACCAGTACTGGTACGCCCAGCACCTTCCTGCATCCGGTCGAAGCCGCGCACGGCGACCTGGGCATCGTACGGAGCGGCGACGTGTTGATCGCCATCTCCCGCAGCGGCAACAACCGCGAGGTGATCGGTCTGCTCGAGCAGTGTACGCAGCTCGGCATGGCCGGCATTGCGATCACCGGCCGACGCGACTCCGAATTGGCCCGCGGCTGCGACATCGTGCTGCACACGCCCGTCGCCCGCGAAGCTTGCCCGCTGGACCTGACACCCACGACCAGCGCCACCGCCGCCATGGTGATGGGCGACGCCCTGGTCGTGGCCCTGCTCGAACTACGGGATTTCGATCGCGACGACTTCGCCGCGGTCCATCCCAGCGGCGTGCTCGGCCGCCGTCTGCTGTTGCGCGTGGACGAGCTGATGCACAGCGGCGACGAACTGCCGGTGGTGACCGTGGCGCAGACCTTGCGCGAGTCGCTGCTCGAGATCGTGGAGAAACGCCTGGGGGCGACCTGCGTGATCGATGACGACGGCCGGCTGGTCGGCCTGTGTGTCGATGGTGACGTCAAGCGTATCTTGCTGAATCACCGGGACGCCCTGGACAAGCCGATTACCGAGGTCATGAACACCAGTCCGACGACCGTGCCGCCGCAGATGCTGGTCGTCACGGCGCTGCGCCTGATGGAGCAGCGCGAGGCGGGACCGGTCACCTCGCTGATCGTCGTCGACGACGGGAGGCGCCCGGTCGGGCTGCTGCATATCCACGATGTCCTGCAGGCGGGCCTTTTTTAGCGTATCTTGTTAATTCAAAGCGAATTGTGTTAATGGCACAGATTGTGCTTGACGGTCGGTTCCGTCCCAGGCAACCTTATACACGCCGATGTGCGATCGAATCATCCGTATTATCGGGCTGCCTGATTGAAAGGCGGTTATCCGCCCCTCGTCCGACGGTGAGGCATCGGTGCGAGATTCTGGTCTTCCACGCTGGCGACGTATACGCAGGGCGGCCTACTACTGGTTGGCTCGGACGGTTCTGGTGGTCGTCGGCGTGCTCCCGACGAGCGCCGGTGCCGGTGTGTGCCGGTGGCTCGCCAGACTGGCGCTACGGATCCGGCCACGGGACCGGGAGCGGGCGCTGGACAACCTGGCCACGGCGTTGCCGGAACTGTCCACCGCCGAGCGCGCGGATCTGCTGCGCCGGGCGACCGACGCCTTCGCGCGGAACTTTCACGAAGCGCTGGTGCTGCAAGCGACCGCGGACCTCGACCGCACGCGTGTCACGGACAACGGAACGCTGGCGGAGATTGCACAGCTCCGGCAACCCGGCCGGGGCCTGTTGATCCTGACCGGTCATATCGGTTGCTGGGAGTTGCTCGGTGCGTACCTCGCGCGAGGCCTCGGCGGTCTGGGGGTCGTGACCGGGACGGTGCACAATCAACCGGTCGATGCGTTGATCCAGTCCCGACGCCGGCGACTGGGGATGACGGTCTTGCCGCGAGATGGCGGAGCGCGGCCGCTGGTGCGCCTGTTGCGCGCAGGCGGCGTGGTCGCGGTACTGCTCGATCAGCGTACGCGCGTTGCGAACCTGCCGGTGCCGTTTTTCGGCCGGTCGGCGCCCACGGCGGCGGGATTCGCCCGGCTGGCGCTCCGGTATCGGATTCCGGTATTACCGGTGTGCATCGGCCGCACGGACGGCGGGCACGAGGTACGGCATCTGCCACCGGTCGCTCTGCCCGCCGGCGAAGATCCGCAGGCGCAGCTCAGTCTGTTGACGGCCTGCAACCGGGCGCTGGCAACCATGATCGAGCGGAACCCGGCGGAGTGGGTCTGGTTTCATCAACGCTGGGCGAACGATAACTGAATTATGGTGATATTTTGGGAGTTAGCGTGGTGAAAGCTCGGGAAGAACATCTGTGGCATCTGCGTCGACGGGGCCCGCTGGCCGCGGCGGCGGCGCTCGCGGTCGGTCTGGCGTTTGCCGGCTGTGGCGGCGAGGAAGGCGTTTCCGCGCGGGCGCCGGCTGGACCGATTCCCGAACAGCACATCTTCGGGTACCACCTGGTCGAGTCGCGCGACGCCGTCCGGCAGTGGATACTCGACAGCGACGAGATGCTGAAATTCGCCGGCAATGAAGAGGTGCTCCTGGTAACGGTGGACATGGAATTCTTCGAGGACGGCGAGTATTTCTCGACCTTGACCGCCGATAGCGGTCGCGCCAACCTGACCACCAACAACGTGTTCGTCTGGGGAGACGTTGTCGTGTTGACCGAAGACGGCCGGCGACTGGAAACCGAACAACTCTACTACGACAACGTGGCCGAGCGGATCCACAACGACGTCTTCAACCGGATCACCGATGGCGCCGACGTCTCGACCGGGATCGGACTGGTAGCGACGCCGGACCTCAGCTACATTGAGATCAAACAGGAATTCGTCGCCGAGATCGGCGACGAATCGTTCGCCGAGGATGGACAGCCGTGACGACCGCGGGCAGCAACGACGGCAACAACGGTGGGGCGCGGCTGCGGGCCGAGGGCCTGCGCAAGGTCTATCGTGGACGGGCGGTCGTCGACGGGGTCGATCTGGACCTGCGGCAAGGCGAGGTGGTCGGGCTGCTCGGGCCCAATGGCGCCGGCAAGACAACGTCGTTCTACATCATCGTCGGATTCATCCGGCCGGACGACGGCCAGGTCTTCATCGACGAGCAGGATATCTCCCGGCTGCCCATGTACAAGCGGGCGCGGCAGGGGATCGGCTACCTGCCCCAGGAGTCGTCGATATTTCGCCGGCTGACGGTCGAGCAGAACATCATGGCGATACTCGAGAGCCTGAAGCTCTCGCGGCAGCAGCGCCGGCAGCGTCTCGAGTACCTGCTCGAGTTGATGGGCGTCGGGCACGTCCGGCACAGCCGGGGTTACGAGCTTTCGGGCGGCGAGCGCCGGCGGGTGGAAATCGCCCGAGCGCTGGTCACCGAGCCCAAGTTCATGTTGCTGGACGAACCGTTCGCCGGCATCGATCCCATAGCGGTGGCCGATCTCCAGGACTGCGTATCGCAGATGAAGGAGCAGGGGCTGGGAATACTGATCACGGACCACAACGTACGGGAAACCCTGTCCATCACCGACCGGGCCTACATCCTGTTCGAGGGACGCATCGAGTTGGCGGGATCCGCGAGCGAGATCGTCGGCAACGACAAGGCGAAAGAAATATATCTCGGGGATTCTTTCCGCCTCTAACGGTATCCGGGAAACGACGGCGCGTAGCTGCGGTCAGATGCCGACAGTGCCGGCCGGACGGAGCTAGCCGGCGGCAACAGACCGCGCCAAACAGAGAGAGATGGAACGCATGGACATCAAGATGGGCCTCCACCAGGGGCTCTACCTGAAACAGCAACTGGTCATGACGCAGCGACTGCAGCAGGCACTGAAGCTGTTGCAGGTGCCGACCCTCGAGCTGGAGCAGATCCTGAGGCAGGAACTGCAGGCCAACCCGTTGCTCGAGGAGGTCGATCCCGCCGAGGAAAACAACGAGGAAACCGCGAGCGAGGACGAAGCCCCGTCCGCGAGCGACTCGGCCACCGACCAGGCGACCGACGAACCGGTCGACTGGGACGAGTACTTCAAGGACGGTTTTCGTGGCGCCGCCTACGAGCAGGAATTCGATGACGAGGATCAGCTCGAACGACCGCCCGTCTTCGTGCCGTCGGGCCAGCAGGACCTCACACAGCAACTGCACCTGACCGTCGAGGACGAGCTCGAACGCCGCATCGGCGAGTACATCATCGGCTGCCTGAACGAGGACGGCTTTCTGGTCTGCACCCTCGAGGAAATCGCCGCCTATTTCGAAGCCGACCAGGAGCAGGTGGCGGCCGTGCTGGCGGTGATCCAGGGCTTCGACCCGCCGGGTATCGGTTCCCGCGATCTGCGCGAATGCCTCTTGCTGCAACTCCAGGCCAAAGGGCAGGAGGACTCGCAGGAAGCGCACATCGTCAACCAGCATTTCGAGGCGCTCAAGACGCGCAAGTTCGGTGACATCGCGCGGGAAATGAAGATCACCCCCAAGGAAGTGCAGCAGATCGCCGAGCGCATCGGTGAACTCGATCCCAAGCCGGGACTCTCGACGGTCGGCGAATCGGCTCGCTACATCGTTCCGGACCTGGTCGTGCTGAAGATCGAGGAAGACGGCGATTACGTGGTCTTCCTCAACGACGCCAACCTGCCCCGTCTGCAGGTCAGTCAGGCGTACGAGTCCACGCTCCGGGATCACCGGAACCGGAACGGTCAGCAGAGCCGGTCCAACAAGGATGACGACGCCGTTCAGTTCATCGACGAGAAGAAGCGTTACGCGGAGTGGATCATCAAGACCATCGAACAACGACGACGGACGATGATCAAGGTGATGGAAGCGATCGTGGCCGAGCAGAAGGACTTCTTCGAACACGGCGCCATCGCCTTGAAGCCGCTGACGCTGCAACAGGTGGCCAACGTCATCGACATGCACGAATCGACCGTGAGCCGGGTCACGCGACAGAAGTACGTCCAGACACCGCGTGGTGTCTTCCCGCTCAAGTACTTCTTCAGTGCCGGACTGGACACTCAGGAAGGCACGGAGGTCGCCGCCAAGGCCGTCAAGATGATGATCAAGGAAATCGTCGACGGCGAGAACACGGCGCGGCCGTTGTCAGACAAGAAGATCGTGGATATACTCGAGGAGCGCGGCTTGAAAATCGCGCGCCGGACCGTCGCCAAGTACCGCGAACAACTCGGAATCCTGAACGCGCGCATGCGCAAGCAGTTCTGATCCGACACCGGTCGCCGCAGCGCCCGGAACGGATCGGATGACAAGGAGGAGACTATGCAGATAGAGATCCTGGCCCGCCACTTCACCATCGGAGATGAGCAGAAGGAATTGATCGAGACCCAGCTGGAAAAACTGACCCGCTTCAGCCCGCGGCCTCTGCAGGAGGCTCGGGTGACGATCACCCACGAGAGCGGTCGTTTCAGCGCCGACGCAGCGCTGTTCATGAAGAACAATGAATTCCGGGCCAAGGGACAGGGTGTGGAGCCGGAACCGGCGATCAACGAGGTCATCGAGAGCCTGCGCAAGCAAATTACCAAGTTCAAGGGCAAGATGTCTGCCCGCCAGAAAGGCGAAGAAGGCGGTCTCGGCCGGGCGCTGCTCGACGACGACGACGCCGGCAGCGGTATGACGCCGCTGGCCGTCGAGGGCTTCGTGCTCAAGGACATGGATGTGGCGAGTGCCAGGGCTGCTTTCCAGAATTCAGACTATCCGTTTCTGGTGTTCCGAAACCGGGATACGAGCCAGGTCAACGTGGTCTACCGCAGGGACGACGGCGAACTGGGCCTGATGCAGGCCGAGGACGCCTGAGCCGGATCGAACACGCAATCGGATCACCGGCGGTAGCGAGTGGCGAGGTACGCGTATGGGGCGAGTGACAGTCCAGCGGATCGTCGAGGAGCTGGGCGAACAGCTGCAGCTCGAAGAGCTGGTGCCGTTGCCGGCGGATCCGGTCGAGATCTACGCGGCCGACGTGCACCGGCCCGGCATGGCGATCATGGGTTTCGCCGAGGGCTTTCTCGAGCGCCGGATTCAGATCATGGGCGAGACGGAGATGGCCTATCTGGCCACGCTCGACGCCCAGCAGCAGCAGACCGCCATCGAGCGCGTGTTCTCCCTGCTGACGCCGGTGATCTTCGTCGCCAAGCAGTTGCCGGTTCCGGAACCGGTAATTTCGCTGGCGAACGAACGGCAGTTTCCGCTGGTTCGGTCGGCGCTTTCGGCCGTCGATCTGATCGTCGAGCTGTCCAGCTATCTCGCCCGACGGTTCGCGCCGCTGATCGAGGTGCACGGCACACTCGTCGACGTCTACGGCGTGGGACTGCTCTTCACGGGCCGCAGCGGCATCGGCAAGAGCGAATGTGCCCTCGATCTGATCGAACGCGGACATCGTCTCGTGGCCGACGACGTGGTCAAGATTCGCAAGACGACCGACGGCGTCCTGCTGGGCAGCTTCCGGGAGGTACTGCGCCACAATCTGGAGATTCGCGGCGTGGGCGTTATCGACGTGCAGGCCATCTTCGGCATCCGGGCGATCCGGGCGCAGAAACGAGTCGAGGTCGAGGTCCAGCTCCAGGAGTGGGACGACGACCAGGACTACGAGCGGATGGGACTCGAACCGGTCTACACCACGATTCTCGGCTCGCAGCTACCAAAGGTTGTCGTACCGCTGTTTCCGGGCAAGAACATCACCGTGATCGCCGAGGTCATCGCCCTCGACTTCATGCTCAAGACCTACGGCTACGACGCCGCGGAAGTGCTCAACAAACAGATCATCAAATCGATCGAGTCCGGGGCGCGGCTCAGGCGATACCTCGCCCAGGATAGAGAATGACCCGGCACGGCGATCCGTGCTACGCGGGGACGCGACGACGCTGACGCGCCACCTCGTGTCGCAGAGCGGAGTTGCCGCGCGACGGCAAACCGGGAGTGGGGCGATGGCAGGTACCTGCGCGCTGGTGGTGACGCACGGGAAGCTCGGGCGACAGCTCGTGCGCGTTGTGGAGATGATCGTGGGCCCGGTCGCCGGGCTGACGAGTCTGTCCAACGAGGAGTTCTCGGCGCTGGAACTCGCCGCTGAGATCCGTCGGTGGCTCGCCGAGTGCGACGCCGACGACCCGACCGGCCGGCTGGTGCTGGTCGACGATTACGGCGGGAGCTGCGCCACCGCGGCCCAGCTCGCCTGCGAGGATGAAGGGACCGCGATCATCAGCGGCGTCAATCTCGCGATGCTACTGGCTTTCGCCAGCTGGCGTGAAGACTACGAACTGGAAGAACTGGTGCAGCAACTGATCCGCAAGGGCCGCGACGCGATCATTCGCGTAGGCGGCAAGCGCGCCGGCCGAACTTGTCGGACGAGCGCGAGGCCGGGGAGCGTCAACAGAGCGATGGACATCGTACTGGCCAGGATCGACGATCGTTTCATACACGGTCAGGTAACCGTCGGCTGGAGTCAGAAACTCCGCCCGGATCGTATCGTGCTCGCCAACGACGCGATCGCGGCAGATCCGTGGCAGTGTCGCGTGTACGGCAGCACGGTGCCGCCGGAAATAACGGTCGCGATTCTCGATCTGGAGACGACGGCTGCGGCGATGCGTGAGACCAACGGCGAGTTCGCCGCCGGGAGGACGATTCTGCTCACCGGATCACCGGCGGATCTCTATGCGCTGCACCGGAAAGGGCGAACCTTGCCCGAGATCAACGTCGGTGGCATGCACTACAGCCCGGGTAAGCAGGAGATGCTGCCGTTCGTCTACGTGGATCCGGACGATCTCGTGGTACTGCGGGCGTTTCTCGCGACGGGCTGCCTCATGACCGCCCAGCAGGTGCCCGGCGGCAAGGCGATCGTTGTGGGCGAGAATCTGATCGAGAGCATGGAGGGCCGGCTTTGATAGGCGCGGTCTTTATCGGCGCCGACGCCGGAGCGGCGCCCTGGGGTTCGCTCTGCGCCCTGGGACTGCTGACGGCTTTGCTGTCCCTCGATGACACCGCCCTGGCGCAGACCTGGTTCAGCCAGCCCTTGCCTGCGGGGATCCTGGCGGGCGCCTTCGGCGGCGATCCCCTGACGGGACTGGCCTTGGGGCTGCCCTGTCAGCTGATCGTGATCGGTAACCTGCCGGTGGGGCGCACCTTCACCGGTGAGCAGGTGGCGGCGGTGGTGGCGACGGTCGGCGGTGCCATCCTGGCGGGTGTTCGTTTCCAGCAGCCGGTCATGGCCGCCGCCATGCCCGGCGCCGGCCAGCTGGGCTGGCTGATGGTCTGCGTCGTCCTGCTGAGCAGTGCCGGCCACTGGGTCGTCCAGGCCGAGCGGCGGGCTCATTTCGTCTGGATGCTCGCCGGACATCGCAGCCTGCGAGACGGCCAACTGCAGCGGGTCGAACGGCTGCACGGAAGGTGCCTGGCGGCGACCGCCCTGCGCGGGTTCGTTCTCGGCGTACTGTGGCTCATCCTGGTGGTGGACCTGTGGCTGCCGCTCTTCGCGCTGTTACCGGAACGGCTGGTGACCGCCCTGAGCCTCTTGCCGGTACTGGCGCCCGCGATCGGCGTCGGTGTTCTCGTCGAGCGCTACGGTTGGCGGGCGTGCTGGCGCCGCACCGCGCCGGCGGCAGTGGTTGCCCTCGTACTGGGTGTGCTCGTGTTCTAGCATAAGCCGGCGGCGTTACGGCCGGCGGCAGGAAGGTAAGACGGTGCTGCGAGGCAACGGAACGGTCGAGAAGAAGCGGCTACCGGCGGGTTTGTTCGCCTCGGTATACGTGCGTTCATTGACCTTGCAGGCCTCGTGGAATCCGCAACGGATGCAGAATCTCGGCTTGCTGACGGTATTGCTGCCCTGGATGCAAGGCAGGACCGCGGCGATCACCGACCGGCGATTGTTCTGTCGGCGCTACTACGGGTTCTTCAACACCAACCCGTATCTGGCCAACTTCATCGTCGGGGGTCTGTTGCATCTGGAAGAACAGGCTGCGCCACCCGATGCCGCGGCGGCGCAGTCGACCCAGCTGACGACCACGTTCCGCGATTCCCTCGGCCGCGCCTTCGCCTCGCTCGGCGACCAGCTTGTCTGGCTGGGCATCAAGCCGGTGCTGGTATTGCTGGCCTGCCTGCTGGCGTGTTACGGACAGATGTGGGCGGTGCTGCTGGTGTTTCTGCTCTTCGCGCTGGCTCAGTTCGAGTTGCGCCGCCGGGCGCTGCTGGCCGGCTACGAACTGGGACTGGACATCGTGGAAGTGCTGTCCCACGCGGCCTGGCATCGTGTGATCAAGGGTGCGAAAGTCGCGGGAATGATCTTGACCGGTACGATGGCGGGATTTTATTTCGCTCGATTGCATCGCCTGGATAACGGACTGGATGGATTCATTCTGCTGGGTTGTGTGGTGCTGGGTGTGGGCTTGCCGCTGCTGTTGCGCCGACGTTCGCCCGGCGAAGGCATCGTGCCGCTGGCGCTGTTGCTGGCGTTCGGACTGACGTTTCTGCTTTGAACCGCGTCGTTGACGGGAAGGTGTCGGTCCGCGACCGGCCAACAAGGACCTGAAATTTGAAAGTTACTCACGCCACAGTTTCCGACCCCGTCGGCTTTCATCTACGCGCCGCCGGCCGCATCGTCAAGTTGACGAAGACCTTCGCGTCGGAGGTGACGATCCGCTATCAGGGACGGTCCGCAAACGCCAAGAGTATCATGGGGCTGGCGAGTCTGGCCGCCGAATTCGGCAGCTCGGTGGAGGTGGAAGTGTCGGGGAGCGACGAAGAACAGGCCCTGGCCGCGGTCAAGCAGTTGATCGAGGTGGAACTGGCCCAAACAGAAGACGGTGGGCAATCGTCATGACGACCTACACGGGCATCCCTGCGTCGGGTGGACACGCGATCGGATCGGTGTTCCATGTTCGCCGGGAGTCGATCGCGGTACCCCGGCGGACCATCGCCGCGACCGAGATCGAAGCGGAATCCGAACGCTACCGGCTGGCGGTCACACGTGCCAAGGACGAGATCCGCTCGTTGATCGTGAAGCTCGAGCGGGAGCTCGGTAGCGAGGAAGCGGAGATCCTGTCCAGCCAGCTCCTGATCCTTGAAGACGAGATGGTCTGGGATGCCACCCTGGCCCATATCAACGAGCAGAAACTGAACGCGGAAGCGGCGTTCGCGCGGGCGGTGGGCGACGTCGTGGTCCAGTTCCACGACGTACAGGACGAGGTCTTTCGCGAGCGGATCAATGATCTGCGCGACGTTGAACAGCGGGTGCTCAGGGTATTCCGCGGCGACGGTGAGGCCGCGATCGAGGGCCCACGGGAACCCATGATCGTTGTCGCCCATAATCTGACGCCGTCGGTCACGGCGTCTTTCGACCTGAACAACGTGCTCGCCTTCGCCATGGACGAGGGCGGCAGCACGAGCCACGTGGCCATTCTGGCGCGCTCGATCGGTGTGCCCGCCGTGGTCGGTCTGGGCGGGATCGCCACCGAACTGACGCCCGGCGAAGTGGTGGCCGTGAACGGCAACGAGGGCGAGATCATCACCGAGCCCGACCGGCAGACGCGCGACCGCTACCGCCAGCTCGGGCAGCAGCAGATAACGGTCAGTCGCAAGCTCGAATACCTGAAGGACCTCGCTGCCGTGACGCCGGACGGCCGGCGGGTGCAGATGCTCGCCAACATCGGCTTGCCCTTCGAAATCGACGAGGCGCTGGCGCGCGGTGCCGAAGGCATCGGGCTGTTGCGGACCGAATATCTCTATTTCCAGCACGCCGATATTCCCAGCGAGGACGAGCAGGTCGAGATCTATGCCGATTTCGTGCGGCGTTTCGACGACCGGCCCGTCATCTTCCGCACGCTCGACGTGGGCGGCGACAAGGTGTCGGACTACCTCGGGGCCAAACGTGAGTACAACCCGTTTCTGGGCTGGCGCGGCATACGGTTCACCCTGGCCAATCGCACGCTGTTCAAGTCGCAGGTGCGCGCCATCTATCGCGCCGCGGCCGCCGGTTCGGTCAAGATCATGTTCCCCATGATCTCGGGCGTGGAGGAGATGCGAGCAGCACGCGATCTGTGCCTTGAATGCCGGTTCGAGCTGGGACGTGACGGTCTCGAATTCAATCCGGATGTGGAACTGGGCATGATGATCGAGACGCCATCGGCGGCAGCGATCTGTGATCTGCTCGCCCGAGAGTGCGATTTCTTCAGTGTCGGCACCAACGATCTGATTCAGTACACACTGGCCATGGACCGCGGCAACCGGCGCGTTTCCTACCTCTACCGGCCGTTGCACCCGGCGATTCTGCGGAGTCTGCGCCAGGTCGTCGACGCGGGCCGCGAAAACGGCATTCCCGTCGGTCTGTGCGGCGAGATGGGTTCCGAGACACGGCTGGCGGAGGTGCTGCTCGGTCTCGGCTTCGACGAGATAAGTCTGAACGGCGCCGCGCTACCAAAGATAAAGCAAGTCATTCGCTGGACGAAATACAGTGAGGCCAGGAAGCTGGTCGATACGCTGCTGGCCATGGACACGGCAGCCGAGACCGACGCCCACGTGACGGCATACGTGGAAGCACGGAAGCAAGCTCGTTTGAAGGAAGGAAACCAGGGATGAGTGACTGGCCGGAAGGTGGCACCGGGCGGATGTTCCGGCTGATCAGCGAACTGCCGCAGCAACTGGCAGCCAGCGCCCGTCATGCAGGGTTGCGTGACCTGCGGCCGCTGGTCCCCGGACCGCGCCGGGTGCTGCTGTGCGGTATGGGCGGTTCGGCGATCGCCGGCGATCTGATCCAGCCGCTCCTGACCAGGCCCGATTATTCGTTCGACGTGGTACGCGACTATCATCTGCCCGCATGGGCCGACACCGAGACCCTGGTCATCGCCAGCAGCTATTCGGGCAACACCGAGGAAACGCTTTCCTGCGTCGACGAGGCCCGGGGGCGGGGTTGTCGTCTGGTTGCGCTGAGTTCAGGCGGACAGCTGCTGGACCAGGCAGGCGGCGAACCGGGATTCCCCGCAGTTGTGCTGCCCGGCGGATTGCCACCGCGCGCCTCGCTGGGTCTGGGCCTGGGCTCGCTGCTGCGTCTGCTGGAACGCCTGGGTCTGCTGAGCGATGTCGAGACACAGATCCAGCGGGCGGTTGTCCGTCTGGAAAACGACGCTGCCGGATACCTGGCTCCCCTGATGGCCGCCACCCGCGGCGAGACGGACCCGGCGCCGACGGTCGCGACGGACGAGGCGGCGGCCGCGACACCGTCTCCCGCCACGCTGGCCGATGCACTGCTGACCGCCTTTCCGGTCATCTACACGACCAGCCCCGAGGCTCACGCCGCCGGTATGCGGCTCAAGGCGCAACTCAACGAGAACGGCAAGAGTCCGGCCTATTGCGTGCCGTTTCCCGAACTCGACCACAACGACATCGTTGGCTGGAGCCTGACACCGCAGCAGCGCCGGCAGTTCGTGCTGCTGGTGCTCCGTGGCGGAGACGAGGAGCCGCACGCGACCCGTCGCGTGGCGGTTACCAAGGATTTGCTGGCCGGAGAGTTCGCCGGCATCCACGATATCCGGGCCGTCGGCCAAAGCACGCTGGAGCGTATCCTGTCGCTCGTGCAGTACGGTGACTACCTCTCGTGCTATCTGGCGTTGCGCAAGGGCGTGGATGCGGTGCCCGTCGATCGTATCGAATCGCTCAAACGTCAGCTCAACGAAGGAGCCGCGCCATGAAGGCGGTCATCCCCGCCGCGGGCATCGGCACGCGCCTGCGCCCCCACACCCTGAACAAGCCCAAGGCCCTGCTGCCGGTCGCCGGCAAACCCATACTGGCGCACATCGTCGACGATCTGGCCGCCGCGGGTATCGACGGTTTCGTGGTCATCGTCGGCTATCACGGTGACGCCGTCCGCAAGTGGTTCTCGCAACAGCGGCCCGAACTCGCCATCGAGTACGTGGAGCAGGAAGAGCGGCTGGGCCTCGGCCATGCCATCTGGACCGCGCGAGCGGCCATCGGCGACGAACCGTTCTTCTGTATTCTGGGGGACACCATTCTCAAGGCGGACTACGCGAATCTGCTGGCGTCGCCGAACAGCGTGATCGGTGTGCGGGAGGTCGCTGATCCGCGACGTTTCGGCGTGGTGGAAATGGTTGAAGGCCGTGTGGTCCGTCTGGTCGAGAAGCCCGACGTGCCGCCGAGCAACCTGGCCATTGTCGGTGCCTACCTGTTCCACGACGGCGGTGCGTTGTGGCGCGCGCTCGATCAGATCATCGAACAGGACATCCGCACGAAGGGTGAATACCAGCTGACCGACGCGTTGCAGCTCATGGTCACCGAAGGTATCCTGTTCAACACCGCAACGGTCGGCGATTGGTACGATTGCGGTAAACAGGAAACCTGGATCGAGACCAACCGGGTTCTGCTGCAACGTCTCGACGCTCAGCCGGATCGCGAGGGGGTCATCGCACCCTGCTCCATCGCTCCCGACGCCGAACTGTCGGGATCGACCGTGGGACCCTTCGTCTCGGTGGGTCCGGGAACCCGGATCATCGACAGCGAACTGACCGATTGCGTTGTCGGGCGCGACAGTGTCATCACCGGCTGCCGTTTGCGCGACAGCCTTCTCGGCAATGAAACCCGCGTCGAGCGCGTCCGGGGGGAGATCAACCTCGGCGATTTCTGCGCGATCGACTCGACGCACGATTAACCGGCCGCCAGGCGGTTCGGGCAACGGAGTCTCCGGATCGTTACCGGAAGAAAAAGTGAGGATAAACGATGAGCGATACATTCCTGTTCACCAGCGAATCCGTCACCGAAGGTCACCCCGACAAGGTCGCGGATCAGGTATCCGATGCGGTCGTCGATGCCATCATGGCGGCGGATCCGAGCGGCCGCGTCGCCTGTGAAACCATGGTCACGACCGGTGTCGCCTTCGTTGCCGGCGAGATCACCACGAATTCCTACGTGGATATACCCGCCCTCGTGCGCAATACCATCAAGCGTATCGGTTACGAATCGGCGGATTATGGCTTCGACTGCGCGACCTGTGCGGTGCTGACCTCCATCGACGAGCAGTCGTCGGATATCGCGATGGGCGTGGATACCGGAGGCGCCGGTGACCAGGGATTGATGTTCGGATACGCCTGCCGCGAGACCGATGTGCTGATGCCGTTGCCGATCACCGTCGCGCACCAGATCGCACGACAGCTGGCGGTCGTGCGCAAGCAAGGCGTCCTGCCCTGGGTGCGGCCCGACGGCAAGACGCAGGTCACCGCCCGTTACGAGGACAACCAGCCGGTGGCCATCGACACTGTCGTCGTCTCCACACAGCACGACCCTGATATCGGCGAGAGTGCGTTGCACGAGGCGATTCGCGTCGAGGTCATCGATCCGGTGCTCGCCCGTTACGAGATCAAACACGACGACTACAAGGCGCATATCAATCCGACCGGTCGTTTCGTGGTGGGCGGTCCGCTGGGCGATTGCGGCTTGACGGGCCGCAAGATCATCGTCGACACTTACGGTGGCAGCGCCTGCCACGGCGGCGGCTGCTTCAGCGGCAAGGATTCCACGAAGGTCGATCGTTCCGGCGCCTACGCCGGGCGCTGGGTCGCCAAGAATATCGTGGCCGCCGGATTTGCCGATCGCTGCCAGGTACAGGTCGCCTACGCCATCGGCGTCGCGCAGCCGGTCTCCATCAGCGTCGATACCTACGGTACCGGCAAGCTCTCCGACAGCCGGATCACCGAGGCGGTGCGGCAGGTGTTCGACCTGACGCCCGGGGGCATCATCGAGCAACTGCAGCTACGTCGGCCGATCTTCGAAAAGACCGCCGCCTACGGGCACTTCGGCCGCGAGGAGGACGAGTTCACCTGGGAGCGTACCGACAAGGTCGATGCGCTCAAGGACGCTGCCGGTTAAGAGGGATCCTTGCGGGGGTTTGCTGGCGGTCCAAATACAGCGGCGTGATCGGTCCGCGACCGGTCACGCCGTTCGATAGCTGAACATATCTCCAACCGAACCAGACAACCGGCACGCCATCACGGGGCGGGTACGACAACCTCGATGGGCATCTCCGCCGTCTTGATGACCGACTCCGTGAAATAATCGACTTCGAGCCGGATCGTGTCGAGCACCGCCGTGTCGGGCATGACCAGCGAAAACTCGTGCTCGGTGATCACGGTATCGAGCAGGGTCCACGTCGGCGCGAAGCGAGTATAACTCGTACTGTCGCCACGAACGACGTTGCAGGCTTGAATCTCGTAGCGGAACGTGACCACCGTATTGGTGTCGACCTGCGCCGTTTCGGGATCGCGGAACATCCACAGGTCAAAGGCTTCTGCACGAACCTCGACTTCCATCGACCGGGTATCCTGCTTGCCCTCGGCGTCGGTGACGGTCAGGGTGACCTCGTAGATCCCCGGGTCGTCGTAACGGTTGTAGACCTGCGCCGTGGTGGCGGAGTTGCCATCGCCGAAGTCCCACTCGAACTCCAGGTACACGTTGCCGCCGGTCGGCGCGTCGAAGGGAACTCCGCCCGAGGCGAATCCGCGGAATTCGGCATACAAGGGCGCAATACCGCATTGCTGCGAAACATCGAGCCTCGTGATCACCGGTAGGGTCGTGTCCTCGCTACACCCGGTGAACAGACACGCGACGATGGCGGCCAAAAAGACAAGAACGCCGATTTTCTTCATACGAATCACTAACTCCGTTGTGGGAGGGGGCAGCCCCAGTGATTGACATGCAGATGCGCGTAAACCGCGCGTCCCAGCCCTGGTCGTGCAGTCAATAAACAAAACTAGATCAGGTGAAGCAAGTAGTCCAGGGAAAAGGCTTTGGACCGTCGTGAATCCGCGCGTGGCGGCGGTTTTCAGCGCCGGGCACGCAGATACAGGATCCAGCCCGCCAGTCCGTAGGTGACGTTGCCGGCCCAGCCCGCCACCAGCGGCGGCAGCACACCGGCGTGGCCGAGGGAGCGACCGAAATTCATGAACAGGTAGTAGATGAAGCTGATCCCGATGGTCAGGCCGAATCCCGAGGCGATGGTCGTCTTGCGTGGACCGGAAGCCAGCAGAATGCCCAGCAGCACAACGATTAGGTTCACCAGTGGAAACGCGATCTGGAACTGGATGTCCACCTGCACCGCGGTGGGATCGCCGCCCGTTTCGCTGACCAGTTGCCGGTGGGTGAACAGCTGGCTCAGGTTCATGTCCTCCTGCTTGATCCGTTCGCGGTAGAGCCCCTCAGGCGTGAGGGCCAGATCCGACGCCGTCAGTTCCTCGAAGGGAAAGGTCTGCTCCCGGCCGTCGACGAAAATCCGGCGTGTGCCGTTGCTGAGGATCCAGTGCCGGCCGTCCCAGCGCGCCGAGGCGGCGTCGATCCGCTCGACGACCTGGGAATCTCGTTTCGAGACGACCTTCAGATCCGTAACGATGTTCTCGGTGGGATTGAAGCGGCGGGCGAGGTAGAAACGGTCATCGCTGCCGACGACCGCGATGTTCTTGGTCGTGCGGACCTTGTCCGGTCGCCCGTGGATCTCCACCTCCCAGATCCTTTCGCTGGCCCGGTTGCCGCGGGGCAGCACGTACTCCCGCCAGGCCAGCGACACCAGCACCATGACGGCCGCCGTCCACAGCAGCGGGCGCGAGACGCGCATCAGGGACAGGCCGGCGGCGAACAGCGCGGTCAGTTCGAGGTAGCGCGCCATGCTGCCGATGGTGAACAGCGTGGCCATGAGCAAGGCGATGGGCAGGCAGGTATCGACGATCCAGGCGCCCTTGTACAGGTAGTAGCGGCCGACCATGGCGAGGGTGGCGTCGTTGTCGATAAAGGAGCCCAGATGGTCGAACAGATCGACCAGGCTGAAGAGGATGACCGCTCCGGCCATGGTGTAGCCGAAATAGCGCAGGAAGGCGCTCAGGACGAGGCGATGAACCAGGCTCATGATGTACTACTCTTCCGGCCGGCGGACGGGGCCCGCGGCTTGATGGTGAAGCTGAAGAGCGTGGATTCGCGAACGGTCCGTACAAAAATGGGGACGGCGATGCCTATCAGCAGAATATTCGCCAGCCACATGGAGATCGCCGGATCGAGCAGGCCGCGGTCGGCGAGCTTCTCGCCGCCCGACAGGCAGAGATAGTAGAAGAGGTACACGGCCAGCGCGAGACTCACCGAGATGCCCTTGCCGCTGCGCGAGGTCGTCACGGCCATGGGTACGCCGATCAGGGCGAAGGCGAGGCAGGCGCAGGGAATGGCGAACTTCTTGTGGAACTCCACCAGATACCGATTGCCGCGCGCAAGGTAGTTCTGTCGGATCTTTTCCTGATAGCGCGCCTGATTGGCGGCGCCGGTGACCTTCTGCTGGGTTGCCGTGAACATGGCGACCCTGGCGGCGGGATTGGGTCTGCCGGTCCGCGAGTTGCCACGCCTGAGCAAGCGACCTCGTTTCTCGGGATCCAGCAACTGCCACTGGTAGGCCAGCAGTTCGCCGATCGACTGCTCGACATTGCCGCGAACCTCGGTCTGTCGTTCCTGCTCCTTGCTGGCGGCGGCCAGCAGGTCGGTCAGGTTCATCTCGCGGTCCCCGCGGGTACGGCGCTGCGAATCCCGGTAGTCGCGTTCGACGTTCTCCAGGTGCAGCCGGTGTTCTTCGAAACGCACGACCTGGTAGCGATCCGGCCGTTCCCGGTCGGGACGCTCGTGGATTTCCCCGTTGTAGAGCTCGATGAGCATGGCGTCGGTTTCGTGAAAGGCGGTGATCTTGCCGTGCTCGGCGATGATCAGGCGGGGCGAGAGGTCCTGGGGATCCTGTCGCTCGATAATGGTCACATCGGTGATGTGTCCGGTCTTGTCATCCTTCTCGCGCACGAAGATGGTTTTTTCGCCCGTCAGGTCGGTGAATTGATGCGGACGAATTTCCATCATTGGCTTTTTCTTGCTGATGTCGTAAACAAGATTGGCGAGTCGATGGTTCGATTCGGGGAAAATGAAGTGGTTGTAGGCGATGTTGAGGGCCGCGATCAGGCCGGCGCCCAGCAACAGCGGTTTGAGCACGGAAACGAGTCCGATGCCGCTGGCCTTCAGTGCGGTAATCTCATGATCCGCCGCCAGTTGGCCAACGCCCATCAGGATGCCGACGAGCACGGCCATTGGTACGGTTAATGCAATCGTGTGACCGAGGCTCAGAATTAAGACCTCTGTTGCCTGCAGGAAGGGAACCCCTTTCATTACAAAGAGATCGACGTACCGGTAGAGCGTCTGTATCATCATCAGAAACGTGCTGACGAACAGGCCGAACCAGAACGGCCCGGTTATGGAACTCAGCAAGTGTCGATAAATAAGGTACATCGGCTGTTACCGGATCTTCCCTTCCGCGTTTTTTCCGCCTCTGGCAACCGGTCCTTTTCCCGCACTCGGGCACCCCTACCCCTCCTGCCCGACCGGATGGAGCCGTTCGGACCGGACGAGAACGGTCGCCTAAACCGCCGGCGGCGGTGTCGGCCCCGGTGGCGGACAGCGACCAGTACCGGGGGCAGGCTGACCAATTTCGGGGACGCGGTCGACTCGGCGATCAAGAACTAGGAGCGTCGAACCGATCGACTTTCGCGTCTCCTGGGCAGTCGGGCGGAAGCTAGTGTAACGGATTTCCAAGGAGTGTCGACTGTTGACATCGCTTCACGCAATTTTTGCGACGCTCCTTCAATGTTGCGGCCGAACCGGCGCCCGACCGGCTCGACCGTTGTTGTCATCGGCGCGACCGTGGCACCGGCGAGTACCGGCGCCCGGCTCCAGGCCGCCGGGGCTGCCGGCGGTGATCGTCGTGGCGACGATCCTGGCGGCGCTGACCCCCGGCAACGCCTGGTGCGACCCGGACTACGGCACGTTTTTCCTGCCCGGACTCGATCCTGTGCTCAGGGCGACGGACGATCCGCGACTGCTCGGTGTCGACCGTCTCGACCTGCGGCAGCGCCTGTTGCGGCTGGGTATCGACCCGCTGAAAGAACCGCAGGCGCGACCGACACTCTATACGACCTTCCGCGCGCACCTGCTGGCCAGGATGAACCTCGACTTCGAGCGACAGGTGGAGGTGCTGGAGAACAACGGTCGACTCGGGATATTTTCTCGTTTCCGGTACCCCGAGTACTTCTTTCTGTTCCGGAATCCGGAAACGCTGCCCGGTGGTTTTCTCTATTACCCGCCCCGCCGGATCGAGGCCGAAGAGGTCGAGCTGTTCCTCGACGATCCCGACCTGCGGCTTGCGCGCAGCCAGGGCGTGGCGCAGATCGCTGAACGCCGCGATATGCTCAACATCATGGGCGCCCAGCAACGCGCCGAACGCGACCGCGGACTGATCAACCTGACCATCCCGGTCAAGTTGCCGCGCACGCTGGAAAAGATCATCGGCCGCGGCGAGAAGACCCAGATCCGGATCAGCGGTCGCGAGCACATCTCCATCGCCGGCGAGAGTTCGGTCAGCAACCAGTTCGTCCCCAACGAGCGTGTCTCGAGCCAGTCGCTCTTCCCGACCCTGGACATGGAGCAACAGCTCCAGATCAACCTCAACGGCACCATCGGCGAGAAGATCAAGATCGACGTGGAGCACAACAGCCAGGCCATCGGTTCGGAGGGCACCAAGATCCGGCTGACCTACGAGGGCACCGAGGACGAGATCGTCAAGACCATCGAGACCGGCGACGTGGGCCTGACCCTGCCGGGCGCCCAGTTGCTCGGCTACAGTTCCAACAAGTCGGGACTGTTCGGCGTCAAGGTCACCGGCCAGGTGGGACGGGCCGACTTCACCGTCGTGGCCAGCAAGCAGAAATCCGAATCGGCGGCCAAGTCGTTCAACAGCCAGGGCGGCGAGGTGGGCGAGCACATCATCGAGTCGTCCGACTACATCAACAACCGTTTCTTCCGGCTGGATCTGCCGCCGTTCGGCGGCGTCTTCGACACGCCGGACGTGCCGGGCCGCACCGACGGCGTGGAATTCATCGATCCCAACTCCATTCTGGTCTACAAGTTCATCGGTGCGGTCACGCCGGGCGAGAACGACATCGACAACGTGGCGGTGGCGGTGGACTCGACCGGTACCTGGGACGGCAACAGCCTGCTGCACCCCGACGAGACCATCGGCGACCACGATGTCTGGATACCGCGCGAGCGCTGGCGGGCCATCGAGTTCGAACTCTGGGTCGACCAGCAGGGAAATTTCGTCGCCATCGATCTGGGCCGGGAGATGGACGAGGACGATCTGCTGGCCGTGGTCTACAACGTCGTCGATGCCGACGGCGAGTTGCTGTATGCCGTCGGCGATCGACCGGGAGCCGACGAGACGCGACCGCTGGTCCTCGACGACGTGGCTTACCTGCGCATGAAGTTGCTCAAACCATCCCGCAACTTCCGCGATCCGCACACCTTCCAGTACGTTCTGCGCAATATCTATCGGCTGGGCGGGACCAACATCGACGCCCAGTCCTTCGACCTGCGCCTGGAATACAAGTCGCAGGGAGAGCATCCCGAGCTGGAATCCGCCAGCCAGCTGCCGTGGATCCAGGTATTCGGACTCGATCTGACCGACGCCGGCGGCAATCCGACCCCGGACGGGCTGGTGGACAAGGCCGATCCACTGCTTTTCGACCTGCGCAACGGATTGTTGAAGTTCCCGCTGTACATGCCCCGGCCGTTCGCCGCGGAGGCGGATCTGTACGAGACCTACGCCAACGACACGGGCTTCGACGCCGAGTCATCGGTCCTGTTCAACGCCGAGGGACAGCCGGTCATGGCTCCGCTGTACGACTGGGAAACCACGCCGAACCTCTACTCCCAGCACAGCAAGTTCCAGTTCGTCGTCCAGAGCGCCGCCGCCTCGAGTTCGTTCAACCTGGGTGTGTCGAATATCGAGGAGGGCTCCGAGTCGGTGATCCTGGACGGCCGTACCCTGACCCGCGACGTGGACTACGAGATCGACTACATGTTCGGCGAGGTCGAGCTCAAGGGCGACGCGGCGGCCAGCCTGACCGCCGACAGCCAGATCTCGGTCAACTATCAGTACGCGCCGTTCTTCGGGGGCGGTCAGAGCAATCTGCTGGGCTTGCACGTGGGCTACGATCTCGGCCAGCAGAGTCAGCTGACCACCGCCTGGCTCTACGAATCGAACCAGATCATCGGCGAGAAGGCCAAGCTCGGGGAGGAGCCGAGCCGTACCGTGGTCGGCAACGTGGCCCTGAACCACACCTTCAAGCCCTACTTCCTGACCCACGTGGCGAACTTCCTGAGCCGACGCGACAGCGAGCGTGAGAGCAGCCTGCAGCTCAACAGCGAGCTGGCCATCAGCCTGCCCAATCCCAACACCAAGGGCAACGCCTACCTCGAGGATTTCGAGGGTATCGACTCCTCGGACCTGGTCTCCCTGGCCCGGATCGGCTGGTCCTGGGCCAGCGCGCCGGTGGACAGCAACAACCTGTTCACCCTCGCGCCCGAGGACCGCGTCGAGACCCGCTGGTTCCTGCCCAAGGAACGCGTGAAGCGACTCTATCTGAACCCGGAGCTGCAGGACCGCGAGCGCGACGAGACCCAGCAGGCCTTGCACCTGTTCATGAAAGCCGGCTCCGACGGCTGGCAGCCGTCGAACTGGGGCGGCATCATGCGCAGCCTCAGCCGCGTCGGCCTGGATCTGTCCAAGAGCCAGTTCGTGGAATTCTGGCTCAACGACGACCAGCAGGATATCCTGGATCGTCGTGGTACGCTGCACATCGACTTCGGCTACCTCAGCGAGGATTTCTTCTGGCCCGAGGACGACGAGGGCAATCTGGAGATCGGTACCTGGCAGTTCGAGGACGCCAATCGCGACGGTGTGTTCACCCACGAGGAAGACGTGGGCCTCGATGGCGTGACCGGCAACGACGTTTACGGCGCCGAGTACGGGAGCGCCGCCGATCCGTTCGCGAGCATCAACGGCACCGAGGCCAACAACCGCGAAGACGACGAGGACATCAACGGCAACACGGTGCAGGATCGCGACAGCGGCTACTTCTCCATCGCCATCGATCTGGCCGAGGACGCGGCGCTGGTCGACGTCGCCCAGGAGTATGCGGACCAGCCCGACGTCATCGAGAAGCTCAACGGCTCGGCCTGGCGCAAGTACCGGATCCGGCTGGGCGATGTCGAGGAGGCCCGGCCCGCCAGCGGCGGCACCACGCCCGATATTCACGCCGTGACCCATATCCGCGTCTGGTACGAGGACACCGAGGCCGGCGCTCCCGAAACGGTGGACCTGCAGCTGTCGGAACTGAGCTTCCTGGGCAGCCGCTGGGAACGTGAGGGTATCCGGCTCGCCGCCACGGAAGAGTTGCTGGCTGAACCGGATCCCGACGAGGGTTTCTTCATCGGCGAGATCAACAACAAGGAAGACGCGAATTACGAGCCGCCGCCCGATCTGCCGATTCGGGTGGTCAACCGGATACCGGAACTGGAACAGTCCCTGGTGCTCGATTTTCGCAATCTCAGGTCCGATCACATGATCCGGACCAGCAAGCTGGTCTCGCCGCGCGGCGACGACTACACCCTCTACGACCGCCTCTCCTGGTACTGGTACAATACCGACACGAGTCTCAACGACGTCGATCTGTTTTTCCGCGTCGGCGCCGACACGCTCAACTACTACGAGGTCAGCTACCGCTTTTCCCAGTCGGACACACCGCTGGGGTGGGAGCATCTGAGTATCGACATGGCCGAATTGGCCAATACCAAGGAAGCGTTGCAGGACACGGTCAGCTCGACCATCAACGACGCCGAAACGGGCGCGACCTACAACGTGCGCGTCATCGGTCATCCGGACCTGCGACGCGTCAAGACCTACTACTTCGGTGTTGTCAACAACACCGACGCCAACGTCTCCGGCGTGTTCTACATGAACGACGTGCGCCTGGAAGGGGTCAAACGCGAGATGGGTCTTGCCGAGCGGATCGCGCTGCGCCTCAACATGGCGGACGTGATCAAGGTGGACTTCGACTGGTCGCAGCGCGATGCGGAATTCCACGGCCTGAACAGCAAGACCGGCCAGGGTTACCGCAACGAAGACTGGAATCTGAGTACGAACCTGAAGATCGACGATTTCATACCCTTGCTCGGATTCACCATGCCCATCAGCCTCAGCCGGCGCCAGAACGTCCAGGAACCGAAATACGAGACCAACAGCGACATCGAGATCCTCGATGGGGCCCGGGTCAGCGCCCTGTCCACCATCGAGGAGCGGGAGAGCTTCTCGGCGCGGCTCAGCCACACGCCATCCCGCGCGGCCATCCCGCGCTATGTCGTCGATCCCTGGTCGTTCTCGGTCAGCGGATCACAGTCGAACAAGAAGAGTCCCCTCGAGCGTTCGGATCAGAAGTCGCTGCAGGGATCGGTCAACTACGACCTGCGCATCCCCGGCAACTACCGGCTGGGCGCCTATCCGTTGCTGTCGCTGGTGCCGCTGGTCAAGGGCCTGTCGATCGTCCCCAAGAAAGTCAGCTTCGGCGGCACCTTCAACAATACCGATAACCAGTCCCTGGTGCTCGATCTGGCCGGTAACCAGACACCTCGGCCGCGGGTGACCAGCGAGCGCGGCACGCTGAGCGGAGCCATCGAACACGAACTGCTCTCGATCGTGTCGGCGGGATACAACATCAGCTCGGACCGTGATCTGGAACGCGAGAAGCAGGTAGGCGGCGTCAATATCGGCGAGGAGATCAATTTTTCGCAGGATTTCCGACTCACCTTCAAGGTGCCCAAGGCGACCGAGCTGAAGGGCAAGTTCTACTATCCGCTGCGCCTGGCGGTGAAGGGATTGAACAAGATACGGCCGACACTCAACTTCAATGGCGGCTTTGCCGACAATCACGACCCGAACATCCGGCAGGCGGGCGATCCGCCGAACATCCGGAGCGTGAGCAACAACGGCAACTGGGAATTCCGCTTCAAATTGCCCGTCGGCGATGTGTTCAAGTCCGTTTTCCCGGAACGGAAACACACCGACACCGAAAGGCAGCGTCTGATCGAACAACAGCGCCGGATCAACCAGCAGGATCGGCGCGGGCGAGGCGGTCGGCCCGGTGCCGAAGGCCAGACCGAGGATCCGCAACTGGAGAATCTCACGCCCGAAGAACGGTTGCGGCGCGAGGAAGAGCGTCTGTTGCGAGAAGCTGAGCAGCGTCTGGACGAGGAGCAGGAGCGTGAGCAGGAACGGCAGCGCCGGGCCGCACGACTGGCCGAGCGCGGCATCGTACAACCCGAGGTGCCCGACGCGTCGGCCGACTCCAGCGGCGTGGTGCCGCCGGCAGCGGCCGCGGCGGCGGCGGACAGCACCACCGTGTCGCCACCCGTGCAGCCGGCCGGGCCCGCCGGCGCCGCGCCCGATTCCACGGCGACGACGCCGGAAAGCGCCGAGCCTCCGTCCCTGCCCGCCGGCACCGCGCTTGCCGATAGCACCGCCGTGCCGAAAGTTGCCGATCGAACGGCGCTCGCCGATACGACTGCCGCGCCGACCGTTGCCGAAAGAACGGCGCCCGCCGATACCACCGCCGCGCCAACCGGGCCCGAAGGGGCAGCGCCCGCCGATACCACCGCCGCGCCAACCGGGCCCGAAGGGGCAGCGCCCGCCGATACCACCGCCGCGCCAACCGTGCCCGCCGTGACGGCCGTGCAGGATACCACCGGACAGCAACCGGACACCGGCGAGGGCACCCCGGGCGAAGGTGGCTGGGACGAGGCCGGCGTACCGAAAAAAGGCCGCTTCCGGATTCCCAACCCCCTGTCGCCCGTGTTGACCGTGCTGCGTGGTACCAGCCCGATACAGTTCAACCTGTCGGACCGCAAGACCAGCAGCTTCGCGCGGCTGCTCGCCGAGACGCCCACGGCCTACGAGTTCGGTCTGAATCAGAATCTCGACGTGCCGGACTCGCTCTACGACGTGAGCAACATAACCAGTCGCAAGAGCCTGACCCTGTCGACGGCTTTCGAGATGTCCCGGGATCTGTCGCTGGACCTCAAGTTCGGCCAGAATCTCAGCAGCCGGGACATGGCCGGCCGCCTGACGAAATCCTATCAGCAGGACTGGCCCGACGCGCGGCTGTCCCTGTCCGGACTGGAAAAGTGGCGTGTTTTCGGAGGTGCCAGCGGCGATGACGATGAAGGGTGGTTCCGTAGCTCGTCCCTCGACATGAGTTACAAGTATTCCAAGACCGTCGACAACTACACCGAGATCTCCTACAATCCGCGACGGACGACGACCCTCAGTCCCCGCTGGAACTTTTCGTTCCACAACAAGATGACGGCGTCGCTGAACACCACGATCACGCAGGACCGCAGCAGCAACAACGGTACGATCTCCGAGAAGGACAATCTCCGGGTCAGCGTACAGTTGAATCACGAATTCCGCGCCCAGAACCTGCTGGTCAAGCTGGGGCTGTACCGGCCGGGCAGCATCCCGACCATCAAGATGAACGTGGACCTGAGCTACAGCCGGGAAACGACGAAACGTATCACACCCGGCTCGGACACGCCCAGTTCCCTGACCGGTCAGACGCGTCTGTCACTGGATCCGCGCTTCAGCTACCAGATTTCCCGGAACCTGGACGGGGCGCTGCGTATAACCTTCAGCCGCAACAAGGATCTGGCCACCGACCTGACGCGCACGAGTTTCGGCCTCGGATTGGAGGCGACCTTTGTCTTCTAGCAAACCGTTCGTACCGTTTTTGCAGGCCGTTGTCTGGGCGCTGTGTCTGATCGCGTTGCCGGCAGTTGCGTTGCCGACGGCGGAGTCGAACTCGGCCGGCCGCCCGAACGACCAGCAGGATGTCGCCGGCGGACTGCCGGCGTTCTCGGGCGAGCGAGCCATGGCGTGGTTGACCTACCAGTGTGAACTCGGACCACGTTTTCCCGGATCGCCCGGCATCCAGGCGCTCCGCGACCGTATCGCGGCCCATGCCGATTCGCTGGGGCTGCGTTTTGCACAGCTGTGTTTCACCACCACCGATCCGCTGGGCGGCGCTGCGGTCGAATTGTGTAATCTGATCATCAGCGCTGATCCCGCGGACCGCCAGCCGGTAGGCGCCGAGCGGCTCTGGATCGGTGCCCACTACGATACGCGGCCGATCTGTGACCACGATCCCGATCCGGCCCGGCGAGATACACCGCTGAGCGGCGCCAATGACGGTGCGAGCGGGACAGCCATCCTGTTGCACCTGGCCGAGTTGCTCGTCGAACAGCCACCGGCGCGGGGAGTCGACCTGATCTTCTTCGACGGCGAAGATTCGGGTCGCGGCGGTGACGTGGCCGGCTTCTGCCTGGGCAGCAAGCATCTGGCGGCGACCTGGCAGGATTTCTCCTGCCCGCTGGCGATCGGTCGCCCCTCGGCACTGTTGATCCTGGACATGGTGGGGGAGAAGAACCTGCTGATTCGCCAGGAGCGCTATTCTGCCCGGTACGCCGATACTCTGCTACAACAGGTGTTCGACCGCGCGGCGCAACTCGGTCTGACCGCTTTCCGCAACGAGCCGGGACCGGCCGTCTATGACGACCACGTGCCCTTTCTGCAAGCCGGTATTCCCGCCATCGACCTGATCGATTTCGATTTTCCCCAGTGGCATACGAGCGCCGACACGCCGGCGATCTGCTCACCTGCCAGCCTGGAGCAGGTCGGCGTGCTGGTCACGGACATCATCTATCGCCCGCTGGCTGCACACTGAAACACGGACCACGCCCGCGCGGCGGGCCCGGCGATTCGGGCCGCTGAACATTGCGCTTGCAACGTGGCACCGGAAGCGCTATATTTTTTTCGCTGAAAGAGCGTCGATCCAGGTGTTCTTTCCGAAGTGGGCGTAAGTCCACTTCTTTTCGTGTCGGGAAGGATTGGCGAGCTTGGCCCGAAACAATCCAGCGGACAAGTATGCGCTTGCGCGCGAGATTACAGCCGTACTCGAAACGGACCTGGCAGCCGAAGGTTACGAGCTGCTCGACGTTCGGGTCTTTCAGGGCGGCGGGCGCTGGCAAGTTCGTGTCTTTGTCGACACGGCCGAGGGCATCGATCTCGACCAGTGTGCCCGGGCTTCGCGCAGTGTGGGCATGCTGCTGGAGGAGGCGGATCTCTTCGCGGGTGAATACCTTATTGAGGTGTCGTCGCCCGGCATCCGACGGCCATTGCGTACGCCTACCCACTTTCTCTCCGCGGTCGATCGGGATGTGGAAATCACCATTACGGGTGACAAGCGCCCCCGGAAGCTCCGAGGTACGTTGCGGTTTGCCGATGGCACCGGCGTACGAATCGAGACAATCGGAACCGGCGCCGAGTCCGCTGGAGACGGCACAACCGAGATAGCGCTGACCTACGCCGAGATTCTCGAGGCGAATCTCGATGCACAGTGCGACGTCCAGGCCTTGATCAACGCCGAGAGACGATCGCGCAAGGAAACGAAACGCCGCGAGCGACAGGCGCGGCGCACGAAGAAGAAAAGTCGGCGACCCAAGCAGAAATCCGGCCGCGGATCCGAAAAGGACAAGTGAAGGATCGGCGGTGCGCGTGGCATCGACTGCTCGCCGTAACGGAAGTTTCCACAGGAGATTCCGATGGAATATAACATTATGGAAGCACTCTCGATGATCACGAGAGAGAAGCACATCGACCGCGACATCATCATCGAATCGTTGGTGGCCGGGTTGCAGTCGGCCGCCAAGAAGAAACTGGGCGCCGAGGTGAACGTCGAGGCGTCGGTGGACGGCCAGACCGGCGAGATGGTGGTAGAACGCGTACGAACGGTGGTCGAATTGCTCGACGATGTCGAGAACGAGATTTCCCTCGAGGAAGCGCAGATCGAATTCGGCGACGAGGTCGAGATCGGCGACGAGGTGCGCGTCGAGCTGCCGCTGGAGGGATTCGGCCGTAACGCGATTCTGGTCGCCAAGCAGATACTGGTCCAGAAGGTACGCGAGGCCGAGCGCAACCAGATCTTCGAAGAGTACAAGGACCGCGTCAACGAGATCATCGTCGGCTCGGTGCAACAGGTCGATCGCGGCAATGTGCTGGTGAACCTCGGGCGGGCGGAAGCCCTATTGCCGTACCGCGAGCAGATCCGCGGCGAGAAATACCATCAGGGCAAGTCGATCCGGGCCTTCATCATCGAGGTGCTGGACAGCGCCAAGGGTCCGCAGATCATCCTCTCGCGCAGCCATCCGGGATTTCTGAAGCTCTTGTTCGAGCAGGAAGTTCCCGAGATCCAGGAAAAGATCGTCGAGATCAAGGCGGTCGCCCGCGAACCGGGCACCCGCTCGAAGATCGCGGTTGTCAGCCATGACGATCGGGTGGATGCGGTCGGCTCGTGCGTGGGTATGAAGGGCAGCCGGGTGCAGGCCGTTACGCGGGAGCTGGCCGGCGAACGCATCGACATCGTGCCCTGGAGTGCCGAGCCGTCGCTGCTGATCGGACGCGCCCTGAGCCCCGCCGAGGTCAACAACATCACCTTGCACCCGGAATCGGGTGAAGCGACCGTCGTGGTCAACGACGATCAGCTGAGCAAGGCCATCGGCAAGGAAGGCAAGAACGTTCGTCTGGCCGCCAAGTTGACCGAGTGGAAGATCGATCTCGTTTCCAGCCGCGAATACCACATCCGACAGCGGGTGACCGACGAGATGTCCATGAAGCTCGTGGAGATGTCGGGAGTCAGCACGAAGATCGAGAGCCGATTGAACGAAGCCGGCGTGATGACCATCGCCCAGCTGGCGACCATGAGCCGCGAATCACTCGAGGAGATCGACGGCATCGGACCGAAGACCTCCGAATCCCTGCTGGCGACAGCGCGAGCGACCATCGACGAGCTGAACAATGTGATCGAGCAGGCGGTCACCGAGGCGCTGAGCATTGAAGAGGCCGAGGCGCGGCCGCTCTTCGACGAGAGCGCGCTCGACCAGGAAGAGATGGCGGTCGAGGAAAGAGCTACCGCCGAGGAACCGCAGTCCCAGGACGATGTGGAGGCGCCGGATTCCCTGTTCGACAGTTTCGAGGAGAAGCTCACTCCTGAAGACAGCGTCGACTCCGAGGAGAAGGTGCCCGAGGTCGAGAAGAAAAATCCCTTCGCCGACACCGAGCTGGATGATTGAGCTCGGTAGGCAGGAGTGCCCATGACCGCCGACTCGGCAGCGGAACGTTTGCTGGGATTGCTGGGCCTCGCGCGCAGAGCGGGTCAGCTGGCCGTTGGCGAAACGGCGATCGAGAAGCTGGTGGTGCGGGGCAAACGACCGCTGATCATCATCGCCGACGGTTGCGGCAATTCGTTACGGAACAAGGTCCTGCATCTGCAACCGGTGCGGGGATTCTTGCTCGGGGCAGTCGACCGACACCAGCTGGCGAAGGCTGTCGGTCGCCAGGAACTGGCTGTGGTAGGGGTTGCGGATCCCGGATTCGTGTCGGGAATCGAGAAGCTCGAGCTACCGATTACGCGACCGGATGAGGTCTGAACAGACGGTGGAGCAAGCCCGGCTCGCCGCGACGATCGCGAACGACCGAGGCTCCCGCAGAACGCAAGGGCGAACGCTTACGGGTAAACAACGTCCCTGCTCGTTCCGGCGGGGGGAGGTACACGGACTTGGCTAGAAAACACAGAGTCTACGAACTCGGCCGTCACTACGGTGTCGACAGCAAGACGATCATGGCGCTTCTGCAGAAGATGAAGGTAGAAGCGAAGAGCCATATGAGCATCGTCGAGGATGGACACGTCGACAAGATCCATGCAGTTTTCCAGCGCAAGCGTGAGATCGCGCGTATCAACTATGCCAAGGCCCACGGGCTCGACCCGGACAAGTTGAAGCATGTCGCCAGTCTCAAACCGTTGCCGAAGCCGGAGTTGCCCGAGGAGCCAAAGAAAAAGAAGGCCAAGAAGAAGAAGGCGGTCAAGAAGAAGAAGAAGGCGCCGGCCAAGTCCAAGATCGTGGTGATCAAGAAGACCGGCCAGAAGACGGCGGTGGTCAAGAAGGCCGAGGCCGAAAAAGCGGTCAAAGAGAAGGCCGATGCCGAAGTAGCCGAACGCAAGCGAGTCGAGACCGAACAGCGCGAGCAGGAACTGGCGGCGGCCCGCGAGGAGGCGCGCCGCGAACGTGAAACCGATGTCGCGGACAGGAAACCGGTGGCGAAACTCGTCAAGAAGGGCAAGGTGCCCGACGAGGCGCAAGTCGCCGAGACCGCGGATGCGGTGACCGACGCGCCGGTAGACGTCGTGGACGAGACTGAGGTAACCCCGGTTGCGGCCGACGACGCCGAGGCCGCGGCGATCGCGTCGCCGACGGACACGACGGCTGCTGCCGAAACCGAGCCGACCGAGACCGACGAAACAGGCGACGTCGTTGCGGAGGGCGAGGCCGCCGAGGACGCGCCGGAAACGGAAGCCACGGTCGAGACCGAGCCGGAAACCGCATCGGACGCACCAGCCGCCGAGACGCCGGCACCTGGCGGGGTGGGGATGAAGCGCGATAATTTCAAGGTCGGCGATATCGTGCGACCGGCACCCTCGAAAGCTGCCAAGGAAGCCGCGGCCAAGGAAGCCGCGGCCAAGGAAGCCGCAGCCAAGAAAGCGGCTGCCAAGAAGGACGAGGCCAAGGTCAGCTCCGAATCGGTGAAGGAATCCGTCAAGGCGGCCATCCGCCGGCGTCAGGAGGAGAAGTCGGCCAAGGCCGAGGTCTCCACCCGTCGTAAACGCTCCCGGCAGAGAAAGAAGAAGGTCGACGAAGCAGAAGTGGAAAAGCAGCTCAAGCAGACCATGGCGCAACTCGAAACCGGTCCCGGCAAACGGCGCAAGAAAAAAGGTGCACAGTTGGAAGAGGTCCAGGAAGAACGTGTCATACACGTGACGGAATTCATCACGGTCCAGGAATTGGCCGAGAAGCTCGACGTCCCGCCCAAGGATATCATCACCAAGCTGTTCACGCTCGGCGTGCTGGCGACCATGAACCAGCGCCTGGAGAAAGAGCAGATCGAACTGCTCGGCGAGGAATTCGAATGTGAGATCGAGTACCTGAGCGAATACGGCGAGGAGGTACTCGACAGCGTCGACGAAATGGACGAGGAACGCGTGCAACGGCCGCCGGTGGTCACGGTCATGGGGCACGTCGATCACGGTAAGACGTCGTTGCTGGACTTCATCCGTAAGACCAACGTGATCGCGGGCGAAGCGGGCAGCATCACCCAGCACATCGGCGCCTACATGGTGGAGACGCCGGGTGGTCCGATCACCTTCCTCGACACTCCGGGCCATGCCGCGTTCACGGCCATGCGTGCCCGCGGCGCTTCGGTCACGGACATCGTGATCCTTGTCGTCGCGGCCGACGACCGGGTCATGCCGCAGACGGTGGAGGCGATCAACCACGCCAAGGCGGCCAAGGTGCCGGTCATCGTGGCCATCAACAAGATCGACCTGCCGGCGGCCAAGCCGGATCTGGTCAAGCAGGATCTGATGCAGCACGAGGTCATGATCGAAGAGTACGGCGGAGACGTGCTCTGCACCGAGATCTCCGCCAAGCAGGGGCAGGGTATCGACAAGTTGCTCGAGCTCGTGCACCTGCAGTCGGAAGTGCTGGAACTGATGGCCAGCCCCTCGGGACAGGTGCGGGGGACGGTTATCGAAGCGCGCAAGGAACCGGGACGCGGTGTGGTGTTCACCGTGTTGGTCGAGCACGGCACACTGAAGATCGGGGACATCTTCCTGGTCGGTGTGCGGGAAGGCAAGGTGCGGGCTCTGACCAACGAGCGCGGGCAGGCCCTCCGGCAGGTCGGACCGGGCGAACCGGCCGAGGTCATGGGATCCGGCGACGTGCCGGAAGCGGGCGATCGCTTCTACGTGCTCAAGAGCGAGCGCGAAGCCCGCGAGATCGCCGGCAAGCGCCAGGCGTTGCAGCGGCAGCAGCAAATTGCCGGCCCGAAGAAGAAGCTCGATTTGGAGAACCTGTCGGATTTGATCGAGCTGCAGGACCTGAAGGAACTGCCCATCATCATCAAGGGCGACGTGGCCGGTTCGGTAGAGGCGCTGGCGGACCAGCTGCTCGAGCTGAACACCCAGGAAGTCCAGGTCAACATCATGCACAAGTCGGTGGGGGCGGTCAGCGAATCGGACGTGCTTTTGGCCGGCAATACCGGTGCGATGATCATCGGTTTCCACCTGCGGCCCGGCGCGGCGATCAAGGAACTGGCCAAGTCGCAGCACGTTACCATCGAGGTATTCGACATCATCTACGAAGCGGTCGATACGCTGAAGAAGGCGATGGCCGGATTGCTCGCCAGCATCGAGCGCGAGGTTTCCACGGGTGCGGCCCAGGTGCGGCAGGTATTCAGGATTCCGAAGTTGGGCTCGATCGCCGGCTCCATGGTCACCGACGGCAAGATCGTTCGCAATAGCCGGGCGCGCCTCGTGCGCGACGAGGTCGTCATCTTCGAGGGCAAGATCAATTCGCTGAAACGGTTCAAGGAAGACGCCAAGGAAGTCGTGGCTGGTTACGAGTGCGGGATCGGGCTGGAGAATTTCCACGAGATCATCGAGGGCGACACCATCGAGGCCTACGAGATCGAGCACATCAAACGCACCGAACTGTAGCGGCGCGCCGAGGGTGGAACGAAGATCGCGACGGGCGGCGTGATGGTGCTGACGGCACCATCACGTCTTTCGTTGAGTCGGTAGCGGCGGACGCGAGTTCTCACGGAGTGTTTCCACATGGATCCCTACAAGACCAACAAGCTGAACCATGCCATCCAGAAAAAGCTGAGCGAACTGCTCGAGCTCGCGGTCAAGGATCCGCGCGTCGGTCTGGTGACGATCAACGGTGTCGAGTTGAATCGCGATCATTCGGTGGCGCGGGTGTTTTTCTCGGTGCTGGGCGACGACGACACACGGCAGACGAGTCTGCGCGGGTTGAAAAAAGCCAAGGGTTTTTTACAGAGTAAACTCGCCCGCAGTATGCGGTTGCGACAAACGCCCGATCTGCGCTTCGTGCTAGACGACACGCTGGAGCGCAGCCAGAGCGTGGAATCGGTACTCCAGGATTTGCACGAGCAGGGCGAGTTCCTGTCCGAGGCCGAACGCCGCCGCCGGCTGACCAGTGATGATTTTCCACCGCCGGCAGAGCTGATCGATGCACTGATCGCCGGCGAGCGTTTCTGGGTGGTGCCGCACTGGAATCCCGATCCCGACGCCATGGGCGGCGCGCTGGCTCTGGGTGAAGCATTGCGGACGACGGGACGCGCCGCGCGGGTGATCGCCTACGAAGATCCACCGCTCGGCCTGGCCGATCTACCCGGTTTCGGCGACGTGCTGCCCGCACAGGACGCCGCGCAGGTGTACGAACAAGAACCACCGGACACCGTCGTACTCGTCGATTGCCACCGTGGCGACCGCTGCGGTTTTCTGGAAGGCACGCTGGCTCGCGTCGAGAACCAGTGGTGCATCGATCACCATCTCGTGAGTGGTCGGCGGGCGCCCGTACCCGGTTGGGTCGAGGCGCGCGTGTGTTCGGCCAGCGCGCTAGTCTATCAGGTGATCTCGGTGCTCGCGGCCGGCGCCGACGGGCGCTGTATGCCGTTCGCGATCAGCGTGGACATGGCGACCAACCTCTACGCCGGCATCGTGAACGACACCGGCGGTTTTCGTTTTTCGAACACCCTGCCGATGACCTTCGATCTGGCCCGGCAGCTGGCCCGTCTCGGCGTCGATACCGCCGCTGTCGCACGCAAGACCCTGCACCGCTACCGGCCACAAGGGGTGGCGCTGCTGCAGCAGGTTATCGGCAGTTTCGAGTATCATGCCGACGGCCGGATCCTGACCGTACAGGCGACCAGAGAAATGCTCGCCGCGACCGGCGGGACCCTCGCCGATACCGAGGGATTCGTCAATCTGGCCACGGCGGTCGAAGGGGTCCGTTACGTCGCTTTCATGAAGGAACTGTCCGACGAGCTCTGGCGCATCTCGCTCCGCGTGCGTGGCGACGGCGATGTGCAGAGCATCGCCGCCCGCTACGGCGGCGGCGGACACCGTCAGGCGGCCGGCTGCACAATCGAGGGGGCAAGGGACGAGGTCAGCCGGCAGCTGGTCTCCGACCTGCTGGCGATTCTCTGAACGAGGTACGATAGGTGCGCGGTATCGACGGTGTCATCCTGGTGGACAAACCGACCGGCTGCTCTTCCCACGCGATCGTGGACCGGGTACGCCGGTCGCTGCTCGAGATCCAGCCCGGGCTGGCGGTCCGTCGGCGACGTCGTGGCCGTCGCGACCGGGGGCCGCGCTTCAAATGCGGTCATGCCGGCACACTCGACCCGCTGGCGACTGGCTTGCTGGTGGTTCTGGTCGGCGCCGGTGTTCGCCTGTCGCGGTTTCTGATGGGTCTCGACAAACGCTACCGGGTCGTCTGCGGCTTCGGCGTCGAAACCGATTCGCTCGATGCCGACGGCAAGGTCACGGCCACGGTGCCCGTTAGTTTTCTACCGGCCGACCTGGCAGCCGAGCTGGCACGGTTCCGGGGATCGATACGCCAGGTACCGCCGCTGATCTCGGCCCTCAAGCAGGACGGGATACCGCTCTACAAGCGCGTGCGCAGCGGGCGGGCGGTCAAGACACCGGCCGCACGACCGGTGAGCATCTCGACGCTGGAACTGGTCGACACGGACTGGGGTGTGGCCGACGGGACTGCGCCGGAGAATGTGGCCGGGCTGCTGGCCGCCGACGGCTGCCGCTACGACGCGACCTTGACGATCGAGTGCTCGAGCGGTACCTACGTACGGGCGCTTGCTCGCGATCTGGCGGTGGCGTTGGGAACCGTCGGTTTCGTACGTCAGCTACGGCGCGAGGCGGTTGGCCCCTTCACGATAGCCGATGCGCTGCCCGCTGATGCGCTCGATGACGGCGAGGCGCTCCTGGCGGCGATGCGCCCGCTGAGCCGGTCGTTACCGCATTTGCCGCTATTGACGGTGGACAGAAGCCAGGCAGCCAGCCTACGCCAGGGCGGACAGCCCCAGCGCAACTGGTTTGGCGACGAGATCGACAACCAGGCCGCCGGCGATCCTGACGACGAGGTCTGGTTTCGGATCGTCGATCCCGCCGAAGATCTGGTCGCGGTCGGCGGCTATTCAGCCCGGAACGAAGCGGTGCGGACGGTCGCTGTTTTTCCCGGTCGCACCGAAGAATGAAGCGCTTGCTGAAGCCGGCTGCCCGATAACACCGCGGAGGACCGAGTATGCGTTTGATCAGGTTGACGGCGGAGTACATAACCAGGATCGTGACGGGCGAAAGCACGTTACCGGCACGCCAGCTTGACTCGTCGGCCCTGGCCCTCGGTTCCTTCGACGGCGTGCACCTCGGTCACCAGGACCTGATCCGGCAGGTCAGGGAAGCGGCCGAAAACCATTCTCTGGCTGCAAGTTGCCTGTTTACCTTCCGTCGCCATCCGCGCATCGTTCTGCGTCCCGACCAGGATCCGTTTCTCCTGACGACCTGGCGAGAAAAGCTCTCGGTGCTCACGGGCGCGGGGCTCGACGTCATCGTGGCCGCCGATTTCTGTCCAGCACTCGGCACGCTGGGATACCGGGAATTCGTGACCAAGTTTCTCGTCGGTTTTCTGGGCATGAAGCATTTCGTGGCCGGCTACGATGTTCACCTCGGCGCCGACCGCGGCGGCAACGCCGAGACCTTGCGGACGCTCGGCGGCGAGCTCGGATACACACTCGCCGTCCACCCGGCGCTCTGTGAGGCGGGACAGACCATCAGCAGCTCGGCCATCCGTGGTTTTCTGGCGGCCGGCGATCTCGCCGGCGCCACCAGGATGCTCGGCCGACCTTATGCCCTCTGGGGCGAGGTCAGTCCCGGCGACGGCCGCGGCCGGACGATCGGCTATCCGACGGCCAACATCACGCCACTCTTCAGTTACAAGCTGCTCCCGGCTCCCGGCGTGTATGCGGTGAAAATCCAGATTCCCGGCGACGCGGCCGATGCCGGCGGCAAGAATGGCATACTCGCCCGGGTCACCGAGTCGCTGCCCGAGGTCGACCGCAACGGCGACCTGCTGAGCACCGCGCCGTCGCAGTGGGTGGTGTTCGGCGGTATGCTGAATTTCGGCACGGTGCCGACTTTTCACAGCGACGGGCTGCCCGCGCCGCGAGTCGAAGGACACATCTTCGAATTCGACGGCGACCTGCGTGGGCGGACGGTCAAGGTGGAGTGGATCAAGAAGCTGCGGGACGAGCGGAAGTTCGACGGCGTGGCGCAGCTCGTCGAGCAGCTGCAGGCGGACGAACAGGAAGCGCGACAGTCGCTCGGGATGGGATGACCGGCGCCGGCTGCCGTCCGCCGGCGATTTCATTTGACCGTCGTCGGCAGTCAAGGTACCTTGCCGTTCGAGTCCCGTTGATTCGCCGTTTCCGGCCCGACTCACGGTTGCCGTGGTTAGCTGGTAAGGAGAACCCCGTGTCCCGCCTATGGTGTCTGGCTCGTCCGAGTTTCGTCCCGTGTTTCCTGGCGATCGTCCTGCTGCTGGTTTCGACACCGTGCGTCGTCGCGCAACAGCCCACCGAGGCGCAGCTCAGAGAAGCCGCGCGGCGTGCCGGAATGAGCGAAGAGGAACTGCGCCGCTATCAGGACAGCCTGACGTCGGAACCGGGTGTCGTTGATACCGTCACGGTCAGTGAACCCGGCCGTACGACCCTCGACGGCATCGACGACAGCGTGCCGGCCGGCCAGCGGCCCCTGGCGCCGGATCCCTCCACGCAGCTCGATCCCAGGTTCTTCCCGCCCAAGGTGGTCTTGCCTTTCGAACTGGATGGTTTCGGCATGAGCGCCGCCGATTCCGACTCGGTGTACCTCGAGTTGACGGCCCTGGAAGACTCGGTGGTATACTTCGGCGCCGACTTTTTCCAGCTCGACGCCGGCATGTTCAACCCGCCCTCCTTCGGCCCCGTACCGGCGGACTATCTGATCGGCGTCGGCGATCATATCGTGGTGGACGTCTGGGGCGAGGTGGAATTCCGGCTCAGTCGTGTCGTCGACCGTGAAGGCACGATCATTCTGCCCAAGGGCGGCAAGATCCTTTGCCAGAACCGAACGCTAGAGCAGGTCCGTAAACACGTCGAAAACCGTCTGGCACAATCCTACTCGGGGATCCAGGAAACCGAAAACGAGGCGACCACCTTCGTCGACGTGAACCTCGGCGCGTTGCGGGCGATACGGGTGTTCGTGGTCGGCGATGCCCAGCAACCGGGTTCGTACGAGTTGAGTTCGGTGGCCACCGTCTTCACGGCGCTGTACGCGGCGGGTGGTCCGTCGACGGAAGGAACGATGCGCGACATACGACTCGTGCGCGATGGCGAAGTCGTTACCAGCCTGGATGTCTACGAATATCTGCTCTCCGGCAAGCGCACCGGCGACACCCTGCTCCGGGAAGGGGACACGATTCTGATCGGGGCGCGCGGACCGAGTGTCCGGGTCCAGGGCGAGGTCCGCCGGCCCATCCATTTCGAAATGAGACCTGGTGAAAATATCAGCGAGCTGATCCGCTTCGCCGGGGGCTTCACTCCGCAGGCGGCCAGTGCGGTGGTGCATATCGAGCGGATCCTGCCCTTCGCCGAGCGCCGTGACGAACAGCCGGACCAGGTGTATCTGGATGTGGTGCTGGATCCCCTCTCGGGCGAACCGGTCGATCCGGCCAGCAGCGTGCTGGTCGACGGCGACACGGTGACCGTCGGCGCCATCGTGGAGCGGCTCGAGAACTGGATCGAGATCATCGGCAACGTGAAACGTCCGGGAACCTATCAGTTTCGGCCCGGCATGGTGGTGTCGGATCTCATCGACCTGGCCGGCGGCATGTGGCCTGATACGCTGAAGGAACGCGCGATCATCGACCGGACGACGCCCCAGCTCGATGCTCAGACCTTCGATTTCGCCCTCGGCGACGTGCTCGAGGGGCGCGCCGAGCCGGTGCATTTGCAGGCCATGGACGTCGTGCACATTTTCTCGCGCTGGGATATCGAGGAACGGCACCTCGTTCATGTATCGGGCGAGGTGCGCGAACCGCAGAGCATGCCGTACCGGGAAGGCATGACCCTGCGCGATCTGGTGCTCAAGGCGGGCGGGTTGAAGCAGTCGGCCGACAAGTTGCGCGCGGAGGTGTCGCGGGTGCGCCTGGCGGCGGTAGAGAGTCATGACCTGAGCGCACCGCCCACCGAAACCGTCGATGCCATCCTGGTGGAACTCGGCGAGGACTTCCTGACCAGCAGTAGCGAGTTCGTCCTGCAGGCCCACGACCGGGTAGCCATCCGCAAGTTGCCGTGGTGGGAACTGCAGCGCACGGTGACCCTCGTGGGCGAAGTGTATTTTCCGGGCCTGTACAGCCTCGAGCGTCCGGATGAGACGCTTTCCGAGGTGATAGCCCGGGCCGGCGGCCTGAAGCCGAGCGCGTACTGGATCGGCGCGCGAGTCCTGCGCGAGAAAGACGATGTGGGCAACATCGCCATCGACCTGCAGAAGGCCCTCGCCGAGCCGCGGTCCCAGTACGACATCATCGTGCAGTCCGGCGATATCGTGCTCGTGCCTGATCAGATGTACACGGTCAAGGTCATGGGCGAAGTAGGTTTCCCGACCAGTCTCGTCTTCGAAGAGGGACGAGACCTCAACTACTACGTCGACCGCGCCGGGGGCTACCTCGAGGACGCGGACAAGAAGAAGACCCGGGTCGTCTATCCCAACGGCCTGTCGTTGCCCAACAAGGGCGGCTCGCGGGTGGTGGCGGGTTCGACGATCGTCGTTCCGTTACGCAAAGAAGGCGATTGGGGTAGCCGCCTGGAGTACATGCGCGAGATCTCCGCCATCTTTGCCAGTCTGGCTACCGTGTGGTTGGTGATCGACAAGACAACGCAGTGAGCCGGCAGCGGCGCCTATGCGGTACCGGAACTCCTCACGCCACATCCCGCCTCGCTTCGGGTGGTCGAATGCAGTGTGCATTGCCCCCGACGGGAATCGAAAACCCGGCACTCGAGTGCCCTTTTCGGTGTATCATACCAGCGTGTCGCACCCGCGAGTAAAAGCGGGCGTCATGCGCCCCGATCGTCAACAATCCCTGACTTCACGGTTTTCCTCCACCGCCGGCGAACACCGTACTCGGGCAAGTAATTCGGATTGTGTCGCTTCGGGTTGATCGGGCATCGAAATTGCACGACGCGCCAGGCAGCGACAATCGGTATTTCAGCCTGCGTTTTGCGCGTTTACGCGATTGTGGCCACCGGCGGCCCAACGGCGCCGCTGGATGCGGTATAGGACAAAAAAAAACAGGTCCGAATAATCACACGAAAGGGTGGATAAAAGATTGCTTGTATAAAGAGCAAGCTATACTATTCTTGCTTCGTGTAGGATGGAAATCTGCGGTCAACGACGGATCGGGGTCATGAAAACAGTTCTGAAACACTCGCTCGACAAACTGGCTGCCGGTATCGGAATCGTCGTGCTGTCGCCGGTTCTGCTGCTTGTCGCCGCGGGCGTCAAACTGACCAGTGCGGGACCGGTGGTGTTCCGGCAGGCCCGCGTCGGCCAGCACGGCCGGTTGTTTGTCATCTTCAAGTTCCGGACGATGTACCACCGTCGAGCCGCCGGCGGCCTGTGTGTCACCGCGAAGTGCGACAAGCGGATAACGCCTTTCGGCCGACTTCTGCGCCGCACGAAGATCGACGAGTTGCCCCAACTGGTAAATGTGTTGCGCGGGGAAATGTCTCTGGTCGGGCCGCGGCCCGAGGTGCCGGCGTATGTCCGCCGCTTCAGCAATCTTTACGATCCGATCCTACGTGTGCGTCCGGGAATCACCCACCGCGCCTCGATCCTGTTCCGGGACGAGGAGAGCATTCTGGATGGTGCGCAGGATCCGGACCGCATGTACACCGAGGAGATCTTGCCGCGTAAACTGGCCATCTATCAGCGGGATCTCGACCGCGACGGCCTGCTCGACGATATCCGGACCATTCTGGATACGATCTTTCCCCACCCGCGGACGACGGCCGACGATTCGATCGGCCAGTACGCGCCCGCTGCCCGTATTTCCGGCAATGTCGTCGAGGCACGCCGGAGCCTTCATCAGGTGGAAGAGCACCGGGTCAAGGCGCTTGTTCCCTAGTGGCCATTCACGATCGTGATTGCGGGTTCGGTGTCTTCACGCCGGTTCGCCGCGGCGCCACGCTAGCGCGAAGCGACCAGCTGTCGTTCTGCGCGCCGGCAGCGCCGATTCGGAGCGATACTTGCTGGAAAACGCATGTTCTATTTGCCAATTCGCGATTGTGGCCTAGTTTCCAACGCGGAGTCTCGTGAATAGCCGGTGCGCGCCGGCATGTCGTGTAGTCGGGAGAGGTGGCATGATGCAGGTACCCTTTGTGGATCTCAAGGCGCAGTATCAGGAGATCAAGACCGAGATCGACGCCGGCCTGGCCGAGGTCATGGCCAATACGGCGTTCATCGGCGGAAAATATGCGACTGCCTTCGAGGAAGATTTTGCCGCCTATTGCGGCACCAGGCACTGTGTCGGCGTGGGTAACGGCACCGACGCGCTCCAGGCCGCCCTGTTCGGTCTGGGTATCGGCGCGGGGGACGAGGTCATAACGGCCGCCAACACCTTTATCGCCACGGCCGAGGCGGTGCACAGCGTCGGTGCCGACGTGGTCTTCGTCGATAACGACCCGGTGACCTACAACATCGACATTGACCGGATCGAGGCGGCGATAACTCCGCGGACAAAGGCGATCATCCCGGTACATCTGTATGGGCAGCCGGCGGACCTGGACGCGATTCTCGCCATCGCAGCCAAGCACGGCTTGAAAGTGATCGAGGACGCGGCGCAGGCCCACGGCGCGACCTACAAGGGGCGACGGGTATCCACCTTCGGCGACTGCGCGTGTTTCAGTTTCTATCCCGGCAAGAACCTCGGCGCCTACGGCGACGCCGGGGCAGTGGTCACCGACGACGGCGACCTCGCCGAACGGATCCGTATGTTCACCAATCATGGCCGTTCCTCGAAACACGGACACGAGATCGAAGGCATCAACAGCCGTCTCGACGGTTTCCAGGGTCTGGTCCTACGGGTCAAGCTTCCCCAGCTGGAGCGCTGGACCGAGCGCCGGATCGCGATCGCCGAGCGCTACTCCGAAGGTCTCACGTCGGCGGTGACCACGCCGGTTGCCGGCGACCAGTCGCGCCACGTCTATCATCTGTATGTGGTGCGGGTCGAGGGTCGCGGCGGCATTCAGGCCAAGCTCGCCGAGCGGGGTATCAGTACAGGCATCCACTACCCGGTTGCTTTGCCGTTCCTGCCGGCCTACGCTCGCTTGCAGGCACAACCGGCCGATTTCCCGATCGCCCATGCGTATCAGAACACGATTCTGAGTCTGCCCATGCACGGTAGCATGCCGGATGAGCAGGTAGACTACGTGATCGAGCAATTGAACGAGATCGTGGAGTAGCGGTCGTCCATCGGGTGCGATCCGCCGATTTGTCGCGCGGCGTATCACGACGGGTTTCTGGAGTGGAGAAAATGGAAAGTCCCAAGAGCAAGAATATCACCTGGTCGACGGGTGCGGTTTCCCACCTGCAACGGATAACGCGCAACGGCCACAAAGGAGCGATCCTCTGGTTCACGGGTCTGTCCGGTGCAGGCAAATCGACCCTTTCACGGCTCGTGGAGAAAGAACTTTTCTCGCGGCGGTGCAATACCTACATCCTCGATGGCGACAACATGCGCCACGGGTTGAACAGAGATCTGGGATTCAGTCCAGACGACCGCATGGAGAATATTCGCCGCATCGGAGAGGTCTCGAAACTCTTGATGGACGCCGGTGTCATCTGTCTGACTGCGTTCATCTCGCCCTACCGCGCCGACCGGCAACAGTGTCGCCAGATCGTTCCGGCCGGATCCTTCATCGAGATATATTGCGAGTGCACGGTGGAAGAGTGCGAACGTCGCGATCCCAAGGGACTGTACCGCAAGGCACGCGCGGGTGAGATCAAGGAATTCACCGGTATCAGTGCACCGTACGAGGAGCCGCAGAACCCGGAGATCGTGGTGGAAACGGCGCTGTACAGCCCCGAAGAATGCGTGAATCACATCTTCAACTGCCTCGAGAAACGGGAGATCCTGCGGGTGCCCTGGCACCACGACCTGGCTCCGCAGACGCCGATCGGCGAGCAGGTCGGTGGCTAATTACTGACATTTGAATGATGTACGGCGCACGGCCACGACGAAAAAGTCCTTGTCGGCGCCAGCGCGTTTCTGATAACATATTGTATGGAAAGGCACCTTGGATGTGTGCATCCCGCCCATTGCCGCCGAATCGACCGGATGGATCTGATCGGTTCGAGCCATGCGTTTCCCGTTGGTACGGGGAAACTATACCGGAGGACGAACGTTCTAGGGCATGTTCAACCGGTGAGTATGGGCTGCCGGTGTCGATGAAGGAACGGTTAGACAACTGATGACTGGATTCAAGACCAAAGGTTGGCGGGTTACACCACGCATGGCGCAGCGGGTCCGTGTCCGGCTGAGCCGTTTGTTCGGCGCCACTGGACCGTTCCTGCCCCTGGTGCAACGAAATCGCCTGCTCTTCGGATTGGTACTCTGCAGTACCCTCTGCACCCTGTCCTTTTCTCTGGCCTTCGTTTTACGTTTTGAGCTGTCGGTGCTCGACCAGGCAGCGATCAACTGGCATACCTGGTGGACAAGAACCCTGCCGCTGGTGGTCCTGATCCGGCTGGCGGTTTTCCTGCTTTTCGGACTGCACCGGGTGAGCTGGCGCTTTGCCTCGGCGCACGACGTGATTCCGGTCGTGTCGTCGGTGATCGTCAGCACCGCACTGGTCGTGCCGGCGGTTCTTTTCATGTGGGCGAACAGTTTCCCCCGGAGCGTTCTGGCCATCGACGCGCTGCTGAGCGTGCTGTTCATCGCCGGAGCACGCTTCAGTTACCGCCTGTTCGAGGAAATCATCGCCGGTATCGGCGCCGGTAAGCGGGAAAAGGTCATCATCGTCGGCGCCGGCGCAGCGGGCAACCTGACGGTGCGGGCCATGTTGACCCGCGGACTGGTGGACTACTGGCCCGTGGCCATCCTGGACGACGACCCCTGCAAGCAAGGCAGCACGATTCAGGGGGTTCCCGTCCTGGGACCGATTTCCATCGTCGCCGGGCTCGCTCTGGACACGGGGGCCAAGGCCATCGTCATGGCCCTGCCCACGGCCAACACCAACGACTTCTACCGGATCATCCGGCAATGCAAGGCCACGGGACTGCCGCTGAAGACAATTCCCGACCTGGGGCAGATCCTGCGCAGCAGCAACGTGGTCACGCGGATCAGCGATTTCAGGCTCGAGGATCTGTTGCGGCGGCGGCCCATCCGTCCCGACGTACCGGAGATCCAGGAGTTCCTCTACAAGCGATCCGTCCTGGTCACCGGAGCGGCCGGCAGCATCGGCTCCGAGCTTTGCCGGCAGATCGCCGAGCAAGGCACCAGCCGCCTGATCTGTCTGGACAAGGACGAAAACGGGCTTTTCCGGCTGGAACACAACCTGAAATCCATTGCCGGTACGACCCAGTTGGAGTTCTATCTGGCCGATATTCGCGACCGTGGCCGTCTGGATCGGTTGTTCTCCGGCTTCCGGCCCGACATGGTGTTTCACGCGGCGGCCTACAAGCACGTGCCGATCCTGCAGTTGCACCCGGTGGAAGCCGTTCGCAACAACGTCGGCGGCACGCGGCAACTTGCCGAACTCGCCGATGTCTACGGCGTCGACAACTTCCTCATGATCAGCACCGACAAGGCCGTCAATCCGACGAGCGTCATGGGTGCGACCAAGCGTATTGCGGAGCGGATCGTGCGCGCGCGGAACACGCGCAGCGGCACTCGCTTCTGTACGATTCGTTTTGGCAACGTGCTGGGCAGTGCCGGTAGTGTGGTAGAGCTGTTCCAGAAGCAGATCCGCGACGGTAAGCCGGTTACGGTAACCCACAAGGACATCGAACGTTATTTCATGACCATTCCGGAAGCGGTGCACCTGGTGCTCTACGCGGCGACCATGGGCCAGGGCGGTGAAACCTACATTCTCGACATGGGCGAGCCGGTCAAGATCGACAAGCTGGCCCGCCAGATCATCCAGCTCTCCGGGCTGATGCCTGATGTGGACGTGCCCATCGTCTACACGGGGCTGCGACCGGGGGAGAAGCTGTTCGAGGAATTGTGGACCGACCGCGAGAGCCCGCAAGGGACCGACCACCCGGGGATCCTGATGGCCCCGTGCGAGGACATCCTGCCCAAACGTCTCGACGATGAGGTCGTTCGCCTGCTGCGCAGCGCCGAGCAGAACAATCTCGACGGCATCTGGGACGGGATCCTGAAACTCGTGCCGTCCTTCCAGGGGCGCACCAACGGTGCCGCGCACATTCCGCCCGACCACCCCACCTCGGCGGAAACCTCCGCCTGATTCTGCCGCGCCCGCCTTCGCGGGTCCGAACCGGGTGCATAATCGCTCTCGTCGGGAAAACACATTCAAGTAATGGCAGTTTCGCACGAAAACAACAAAACCCTTTGTGCTTGCACGAGACAACGGGTTTATCTATATTCTCGTCCGTCGGATACCGTGCGCGGGAGATGAGCTCCCGCGTTTTTCTCCCGGTTATGATCCGGACAGGTAGCCGGCGTGAATTCGCAAGCGGGTTGATCGGAGTGCACCCAGGTGCCCTTCCTTGTGGTGAGCCGGTAGCGTAAACACCAGGAAGGCAATCAGCCTGCGGCCATCGTGACGCATTCGCGTGACGTATCGTAGGAGGTTCTAGACGATGGCGCTGAACAAGGATCAGAAGAATACGGTTATCGACAAGTTCAAGAAACACCAATCCGACTCGGGATCGCCGGAGGTGCAGATCGCGCTGCTCACGGAGCGCATCAACAGCCTCGGCGCCCACTTCAAGATGCACGCCAAGGATCATCACTCGCGGCGCGGTCTTTTGAAAATGGTCGGGCAGCGCAAACGGTTGCTCAATTACCTGAAGAAAAAGGACCTGGACGGCTACCGCGCCCTCATCAAGGAACTTGGCCTCCGGGGATGACACTCCGCCAATCCGACCGGGATTCGTACCGGGATGTTTGCGTGAGAAATCGTGGTCGCGGCAGCGGCCGCTCGTGGTGCGCAGTGGTTGCCGGCAATCGGCAGGCGAGGTTGCGTACCGGGAGTCGGCGGTCTGCTCGGGAAGTCGACGACGCGTAGCGCCGCGCACGCGGCGGGCGCAGTCGACGAGCGATGGCAGCAGTTGGAAGAAGTGAATTTTTTTGCGGCAAAGCGGCTGAGGAAGGGAAGAAACACATGGATAAGCACGTTGTTAGTCTGGAAATGAACGGGACCACGTTTTCTCTGGAAACCGGGCGCATGGCCAGGCAGGCCAATGGCTCGATCGTGGTGCGCATGGGCGACACCATGGCCCTGATGACGGTTACGGCCGACGAGAAGGACTCCGATCGGGATTTCCTGCCCCTGTTCGTCGAATATCGGAACAAGACCTACGCCGCCGGCAAGATCCCCGGTGGTTTTTTCAAGCGCGAGGCGCGGCCGACCGAGCGCGAGACGCTCAGTTGCCGGCTGATCGACCGGCCGCTGCGGCCGCTCTTTCCCAAGGGCTACCGCCGCGAGACCCAGATCGTCTCGTTCATCATCAGCGCGGACACGGACTTTCACGCCGACACCCTGAGTATCACGGCCGCCTCGGCGGCGCTCGGCCTCTCGGACGTGCCGTTCACCGATATCGTGTCGGGTGTGCGCGTGGCCGAGGTCGACGGCGAGTTCATCCCCAATCCCAGTTTTGACCAGCTCGAGGAATCGAGCCTGGACCTGGTCGTCGCCGGCACTGACGACATCGTCGGTATGATCGAGGGTGAATGCCAGGAGATCTCGGAGGAGCGCCTGCTGGACGCCATCGAATTCGCCCACGAGTGGATTCGCAAGCTGAACGGGCTGCAGCGCGAGCTGTTCGCCGTGGCGCCGCGCAAGACGAAGTGGGAACCGACGCCGCCGGAGAAGAACGAGGCGATCGTCGGGGAAGTGGAAGCCTACGCGGGCGGCCAGCTCCGCGAGGCCATCGTGGTCGAGGGCAAGCACAACCGCCACGACGCGCTGGCGCTCGTGAAGAAGAACGTGGGCGAGAAGTTCGCCGACGACGAGGGCAATCCCGACCCCGAGGCGCTCGACGCGGTCGGCGACCTCGAGAAAAGCTACATGCGCGAGATGATCCTGAGCGACAGCAAGCGGATCGATGGCCGGGATCTGACCACCGTGCGCCAGATCAATGTGGAATGCGGCGTGCTGCCGCGGGCCCACGGCTCGTGCCTTTTCACGCGCGGGGAAACCCAGTCGCTGGGCTCGGTCACTCTGGGCGCCAAGCAAGCCGAACAGCGCATCGAACCGCTGAACTCGGAGCAGTACTGGAGCAAGTACTACCTCCACTACAATTTCCCGCCCTTCAGCGTGGGCGAGGTGGGCCGCTACAGCGGTACCGGACGTCGCGAGATCGGTCACGGCAAGCTCGCCGAGCGCGCCATACGCCCCATCCTGCCGTCGGTGGAGGATTTCCCGTACACGATCCGCATCGTGTCGGACATTCTCGAGTCCAACGGCTCGAGTTCCATGGCTTCGGTGTGTTCCGGCTGCATGGCCCTGATGGATGCCGGTGCGCCCATCGTCAAGCCGGTTGCCGGCGTCGCCATGGGCCTGGTCAAGGAAGACGACCGCGTGGCCGTGCTGACCGACATTCTCGGGGTCGAGGATCACCTGGGCGACATGGACTTCAAGGTGACGGGCACGCGCGACGGCATCACGGCTTTCCAGCTCGACACCAAGATCGCCGGCATCAGCCGGGAGATCATGGTCAAGGCGTTGGGTGACGCCAAGAACGCGCGCAACCATATCCTCGACGTCATGAACGAGGCGCTGGCGGCGCCCCGTAAGAACATGTCCGAGTTTGCGCCGAAGATCGAGACCATTCAGATCCCGGTCAAGAAGATCGGTGAGCTGATCGGTCCGGGCGGCAAGGTCATCAAGCGGATCCAGGAAGAGACCGGCGCCAATATCGAGGTCGACGACGAGGGCATGGTCTTCGTCTCATCGACCGACCAGGCCAGTGGCGACGCCGCCATGAAGATGGTCGAGGGGATCATGGCCGAGCCCGAGGTGGGCAAGGTCTACAAGGGCAAGGTCAAGACCATCGTGGATTTCGGCGCCTTCGTCGAGTATCTGCCGGGCAAGGATGGCCTGCTGCACATCTCGGAACTCGAGTATTTCCGGGTCGGCAACGTGGAAGACGTGCTGTCGATCGGCGAAGAGGTCGAGGTGAAGCTCATCGAGATCGACAGTCGCACCGGCAAGGTCCGGCTCAGCCGCAAGGCGTTGCTGCCCGAGCCCGAGGGTTATGTGCCGCCGCCGCCCCGCGATGATCGACGCGGTGGAGGTGGCCGCGGTCGCGGACCGGGTGGTCGGGGCCGAGGGCCGCGCCGGTAGCTGTTGGCATGAATCTCGATCTCTACAGGAACGAAGAGTCGCCTCGCCGGGAAGTCTTGCCCGGCGGGGCGGTCCTTTTGACGGTACCGGTGCCGAGCGCCCATTCGGTCACCGTGGGTCTATGGCTGCGCACCGGCAGCCAGGACGAGCAGCCGGAACTCAACGGCATTTCCCATTTCGTGGAACACATCGTTTTCAAGGGCTCGGCCAACCGCTCGGCGTACGAGATCGCGTCGACCTTCGATCGTCTCGGCGTGACGATCGATGCCTTCACCACGAAGGATCAGGTCGCGTTCACCATCAAGGTGTTACCCGAGTATCTGGAACCGGCGATCGAGGTGCTGGCCGACATGCTCCTGCGCCCGGCTCTCGATCCGCGCCTGATCTCCCTGGAGCAGGATGTGGTCTGCGAGGAGATCCAGGAAGCGCTCGATTCTCCCGAAGACCGCCTGCACGATGCCTTCGCGGCGAGCGTCTACGCCGCTCACCGGCGTAGCCGGCCCATCCTGGGCACACCGGAAACCGTGCGCAGCTTCGACGAGAATCTGTTGCGACGGGAACATCAGCGCCTGTTCAGCGGACCCAACGTGGTCATCGCCATGGCGGGCTTGATCGGTGACAATGCGGGCGATCTCGTCCGGCGGCATTTCGATCTGCCGTCCGCGCCTGCAGCGGCGGGAGGCGCTGCCGCAGTGGCAGTGGATACCGATGGCGCCACCGACCTGGTGGTCGAACCCGGCACCCGGCAACTGGGCTTGCAGGGCAAGATCGTGCAGAGTTATTTCGAGATCGGCAATATCGGCGTTTCCTACCGCCACCCCGACCGGATCCCCGTGTTCGTGCTGTGCAACCTGCTCGGCGGCGGCATGAGCAGCCGTATCTTTCAGGCCGTTCGCGAACGGGAGGGACTGGCCTACACGGTCTACAACTACAGCGACATGGGGCGTGACATCGGATTGGTCAGCTGTTCCGGCTCCTGCTCGCCGGAGAACGAGGACCGGACCCGCAACGTGGTGTGCCGCGAGTATGAACGCGTGATCGCCGACGATATCGACGAGCAGGAACTCGCCAACAACAAGGCGCAGATCAAATCTCAGCTCATCTTCAGTCTCGAAGGCGTCGTGAACCAGATGTATCGCGCGGCCAAGAACGAGATCTACTACGGGCGTTTCCTGCCGGTGGCGGAGATCGTCGACCGGATCGACGCCATCGAGCGCGAGACGATCGTTCACTGCGCCAACAAATATTTCTCGCCGGATAATCTCCTGTTTGCGTTCCATCGACCCGAATGAGCGACGGCGCCGGAAGCCGTTCCCCCACCGCACCGGAACCGGTGGTGCTGGTCTATCACCGGATCAGCGCCCGGCCGCTGTGCGCCGGCACCTGGATTGGGCCGGAGCAGCTGGGCGGGCAGATCGACGCGCTGCTGGCGGCGGGCTGCGAGCCGCTGACCGGAGAGCAGTGGCGCGAGATGTTGCCACAGTCGTCGGCGCGACGGCTCGGGCACCGGCAGGGAGAGTCGTCACCGGGCGCGCCACGCCGGTTTCTGCTCACGGTGGACGACGGTACGACGGATCTCCATCGCCACCGGCACGTCTTTCAGGAGCGGGGCGTCGCGGGAGTCGTCTTCGTGCCGGCGGCGCTGCTTGGTCGACTCAACCGGTGGGAACTGCCGTTGCCGGGGCGTCGAACCAGTCATTTGAGCGTGGGCCAGCTACGGGATTTGCAGCGGCTCGGCTGGGAGGTGGGGCTCCACGGTGCGACACACCGGGACCTGACGCGCCTGCCCACGGACGACCTGGCCGCCGAGCTGGACGCGGCGCGCAGGCTGCTGGCGGCGAGTATCGAGGCGCCCGTCGATCTGGTGTCCTACCCTTTTGGTCGCGTGGATCGCCGGGTTGCCGGAGCGGCCGCGGCCGCCGGCTTTGCCGCCGGTTTTGTCGTGAGGCGACAACCTCCGACCGTGGCGCGGCACCTTGCCTGGCCGCGTCGCCCCGTCTACTGCATCGATACGGCGCGCACCGTGCTGACCAAGATCACCGACCCGCGGGGACGGACCCGTCGCGGTCGCTGGGAGATACGCAAGGAGCACGTGGCGCACGGAGTCGGGCATTGGTTCGGGAGCCGGCAGCGGCAGCGTTGACGTAGGCTGCGCGCACAGTGGGCGGGGCCTTCACGGCGCGCGTCGTGGCGATCCGGATGATCCGGGTGATCCGGGTGATTCAGATGATCGTGGCAACCACAGCCGGGTCGCATAGCTCGCGGCTACCCAGGCCGCGATCGGGAGCGCGAAAAGCGGCCAGCGTTGCAGGCCCGGCAGCGCCGCGGCGACGATGGCCAGTGTGATGCCGGCGATCAACAGCCGGCGCGGTGGCGTCGGCGGTCGCGAACCGGCAGCCGCCTGGCTGCCGACCGGCGAACGGGACTCGGTAGCGCACCAGATACCAACCGCCACGCAACACAGGAGCAAGCACCCCAGCCAGGCGGCGGGCAATCCCGCCAGGGAGCCGGACGTATGCGGAGCGAACACCGCAACGCCCAGCGCCAGGACAACCAGCAGCAACGCCAATCTCGTGGTCACGGCCGGTCCCCAGCGCACGGCCATGCTGATCTTGCCCGAGCGTTGATCGCCGTCCAGGTCCAGCAGGGTGGTCCACAGGAAGGCCGCTCCCACCAGCATGTGCAACAAGACCAACGTCGCGGCCAGTCCCGGCAGGCCGGCGTTTACGGTTTCTCCGCCCAGCCCGCCGGCCTGGACGAAGCCGAACAACGGCGCGATCAGAGCGTAACCGCCGGTATTGGCGGCGAGATCCCATCCCCAGCGATGCGCCATCCTGACGGGCGGGAGACTGTACAGGGCGCCGAGAGCGAGGGTCGCCGCCACGGCTGCGAAAGCTGTGACTCCGCCATGATATCCGCACAGGAGCGCGGCGACGGCGCCCACGCCGGCCGCAACGCCCAGGCACCGTCCGGACACCCGGCCCTGCCAGAAGAGATTCTTGGCGTTGCGCCGGTCACCATCCCGATCCGCGACCAGGTTGACCAGGTGGGTCGCCACGAGGGCGAGGCTCCAGGCGCAAACGGCCAGCGTCAGGGAACGGCTCGGCGATACCGGGTCGGCTACCCGCGCTGCGCCGCTCAGCGCACATACCCAGGCGGGAATCAGCAAGTGGGGCCGAGCAGCAGCGAAGCAGACGGCGACCGGCAGCAAACCGGACATCAGTCGGGAACCTTCGCGCATCGGTACAGGAGAGAAACCGCTCATGCGGCGAGACTATATTGGTGTCCTTCTTCGATCAAGGCGTAGGTCCAACCCAGTTCGACGACGAGCTGGTAGGTGGCGTTCCCGAGCATGCCCTGATTGACCAGCAGCGACAGCATTTCCGGATAGTGCCCGTTCTGGTAGCGGAACAGCTCCAGCGCCCGCTCGACATCGTGCTGGATCTGGCGGAGGCGCAAACGGCGATTGACCTGCTGGGTGCCGTCGAGACCCGTGACCATCTCGACCCGGTCGGTAGTGCCGGGACCAACTCCGGGTGTGATCTCGATGACCGGCTCGGCCAGGCCGATGGCCGCGACCTCACCCGTCATCAAGGGCGCCCAGCGCAAGTAGCCCGCGATCGCGAAGAGCACCAGGATCAACACCGCTACCGGCATCGATTTCAAGGCGGAGGCGCGGCTGGTCTCTGACTTGCGGCCGCCGTTTCCCTGGCCTGACCGGTCGTCCTGGTCGGGTCTGACCAGCGTCAGATAGCCCTCATCACAGAAGGTCTTCAGCAGCGTGCGCACGGTGAAGCTGTCCGCCTTGCCGGTCCGGATGATCCGGCCGACGGTCTCGCCGGCGAGGGCCAGCTGCATTATCCGGGTGGCGGTGGCACTCAGCTCCTCGGGGCTCGGCACCGTCTCTCCCTGCCGGAAGGTGATCGCCTGTGACGAGAAGACTTCCTTGAGCTGGGTTTCCTCGTCCAGCCGGCGGGCAGCCTCCATGAGCAGACCTTGCACATCGAGCCGGTAACGGAAGCGCACACCGGGCGGCGTCTCCTTGGTCGCCGTGAAATGATAGCGTCCACGACGCAACTGCATGCCGTGGTGCGCCATCTCCTGGGCCAGTACCTGCAGCACCAGAATCAGTTCCTCTTCGTCGAGCAGCGACTCCGAGAGCAGGATCTCGGTCAGGTCGAGTGAGCTGTTGCCCTTGATGAATTCGATGTGCTTCCACTGGGCTTCGCTGAAGAAGCCGTATGACTGCAAATAGGTTTCGAGCGGATCCTTGGCCTTGCTGCGCCGGTCCCGTGTCGAGATCAGATAGCCCTTGTCGAAGACGAAGACCATTTCGCGCCGGCTTTCCAGGACCAGGAAACCGGACTTCTGCTGGCTGGCGATCAACTGCAGAATCTCGGCCAGGTTAAAATCGCTCAGCTGTCCTTCGAGTGCCATCGCGGGCAACCTTCCTGCCGGGTGTTATCGAGCCCGGTCCGGTATCTCATCCATTACGGCTGCACTGGCCAGGAATCGTTCGGGAATGCGATGTCGCAGATTGGTGCCGTCGATCATCGCCAGCAGGTACATGATCAGCAGCAGCATGCCGCCGACGGCAAGGGTCCAGTCCGTCCAGCCCGGCCAGGTATGGTTGGGCAGCGGGAACCACACCGGATGTATGGTCTCCGAGGCCAGCAACAGGCCCGGGGTCAGCCAGGAGGCCGCCGGATCGAAGGCCCAGGCAAACAGGACGAGATACAGGGCGACGGCCACGCCGGCCAGACGCCAGATCGCCCGCCCCAGATCGCCCACCAGAAGATGGCCCGCGCCCGGCAGGATACGGCTGGTCAAGTTGATACGCTGGCTGTGTTGCAGTCGCACCGCCACGCTGCGGTTCTTCAGGAGTGTGGCCAGCACCATGTCGCTGCGTGCTCGATCGGCGGTCTCCCCGCACGACGGACACAACCAGACACCGTCGTGTACGCGCGAGCATTCGTGGCAAATCGTCCAGTTGCAGTTACCGCAGTTTCGCGGATCGTTCTGATGGCTCCACCAGAAGGTGAAGGCCATGGCCATCAAGAGCGATCCTGCCAGCACGATGAACAGTGACAGCGGTGGGCAGCCCAGGAAGAAGTTCCACGAAGCCATGTGCGCATAGGGATCGTAGTTCGGCGCCTCCCAGCTACTGCTCGCGCGTAGTTCGGCGCTGGTCGGTCCGAGATAGACGACGGGGGAGTAGCCCTCGGCCTGACTCGACGGATTCTCCCAGACCGGCGGATTGAATCCCAGCGCCCGGGCATCCCGCAACGCGTCGCTGGCCTCGGGAACGAACAGTTTCTTGAAATAGACCTGGGCCAGATTGTAGGGGATCTCGCCGTGCTTCGGGGCCAGTTTCCTGACGAGCTGATAGCCGTTGATGGCCGCATCGAGGTAGCCGCGGTAGTAGGTGTTGTTGGCCAGGCCGATCTGCGCCGCCACGTGGGTCGGGTCGTGCATCAAGATGGTCTGAAAGAGCTGACTGCTCTGGGTATACTGGCCGCGACGCGCTCGCTGGATGGCGAGCGCCAGCTGGAGCCGCGCCCGCCGCTCGGGATCGTTGGCGGTCGAGATCTTCCGTTCCAGCGTGGCGATCAGATTGCTGGCCGGGGCCTGGCGGCTGGCCCGGACCAGGAGCGAAGTCTCGCTGTCCGGGTCCAATGCCGGGATGGCGTTGCGCAGCAACGACCAGTTGGGAAACAGGAGCAGACAGGCCGCCAACCACACGACAACGAGCAGGCGACGCTCGCCGCACCGCGTCTGGATGACCAGCGGAATCGAGAGCAGCGCCAGCAACCCGACCCAACCCGGGCGCAGGAACAGAAAGCCCAGGATCAGCAAGAAGGGCAGCCAGAGGCGCGGCGTGTGTTTCGGATCGCGGTACATCATGGCCGATATATCGTGCGCCAGGTAGTGCCAGTTCTTGAGCAGATAGGCCGCTACCAGAACCGACCAGAAAAGCGCGCTCAGCAACACGAGACCCTGGTGGCCCAGGATGATCAGTCGCTGCTGGCCGACAGGGTCCTGCACGACCGCGCGGAGCGCCTTGGGCATGGCCCACACGAAGGCGCCCGGATCGAATTTCTTCAGGGCCTGGCTGGAATGCCACCAGCGATATCGCGACTGGGAACGGTCAGCGATCAGCGCCTCGTCCACTTTGGCGCTCGCCAGGTCGAAATCACCGTCGGACATGGCTTTGCGCGCCAGATGGAACTGATATTCACCGCCGAGTGGATCGTCCAGGCGAGGCGGCCGGCGGGGCGTTTTCGCCGCGGGCACGTGCGTCGCCTTGGCCTCGGGCAAAAGTTTCCGGGAGATGCCCATTTCGGCCGGAGAGGTACCGCCGCCAGCGGTCGCCACCGCAGGGGTGTGCAGGGTATCGAGCGGTGCGTTCGCCGTATTCGGCGCCGTCGGCATGACCGTCGCGGCCGTGTTTGGCTGCGCGTGCGCGGCAGTGACGCCGAGTGTCGGAAGGGCCAGCAGCACCAGCAGCGCGACAATGGCGCCGCCTCGCGGTCGGTGCGGCCGGTGCCCGAATTGCCGCTGCCGCCGACCTTTACGGCCGCGGTCAACGGTAACGTCGGGCCGCTGGTTCCGGTCGGGATTCTTCATGCGGTAGCAGGCCATTCGTTGTTGAAACGCGTAGGTGATCATACGACGATCCTGCGGTTGCGCCGGCCTACGGGGCCCGACGGTTTGTGCTCGTCGCGAACATGACGCGGTGAGAACATGGCATATTGCCCTGTTCGATTGCTCCGGGGGGTTGATGTATCAATGTTTGTGCCGAACAGCGCTCATCGTTTCTGATTGTTGCGGATAACAACGCGTGAACGAAGTGCTCTGGCGCCACTACTGACGGTACGGCAGGCGGTTCCGTCGTTTCGCCGCTACCGGACAACACGGTTTTCGTGGACATCTGCGGGCGAGGACTGCGCAGGTGGGCGGCGCAAACCTGTCGGCAACAGCCCGGAGCCGATGCAAAATACTGTTGTGCGAACAACTTGCCTGGTTGATCATCGGGCTGCGCGCAGCATTCCGCTGTCCTGAAGAACTGACCGACTGCAGCAGAGGATGTACTTGCTTGACCCGTTTGCTGGAAAGACCGGCCATGGCACGTGCCGGGATTCTGGTCCTGGCCGGATTCTGTGGCCTGCTCGGCCTGCTGCTCGAATACGGGGTCGGCGTTGGCGCTCCCCGGCGCTGGATCGTCCAGGCCTTGACCCTCGCGTCCGTCCTGTTTTTTCTGTTCGAACTGGTCTGGGCAGGCACGGTGCTGCGTCCCTGGCGGCGATTTATCGCCCGGCGCTGGCCGGCGCTGTTGCTGACCTTTCTGCTGGCGAGCGAGCTGGTCGTCATTGCCTTCGGGGGCGGCAGTCGCTGGTTCGGTAGCGTGCTGCGCTCGATCTCCATCGGCTCGGTGACCCAGGCCTACCTGATCGTGGTCCACTTCTACATCCTGGGATTGCTGGCCGTGCAATTGCCGCATCTGCATTCGCGCTTCGCCAGCTCGCGCGTGCGACCGGCGCTGGCCTTCCCGCTGGTTTTCCTGGGTATCATTCTCGTCGGTTCGTTGCTTCTCGTGCTACCGCGGGCGGCGGCCGACGGTCAACCCTTGCGCTGGCTCGACGCACTGTTCACGTCCACCTCCGCGGTCTGTGTCACCGGACTCGTGGTGCGCGACACCGCCACTGGTTTCTCCGTGTTCGGGCAGACGATTCTGCTCATTCTGATCCAGATCGGCGGCCTCGGCATCATGTCGCTCACCGCGACTTTCAGCATGCTGCTCGGGCGCGGGATCGGCGTGCGCGAGAACAGTCTGCTGCGGGAGGTCTTCCAGGTGCCGCTGTGGGACGAGGTCGGCCGGATGCTGCGCTTCATCGTCCTGTTCACCGTGATCGCCGAGGCGCTGGGAACCGCGCTGCTCTACCTGGGGCTCGAGCCGATGATTCCGGCCGCGGGCGAGCGGCTGCATTGCGCGCTGTTCCATGCCGTCTCCGCCTTCTGCAACGCGGGCTTCAGTACCTTCAGCGCGAGTCTCGTCCCGGTGGCGGATAGTCCGCTGGTCATGGGGAGCATTGCCGCGCTGCTGATCGTCGGGGGGCTGGGTTTCACCGTCGTGGCCAATCTGCTGGCCTTTGCGCGCGGCTGGATGCTGCGCCGCGACGGAGTACGCCCGCGACTCATGCTGCAGACTCGGATCGTGCTCAGCCTGACGGCACTCTTGCTGGTGACCGGAACCTTCGCACTCCTGGGTCTCGAAGGCGACGGCGCGTTCGCCGGCCGCTCTTCGTTGCAGCAGCTCGGACTGGCTTTCTTCCAGTCGGCGACCACGCGCACCGCGGGCTTCAACAGCGTGGACATGAGTCTCCTGTCGACGCCGTCGCTTTTCTTGATGATCGTGTTGATGTTCATCGGCGCGGCGCCGGGATCGACCGGCGGCGGCGTCAAGCTGACGACCGTGGCGATTCTCTGGGCCAATCTGCGCTCGATCGCCTCGGGACTGCGGCGGGTCCGGCTGCTCGATCGGGAGATCTCGCGGACGGCCGTGCAGCGAGCGATCATCGTGGCGTACGCCGGCATGGTGATCGCGGCGATCAGCGTGTTCGTGCTGTTGATCACCGAGGGGAGACCCTTGCTGATGACAGCCTTCGAGGTGTTCTCGGCGCTGGGTACGGTCGGCCTCTCCCTCGGCATGACGAGCGAGCTTTCCCCTGTCGGACGCCTGCTCATCATGGTATTGATGTTCATCGGCCGGCTCGGTCCGCTCACGCTGGCCTACGGCCTGGTCGGACCGGCGCGGGAACGGCGTGTGCGTCTGCCGCGCGCCAAGATCATGATCGGATGAAAGGAAGGATTGATATGCACAAGGTTGCGGTCTTCGGGCTGGGCAGATTCGGCGCCAGCGTCGCCGGATCGTTGTATGCGAAAGGCGCCGAGGTGCTCGCGATTGATCGTAGCCTGAAGCTCGTGGAGCAGAGCAAGGATGAGGTGTCGGTCGCCGTGGCCTGCGACGCCACCGACCTGGCGAATCTGCAGGCCTACGACGTGGGCAACATGGACGTGGCCGTGGTGGCGATCGGCACCAACTTCGAGGCTTCGGTGCTCGTCACCCTGCTGTGCCGCGAACTCGGCGTCGGGCGCATCGTGGCCAAGGCGCTCAATCCGCTCCAGGCCAAGGTCCTGGTCGAGGTGGGCGCCGACCGGGTGGTCATGCCCGAGGAGGAAATGGGGAGTCGACTGGCGGAACATCTGTTGCACGAACGGGTTGTGGATTTCGTGGAACTGCCGCCGGGCTTCAGCCTGCGTCGCGTCAAGGTGCCGTCGGAGTGGGCGGGACAGTGTCTGAGCGACCTGCGGCTGCTGGGCGAGCAAAAACTCAATCTCATTCAGATCGTGCGCGGCGGTGAGCAGCAGGACAGTCCGGGAGTCGAGAGAATTCCGCTACCCTGCGGCGAGACCGTGCTGCTGGAGAATGATCTGATCGACGTGATCGGTCCGGACAAGGCGCTCCTGAAGCTCATGCCCTGATTTCCAGCAGCGCTGAAACCGCCCTTTCGGCGCGCTGCCGGTGGTCGGCCTGGTGCCGTTAAGGGCTGAAAATAAAGAAAAAAAGACTTCCCTGTAGCTATTGATGGGAGTAAATTGGCTCCGATTGTCAGGCACAGTTTTCGCTTGCAGGTCTGACCTGTGGCGAAAAACGTTTGTGTATATTCGAGTACCGATTTCGGGAACCGAGGAGCGATTGCGCTGGAAAACCCGTTTTGTGGCGTGAAACGGATGAACCAGTTGCGAGCAAAGGAGTGAAAAGATGTTGTCCACGAACCGTAGTTTCTTGACCGTTGCCAGGAATGTGGCCTTGCTGGGTCTGCTGCTGACCGTCTTTGCCCTGGCCGGCTGCTCCTGCAAGGAGTTCGAGGATCAGATCGTGCAGCTGCAGGACGAGATTTCTGGGCTCCAGGCACAGGTTGCCGACAAGGAAGCCACCATTGCCGAGTGCAGCCAGATCAAAGAGGAACTCGAAGCGAATCTGCGCGAAGCCAAGGCGGAGAACGCCGTGCTCGTCGAGCAGATCGAGGAAGTGGTATACGTCGAGATCCCGGGCGAGGTTCTGTTTGGTAATTCGCAGGTGATGGTGCTCGACACCATGGTGCCGACCCTCGAAGCGATTGCCAGCAGCATCCGGCAACACCCCGGCTGGGATGTGTTCGTCGAGGGTTATACCGACAACAAGAAGATCATTGAGGATTTCCAGGAAATGTGGCCGACGAACTGGGAACTGGGCGCCGCCCGGGCCAGCGCCGTCGTGACCTATCTGACGAATGAATTCGATCTCGCGGCGGAACGCTTCGCCGCGGTGAGCTACGGCCCCTTCCGGCCGGTAGCCGATAACGATACCGAGGACGGACGGGCCCAGAACCGGATGGTTCGGGTCACCATGCACAAACCGATGCACTAGGCTGTATCGAGACCCGGAAAACAGCGTCGCACCCCCGGAACCTGCTGCGGGGTGCGACGCTTTGTTTTTTGGCAACGGTTTGTACGGGATAGCGTGCGCCGGATATATGCCGACCGGGTCAGGGGCGGGCCGGCTGCGGTCAGGCCATGCCCTTCTTTCTGACCAGCGCGATCTCCGCCATGGCCGTGATTGCCGCCTGCACGTGCTGCTCGGTATTGAAGGGACCGATGCTGAAACGTACCGTTCCCTTGGGTGTGGTGCCGATACCCTCGTGCGCCAGCGGCGCGCAGTGCAAGCCGGTTCGGGTGGCGATATCGTATTCCGCATCGAGGAACATGCCCGTCTCGCCGGCTTCCATGGTGTCGAGATTGCAGATGATCACGGGTAGATGCCGGTCGCTGTAACCCGAACAGTAGGTGTCCAGGCCGTCGATCTCCCGCAGGCCCTCGATGAGTTGTCGGGCCAGCGTCATCTCATGGGAGCGAATGGTGGGCAGCGTCTGCTCTTCGACCCAGGTGATTCCGGCGAGCAGGCCCGCGATCCCGATGGTGTTGGCGGTGCCGACCTCGGTGCGGAAGGGAAACTCGTCGAGATGGGTGCGCACGGCAGACTTGACACCCGTGCCGCCCCAGCGCGTCGAGCGGATGGGGACGTCCGGACCGATGCACATGCCGCCGATGCCGGTCGGTCCCATCAGTGATTTGTGCCCGGTAAAGGCCACCACGTCGACGCACATGGCTTCCATGTCGATGGGCAGCATACCCGCAGTCTGCGCCGCGTCGATGACGAAGAGCACGCCCTTTTCGCGGCAAATACGACCGATCTCGGTCACCGGTTGAACCGTCCCCAGTACATTGGATCCGTGATTGACGATGACCAGACGCGTGTTCGAGCGAATCCGCCGCGCGAACTCATCGGGATCGACGAAACCGTCGGTATCGAAAGGCACCAGCTCGTGCTCGATGATGCCTTCCTGCTCCATGCAATAGAGCGGTCGCAGGACCGAGTTGTGCTCGAGACACGTGCTGATCACGTGATCTCCCGGCCGGCATATCCCCTGGATGATCATGTTCAGGGCATCGGAGGCGTTGCTGCCGAAGGTCACCCGGTTGAAGTCGTGAGCCGGATTGTTGAAGAAGGTGTCGAGCGTGCGTCGCGCCTTGTCGACGATCATACCGGCCTCGACCGCCAGGTCGTACCCGGACCGTCCGGGATTGACGCCGTAGTTGCGATAGAAGTCGGCCATGGCGTCGATGACCACCGGCGGTTTCGGAAATGCGGTAGCTGCGTTGTCCAGGTAGATCAATTCGGACATGATCGCTCCTAGCTTGCTGGGAATGTGCCAGTTAAGCCTCAAGGCAAGGATCGGTCAAATATGGTCGGTCGCCTGACGCATGGCAAGCCGGCAAGCCGGAGGCGATTCGTACCGACCGTGTTGATCTTGCCATTGTCGCGCTTTGCCGCTAGGCTCTGTCAGGAGAGCCTCGGACCGGGCGAGGCGTACATCGCGAATGGAGTGTCTCGGTGACAGGGCCCGGTATCGGTGACGGTCGGGCATGGTTTCAAACCATGTGACACACTGTTTTCAGTCAGGGAGGAAACCATGAACAGGCACTATCCTGCCCCCCTCAACCGACGCTGCTTCGCGGTTCATCTCGTCATTGCACCGCTGGTCATGCTGTGTACGGTGGCGTTTATCGGCTGTGGTGGCAACGAGGACGCGGGTGAGCGCGACAGCCGCTACTCCGGTTCCATGCTGCCCGAGTCAGTCAGCAGTCAGCTCGCCGATTCGCTGGCGGTGTCCGATGCCGCGACGCTGCGCGAACAGGAAGGACGGCCGGGAGGCGAGCAAACGCCGCCGGTGTCGTCGGCAGCGGCGTCCGGACAGCCGTCGGAGCAACAGCCCGCTACGGGCGCACCTGCCGAGGAGTCAGCGTCCGCGATGACCGATGCGGTGACGCCGGAACAAGCGGCCCGATCGGCCCGATCGACCGGCGAGGCACCGCGATCGCAGGCCAAATCGTCTGCTCGGGAGTACGGCCCCTACTACCTGCAGATCGGAGCTTTCCGAAGTCCGGACAACGCGCAGCGACGCGTGGCACAGCTCGCGCAGTCCGGCGTGCAGGCGCAGATCGTGGAGGCGATATCCGACGGCGAGCGGTTTTACCGCGTCTACGTGACCGGTCTACCCGATGAGTACGAGGCGCAGCGACTCGGTGAGCGACTGCAGGACGAACACGGTTTTACCTATCTGGTTCGCGAGCAATAGCGCGGGCGTGATCGACGCGACAACTGGACAGCAGGAGGAAGAATGCGCGCAAGGGGGCTTGTCCCGTCGTCACCGGTGATGCAACCGGTGTCGCGACCCGGATCACGATCGGTAGCAAAAACCAGTTCGCGTCGACGATCGATGCGCGTTGCGAGCTGTCGGCGTCGCGGCAGGCGCGGCCTGGCCGGCGCCGCGGGATTGACCCTGGTCTGTCTGCTCGGCGGTATCGCGCCCGCTGACGGCGCAGAGGTGTCCGAGCTGTTCGCTCGCCTCCAGACGGCCGCGGGCGACATCACCGTGGTCTTCTTTCCCGAACTGGCGCCTCATCACGTGGACAACTTCGTCCATCTGGCGCGAACCGGCTTTTTCGACGGGACGGCGTTCCATCGTGCCGCGCCGGGTTTCGTGATCCAGGGGGGTGATCCCAACTCGACGGACGGCGATCCCGATAACGACGGCATGGGCGCGCCGACGGTGGCGGACGTGTTGATGCCGGCCGAGCAGGAAATGCTGGCGCAGATCAATGCTGCCCTCGGCGATCGGGGCTACGAGCCGGTGGGCGGCCGGATCGGTCTGAAGGCGGAGTTTTCCGACACGGAGGCGCATGTCCGGGGCACCCTGTCCATGGCGCGGGGGCGTGGTCCGCATACTGCCGGCAGCCAGTTCTTCATCTGCGTCGCGGATACCCCGCAACTCGACGGTAAGTACAGCATATTCGGTCGGGTGCTGACGGGCATGGATATCGTGGACCGAATCGTCGCGGCGGAAAAGGCGCCGGGGCAGGCGCAGCGGCCACTGCAGCCGGTGCGCCTCGTTTCGGTCGAGGTCTTCAGCGGTCGTACCGGCCTGAGCGAATTGGAAGCGGCGGCGTACAACGAAATGCTGACCGCACCCGCGGCCGACGACGCTACGGTAACGCGCTAGATCGGACCCGAGCCGCCGGCTGCGCGGCCAGCCGTGGCGTCGGCCGTATCCATCGCCCGGGTGGTATCCGTTGCGGCGTATCAGCAGCCGCGAGGCGGTGCGGTCAGGCTAGTCACCGTTGCTGTCGTGACCCGCGGGCGCATCGCGGTCGCGTAGGTCCGCCAGCAAACGGTCGGCGGTGCGCGCGATGTCGCTCCCGGCGGGCGCGCGCGCCAGCAGATCGTGCAGCACCGACCGGGCGGTCGCCCGATCTCCGGCGGCGAGCAATACCCGGGCCTCTTCCAGTGTCAGCACCAGGGTAGGTTGATTCCGCCGTGCGAGTACGCGTACCGAGTTGCGCAGCGCGGCCAGGGCCGCGTCGAAGGCACCGAGCTCGCTGGCGGCGCGACTGTAGAGCAGGCACGCGGGCGTCTCGTCGGGCCGCATGGCCAGCACCACTGCCGCGAGGTGGCGGCAGGCGGCGTAGTGACCGGACTGGCCGTGAAAATGGGCCAGGCGCATCAGGAAGGGCATCACGAACCTGGTGAACGGTCGGTCGAGCTGCATCAGCCACGGCGCCGGCCGGCCGTCGGGTTTCGTGACCGCGCCACCGGTGCGCTTGTCGGCCGGGACGAGCAACTCCTCGAAGCGTTGACGGAATTCGTACGGTATGGCTTCGGCCCACCAGTAAGGCTGCAGGGGCAGAAACTGTCGCACGATGCGCTGCTGCAGGGCAGCGTCGATGCGGTAGATCGTGATGCTCGGTCCGGCGACGCCGTCGCCTCCGGCAAAGTACTGGACCCGGGTGGCTTCCTTTTCGAGCCAGGCGTAGAAGCTGCACTGCACGGGATAGCGGCCGGGATCTTGGCGGTACCGGCGCTGGACGCCGCCGCTGGCCACGAAGTAGTCCACGTCGGCGAGCAAGGCCGGCTCGTAGAACACCCGGTTGAATTGCGAGGGATGGGCGAAGACCGGCAACCGCTGTGATTGCTGATCTTCGTCGACGACCGTCACGGTGAAGCTGCCGCTGGCAGCCATGGGGATGGAGACGATGCGAAAGAGCGGTGCCGCGAGGAACCGCTGCCGGGCGGCGGTTCCGGCGGCGCGGAAGGGGGCGCGGTCGACGATCGTGTCCCGATCGAAGTAGTTCGGCAATTGCACGCCGTAGGTTTCCTGCAGGATGATCTGGTCGGCGCGGCAATGCTGCTCGAGCCAGCGACGCGCCAGCTGACGGGTATTCCTGCTGCCGACGCCGGCAATCCGGAGACCAGCCGTGGCGACGGGCAGCGCTATCACGCTCGCGAGCACGATCGTGATGGCGAGCCGAACGGTGTTGTGGCGTCGAAGCGTGGCCCAGGCAATCCGCTCCGGCCAGCGCAACACCAGGTTGGCGAGCAACAGTGCCATCACCGGCAAGATCGGCAGCAGATAGCGCGGCGCCGACATCTTGAAAACCGCCAGAGACACTGCCACCGGCAGCAGAAACAGCCACAGGACGTACTGAGGCGAATCGGCGTGCCGCCGCACCCGGTAGCCCGCGACGACGAATGCGCCAGCCAGCAAGAGGTTGCCGAGCACACCGAAGTTCTGAATCGCCGTGGCCAGCGCAAATCCGGCACCCGTCCCGTCGAGAGTGCCGAAGTGGCCCTCGGCCATGTGCCGACGCTCGAAACCGAAATCGTGCCAGAAGGTGTAGAAATCGAGTACCACGTAGGGTGAACTCGCCAGGAAGACCAGCAGGCTCAGCGCGGCCGCCGCCGGCCACCAGCGCAGACCGCGCCAGCCGTCCCGGCGCCAGAGCACCCAGGCCAGGGGTACGACGAGCAAGCCGGCGTTGTACTTGGTGCCGGCGGCGAGCCCGGTCAACACGATGACGGCCGCCAGCCGGTGCCTTCCACCATGGCGCAGGTAGGCCGTCAAACGCTCGAGTGTCCACAGGCAGAGGGCGGTCATGAACGGATCCACATAGATATAGCGCGCGGTGTCGATCTGCGTCGGCGCCAGGGCCACCAGCAGGCCGGCGAGTACGCCCACGCCCGGCCGCAGGCGCTGGCCGACCACGTAGACAGCGAGCACGGTCGCCAGGTCGGCGGCCACGCCCAGCAAACGCGCCGCCAGCACCGGTAGTGTCGGATCGTGCTGGCACAACAACCAGAAATCGGCCGGCGTGCCGAAGCGACCGGTCAGCGATCCCCAGGCGTACACGAACTTCTGCAGCAGCAGATGGCCGTAGATGGCCAGGGACGGGTAGTTGAAGAAATGCGGATTGAGATCGGTTCGTCCGGTTTCCCAGCCCCACATGCGCAAGGCGGTCCGGAAGGGAATGGCTTCCTCGAAAAAATCCGGCAAGCCGTGCCCGATGTGCCACAGGCGCAGCACCGCCGCCAGCGCGAGCAGGACGGCGGGCACCAGGTACGGCCGTCCCGCGGCGGGGAAGGGGACGGCTTGACGGCTGGGTGCTTCGGCAGTTAGCATCGGCGTTTGTCCTGTGGATTTCATCTCGGCGTCACCGGAAAGTTACCATGACTCGACCAGCAGCAGACGCGGACTCGGCATACGACGCGCGAAACGACCTTCCGACCGGTAGCACCGGCACGGCCGACGACGCCGGCGGCCCGGCGAACCGGACACACGGTTCGATCGTCGTCAAGGGCGCGCGCGTCCACAATCTCGACAATCTCGATCTCGAGTTGCCGCGCCGCCGGCTGGTCGTGGTGACCGGGCCGAGCGGTTCGGGCAAGTCGTCGCTGGCCTTCGATACCCTATACGCCGAAGGTCAGCGACGCTACATCGAAAGTCTATCGAGTTACGCGCACCAGTTTCTCGACCAGCTGCCCAAACCCGACGTCGACCGCATCGAAGGGCTTTCGCCGGCACTGGCCATCAACCAGAAGGGACTGGGCTCCAGCCCGCGCTCGACGGTCGGCACCATCACGGAGATCTACAATTTTCTGCGGCTGCTGTACAGCCGTTGCGCGGTGCCGGTGTGCCCCGACTGTGCACTGTCGGCGACCGGCCGGCCCCTGTCCGACATCGAGGACGAGATCGCCGCGTTGCCGTCGGGGTCGCGTTTCTACCTGCTGGCGCCGGTGGTCCAGGGACGCAAGGGCGGTCACAAGAAACTGCTCGCCGATCTGGGTCATCAAGGTTTTCTGCGGGTGCTGGTCGACGGCGAGTTGCGCGAGCTCGATGCGGGTGTCGAGCTGAACAAGAATCAGCGCCATGACATCGCGGTGGTCATCGACGGGCTGATCAGCAAACCCGGCATACGCAACCGCCTGCGCGCCTCCCTCGAACGGGCGTCCGGACTCGCCGACGGCTCGGTGGTCGTCTGGCGGGAGGGCCAGCAGACACTGTACAACCGCCGGTCGTCGTGTCCGGGCTGCGGCAACAGTTTTGTCGAGCCGGATCCGCGTCTGTTCTCTTTCAATTCGCCGGCCGGATCGTGCGGTGAGTGCAACGGCCTGGGTACGCTGCGCGCCATCCCGGCGGCGAACCTGGTGCCGGATCCGTCGCTGAGCATTCGCGACGGCGCCATCGAATTTCTGCGCGGCAAGGAGACCAGCTGGCTCTTCACCCAGATCGAGGCGCTGGCCGGCGCGTTCGGTTTTTCCCTCGACACTCCCTTCAGCGAACTGCCTGCTGAAGTGGGGGAGATACTCGCCCACGGTCTGACGGAGGAGGCGGACGCGAGCCTGCGGGATCACGACCACTACCAGGCCTTTCTGCGCGGCTGGGGCGGACTGATACCGGAACTGATTCAGCGGCATCGCGAGACCAAATCGGAAAAGATCCGCGCCAGTATTGAGCGGATGATGACCAGTCAGCACTGTCCGGCCTGCGGGGGCTATCGGCTGCGGGCGGAAGCTCTGGCCTTCAGCATCGACGGCCGCCACATCGGCGAGGTTTCCGAGCTGGCGTTGTCCGATCTGCTCGACTGGTGTCGGAGTCTGAAATTTACAGCGGAACGGGAGCGCTTGGTCGCGACGCCGATTCTCGAACAGATCGTGCAGCGCCTCTATTTCCTGGTCGAGGTGGGCGTCGGTTATCTTGGCCTCTCGCGCACCACGCGCAGCCTGTCCGGGGGCGAAGGCCAGCGAGTGCGGTTGGCGACCCAGGTGGGATCGCGCCTGACCGGCGTGCTCTACATCCTCGACGAGCCGAGCGTGGGGCTGCACCACCGGGACATTCACCGGCTGATCGGTACCCTCGAGGCCTTGCGGGACCGGGGCAACAGCGTGGTCGTGGTCGAGCACGACCGGGAGATCATGCTGGCGGCCGATCACATTCTCGATCTCGGTCCGGGCGCCGGCGAACAGGGCGGGAGGATCGTGGCCCAGGGTACGGTGCCGGAGGTGACCGCAGTGGCCGAGAGTCCGACCGGCGACCTGCTGGCAGGGCGGCTGGGCGGCAGCGGGCCCGCGCCGTTGACCGCGGATCGGGCGGCCACCGGGTGGTTGCGCATGGCAGGGCTGTGCGGCCGCAATCTACAGGATATCAGCCTGGCCGTGCCGCTCGGCAAGCTGACGGTGGTGACCGGCGTCTCGGGCTCGGGGAAAAGCACGGCGATCCATGACACCCTCTACCGGGCCCTGGCGACCCGGCTGCACCGCGCTCGCGATCGGGCCGAATCCTACCGGTCCTTGACCGGCGAGGAAACACTCACCGGCGTTGTGCTGGTCGATCAGTCGCCCATCGGCCGCTCGCCCCGTTCGACACCGGCGACCTATACGGGGCTTTTCAATCAGATCCGCAAGATCTTCGCCTCGACGACGCTGGCCAAGGTGCGCGGCTACAAGGCGGGGCGGTTCAGCTTCAACACCGCCGGCGGACGCTGTCCCGTGTGCGAGGGCGCCGGCCGGCGCCGGTTGACCATGGACTTTCTGCCCGACGTGGAAGTGCTGTGCGAGGAATGCGGCGGCCGGCGCTTCGACCGCGAAACCCTGGAGGTGCACTTCAAGGGGCGGAACATCGCCGAGCTGCTCGATATGACCGTCAGCGAAGCGCGCGAATACCTGGAGCATATCCCGGCCTGCGTGAAGATCCTGGACGTGTTGCTCGGCGTGGGACTGGGCTACCTGCGGCTCGGACAGTCGGGGGCCACCCTGAGCGGCGGCGAGGCCCAGCGGATCAAACTGGTCAAGGAACTCGCCCGCGGCGGTGCGCGCCACACGCTCTACATCCTCGACGAGCCCACCACCGGCCTGCACTTCTGTGATGTGGACCGCCTGTTGACCGTGCTCGGCGGATTGATCGAGCGGGGTAACAGCGTGGTGGTGATCGAGCATCATCCCGAGGTGATCCGCCGTGCTGATCACGTGATCGATCTCGGACCCGAGGGCGGTGGCGATGGCGGTCGGGTCGTCGGCAGCGGCACCCTCGCCGACATCATGGCCGTCGAAGCGTCGTTCACCGGAGCCATGTTGCGCGATCTGTTTTCACCCGGGGAACGTTGAATCCCGGCTTGGCGATTCCCCCTGACCGGTTTAGATTAGTGCCCGGAATCGTCCGCACATCCCGTTGTCACAGGAGAAGGGTATTGAAAGACACACCGGAGCTGCTCAGCACTCCCCTGACCGACTGGCACCGACAGCACGGTGGGCGGCTGGTGCCCTTCGCCGGTTTCGAGATGCCGGTCCAGTACACGAGTGTTCTGGCCGAGCACGCAACCGTGCGCGACCAGGTCGGTCTGTTCGACATAACCCACATGGGGGAGATTCGCGTCACCGGCGCCGACGCCGGCGCCTGGCTCGACAGTCTGGTCACCAACAAGGTGGCAGCGATCAAATCCGGCCGGGCCGTCTACAACGCCATGTGCCGCGAGGACGGCGGCGTGCTCGACGACATGCTGATCTATCGCCTTGCCGAACATGAATACTACGTGGTCTGCAACGCCAGCAACCAGAGCAAGATCGTGACCTGGCTCGGCGAGCACCTGCCCGCCGCCGGCGTGACCATGCAGGACGAAAGCTACGAGACCGCGCTGATTGCCGTGCAAGGTCCCGAAGCGCGGACCTTGCTGACCCGGATCGACGCCTTTGCCGCCCATACCGAAACCATGGCGGACTTGAAATTCTACAGCGCGTTCGCCCTGGATGTGGACGAAAAGCAATGGCTCGTCTCGCGGACCGGTTACACGGGCGAACTGGGTTTCGAAATCTATCTGCCCAACGCCGCCGCCCTGCCGCTGTGGGAAGAACTGCTGACCAAGGGTGAGGACCTCGGCGCGGCGCCGATCGGTCTGGCCGCGCGCGACACCCTGCGCTTCGAGCTCGCCTACTGCCTATACGGCCACGAGCTGTCGGAAGACGTCACGCCGCTGGAGGCCGGTATCGGCTGGGCGGTGAAGCTGAAGAAAGAATCGTTCGTGGGTCGCGACGCGCTCGTCAGGCAAAAGGCCGAGGGCGTACCGCGAAAATTGATCGGCATCGCCGTGACGGGCAAGGCCATCGCGCGGCAGGGGGCTGTCGTGCGCCACGCCGGCCGCGACGTGGGCCGGGTCACCAGCGGTACCTACAGCCCGACACGCAAGCAATCCCTGGCCCTGGCCCTGGTCGCCGCGGATGTGGCCGCCGACGAGCTGACCGTTGCCATCCGTGACCGGGAGTTTCCCTGTACGACCGTCCCTATTCCCTTCCTAACTGCCCGGGTCAAGGGTGATCCGCGGGCGAAACGCGACCTGTCCTAGCACAGGCGACAACGAGCAGGAGACAGACATGGTACCTGACGACCGCAAGTATTCCCAAGAGCACGAGTGGATTCAGGTCGATGGCGACATCGGCACCGTGGGTGTCACCGAATACGCCGCCAATGAACTGGGCGACGTCGTGTTTGTCGAGTTGCCCGAGGTGGGCGCCGAGTTCAATCTGGGCGATTCCATCGGCACCATCGAATCGGTCAAGGCCGTGGCCGATCTCTACCTGCCGATTTCGGGCGAGATCGTCGCGGTGAACGACGCTGTTGTCGACAGTCCCGAACTGGTCAACAGCGATCCCGTCGAGGACGGCTGGCTGGTGAAGGTAAAGCTCTCCGAACCGGACGAGGTGGAGCGCCTGATGTCGGCCGCCGACTACGAAGCGTTGCTGGGAGGCTGAGTCGACGATGCCCTATACCCCGCACACACCGGATGAGATACGCGAGATGCTCGCGACCATCGGCGTCGCCGAGGTCGATGACCTCTTCAGACGTCTGCCGGACGAACTGAAACTGACCGGCGGGCTCGACCTGCCGGACAGCCTCAGCGAAGAAGAGGTGCGCCAGACCATGGCGGGCTTCGCCGAGCGCAATTGCAGCCAGGCCCAGCTCACCTCGTTTCTGGGCGGCGGCGTCTACGATTCGATCATCCCCGCCGCCATCGACGCCCTGGTCGGCCGCAGCGAGTTCCTGACCGCCTACACGCCGTACCAGCCCGAGGTGGCACAGGGTGGCCTGCAGGCGATCTACGAGTGGCAGACGTTCATCTGTCGGCTGACCGGTCTGGATGTGGCCAACGCCAGCATGTACGACGGAGCCTCCGCCCTCGGCGAAGCGCTGCTGCTGGCCGCAGCGCAGACGCGCCGCCGGAAGGTCGTCGTCCCGGCAACCTTGAATCCACGCTACCGGCGGGTAGTGGGTACCATGTTGCGCGGCCTGGCCATCGAGGTGCTCGAGGCGCCGGCCACGGCTGCCGGCACACTGGATCCAGAATCTCTGCGCGGCCTGGCGACCGACGAGATCGCGGCGGTGGTGATCCAGAATCCCAATTATCTGGGCTGTATCGAACCGGTGACCGAACTCGCCGGGGCGGCCACTGCTAACGGCGCGTTGCTGATCGCAGCCGTCAATCCCGTGTCGCTCTCGCTGGTGAAGAGTCCCGGTGAATACGGCGCCCACGTCGCCGTGGGCGAGGCGCAGCCCCTGGGCATACCCGCCTGCTGGGGCGGCCCCCTGCTCGGGTTCTTCGCCGTCACCGATTCACTGAAGCGCCGCTTGCCCGGGCGCGTGGTCGGACGCACGGTCGACCGCAACGATCGTGTCGGCTACGTACTGACCCTGCAGACGCGCGAGCAGCACATCCGGCGCGAAAAGGCGACCTCGAACATCTGCACCAACCAGGGGCTGAACGCGCTGCGGGCGACCATCTACCTGGCCATGCTCGGCAGCGAAGGGTTCCGGGAGCTCGGCAACGCCAATCGTGTGCGCTGCGAGGCGCTGCGCCGGACCGTGGCGGATATCCCGGGTGTCGAGATGCCCTTCCCGGGACCCGTGTTCAATGAGACGGTCATCCGCCTGCCGCGACCGGCGGCGCAATTCCGCCGTTTCGCCCGTCAACAGGGTGTGCTGGCCGGTATCGATCTCGCCGGTTTCGCCGGGTGCGGCGACGGCGATCTACTAGTGAGCGTGACCGAGAAACGGACGCCTGCGCAGATTGCCGACTACGGTCGCCTGCTGCGCGAGTTCAGCGAGGGAGCGGAGTAGCTATCATGAGTGGAGATACTTTGCGTGGAGACACCGATCGCCCGGGCGCACAGCTCGAGCCGCAACCGTGGGGCGTAGCCCGTCCTGAATGCCTGTTCGCCAAGGGCAAGCCCGGACGACGCGCGCTGACGTTCCCGGCCTGGGATTCCGACGCCGCCGACGGCGGCGCGGTGGGCGAATTGCCGTCCGCACTGCGGCGAGAATCGCCGGCGGAACTGCCCTCGCTGGCGGAACCCGAGGTGATGCGGCACTTCACCATGCTGTCGACCCTCAACCACCACATCGAGCGCGGTATGTACCCGCTGGGCAGCTGCACCATGAAATTCAATCCCCGCCTCCACGAACAGATCGCCGCCCTGCCCGGCTTCGCGGCGCTGCACCCCGAACAGGATGTGGACGATATCCAGGGCCTGCTGGCAGCGCTCGATCTGCTGCAGGAGTCGCTGAACACCATAACCGGCTTCGCTGCCTGCAGCCTGATGCCCGCCGCGGGAGCACACGGCGAGTATCTGGGCATGCTCGTGATCCGCGCCTTCCACCTGGCTCGCGGCGATGAGGGGCGCGATGAGATACTGATCCCCGATTCGGCGCACGGCACCAATCCCGCATCGGTGGTCGTGGCCGGCATGAAGCCGCGCACGATTCCGTCGTGCGAGGATGGTCGGATCGACGTCGAACGGCTGCGCGAGTTCGCCGGCGAGAAGACGGCTGGCATCATGATCACCAATCCCAACACCCTGGGGCTCTTCGAGACCGACATCATGGAGATCGCGCGGATCGTTCACGAAGCCGGTGGCAGGTTGTACATGGACGGCGCCAACCTGAACGCGATCCTCGGCAAGGCGCGTCCGGGTGACATGGGTTTCGACGTCATTCATTTGAATCTGCACAAGACCTTCAGCACGCCCCACGGCGGCGGCGGCCCGGGCGCGGGACCCATCTGTGTGACCGAGGAACTGGCGGCGTATCTGCCCGGACCGATCATCACCCGTACCGGCGACCGTTACGAACTGAACGGTGCGTCGTCGGCGCCCGACACCGCGATACACGCCTACCATGGACATATCGGCGTCTGCCTGCGGGCGCTGGCCTATATCCTGCGCAACGGCGGCGACGGGCTGACCCGCATCGCCGAACGTGCCGTGCTGAACGCCAACTATCTGCTGGCCCGGCTGCGCGAGCGGTTGCAGGTCGATTATCCCGACGGCTGCCTGCACGAGTTCGTCGCCAACGGCACACCGTGGAAGGAAAAGTACGGGGTCAAAACCGTCGACGTGGCTAAGCGACTGCTCGACTACGGCGTGCACGCGCCGACGGTCTACTTCCCGTTGATCGTGCCCGAGGCGCTGATGATCGAGCCGACCGAGAGCGAGACCCGGGAGAGTCTCGATTTTTTCGTGGCGGTACTGGAGCAGATCGAACTTGAAGCGAGTAACGATCCCGAGCTGCTACGCACCGCACCGCATCACACACCCGTGACCCGCTTCGACGAGGTGCGCGCCGCGCGACGGCCCGACCTGCGCTGGACGGGGCCCTACGACCGCGGTTGACAGCGGCGGAGGTCCGAGTGAGACAGCTGCAGGTCATTGACGACGGCGCCCGGACCGGCGCCGAGAACATGGCGGCCGATAGCCGTCTGCTTGCCGAGCACCGGCCCGGAATGGATCCGATCCTGCGCGTCTACAGCTGGTCGCCGCCGGCGATTTCCCTCGGCTACAATCAGCCGGACGACAGCTTCGACCGCGACGCCGCGACGCGGCACGGGTACGATCTGGTGCGGCGGCCCACCGGCGGCCGGGCCATCCTGCATGCCCAGGAGCTGACCTACGCAGTGATCGGCAGCTCCCCGTCGAACCTTTTCGGCGACTCCTTGCACCAGAGTTACCGGGTGATCAACGACGCGTTGCTGGAGTTTCTCGGTCGCCTGGGGATTGCGGCGGAGGTGTCGTGCGGCGAAACGCGCGTCGAGGCGAGGGGGCTGCTCTGCTTCGCCTCGGCGGGACAGTACGAGATACACGTGGCCGGACGCAAGCTGATCGGCTCCGCGCAGCGCCGCACCGGCAACGTGTTCCTGCAGCACGGCTCGATCCTGACCGGACCGCGGCACGCCGATCTGCCGACGTGCCTGGACAGCGCCGCGCCCGATCAGCAGCGCCGCCGGCTGCTGGCCGCGACCACGGATCTCGGCCAGCTGCTGGGACGCGCCGTCGGGCGCTCGGACTATCGACGGTTGAGCGATCATTTGATCGCCGCTTTCGGCGCTACCTTCGGCCTGCCACCCACGATCAGTGCGCAGCCGGCCGAACACGAGGGTTAGAATTCCAGCAGTGATCCGAACGCGAAGCCCAGGCCGCGCAGATCGTACGGCAGGTACCCACCCCGGTTGACCACGGCGAAGTCCATGCGCCAGGGACCGAATTTCATGCCCAGCCCGCCCGCGATACTCTGACCGACGCGCCCGCCAGCGCTCAAGCCGAAGCGCGGACGCACGGCGCCGACGGGACGCCACTCGAGACCGGCGTTGAACTGTGGCGTCGTCGAAACACCGTAGCGTCCTTCCAGCCCCTGCACGTAATCGGCAGCCACGAGCAGCTTGCCGAAGGTGTTGCTGGCGCCCAGCCGCAGGCTGCGGGGCAGGCTCGTGCTGTAGGCGTCGATGGCGTAGGTCGTGTCGGCGTCGGCAACGGCTGCGTCGAAGTCCTCGTTCACCAGGTTGATATCCACGGCGGACAGCGAGAACTCCATGCGTTCCGGCGAGCCGTTCCAGCTCATGCTACTCAGCACGTTGTCGAGCGTGAGACCGAAGGTCCAGCCCAGCGGTGCTTCCAGCGCTGCTCCCAGGTCGACACCGTAACCGGTACCGCCGCTGGCGGTGACCAGCGCCAGCTCGGCGTCGCCCGCGATCTCGTCCATGGTCGTGGTGATCGACCCGGACGCGTTCTCCACGTGCAACTCGTAGAAGCCCTGGTAATAGCGCAGGCTGCCGCCTACGGACAGACGGCCCAGACGAGTCTGAGCCACCGGCTGGCCGGTGGACAGGGCGGCCGACCCGATCGCATAGCCCTCTCCGTTGGTCTTTTCGAATGCAACGGTCTCGTCGAGCTGGTTGCCGTTGAGCACCAGCTCGAAGACATCGCGGTCGAGGGTGCCGCTGGCCGCGGCCAGACCCTGGAAACTCATGGCGAAGCGACCGACGTGCACACCAAAAGCCGAAGCGCGGACATCGGCCTCGAGTTTGAAACCGCTGTCCGGAATGTCGGCGAGTAGACGGTCCTTGTCCGCCTGGTTCAGCGTCGCTCCGGTCACCTCGTTATAGCGGCCAAGGGAGAAGGCATTGTTGCTGATATCCAGCGCCGCGGATGCGAAGCCCACGCTCACGCCCGGGCTGAAGGCGAGGTTGGCGGGGTTCCAGGCGGTCGCTTCCAGGCCGCGGGCGGCGCTCAGGTACGCGCCGCCCATGCCCCAGGCCCGGACGGAACCCTGGGCGAAACTCGCGTCGACACCGGCGATCAGGCAGATCGCGAGCAGACAGCCGGCGGCGATGCCGATGGCGACGCCGCGGCGTGCAGATGTGCGTCGGATCGGTCGCCGGCAGCCAGCACGCTGTTGGTTGTCGGTATGTGCAGTTGTGTGGTCGTAGAACATGATGATACCTCCAGGCGCGACGGAACGCTTACCACTGGTCGTTGATCTCGACGTCCAGACGCATGGCGCCGGAGACGGTCAGGTAATCGGTTGAAAGCAGTTTGACCGGCAGCTCATCGGTGCCGGGCAAGCGTACATCGATCTGCGTGTAGATGCCGGGCAGGCCGAAGACTTTGGCTTCCGCCGCGGTCAGTTCGACCTCCAGGGCACTGAGCACGGACGCCGATACGGTACGGGTCTCGGGATCGATCTCTCCCGCAGCGACCGTCAGGGGACCGATTGTCACCAGCGGCTCGGTTTCCAGGTCCAGCGTATCCTGCGCGGCCGCGATGGTGACGGACACGGCGAAGGGCAGGTGGTTGTTGATCTCGGTGTGGAACCAGGCGCCGCCGGCGTGGTCGGTGATCACATCCTGGGTGTCGTCATCGAAGTCCATCGCCTCGGGACCGGTCGTCAGCGTGGTCTCGTCGATGACGACCTCGACCGGTGCCTGGATCCGCCATTCCAGCACGGTCGTGTCGCCTGCGTATACGGTACCGACCTCGCCGCCGACCGCGACCTCGCCGCTCAGTGAAATCTCGGTGGGCAGGTTGTTCAAGAACGGCACGATGTCGCTGTTGTTCTCGTCGAGCACGATGGCGGTTGTGGCGGAAGCACGGTTGATCGCCGGCTGGATGTCGGCATTGGCCGTGATTGTCTCCACCGCGCCCGACTCGGCTCTGCCGGTCAGTACGAAGGAGACTTCCCCGGAAACGCCGGTGCCGTTGACGAGATCGATGGTCATGGTTGCCGCGGCCAGCGAGATGCCGTCCATCTCCTCGGGCAGGTCTACCTCGACCGTCGTCGGATCGATGGCGATCTGTTCGGCCGGGATCAATCCGGTGACACTGCTGAAGGACAGGGTTCCGGGAGCCAGATCGATCTGCAGCCCCTGATCGGCAGTGAGCGGCACGCTATCGCCGCCGCTGCCAGGACTGGTGATCCGAACGTCGGTGGTCAGCTCGGTCAGGTAGTGGCCGGGCGGCGCGGTGACGATGAGATTGGCGAAGTCGATGGTCTGGCTCTGTTGCGCGCCCGCGTCCAGCTCGAAGACGACCACCAGCGGATCTTCGTCCAGGTCGAGTACCTCGAGCCAGGTCAGCACGGCGACGCAGGGTATGGCCATATCGTTCTCGAGCGTGAGTTCAACCTCGCCGGCGCCGATCACCGCCTCGGTAATCTCGTAGTCGGCAGGCAGTTCCATCTCGAAATCCGTCGCGAAGCTCTGGGCCGGAATCCGCGCCACGGCCTGGCTCACGACCAGGTCGGTGAAAGCCGCCTCGATGTCTATCCCGTCGGTGGTCTCGTCGACGTCTACGAACAGCCCGTCCGAGCCGGCCGAGCCGCCGCTGACGCCGAAGACAAAGGCCGCCGGCAGGGTCTTGCCGGCGAGATCGGCGGTCCGCGTCGCGAAGTCGCCGGCCGCGATCTCGGGAAAGACGATCGTGGCGAAAACCGCGTGCGACTGCGAATCTTCGAGGGTGACGGTGATCTGATCGGGCGGTGTCGCACCGGAAACCGGTACGGTCAGATCGTTGGTGATGGTGACCGCCAGTTGACCCGAGGCCAGGTTCGCGCTGTCGATCTCGTCGCCGGTGTCGATCGCCGGACTGTCCACGTCGAAGGTGAAGGCGGGCACGACGATGCTGCCGCTACCGCCGGGGAAGCCGTCCCACAGCTCGGCGATGCCGAAATTGTGTCCTGCCGGATCGCCGGCCGAGATTTCGAAGTTCCCGACGCCCTGTTCGATCTGCTTGGCCTCGATGTCGGCCGCCAGGTCGAAATCCAGTGCCATCGTATCGGGATCGCCTTCGATCATGAAACTGATTCCGCCGTCCGGGGCGATCGCGAGGTATTCCTCATCCTCGACCAGTTCCTGGATCTCGAAGCGCTCTTCGCCGATCGGGACGGTGAACGAGGTGGTGAACGTGGGCATTTTCGGTTCGTTGATCTCGCATCCGGCGAGCAGGATAACGCCGACCAGCAACGTCAGTGTCGCGGCGACGGCGGCGGCCCGGCGCGTCCGCTGTCCCGAGCGCCAGCGCCTCGAGACATTCCGCAGTGAGTTCGGAGGTAGCATTTGTCGGCTCCTTGGTACCTTGACTGAAAGGCATAACGATGTTGGAACGGCGATCCCGGAGAAAATTCCGTACCGGCCGGCGGATCACGCCGGACGAACCGCCATGAGGAACAACGGGGAATCATGCGCCACCGCGGCGCCACCCGAGAAGGCCGAAGGCTCGATGGGATCGCCGGCGCCGTTGCGATATACCAAGCGGACCTCTGGTCAATCGTGCAGCGTGCACGACGCACGGCTGCCACAGTGCTTGACCGTTGCCGCGGACGCTACCTAGTATCATGTTCCGAGTAGCACACCGACGGGCACCGTTTCGCAAACGACTCCGCGACACGTTGTCCCGACGACCGACGACTCGTGAGCCTTCGAGAGGGTCCCGGGCATGCTCCACTACACCGCCAGGCGCCTGGCTGCATCCTGCCTGCTGATCTTCGGTCTGTTGACCGCCGTGTTCTTCCTGGTCCAGGCCGTGCCCGGAGATCCGGTGGAGCGGTATGTCGAACCGGGCCTGGACACGGAGAACCGTGCGCTGATCCGCCACCGCCTGGGTCTCGATCAACCGGTGATCGTGCAGTACTGGCAGTGGCTGAGCGGTGTCGTGGTCCGCGGCGACTTCGGGGAGAGTCTGCATCAGCACCGGCCGATCGCCGCGATCTTCGCCGAAGCGATCCCCAACACGTTGTTGCTGACCGGACTCGCCTATGGGTTGCATCTGCTGCTGGCCGTTGGTGGCGGCGTCCTGACGGCGTACTATCGCGGCCGCTGGGCCGAACGGCTGGCCGTGCTCGGCGGACTGACGGTCTACTCGCTGCCGTCGTTCTGGTTCGGCCTGATGCTGATCATGCTCTTCAGCAAGCAGCTCGGCTGGCTGCCGACCGGCGGCATGGCGGCAACCGACGCGGAGTTTCTGCCCGCGCATCTGCAGCTGATCGACCGGGTGCGTCATCTGGTGCTGCCGGTTGTCGTGCTCGGTCTCGGGTCGGCCATGAGCACGACCCGTTACCTGCGTAACGCGCTGATCGAGGTACTGAATCAGGATTACATAACCGCCGCCCGCGCCCGCGGGTTGTCCGAGTCGGCCGTGCTCTGGCGTCATGGTCTGCGCAATGCCCTGCTGCCGGTCTTCACCTTGATCGGGCTGAGTCTGCCCTTTCTGCTCGGGGGCGCCGTCGTGGTCGAGGTGGTTTTCGCCTGGCCGGGCATGGGGCGTGTTACCGTCGATGCCATCTTCGCCCGCGACTATCCGGTGATCATGGCGACGACCGCCCTGTCCGCGGTTCTGGTCGTTGCGGGATCGTTCCTGGCAGACTTGCTCTATTACTGGGCCGATCCCCGGCTCCGTGCACCGGGGGAGACGCGGCAATGAACCACTGGACGACAACCTTCGTGACGGCGGGCGCCTCGCTCGGGCGCTGGCAAGCGCTGCTGCGCAACGACCGCTTCTTCGCGGCCGGGATACTGATCGTGGTCCTGCTGATCGTCGTTGCCGTGCTGGCCGGTTTCCTGGCGCCCGGCGATCCATCCGCGCTGGGACCGACGGCGCAGCGCCTGCAGGCGCCGAGCTCGGCCCATCCTCTGGGAACCGATCTGCTGGGCCGGGACGTGCTGGCACGGCTGGTCCACGGCAGCCGGGTGTCCTTGTTGGTGGGCTGGGTGAGCGTGCTGATCACCGTGCTGGTCGGCACCGGCGTCGGTCTGGTGGCGGGGCTGGGGTCGCCGTCCGTCGATCGCGCATTGATGTGGCTCACCGATCTTTTTCTGGCTTTCCCGCGCATCTTCCTGGTGTTGCTGCTGGTGTCGCTGATGGAGCCGTCATTGTTGCTCGCGATGGTTGTCATCGGCCTGACCGGCTGGATGGCGGTCGCCCGCCTGGTCCGGGCCGAGGTACTGTCGTTGAAGGAGCGGGATTTCGTCGCGGCGGCGCGCGGGCTCGGGCTCTCGCCGCTGCAGCTGGCGCTGCGACATATTCTGCCGAACGTGTTGCCGACCGTCGTCGTGGCCGCGACTCTGCGTATCGGCAACACCATCTTGCTCGAATCCTTTCTCAGTTTTCTGGGCCTCGGTGCGCAGGAACCCGCGGTCAGCTGGGGGGCGATGATCCAGCAGGGTTGGAATCATCTGCTCGACGGCTGGTGGCTGGCCGCCTTTCCCGGACTCGCCATCACCTTGACCGTGATCGGTTACAACCTGGTCGGTGACGGACTCTGCAGCTATCTCGATCCGCGGGCTGACGGTTGGCAGAGGAGGGGTGATGACCGGTTCTCCGCTACTGGCGGTTGAGGGTCTGCGCGTGGCCTTCCCCCGGGAGCGCCGCGTCGCGACGGTCGTCGACGATGTCGGCTTCTCTGTGCAACCGCGGCAGGGAATCGCGCTGGTCGGTCCGTCAGGGTGCGGCAAGACGGTTACCGCCCTGGCATTGCTCGGCCTGCTGCCGCCGGCGGCTCAGGTCTCGGGTCGACTGCACTGGCGCGACGAGGAGTTCGCGATCGGCGCCGACGAGACTCGCCGCCGCCTGTGCGGCCGCCGCCTGACCATGGTCTTCCAGGAACCGGCATCGTGTCTGAATCCCGTCCAACGTGTCGGTGCCCAGGTCGTCGAGACCTTGCGCCGCCATCGCCCGCTGTCGGCGGACGAGGCCAGGCGCCGAACGCTGGCGCTGTTCGAGGAGATGCTCGTCCCGGATCCGGAACTCACCGCCCGCCGCTACCCACATCAACTGAGCGGTGGCCTGCGCCAGCGCGTCCTGCTGGCTGCGGCGCTCGCCTGCGATCCGGAGGTGTTGATCGCCGACGAACCGACCACCGCGCTGGATGCCACGGTACAGCGGGAGATTCTGGATCTGCTGCGCCGTTTACGCGACACGCGTGAACTCGCCATTCTCTACATCACCCACGATCTGCATCTGGCGCCTGGCCTGGCGGACGAGTTGCTGGTCATGGCCGGGGGCCGGCTTGTCGAATCCGGACCGACCGCGCGGCTGCTGCACTCGCCGCAGCACGCGTACACGCAGGAGCTGGTGGCGCCTTTGCCCGCTCTGGCGCCGCCGGCGGATGTGTCCGCGGGCAAGGTACTCGAAGCGGTCGCGCTCCGGGTTCGCCTGCCCGTTCGCGACGGACTGCGGCGCCGGGTTCTCGGGGAAATCGAACCCGTTGCCGGCGTGAATCTGACACTCACCGCCGGGCAGTCGCTGGGACTGGCCGGCGAATCGGGCTGCGGCAAGACGACCCTTGCCCGGGCGCTGACGGGATTGCTCCCCGCCAGCGCCGGATCGTTGCGTTTGCGCGACCGGCCCATCGCGTTGACCGGGAAGCGGAGCCAGCGCACACAGCGACTCATCCAGATGGTGTTCCAGGATCCGCACGGTTCGCTCAATCCGCGACGCACGGTCGGCCAGACCCTTGACGAAGCCTTGCGGGTGCGCACCGGCGGCGCCGGTGCGACGACGGTGACGCATTTGCTCGCGGAGGTCGAATTGCCCGCCGATATCGCCGGTCGCTATCCCCATGAGCTATCCGGCGGACAGCGGCAGCGCGTCGCCATCGCGCGTGCCCTGGCACCCGATCCGTTGGTACTGATCGCCGACGAACCGACGAGTTCTCTCGACCTGCCGGTCCGGGGACGGATCTTGGTACTGCTGCGCGAGGTGCAGCGAGCGCGAGGTCTGGCGCTGCTGGTCATTTCCCACGACCTGCGTCTGCTGCGGCATTTCTGTCAACACATCGCGGTGATGTACATGGGACGATTTGTCGAGGAGTTGCCGGTCCGGGAGGGGCAGGTACCGCAACATCCGTACACGCAGGAGTTGGCCGCGGCGTCCGCCCGCACGACGGTCAACGCCGCGGCGCCCGGCGTGGCGGCCCGTGCAGACCTGGTCCCGTCACTGCTGCGGATGCCGTCGGGATGCCCGTATGCGTCTCGATGTCGAAGCCGTAAACCCGAATGCCTGCAAGCCGTTCCAACGCTACGCCAGGTGGGCGCAGACCACCTGGTAGCGTGTCCGCTGGTACCCCTTTATGAATGATGAGCATTTTGTTGACACCCCATATGGCAATCTCTATATTCAAGTACGAGTTGCGGGAATAACCTGATCCCAACATCCCGGCCTTGTTCGGCCGGTTGCGGAATGCAAAACGGCTCCCCACACGGCCGTACGAAGCGTACAGTGCGGTCTTTTTGGGAAACATTCAGCGGTCTGTTTCGGGCTACGGTCGATACCGGAGATGCCCCTTCGGAAAGGAGCGCCAGCATGCTTCGGCGCAACCGGTTCCTGTGGGTTGTTTCGTTCATTTTCGTCCTGTCGCTTGCTGCCGATTTCGTGCCCGATATGGCGAACGCGCAAGGTTCGCCGGGTACCATCGAAGGCGTCATCCGCGACGGCGAAACAGGCGAATACCTAAACTACGCCAACGTGTTGATCAAAGGGACGCAGAAGGGCACCATGTCCCTCGGCAATGGCACGTTCTATTTCCGAGGACTGGCGCCCGGCACCTATACGATCGAGGTCCTCTATCTCGGTTACGCTCCCGAGCAGCAGACCGTCACCGTCGGACCGGGAGCGATCGAGCAGGTCAGCTTCGACCTGCAGGTCGTCATCGTGGAAACCCTCGAAGCCTTCGATGTCGAGGGCGCGGTGTACATGGTCGAGGTGGACAGCGCGAAGACCGAGCACAAGATCACCAGCGATAAATTCGAGAAATACGTACTCGACTCCATCGAGGAAGCCATTTCCAAGCAGGCCGGTGTCGTCATGCGCGGCGATGAGATCTACGTGCGTGGCGGACGTTCGGGCGAGGTGTCGTTCCGTATCGACGGTGTGTCGGTGGACAATCCTCTCGGTGGCGGCGCGCTCGACGTGTCGACGCTCGCCGTGGCCAGCGTCAACACCGTGACCGGCGGTATGGACGCCAAGTATGGCAGCGCCCTGTCGGGTGTCGTCGACATGGTCACCAAGACCGGTGGCGATCACTTCGAGGGCGGCATCCGTTACACGACTGACGACTTCGGCCGCATGGACAAGACCTACACCAACTACGACCGTTTCGAGTACGGCTTCGGTGGCCCGACACCCATCGACAAGCTCACCTACTTCTTCGCCGGCGACATGACCTTCACCGACGGTGAGAATTTCTCGGCCGCCCTGCGACCCGAATACAAGGTCAACGTCGGCGACGTGACCCTGTTCAAGTTCCGGCGCCGCCAGTTCAATAGCGCCAAGGGCTCGACCAAGTGGGCCTATTCCTTCAACGAACGCATGCAGATGACCGCGGAGTATTCCTACTCCAATGCGCTCAACGAGAGGTATGCCCCCAACTGGAGCGTGTCGGGTTACGCGCGGCGGATCATCTACATGCCGCTGGTGACCAATGCCGCGCCGGGTCTGGACGCCGACGCTTTCCTGTACACCGGCACGTACATACCGGTCTATTACGGTCCCTGGTACGAGAACATGATGCAGAACGCCGTGCCGGCGATCGTGCTCGACTCGCGCAACTCCAGTGGTATCCGGCAGGTCGTACCCATAATCCGGGTCCGTAGCGCCGTGGACAGCGAACTCTACACGGTCGCCGCCCGGCCCCTGCTGGATGGTTTCCGCTATCCGTACTCGTCGTTCTCCACGGTCCAGGAGGATTCCTCCTATACCTGGTTCAATTCGGCCAACCGCTCGGGACGGAACAAGAATATCGGGCAGGTCGGCAAGATCGTCTGGAAACACAACATCACCGACGAGACCTTCTACACCGTCAAGCTCAGCCTCGTGTCCTTCGATCAGCGCAACGACGTCAACGGCAAGAGTCCCTGGGAATACAACCACGGCGGCGTCTGGTCACCGGATCTGTTCTACGGCCAGTTCGCGGTGTACCAGCGGTCGGGAGACTATTATACCGATCCGCTCAACCCGCTGTTTATCACCACGAGCGACAATCCGGGCTACTTCGAGCAATACACGCGCACGTACACGTCCCAGTTCGCGCTGGTGACCAATCGCTGGGAGGGGCATCTGGCCGAGGCGGGCTTGCAGGTGGTCTACAACGACCTCGAGAGTTATGCCCTCGGCGCCCCCGCGCGTGAACGGCGCAACCGCTTTACGGGGGAGTACTCCCTGGGCGGGGGCAGCAACGTCTTCCACACCTACAACCCCGAGGCGTCGTGGTACGTGCAGGATCGCTGGGAGTACGAGGGGATGGTCGTGAACTACGGCCTGCGCTGGGACATGTTCTCGCCGGGGTCCGCGGCCGAGATCGCGCTGCGCAACGAAGAGGTCGACCGGAACGTCATCAAGTACAAGACGCAGTTTTCGCCGCGGCTCGGATTCGCCTTCCCGATCACCGAGCGTGATGGCTTCCACTTCCACTACGGCCGCTTCATCCAGTTCCCCGGCCGCGACGCCCTGTTCGCGAGTCAGGACCCCATCGGCAACGGTGGCGGCCTGGGCAACCCGAATCTGCAGTCCATGACGACGGTGCAGTACTCGGCCGGTATCAAGCACCAGTTCACCGACCACCTGGCCGGCCAGTTCGCCCTGTACAGCAAGGACATCTTCGACCTGATCTCCATGACGCAGGTCACCGACGACGCCACCGGCAACACGCTGGGCCGCTTCATCAACAAGGCTTACGCCTCGGCGCGCGGTATCGAGTTTTCGCTGCAGAAACGCTACAGCAACAACTTCATGTTCGACATGTCCTACACCTTTGCCTACGCCGATGGTGTCGCTTCGTCGCAGCAGTTCGGTTCGAATCCCAACGGCCTGGAGTACTTGCCCAACCAGGAGTTGCCGCTCAACTGGGACCAGCGCCACACCTTCAACTTCCAGTTGAACCTGTCCGAACCCCGCAAATGGAGTACGGGATTGAGCTTTTCCTATGGCAGCGGCTTCCCCTGGACGCCGTTCGACCGGGATGTGCGTCGCCAGGATCCGCTCCTCGAGAACAGCATGCGTTTCCCGGCTACCTTTGCCCTCAGTCTGCAAGGCGATCGCTTCGTGAATTTCTACGGCCAACGGCTGAAGCTGTTTTTCCAGGCCAGAAACCTGCTCAACCAGGACATGATCGCCGGAGCTTCACCCGGCATCAACCCGGGCATGAACAACGCGGGTTACGCCTCTATTCCCTTCCTGACGGAAACGGGCAAGTACGGCGGCGCATACCTCATGGATGCGGACGGCGACAACAATAACGAGTTCATCCCGATCAACGACCCACGCGTGTTCCAGCAACATCGACTCTTCCGAATTGGAATCGGCTGGGATTTCTAGGCACGGACTGGACGCAACCCGGTGCCTCTACACGCACCGGGGTGGAAAGGAACAGCGATGACAACGACCAGCAGGACATTTGCGTGGAATCCTTCGCGATTCACGAGATGCTTTGCGCCGTTGATTGTATTTTCTCTCGTCGTGCTGGGCGCGGGTGGTGCCGCCGCCTGGACCGAGGGACAGGATCCGTACGTCGACGTTTACGCGCCGCGGGGAGTCACCGAACTCGACGGTGATTTCGTGATCAACGTGGGTGAGTTGCACATCTGTGTCTCCAACATCGGACTCATCGGTTCGATGTTCTCCAGCAATCAGACCTTCTCGCACGCGCCTTCGGCCCAGTGGCCGGCCGGCAGCGGTAACGAGTACCTGTGGGGTGCCGGATTCTGGTTCGGCGGCGTGGTGCTGGGCGAGACACTTGTGTCCACGAGTTTCAACATCAATTTCGAGTTGGAAATGCGACCGCTCGAGGATGTCGAGTATACCATCTACGAAGCGATCGGATCGCTGCAGACACGGCCGGCGGTCTCCAACGAAGCCAGCGGCCGGCGCGATCCCGATACCAATCCCGACGACGATGACGACGGTGTCGAGGACGAAGAGACCCTCAATGGCTTCGACGACGACGTCGACGGCATGATCGACGAGGACTTCGGGCAGATCGGCAACCAGAGCCTCACCTTCACGGTCTTCGACAACACCAGTCTGGCCCAGGAGCTCTATCCGGATCATACACCGCTGAATATCCAGGTGGTCCAGGAGGCCTTCGGCTGGGAGAACGACGCCGTCGATGATTTCGTCGGGTTCCAGTACACGATCACCAACATCGGTGTCACCGACATCCGGAACGTGTATATCGGCTTCTTCGCCGACAGCGACATCGGGCCGCGCGGTGGTACCGGTGTTGCGGCCGACGATATGGCCGGGCGCTGGTCCGGACTCTGGCTGGCCTCCGACGGTAGCTACGTGCCGGTATCGGTCGGATACATGTACGATGCGGCTGAAGGCGCGCGGATCGACGGCTACTACGGCGTCCTGTTCCTGAATCACGATATCGACCCCACCGGGCGGACGGCACCGCAATCGGTCAGGATGCGCTCGTTCCAGACCTTCACGGGACAGCAACCCTTCGACAACGGGGGCGACCCGACCAACGACGCGGAACAGTATGAACTCATGAGCGACGATGACTGGGACGACAACACGCGGCCGGGGCGTGAGAACGACTTCCGCTTCATGGTGTCCGCCGGCCCGTTCGCATTGATGGAACCGGATGAAACGTTGCGGTTCCAGGTGGCGATGGTGGTCGGCCAGGGCTTGACCGGCTTGCTGAACAACTGCGCGGAAGCCTGGCTGACCTGGCAAGGCAACTTCTTCGACCGGATGGCAGACCAGGCCGCCGAAGGCGAAATCACTCCGAGTATCGGCTCGGGAGTCGACGGCCGGGAAACGCTGTTGTGCCGCGAAGATTTCGATGACGGCTCCAGTGATAATCCCTTCGACAACTTCCGGCCGAACCTGATGGACACGACGTGTGTCCGGGAGGAATACGTTCTCGAGCAGCCGCCGATCGCCGACGACGAGATATTCTTCTGGCAACCGGACCCGACCGTGCCCGGCAAGCATTGCGCCTTCTTCAACCTGGACAATTGTTTCGAGTGCGCGCGCCAGAACGGTTTCCTGTGGTCGAGCGAAGACGTCGACCGCACTCAGGTCGGCTGCAACCGTGAGAATCTGTTTATCGAGACCGACTGGAACTGCTGGGACCCCGATGTGAGTGACGATGAGAAGATCGGCTGCACCGGGCTCGGCGGCTTCGAAACCCAGATCCACTGGCTGGTCGGCATGGCGCCGCCGCCGCCGGGTATCCGGCTGGTGCCGCGTGACAACCGGATTCACGTCTTCTGGGATGATCTGAGCGAGAAAACCGCTGACATCCGTCTGCAGGCCATCGACTTCGAATCGTATCGCATCTGGCGGGCAGACAACTGGGAACGCCCCTTCGGCTCGTCGCTGGCCAATGGCCCCGAATCCAACCTCTGGCAGTTGCTCGCGGAATTCGATATCGACAATACCTACACGACCTTCCTCGATTCGGCGGGCACGCCGATACCCGTGGAGCAGGAACTCGGGGCCAACACGACCCTGGAAGCCGTCAAGTACACGCCGGTCGTGCTTGCGGATCCGCAGTTTTCCGGACTCGACACCCTGATGCAGGCATTCGTGGACGACAATCCGGACCTGGACGTCATGCCCACGATCCGCGATGCGCGGGGCGATATCCGGATCAGCCCCGACATGACGACGTTCGTTCGCTACGAAACCTATCCCGACGTACTCGATACCTTCTTCGCGGTCACGGAGAGAACCGTCGAAAGCGATACACCGAAGGTCGCGACGAACTACTACGAGTATATCGACTACGATGTGCACAACGGTTTCATCTATTTCTACTCGGTGACGGCGACCGACCACCTGATGGGGTACGGCGACTCGGAAGCGGATGGCCTGCTCACGCTGGGCGCGGGTCAATCGGGCGATCCGAGCTCTTCGTTTTTGGATGTGGTTCCCGGTGCGAAGGCCCAGACGCCCGAGGAGAGAAAGCAGTTCGGTGCCAACATCTACGTGTACCCTAATCCAGCGACCCGAGATGCACTCGAACTTTTCCAGCAGCTGAATCCGAACGAGGATGATCCCACCGGTGTGCGCGTAGAGTTCGCCAACCTGCCCGCAGCCGTGAACACCATCAGGATCTGGACGCTCAGCGGCGATTGGGTGCAGACGGTTGATCACGATGGCACCTATGGTGTCGGCAGGGCGAGTTGGAATCTGGTCAGCCGCAACGGCCAGGAGGTCGTCAGCGGCGTGTACTTATACACAGTCGAATCCGCCGACGCGGAATTCGAGGACTTTGTCGGAAAATTCGTAGTGGTTCGTTAGCTACCGTAGGTGAAACGGGGCCGATGTAATTGCCGTCGCGGGACGGATCTGGAGGTTTCCATGAAGCGCATAGCCATTCTGACTACCGTCCTGCTGGTTGTACCCTCGGTCTGTCTGGCCGTCGGGTTCGCCAAGGTAGGTACCTTCGGGGCGCAGTTCCTCAAGATTGGAACGACTGCCCGGGCGACGGGAATGGGATCGGCCTTTACCGGTGTTGCAGATAATGCGTCGGCGGTCTACTGGAATCCCGGCGGTCTGGTCAATGTCCAGGGCAACGAGGTTGCGCTGGCCCATGTGCAGTGGCCTGCCGACATCAATATCAGCTCGGCTATCGTCGCCTTCAACCCGCGCACGATTCCGGGAACACTGGCGCTTTCCATGCGCGCCATGTGGCTCGATCCCATGCTGGTGCGCACGGCCTACGAACCGGAGGGCAACGGAACGCATTTCGATGCCGGTTCGGTGGGATTCGGATTGAGCTACTCCCGGTTCTTCACCGACAAGTTCTCGACGGGATTCACCGTCAACTACCTGCACATGGGACTGGCCGAAAGCGCGGTCAATACCGGTAGCCTGGACTTCGGTATCATGTACCGGATCGGTATCAAGGATCTCAAACTCGGCATGGTGATCCAGAATCTGGGCGGCAAGGTGACCTTCGACGAACTGCCGTCGAAGATGCCGACGATGTTCAAGGTCGGCGCCTCGTTCAACCTCTTCAAGACCGATCGCCAGAAGATGCTCATCGCCGCGGAGTTCCAGCATCCGTCGGACAACCTCGAACGCGCCAATGTCGGTGCGGAGTACGCGATCAACGATATTTTCTTCGGACGCGCGGGCTACAACATCAACTACGATTCGGATGGCCTGGCGTTCGGTTTCGGAGCCGCGCTCAAGACCGGTGCGGCCTCCCGGATCAGTGCCGATTACAGCGCGGTGGACATGGGCCCGCTGCAGATCGTGCACCGGCTGACGGTAAACGTTATTTATTGATCCTGGCAGGATCCGGTACGTGTACCCGCAACACGCGCCGTTGATCCGAGCCACGAGCGAATGGCGAATCGACAGGGCCCGCTCCGCCGTCGCGGAACGGGCTTTTTCGTACGACGATCGACCGAATCCGGTGCAACATTGACCGGCGGTTGACGTTTTCCGTAGATTAACTCGAGCGCGCAAGTCGGGGGTGGGTTACTTGCCGGGGAAAGAAAGGTCCGGATACATGCGCCAGTTTCCCTTCTTCGCGGTCTTGTGCCTCCTTCTGCTGACTGCCGCTGCCGCTCCTGCCGCCTGGCTGCGCCCGATTCAGGGTAGCGGCAATTTCTACAGCATTGTCGACGTGGCCAACCATTGGTCGGAAAGCGGCCAGCTCGATGTCGTGCTGATGATCGCCATTCCCAATCGCGAGCTGAGCTTCGAGAAGGAAGGCACGCGGTTGAGCGGCACCGTAAAAGTGGAGGTCGAGCTCGTTGGCTGGGACGGCACGGTGATCTCGGGTGACAAGGACGTGCGCCTGGTTGCCGACAACGAACACGAAGCCGGTCTGGGCACCCTGTTCCAGGTCTTTCCCGTCGTGTTGCGCGATGTCCCGTTCCGATCCGGTCGTCTCTATTGCCAGTTGCTCGACCAGAACCGGTCGCGCATCGGCCTGTACAATATCATCCGCAAGAAGAAGGCACGTAGCGAGATCGCGTCGGACTGGAGCGCGCATGAGCAGCCGCGTGTGGACGACGGCCTCGTGATCGGCGATCCGGTTTTTCTGGCCGCAGCGCCGATACCCTACTGGCGTGAACACGGACAGCGCCAGCGGGATTTTTTCGCCGAGGATTTTGTCGATTTCCTGCATCCGACCAGACGCTACGGCCTTGAACAGGAGAGTCTCCAGCTCTATTTCGAGGTTCGTCCCCCGTTGCGGACCACCGCGCGCGCAGCGGCTGCTCAGGGGCTTCTGGTGTCGATCCAGGCCAAAGATCTCGATTTCGTCGTGCGCGACACCCTCGACTTCGATCCGGAGTCGCTGGACGCGCTCGGCGCCGGCGGCACCACCGGTGTCTACTACGACCTGGACACCAACACGCTGCCGCCGGGTTCATACCACCTGAGCGTCGGCCCCGCCAACGGCGAGGGCCGGGGCTGGCTCGTCGAGTTCGATGTGGCCTGGCGGCTAAGCACCGTCACCAGACACATCGATGAACTGCTGGGCGAGGGCCGTACGGTCTTTTTCGGAGCGGATCTGGAACGTTTTCTCGCCTCGACTCCCCCCGAGCAAGAGATCATGCTGGAGAAGTTCTGGCACGGGCTCGATCCTGATCCGGAGACGCGAACCAACGAGGTGTACCGGGAATTCCGGCGGCGGGTGGCCTACGTGCGGCGGCACTTGAACGGTTTCGGCAGGGTTGGCGCCATCGATCCACGGGGTGAGGTCTACGTTCTGCTCGGCCCGCCCGACGAGGTGGAGATCAACAGCATGCCGCTGAATGCCACCGACCAGGAAGACGCCGTCATCAAAGTGTACAGCCCGTTCGCCCCGGACCGGGAGGGATCGGCCGCCAAGGGGTTCGATCCGAGCGGTACCCAGGGTATCACACCGTATTCCCGCGAGGGCGGTATCCCCATGCCGTATTCGGCGCAAGCCGAGAACGATATTCTCGCCAAACGAACCAGCCTCTACCGCGAACGTGCCTTCGAGCGCTGGGAATACAATCATGCCGGCAAGCAGCTCTTCGCGAACAAGTATACCGGCCGCATTCTCGGTTTGAGTTTTCTCTTTGTCGATCGGACAGGTAGCGGCGACTACCAACTCGAATCGACCAATGCCTGGACGGGTAACGATTGAAACTACGGGCCGTTTGCCCGGGGGTTTTAATCGGAGGAAGCTGTATAAAACGTTTGACTTGAGCGGCCGGTTGGTACTAATTAATTAGCATGACTACAGCGTGATAATTTGGTTGCTGCGAGCGCGCCAGGGGGTGTGCGAAGAAGGCTTAGCAGGGGCCAAACCCTGGAGCAAATTCGGGTAGCTCCCACCTGCTGCCCTAGAAATCTCGGCTCCGTCGTAGACCGGGTCCCAATCAGGAAAGGGAGACTTACACAATGGCTCGTCACGGTATGTTCAAGAGCGCCCTTTATACGTGCTTCTGTCTGGGGCTTCTCATTGTCTGCGCCGCCAGTCCGGTCATCGCCCAGGAAGAGGAAGAGGATCCCGGAGCTGCGCGAATCGCCCAGATCATGGCGCCCTCCGATTCGCTGAGCTTCGGTTCTACCTCCGCCGATTCCTTGAAGGAAATACCGGTGATCAAGGAGGAGCTCGGCGGTTTGATGGGGTTCGTCGATCGTTCGCCCATCGGCAAGACCGGTGCCGGCGAACTGTTCGTCAAGGGCAAGACCTTCATGTGGTGGCTGCTCGCGGTTGCCCTGATCGGCTTCGTTTTCTTGATCGAACGATTGTGGACGCTGAACCGCGCGCGCGTCAACACGCGTAAACTGATCGGCACCGTGATCACGACCCTGCGCACCGACGGTGTCCAGGCAGCGGCCGAGGAGTGCCAGAAGGTACGCGGTCCGATTGCGGCCATTCTCTACGCCGGTCTGCAGAAGACGCACAAGGGTCCCGATGCCGTGGAGAAGGCCATCTCGACGGCCGGCACCATCGAGATGGCGTTCCTCGAGCGCGGTCTGATCTGGATCGCCTCGGTGACGACCATCGCCCCGCTGATCGGCTTCCTCGGTACCGTGTCCGGTATGATCAACGCCTTCGAGGCCATCGCCGCCAGCGAGCAGGTCAACGCCAAGCTCGTGGCGTCCGGTATCTCGGAAGCCCTGATCACCACGGCTACGGGTTTGATCGTCGCTATCCCGGCGACCATCGGCTACAACTACTTCGTCGCCGCCATCGACCGTTTCGTCATCGAGATGGAGGAAACGTCCTCCGAGCTGATCGAGGAACTGGAGCGGTTGAAGGACTGATGGTGTTGCGGCGATTCGGGGTTCTGCCGAAGGGACAGCCATGGCTGTATTGAAGAAGAAGAAGAAAGAGCGTCTGGGGGAGATCACGATGGCGTCCACGAGTGACGTCGCGTTCCTCCTGCTGATCTTCTTCATCGTCACGACCATATTTGCAGCCGAGCAGGGGCTTACCGTGATCCTGCCCGGCAAGCAGAAGGAGTCGACGACGGTCAAGGTCAGGGAAAGCAACATCGCGACCATCAAGGTTCACGAAAACAACCTGGTGACGCTGGACAAGAAGCAGATCGAGATCAATCACATCAAGCAAGCGATCGAGGACCGGATCTTCGCCAACCCCAAGCTGGTCGTGGTGCTCGAAACCCATCCCGACGCCAACTACGGCATGATGGTGTCGTGTCTCGATGAACTGCGTCTGGCCAACGCCCGGAAACTGACCCTGAAGACGACCAAGCCGTAGAGAGGAGGCGGGGATGGACTTTACACGGGGCATCAAGAAGGAAACCTACATTCCGACCTCCTCCATGGGAGACATCGCCTTCCTGCTGCTGATCTTCTTCATGGTGACGACGATCTTCCGCGAGGAAACGGGATTGCCGGTGGAACTGCCGCGGGCCGAGGCCGGCGAAGAGGTCAATCGGGAACTGATTTCCAACATCTACATTAACAAGTTTGGACAGATCTCCATCGATGACCGCCTCGTGCAGGTCAAGCACATCGCGGATATCATGGCGGGTAAGATTTCCGAGAACCCGCAGCTGGTAGTCGCCTTCAAGACCGACACGTATACGCCGTACGGGACGGTCAGCGAGGTCATGGAGGAGCTGAAGGAAGTCAACGCGGTGCGCGTTTTCTTCAACAACGACATCGAGTCGCAGCCGGGCCTGAAATACTAGGAGCGACATGTCCACGATTCCGGTCAACCAGCCGCTGCGAGTGTCGGCCAATGACCTGTTCAAGGCGAAGTACAACAAGTACTTGCGCTGGTCGGCGGTCATTGCCGTTGTGCTGACTATCACCGGCTTTCTGATCTCGCCGAACTACGTACCGAATCCCTACCGGCTGCGCCAGGAAGAATTCGAGATCGTGGATCTGGACGACCAGGAAGTGATCGAATTGCCGCCGCCTCCGGTCGAGGCGCCTCCGCCGCCGAAGGTCATCGAGGCCGCACCCGACGACGAGGTCGCCGAGGACGTGGAGATCGCCGATACCTTGCTGGATCTGGACACGGCGCTTTCCTCGACAATGCTGGTCGACGATTTCGGTGGCGAGGAATTCGTGGTTTCCCAGGACAAGCCGAAGCTCGTCTCCTATGCGCGACCGGACTATCCGGAAATGGCGCGTCTTTCGCAGCTCGAGGGGACCGTGATCGTCAAGGTACTTGTCGGTCCGGATGGGCTGGTCAGAGACGCCGTCGTCATCCAGAGCGTACATCCGCTGCTGAACGGCGCGGCGATCGACGCTGCCCGGCGCTGCAAGTTCGAGCCCGGCAAGCAGCGCGGCGTTCCGGTGAAAGCCTGGATGGCCATCCCGTATAACTTCTATCTGAACTAGAACCATCTGCGGGACGTTGCGGCGTAACTGGATCGTTACTGCCTCGAATGAGCGCTCCGGGTTCTCGGTTTTCTCTCGCGATCACTCTCCTTGCGGCCGGCGTCGAGCCGGCCGCTTTGTGTCGGCACGTCGGTGACCGGCCGCACCACGAGTCGTCGATGCCCGAACAGCGGAACTTTTTTCGGGCAGTCACGTCTATCTGGCGTGGCGGCGCTCGCCGATGGCGGCGGGCTTGCCTGAGCCGGCTGCCGTAGCCGCGGCTCGGCTGCCAGGCGTTTCCCGGCGCTGGAACCCGTATCCTCGTGCGTTGTGAATAAGACGCACCGGGGCGCGGGTAAACGCTGCGTGAACTCGCGAAAAAAGATTGGTTTCCGGTCAGATGCCCTCTAGTATCCTGTGTCGTACGCTACGGATGAACGACCGGAGTGCGTTCAGCTAGTCAAGGAGTTACAAACAATGATCGACAGGCAGAAGTTGTTGTTGACCGCGAGAACGTTGCCATGCCTGCTACTGGCGGCCGTATTCTGGTTTACCGGTGCCGGTACCGTGTTCGGACAATCGGCGGTCGCGACGGATACCGGTGAGATTCTGACCCTCGAACAGTGCGTACACATCGCCCTGAAGGACAACGCCACGCTGCTGGTGGCGGCGGCGCGGGCGGATGCCGCGGCAAAGGGTGTGTTACGGGCTAAGGGCGCGTTTCTGCCGAGCCTCAGCCTTTCGCGCACGTACAACAAGAGCACGCGTAACGATTTCGATACCGAAGAGATGGCGCTGGGTACCATGCAGATCGTCGATTCCGGCGGTGATACCTTCGACTTTCCCACGTCGGTGGCCACAGGTAACCTGATCGATCTGGAAACGAAGTCGACGTACCAGGACTACTCGGCGAATGTGAATTTCAACGTGTTCTCGGGGTTCTCGAAGTTCAGTACGCTCGGTGCTGCGCAGCATGATCTGGAGGCTGCGCGCAATACCACGCTGTACAATCGCGAGCTCGTCGTGCAGTACGTGGCCACGGCTTACTACAATCTGTTGCGCTACGAACGGTTGCGCGAGGTTGCCGTGGAAACCCGCGATCAGGCCGCGCGGGAGCTCGAGCGTACGGAGACCTACTTCCGACTCGGCAGCGCCGCCAAGAGTGACGTCCTGCAGGCGAAGGTTCGGCTTGAACAGACGAATCTGGATCTGCTCATCGCCGAGAACCAGGTGGCGCAGGCGTTTGCGGATCTGGCCTACGCCATGAACCGCCCTCTGGCCGAGCGTTTCCAGATCGACCGCTCGTCGCTCGAGACGGATTTCGAGCTGGAATTGGTCGCCGATCTGTACGCCGAGGCGCTTCAGAAGCGACTCGATCTCAGGGCCAAGGAGGAAGAGCTAACAGCTCGTCGCAAGGACATCACCACCGCCAGCTCGAGTCTTCTGCCGCGCCTGGACCTTTTCTGGAGATATTCCCGTTACAAGAACGAGTCGCCGTTCCGTTTCGGTGCGCAGGAGTCGGACAACACGGCGTACGGTTACCAGGTGAACTGGGATATCTTCGATCGTCTGTCGACCATCGCCGGACGCTCGCAGGCGAAGGCGAACGCGCGGGTGGCCGAGTACAGTCTGGACCAGTCGCGTCTGGATGCTCAGCTCGAGATCCGACGGCTCCACAACAGCCTGACCCAGGCACGGGAGTCGGCGGCCTTGAGCCGCCAGACCATCGAATCCTCGAAAGAGGAACTCCGCCTGGCCCAGGAGCGATTCCGGGTCGGAGCCGGCACGACACTCGACCGGATCACGGCGGAGGTGAATCTGGCCGTGGCCAGAGCCGACGAGGTGCGGGCCGTCTGCGATTTTCTGATCAACAAGGTGGCCCTTGAACGTGCGGTGGGCCGTCTGAGCGCCCTGACCGGGGATAGGCAGTGATGGATCCGGATCGCGGAACCGAATTGCTGATCGCCATCCGCGACCTGTACCGCATTTACTCGGTGGGAATGCAGGAGGTGCCGGCGATCCAGGGTGTCGATCTCGACGTCCGCGTGGGAGAATACGTGGCGGTGATGGGATCGAGCGGTTCAGGCAAGTCCACCTTGATGAACCTGATCGGCTGTCTCGACACACCGACCCGGGGCAGCTATCGCCTGAACGGTACCGACGTCGCCGGTCTGGCCGACGACCAGCTGGCCGAGATCCGCAACCGTGAAATCGGCTTCGTCTTTCAGACCTTCAACCTGCTGCCGCGTTCCACCGCGGTCCAGAACGTCGAGCTGCCGCTGATCTACGCCGGCATCGGCGCGGCCCGACGCCAGCAGCGGGTCGCCACCGCGCTGGCGAACGTGGGCCTGACCGATCGTGGTCACCACAAACCCAATGAGCTGAGCGGCGGTCAGCGACAACGGGTTGCCATTGCGCGTGCGCTGGTCAATAATCCGTCCCTGATCCTGGCCGACGAGCCGACCGGCAACCTGGACTCGGCGACCAGCGAGGAAATCATGACGGTTCTGGGACAGCTCCACCGCCAAGGGCATACGATCATCATCGTTACCCACGAGAGCGACATCGCTGCCCACACGAAACGAATCATCCGGCTGACCGACGGGCGTATTACCAGTGACGAACGTAATCCGACGAGTTCACAGCAGGCGTGTTGAAAGCCGGCTCGCCGTGACGCGACCGCGCGTTGCGGCGGGGGCGACACACGTCCACTGGGTACTGCTGATCGTGCTCGGCCTGATCGGGCTCGGCGCCGTACTGACGCTTGGCGGATGCGGCGGACGGCAGAGTGGCGTCCGGGTGCGCACTGCCCCGGAAGCGGACGGTCTCGAGACCTTCGTCGCCACTCGCTTCGATGCTGACGGCGATGCGTATCCGGAAGTGCAGGTCTCGATCCCCTACTCACGACTTGTTTTTCAGCAGCGGGACGACACGCTCGCCGCCGGTGTAACGGTGTTGGTGGTGGCGGCACGCGGCGACGACCGCGTGGGCGGCGGCGTGGGCCGCGCCGAAACCAGGGTCGACTCCTTTGCCGAGACGCGGCAGAGTACGCCACTGGTGTGCAACACGCCGGTCCGGGTGCGGGGCGAGGGACCGGTCGACCTGCTGGTCACCGTGGAAGTGAACGACACGTCGCGAACGTGGCGAATGCAGCTGGCCTATGATGCTGGTGTCGCCGGCTCGGTCCCCGTCTATTTCACCGCCCTGCACTGGAATCTCGTGCAGCATGACCTGGCGGGTGCCTGTTTCGGCATCGATAGCGACACGATGCAGGTCGAGGTATCGTTGGCGCTGCGGCCTGGCGACAATGCCTGGCCGGCGCAGGGGATGTCGCTGGTCTGGCGCGTCACGAACGAGCAACGCGACGACGATCTGGTGCGGCGGCGACGGATCTCACGCGATGACCTTGCAACGCAAGAGCTGCGGTTGCGTGTGGACTGGCCGGCTCGTCGTCTGCCTTTCGGCAGGTCCGATCTGGTGGTCGAACTGGCCGTCGGCGAAGGCGAGGCAGCGCGAACGATGCCCTGCGGGCCGCCGCGCTCGCTGATCAATCTGCAGCTACCGTGGTGGGACGACAAGCAGTGGCGTCTGCATTGCGAGTGGCTGGACGGGCGCCTGGGCGCGACGGAGATAGGTCAGCTCAAGGATCTGCCCCGTAACCAGCGCCGGCAGGCGTGGCGCGCTTTCTGGCAGCGTGTTGCCGACATCGAGGAGCGATCCGCGTCGGCTGCCCAGCGAGAGCACCTGCTGCGTGTGGTGGAGGCTGACCGGCGCTTCGGCGTGTTCAGCCGCGGCGCAGCGTCGGACCGCGGACGCGTCTACGTCCGTTACGGCCACCCGGATCGCAGCGAACGTTTCGGCGACGAATTCGTTCGGGAGGGGATCTGGGAAGTCTGGTATTACCACGAGATCGGACTTCGTTTCACCTTCTTCGATTCCCACGGCCTCGGGGACTTCCGACTGCACGAGACTTCGGGCTACTAGGACGGATATAGCCTAGTTCGAGTTCTGTGCCGTGTCCTTCCTCAAGAACCCCCCCTTTTCTTCCGATGGTGTAGTAGTTGACGCATATCGTAGGCGTACGCGTGTGGTGGTAGTGCATGTATTTTTTCTATTTCTATCCCCTGGGTCTCGACCAGCCGCTGCGTCGTCCACCGGTGTTGACGTACGGTTTGTTGGCGTTAATGACCGTGCTCTTCCTGTGGATCCGCTATGCCCCGGGCCTGCTGCCATTTCATCCGGCCTATCTCGTGTTCTATCCGGGCAACGGGGCGCCGTGGACCGTTGCCACGGCCGTATTCGTACATGGTGGCTGGATACATCTGCTGGGCAATCTGCTGTACTGCTGGGTGTTTGCGCCGCTGCTCGAGGATCGCCTCGGTACGTTGCGCTTTCTCTTCTACTGGGTCATGCTGGGTGCCTTCGGCAATCTGCTGCACGGCCTCGTGTCCGTGCTGGGCGTCATGGGGCAAGGCGGACTGGGGGTCATGGGCGCGTCCGGCGCGATCGCCGGTCTGCTGGCCTTGTCGCTGGTACGTTTCTATTACGCGCGCCTGTCCCTCGCCTACTGGGTCTTCTCGCCGCTACAGGGCGTTAGCCGGGCGGGCCGAGCCTATTTACCGCTGCCGGTGGGCGTCGGACTCTGGCTGCTCCTGCAGCTGATGCAGAGCTTGCTGGCCAGCGAAAGCGGGTCGACCGTTTCTTACGGCGCTCATCTGGGCGGATTCACGCTGGGCCTGTTCCTTGCATTCGTCCTCGGCTATCACACGCAGGCGCGGGCCGAAAACCACGCGGTACGCGGTCGGCGGTATCTGGAGCAGGGTCAGCCGCTGGCGGCCGAAGGCGACTTCATGGCGTACCTCGAGCAGCAACCGGGGGACCTGGAGGTGACCTTGTTGCTGGCGCGTGCGCGGAGAATGAGCGGCCGCGGGGCTGCTGCGCGTGGCGAGTACCAGGAGGTCTTCCGCGGATTCCTGGAGCGTGGACGGATAGACGAGGCCCTTGATGTGTATCGGGAGATCAGGCGCGGCGATTCGGTGTCGGCGGTGGGCCCGGAGGATCTCGCCCAGGTAGCGTTCCTGTTCGAGAAGACTCACGACTACGCCGCGGCGGTTGCGGCGTATCTCGATCTGTTTCAGACCTATCCGTCCAGCGACCGTTCCGAAAACGCATTGGTGCGGGCGATCCTGCTCTTCCGGGACAAGCTGCAGGACGGCGCCGAAGCGCGCCGCTGGTTTGCCATTGCACGCGGCCAGTTGCCGCCGGGCAGCTGGCGCGACTTCCTGGACCGGGAATTCAGGATGGAAAGAGAAGCTCGTGCAGATCCCTCGCCAGTTGGTGCGACCGGTGATCCGGGATCAGCAACCTGAGTGTCGAACCGTCACTGCGCAACGGCCAGTTCGCGGCCTCGTCGCCGACCAGATTCTCGAGGATGGTACGCATCTGCTGCGCCGTCACCGGCCAGCCGGCCGGTCCGCAGCCGGCGAGACTCAGGCAACCAAGGTCTTCGTCGAGCTCGATCTCACCGACGCTGTCGGCACGTTTCTCGGCTGCCTTTTCAGCCAGCTGTTTTGCCGTCGCCGGTTCGGTGAGTACTTCCCAGTACAAACCGTGGTCGGCCTCGAGCCATTCCGCGTGGTGCACATCGCGCTGCGCGGCGTCGGCCGCCAGGTCGAGCCATTGGCCGGCTAGTCGCGGGTCGCGCGAGCGCAGTCGCAGGCGGGCGACGGGGTGTTTGACCGTCAGCGCCAGGGGGCGGAGGCACGCTTCGCGGCGTTGGGGAGTCGGCTCGGGAAGACTGGTGCTGATGATGGTCCCTTCGGTTTCGTGAAAACTGGAGCCGACGAACAGCGGGACCTGATGGCCGGCGGCATACTCGACCGCGCGCAGGTGGACCACGCCGCAGCCGCTCGCAGCGATCTGGCGCAGTTGCTCGTAACTCAACGCGGGGTGCCGTCGCGGTCCGGGAACCAAGTCCGGATCCGCTGTCAGCACACCGTCCACGTCTTTCAGGATTTCACAGCGCCACGCACCGAGTGCGGCGGCCAGGGCGACGGCCGTGGTATCACTCCCGCCCCGACCGAGCGTGGTTATCTCCCGATCGAGACTGACGCCCTGGAAGCCGGCAACGACAACCACGTAACCGTCGGTGAGCGACTGGCGGACACGATCGCCCCGGACGTCGATGATGCGCGCGTCTGTATGACTGGTATCGGTGATGATCCCGCACTGCGAGCCGGTGTAGGAAATAGCGGGACAGCCTTCCGCCGCCAGCGCCATCGAGAGCAACGACATGGTGATGCGCTCGCCGACAGAAAGCAGCATGTCGAGCTCACGCCGCGGCGGTTGCGCATTGGCCTGACGCGCTTGGCGAGCCAGCTCGTCGGTGGTCCCGCCCATGGCGCTGACCACCACCACAAGCTGGTGTCCGGCGTCCCGTGCAGCGCGAATGTCCCTGGCGACCGCGCAGATGCGGTCGATGGTGGCGATAGACGAACCGCCGTACTTGCGGACCAGAATTCCCGGTCCGTCTGTCGGGTTCGGTGTCGACAAGGAATTTCCTTCCTGCCGGGTGTATTCCTGGCGCAACGCGGCGTGTCCGCAGCCGGGGCGACTAAGAATATCGGGCCGGTCGGTGGCGGACAAGAGAAAACGCTATAAGCCTTTTGGATGACGAGGTTTCAGCCATCAGCGGCCGATCCCCGAGAACGCGGAGAAAAGTATTGCCCAGGCCTGGGACGTCTGCTACTTTCCGACTACCTCCCCGTAGGTTGTAGTGTGTTGAAAAAAAAAGAGATACGAAACACGGAGGAGGGGGCGACGCCGCGCGCCGGGACCGCGCCGGCCCGGAAGGCGCCGTCACAGCTCGAACGGATGTTACGCTTCGGACCCAAGGTGCTGGCCGACGAGGAACTCGTGGCGCTGGTGCTCGGTCCCGGTGGTCCGGTTTCTGCATCCGACATGTCGCGGCTCCTGTTGCGCGCTTGCGGTGATTTGCACGCGCTGGTGGAACTGTCCCCGCTGGTCCTGTGTCGCCAGCACGGTATGGGGTTGTCCCGGGCGACCCGACTGACGGCGGCGGTCGAACTCGGGCTTCGCTGCCGGCTGTCGGTGCGACGCGCGGGGCTGAAAGTGAGCGGGCCGCGTGATCTGCGGTCGCTGCTCACGGACGAATTCCGGGGGCTCGACCGCGAACATTTTCTGGCCATCTATCTCGACGCCAGACATCGGGTGATCGCTGTCGATACGGTGTCGATCGGGTCGTTGAATGCGTCGCTGGTGCATCCCCGCGAGGTATTCAAGCCGGCGGTGAGCCTGAGCGCCGCGGCGATCATCGCCGCGCACAACCACCCGTCCGGCAATGCGCAGCCGAGCGGCGACGATCTCGAACTGACCTGCCGGCTCGCGCGCTGCGGCTGGCTGCTTGGCGTGGAACTGCTAGACCACATCGTGTTCGGTGACGGCCGGTTGGTCAGTATCAGGGAATACGGTTGGCCCGACGAGGCGCCGGACCGAACAGCAAACACGCGCGGGTTGACGGAAACACTTGCCGTGAAGGAAAACGAAAGATGTTCAAACGCCTGCAGAGCATGTTCACGAACGACATCGCCATCGACCTGGGTACCGCCAACACGCTCGTCTATATCAAAGGCAAGGGGATCGTCCTGAACGAACCCTCCGTGGTGGCCATCGACAAGGGCAGCGGCAAGGTATACGCAGTGGGCGCGGAAGCGAAGGCCATGCTCGGTAAGACTCCCGACAGCATCATGGCCATCCGGCCGCTGAAAGACGGGGTGATCGCGGATTTCGAGGTCACCGAGTACATGCTGCGCGATTTTATCAAGATCGCCCAGAAGAAGCGTCACTTCATCGCGCCGCGGATCATCATCTGTGTGCCCTCCGGCATCACCGAAGTGGAGAAACGGGCGGTTCGCGATTCGGCGAAGCATGCCGGCGCGCGCGAGGTGTTTCTGGTCGCCGAGCCGGTTGCCGCCGCCATCGGCGTCGGGTTGCCGGTGGATCAGCCGAGCGGCAACATGATCATCGATATCGGCGGTGGTACGACCGAGATCGCCGTGATCGCCCTGAACGGGATCGTCTGTGATACCTCGATACGGGTGGGCGGCGACGAGATGGACGACGCCATCGTCAACTACATCAAGAAGAACCACAACCTGCTGATCGGCGACCAGACGGCGGAGAACATCAAGAAGACGATAGGGTCGGCGCACAAGTTCACCGAGGAAATCGAGATGGAAGTCAAGGGGCTCTACCAGGTGTCCGGTGTGCCCAAGACCCTGAAGATTTCGTCGGTCGAGATTCGCGAGGCGATGCAGGAACCGATACAGCAGATCTGCGACGCGCTGAAACACTCGCTCGAGCAGACGCCACCGGAACTGGCCGCCGATATCAAGGACCGAGGCATAGTCCTGACCGGCGGCGGCGCGCTGTTGAAGGGCCTGCCCGAGCTGCTGCGCGAACAGACGGACCTGCCCATCAACCTCATGGATGATCCCCTGTTCTGTGTGGTGCTCGGCACGGGTAAGATACTCGACGATTTCGAGCGCTACCGACCGGTCATCATGAAGGGCGGACGGGGCTAGCTGGCGGCGCGGCAACGCAGGACGATCCTGGGCGGCGACACCGCGATTCCGAGAGAGGTCGCGCACAGCCGAGTTCCGCCGCGCAAACGGACAAGGCGATCGGTCATGTTCCGGAACTCCCAACCATCGAGCCATTTCGAGACGCTCGTCCTCGCGGTGTGCATCACCCTGTCAGTGGTGTTGCTGGCGTTGCCGGACAGCGTGCAGATCATGGTGGCCGACCGTCTGGGGGCGGTGATAACGGCGCCTTACTGGAGCGTACGGAACTTCGGTGAGGATATTTTTCGGGTACGCCAGGAGAACGCCCGGCTGCAGGCGCGGATCGTGCAACTCGAATTGCTGGAGGCGACGGCCGGTCTCAGCCGGCACGACAGCGTGCGACTGGCTCGACACGGTGATCCGACCTCGCCGTACCGGGGGGAGATGGTCCCTTGCGAGGTGCTGGCGCGCGAAAGCGGCCGCTTCGTGACCAAGATCAAGATCAAGAGCCTCGAACCGGTGATCTGGCGGCCGCATCAGCCGGTCATCTCGCCGCTCGGGTATCTGGGTAGCATCGTACAGGTCATCGACGGACAGCATGCCTGGGTGGAGCTTCTGACCGCACCCGGCGTGGCGCTCGGTGTGGAGATCGAACGCACCGGCCTGCTCGGTGTGCTGCGACCGCGGGCGGGCAAGTTCCTGCTCGAGATGATCGGCCGTGACGAGGACGTGGTGCCCGGCGACCGGATCGTCACCTCCGGCATAGCGGAGATCCGCGACGAGCGGACCGGACGACCGCCGGAAGGGCTGGTGCCACGCGGCCTGCCGGTCGGTGTGGTCGAAGCCGTCGCCTCGCCGACGGACAAGATATTCAAGGAGATTCACGTCAGGGTCTTGACCAGCTTCAAGTACAACGATGCGGTCTTCGTGGTGCAGACGTCGGTGACATCGGGCGCGACAGGTCCGGAGGTTGACCGGTGAGCGAATTCGTGCGTACCACCATGATCTGGGTGACGATTGCGTTTCTGGGCGACGCCTTCGTGGCGCCGGCGATTACCGTCTGGGAGATCACGCCGAATTTCTCGCTCATCGCGCTGGTGGTGCTCGCGCTGGCCCGAGGATCCGCGGCCGGGTGCCTCGGCGGCTTTGTGCTCGGACTGGTTCAAGATCTCGCCTCACCGCACCTGCTCGGGCTGCGGGCCTTGTGCAAGACACTCATCGGATTTCTGGCCGGCCGCTTGCGCGGACATCTGGTTTACGGTCTGCCGATCGTCGAAGGCCTGGTCGTGGCCAGTGCAGCGCTTGTGCACGACCTGCTCTTCCTGCTCGTTCAGAGCCGACTGAGCGACGATGCGTTTCTCGGGCCGCTGATCACCCATGCCCTGCCGGGGGCGATCTACAGCGGGCTGGTCGGCATCCCGCTGATTCGTCTGGCGGACCTGCTGGGTATTCTACGGCAGGAGCAGTGACGTGGTCGCCAATCCCGACATCGCGGTTCGCGGCCGGATCTTCCGGGGCATCGTACTGCTGTCGTTCCTGATCCTGGGACTCGACCTTTTTATCATGATGATCGTGCAACACGGCGAGTACAAGGACCAGGCGCTGGAGAATCGGCAGGTCAGATTCCGGGTCCGTTCGCCCCGGGGGCGGATCGTGGACCGGAACGGCGAGATCCTGGCCGACAACATGTACATCGCCGATATCACGGTCCCGGCCGTCACCCTGCAGGAGGGCGTTCCCGACACCACGTTGCACCGTCTGCTCACCTGGTTCGACCTGCCGCGCGCGGAATCGCTGGCTCGACTTCAGCATCAGGCCGACAAGGGCAAGCAGCGGCTGGTGCTGGTGGTCAATGCTTCGATGCCGCAGATCGTGGCGGTGGAGGAACGTGGTCAGCAGCTACCTGGCGTACGGGTCGAGGCGCGCGCCCGGCGTCGCTATCCTCACGGGCCGCTCTTTGCTCACATCGCCGGCTACGTGGGCGAGGTGGGACAGGCCGATATCGATTCGGCGTCGACTACCCAGGGTTACCGCACCGGCGACGTGATCGGTAAGCAGGGCGTCGAACGAGCCTACGAACAGCGCCTGCGGGGACGCAACGGGGTCAAGCTCGAGGAGGTCAATGCAGCGGGACAGGTGGTCGGCCGCGAGACGGTATGGCTCGAGCGGGTCGTACCCGGCAACGACGTGACGCTGAGTCTGTCGTTGCCCCTGCAGCGTCGCATGGCCGAAGCGCTCACCGAACAGACCGGTTGCGGCATTGCCGTGGCCATACCGTCCGGGCAGGTGCTGGCTGCCTTCAGCGCGCCTTCCTTCGACGTCAATCTGCTCACCTCGACCATCACGAGCAGCGAGTGGGAACAGCTGGTCAACGATCCCGCCAAACCGTTCTTCAACCGCATCGTGCAGGCGACCTACCCGCCTGCGTCGCTGTACAAGACCGTGACCTCCATCGCCGGATTGATTCAGGAAGTGGTAGGGCCGCGGACCGTTCTCGAGCCGTGCACGGGCGGCTACTATTTCGGCAACCGCCTCTTTCGCTGCTGGAAGCATGACGGACACGGTCCACTCGACCACACGGGAGCGCTGGTCAATTCCTGCGATGTCTTCTACTACCAGCTCGGTCTGCGCTTGACCCTGGAACAGCTGGCCGAGGTAGCCTACGCCTTCGGACTCGGCCAGGTATGCACGAGCATGTTCCCTGAGGAAGCGGCGGGGAACATCCCGAACGCGACCTGGTACGACGAACGCTATGGCAAGAACCGCTGGACCCGCGGTGTGCTGCTGAACAACGCCATCGGGCAGGGAGAACTGCTCGTGACACCGCTGCAGATGGCCATGCTGGCCGCGCGGATCGCCACCTCCGGACTCGTACAAGCGCCGAGTTTCGTCCTGACGCCCGAGCCCGAGTCGCGACCGGTTGCCGCATTGCCCATCGCGTCCCAACACCTCGACTGGTGTCGCCGCACGCTCGAGGAAGTGGTCGATCAGGGCACCGGCGCGGCGGCGGCCATTGCCGGCTACGCGGTGGCGGGCAAGACCGGCACCGCACAGAATCCCCACGGCGAGGACCATGCCTGGTTCATGTGTTACGCACCGGCCGACGATCCGGAGGTTGCCGTGGTGATCCTGGTCGAACACGCAGGCCACGGCAGTTCGCAGGCGGCGCCGGCGGCAGGGCAGTGGCTGCGCAGCTACTTCAGGTGGCGCGAAGGGCCGCCGGCCGAGCAGGCGGCGGCGAGCGTTCCGCTGGCGGAAAGGGGCGCGGGGTGAATTTCCTGATGGGGCTCCTGCCGGATGGTGACCGGTGGCTGCTGGCCGCCTATCTCATGCTGTGCCTGGTCAGCCTGGCGATACTCTGGTCCGTGACCGAGGGTATCAGCGGGCCCTACGAGAATATCGAATCCGATGTGGCCAAATCGGTTTTCATGCGCCAGCTGTTGTGGATCGTCTGCGGCTGGATCGCGTTGCTGGCCGCGGCACGGTTCCCGCTGCGGCATCTCGAAAACCTCGCCCTGCCGCTTTTCCTGATCGCCGTGCTCCTGCTGGCGCTGGTACTGGTGATCGCACCCGCCGTCGGTGGCGCGCGTCGCTGGTTGATGCTGGGCCCGTTGCGCATGCAGCCGTCGGAAATGGCGAAGATCGCGTACATCGTGCTGACGGCGAGCGTGCTCAGCCGCCACTCGTCGATGAACCGGCCGCTGCTGACGACAATCGTGTCGTTATGTCTGACGGTGGTGCCGTTTCTGCTTGTCCTGCGCGAACCGGACCTGGGCACGAGCCTGGTCTTTATCGCGCTGTGGGTGGGGATGATCTTCTGGTTCGGCATCTCCGGATTCTTCCTGATCGGCGTTGGTACGGCCGTGCTCAGCGCCGTCATCAGTTTCTATTCGGAAGCGGTGGCGCAGCAAGCGTGGCCCTGGTGCGTCTACCTGCTGCTGGTCATCGCGCTGCTGTATGCCAGCCGCTCGACTTTTCTCGCCAGTGGCGTGCTGCTGCTGGTGAACATCGCCAGCGGTATCGGCATCCCATATTTCTGGGACCAGCTCAAGCCATACCAGCAGGACCGGATCATGGCCTTCTTCGAGCCGAGCCGGGATGCCTTCGGCACCGGTTATCAGGCGATCCAGTCGAAGGTGGCTATCGGTTCCGGCGGTCTCTTCGGCACCCACTACCTGCAAGGGACGCAGAAAGGGCTGGCGTTCCTGCCGGAAAGGCACACCGATTTCATCTTTTCCGTGATCGGTGAGGAACTCGGCTTTCTGGGTGCGGTTTGCTTGCTGGGCGTGTTTCTGGTGATCATCTTGCGGGGCAGCGATCAGGCGATCTCGGCGCGACGGCCGTTCCCGTCTTTTCTGGCCATCGGCATCACGACCTATTTCCTTTTTCACGTCGTCGTCAACGTCGCCATCACCACCGGCTTGTTGCCGGTGACCGGGTTGCCGCTGCCGCTGATCAGCTACGGCGGCTCGAACCTGATCGTGTCATCGTTTCTGCTCGGATTGCTGGTCAACGTCAGCGCTCAGCGCTACGAAGAGTAACGGAGATAATCGTGTATCCGGAAATTTTCGGGTTCGTCAAGAGTTACGGCCTGATGCTCGCCATCAGTTTTCTGGTCGGTATTTTCCTGAGCGTTCGTCGTGGCCGACCGCATGGTCTGTCCTCTGATCTGATTCTCGATCTGGTCTTTGCCGTGCTGGTTTCGAGTATCGTCGGGGTGCGTCTGTTCTACGTGCTGACCCATCTGGGTGATTTCGAACCCTGGTACCGCGTGTTCTATATCTGGGACGGGGGACTGACCCTGTACGGCGGGATCGCGGCTGCGGTGGCCACGGTCTGGTGGCTGTGCCAGCGGCGGGGGGTAGCCTTCCTGAGGGTCGCCGATATCCTGGCGCCCGGCGTGGCTCTGGGCATCGGTATCACCCGGATCGGCTGTTTCCTTTCCGGGTGTTGTTTCGGCACGCCGACCACGTTGTCCTGGGCGGTGTGTTTCCCGCCCGGCAGCCCGGCCAGTCTGCGGCTCGGCGATGCCTGTGTCCATCCCTCGCAACTGTACGGCTCGATCGGTGGCTTCGTTGTTGCCGCGCTGCTGATTGGCTTCGAGAAACGGTCGTCGGCGCCAGGGACGACCTTCGGGCGCTTTCTGGCGCTCTACGGCCTGTCTCGTTTTCTGGTCGACATTTCGCGTTACTACGAAGCGGAACAGATGGCGGCGCTGGGTTTGAGCAGTAACCAGTGGATCAGCGTGTTGCTGATCGGGCTCGGCACCTGGGTGCTGGTGTCCGGACGTCGGGCTGCCGGCAACAAAGGTGGACGCTATGCCTGACCACGTGTTGCAACTGGCGGCGGGTGGCGGCTGGCTGCGTGGCGGTGAAACGTGGTCGCCGCCGGCGCCGTTTTACGCAGTCGTCGGTGATCCCATTGCGCACTCCCTGTCGCCGACTCTGCAGAACGCAGCCCTGCGCGATCGCGAGATCGTCAACGAGTACCTACCGGCGCACATTCCGGCTGGCGAACTCGCCCGCCTCAAAGACCGGAGCTGGGCGCCGCAACTGGCGGGCTTCAACGTGACGGCTCCGCTCAAGGAGGAAGCGTCAGCTCTGTGCGACGGCCGTACCGACGTGGCGCGGGAACTGGGCGCGGTGAACACCGTCAAGGTCGAGAACGATCACTGGCTCGGGCACAACACCGACAGCGGCGGTGTCGCGGCGGTGCTCGCGCAGGCCTGGATACCGGCGACCGTGCCGGCGCGGGCGATCGTCCTGGGCGCCGGCGGTTCGGCACGGGCGGCCGTACGCGCCCTGGACGAGTGGGGCGTGAAATCGGTCGCGGTACAGAACCGATCGGCAGCTGGCCGCCGACGCTTCGGCAACTGGCTCGACGGCGATACCTGGACGCCGCAGATCGCCGAGATCGAGATAACCGAACTCGTGCCGCGTGCACGACAGTCAACGCCCGATGAACCGACGGTCTGGGTCGTCTGTCTCGCCGGCGGCGTCGACGCGCTGCGGTATCTTCCCGATACTGCGGGTGATACGCACTGTCTCCTACTCGATCTCCGCTACGGCGATCAGCTGCCCGCCGGTGCGACGAAACCGCTGGGTTTCGATTTCGCCGACGGGAAACCGGTTCTGCTGATGCAAGGCGGGCTGTCGTTCGCCTGGTGGTTCGGACCGCCTCTGCCGTGGCAGGCGATGCTGGCGGCCATGCCTGCGTGAGCGGCCGCCGTAACTCGTGTCATCCGGACTGGGCACCAGCCTACGGCCATGCACTGAATGCCTCCCCGAACATTTCGCGTGTCGGCCCCTCGACGGCGCCGACCGACTACGGGAGGACGCTGACGAGTTTTCTCACCCACCTGCTCGATGCTGCGCTGGAAGTCGTTTTTCCTGAGCACTGCGTCGTCTGCCGCGCTGGTGTCGGCGATCGGCCGTGGTGTGCGGCTGGTGTTCGCGTGTCGGGTCTACGCCACTGGGATCGTCCGCATCTCTGTGCGGACTGTCTTGGTGCAATGCGGACCGGTCGTGTCACGCGTCTGCTGGCCGGGGCGGGCGGTCGGCGGTTCCCGGTCGTTGCCGGTTGCGCAACCGACGCGACGCTGGTCGCAACGGTGGGCGCCATGAAATACCAGGGACTGCGCGGCCTGGTCTGGCCGTTGGCTACTCTCGCGGCTACCGGCCTGCGCGATGTTCCGGAACCGCGAGACGGAGACGGCCCGACGAGGACGTCGTCGGCCGACTCGGACGACGCCCGGTATCCCGGGCCGGACGGACTGGGTCGCGTGGATGGTCTGGTGCCCGTGCCGCTCCATCCGACCCGGCAACGGGAACGAGGTTTCAACCAGGCGCAGCTGCTGGCACAGCTCGTCGCGCGGCGCACCGGTATCCCGCAGGTCTTCAACCTCGTCGAACGCTCGCGGCGGACGCGGCAGCAGGCGAAAATCTCGGCCACCGACCGGGAGCGCTGGACCAACGTGCGGCAAGCGTTCCGCGGCCGGCCGGCGACCGGCGATCGCCGCCGCCTGGTCGTGGTGGACGACCTGGTCACCAGCGGTGGGACCATGCTCGCGGTTGTCGAGGTGCTGGTTGAACTGGGCTGGAATGTCGTGGGCGGACTGGCAGTGGGCTTGACCGTGGACGGGGCCAAGCAGCAGGCAGCCGGTGGGATCGATGCCGGGCCGCGCATTCCCCATACGCGCCAGAATGTTGGTTGACAGCCACCAAAGTCATTTTTACCATGGACAAGGGTATTTTGGTGGAAAACAATGAGTTACATGATACATGCACGGCGTTTCCCTATCGGAGCCGACGAAGCGAGACGGGCAGTGTGCCAATGGAATACCAGCAGGGAGGGTGAGTGGCAATGAAGGCGAAACGGAACCTGGCGACCCTGGACGCAGCCGGCAAGAAGGTCTTGATGCGCGTCGATTTCAACGTTCCTCTCGACCAGGAAAAACGCATCACCGACGACACGCGCATTCGCGCCGCGCTACCGTCGATCGAGGCGATCATCGAGCGCGGCGGCGCCTTGATCCTGATGAGCCATCTAGGGCGGCCGAAGGGCAAGGTCGATCCCGCCTTCTCGTTGCGACCGGTGGCGGACCGTCTGGCCGAATTGACCACGGCGCCGGTGAAATTCGCCAGCGACACCGTCGGGCCGGCAGCCGAACGCCTGGCGGACGGCCTGCAGCGCGGCGAGATCCTGTTGCTGGAGAATCTACGTTTTACCGCCGGAGAAACGGACAATGATCCGGCCTTCGCGCGGGCGCTCGCCGGCCACGGCGAGGTGTACGTCAACGATGCGTTCGGGACAGCCCACCGTGCTCACGCCTCGACAACCGGCGTGACCGAATTCTTCGCACAGCGGTACGCCGGGTATCTGATGGAAAACGAACTCGAGAACCTCGGCAACCTGCTCGCGGATCCGCAGCGCCCCTTCGTCGCGGTATTGGGGGGGGCCAAGGTCAAGGGCAAGGTCGACGTGATCGTCAATTTGCTCGACAAGGTGGACACGTTGCTCCTCGGTGGCGGTATGATCTTCACCTTCTTCCGGGTTCACGGCTTGAACGTGGGCGACAGTCTCGTCGATGAGGAGAGTCTGGAACTCGTGGCCGAGATCGTCGCCAAGGCCAAGACGAGCCGAGCGCAGCTGATGCTGCCCGAGGATTGTGTCGTGTCGACCGATTTCAGCGAACAGGGTCAGCGCAAGGAGGTGCTGGTCACCGATATTCCGGATGCCTGGCAGGGGCTCGATATCGGCTCGGCGACAGTTGGCCGGTATCGCGAGGTCGTTGCCGACGCCCGTGCGATCTTCTGGAACGGTCCGATGGGTGTTTTCGAGATGCCGGCATTTGCCAAGGGCACCCGGGCGCTCGGACAGGCTGTTGCCGACGCAACGACCGCCGGCGCGCTGAGCGTGGTCGGCGGCGGCGACAGTGTGGCGGCGTTGAATCAGATGCAGCTGGCCGACGGCATCAGTCACATATCGACCGGTGGTGGCGCCTCGCTGGAGTTCATGGCGGGACGCGATTTACCCGGTATCGCTGCCCTGAGCGACGCCTGAGGCACCGGGGTCGCGACCGGGCACGGGCCGGGCGATAGGCTGATTGACAAAGAGTTAGGGGCATATTAAGTTTCCCACCCTTGTGCGGCTTGTACGCGGCAAGGCAAGCGTTTTACTACCTACGGTGGCGGAAGCGAGAATGGAATGTACACACTGCTCATCATCATACACGTACTGATCAGTATCGTGTTGTGCGTCGTCGTGCTCCTGCAATCGAGCAAGGGCGGCGGCTTGGCGGGTGCGTTCGGCGGCGGTGGTGGTGCACCGCAACAGATATTGGGTTCGCGCGGCATGACCACGCTCCTGCACAAGATCACGATCTACTGCGCCGTGGGTTTTTTCCTCACGTCGTTCACGCTGTTTCTCATGACCGGTAGCCGGAACGAACTGCGTGCCGGTGCTTCGGTAGTGCAGCAAGCGGCCCAGGATGGAACCTTGACCAGCGACGTGACACCGATGGAACCGATCGATGTGAACGCACTGCCGGTAGAGGCCACCGATTCGGCCGGGGACGATGCGACCGAGACCGGTGGCGGCGACGACGACCAGTAGCAGATGGCGGAGTCGTCGCGCACGCCTGTGCCCGGGTGGTGGAACTGGTAGACACGCTATCTTGAGGGGGTAGTGGCCACAAGCCGTGCGGGTTCGAATCCCGCCCCGGGCACCAACGATTTCTACTCGCGATCGTCGCGGGCAAGAACACGAGGACCGTTCGACAGCGGTCCTTTTTCTTTTCAGTTTACCGTCATCGTGACGCGCGTTCACGTCGGACATGTCGAACCGCACCGTTTTAAACGAAAGAAAAAACAAGAGTCTATCGAGATTTCTTATTGACACGTTTTCTCTTTGGTCGAAATAATGGACACGCTTTCACTGGGAGCCTGACGCCATGGTTAGCAGCGGCTGGGCCGAGTAAGGAAGTGCTTGCCAGCGATGAAGGGATCGCCCGAAACGCAGATCCCGAATCCGGTGGGTGCGGTCACACCCGGAAGGACATTGGTGGCGCGGCTCAGTTGATGCCGCCACAGCATCGAAGGCGTGACTTGATGGTTCAAGACAGGAGGTCGGTACTTGGTCACCAAGGGTGCGGGACCGGGTGCCAGAGGAACTCTCAGAAAGTGAGGTCCAAGTATGGAGGAGAGAGAAAAGTTAGCTGCGGCTCCCGCTGCTAAAAAGAAGGCGAAGAAGAAAGCCACGAAGAAGAAGGCCACCAAGAAGAAGGCTACCAAGAAGAAGGCCACGAAGAA
>CAYLIV010000011.1:0-98388 GCA_964384055.1 uncultured Fibrobacteraceae bacterium
GAATTGTGGGCCGCCGACGATACGATGACGCTGGAGAATGTGGCCCAGGACAAGGACTGCCTCCGCTTCGACGTGACGCGCTGCGGCTATGCCGACATGTACGAACGGCTCGGCCTGAAGGAACTGGGCTGCCTTCTCTCCTGCCGCCGCGACTTCGCCTTCATGGACGGCTTCAATCCGAACCTTACACGGTCGGCCTGGCAACCGGACAGCTTGTCGTGAACCCCGGCAGTATCGGCCTGCCCGTCTATGCCGGTGACGATCCGTGCTGCCATGCCATGCAGACTTTCAGTCCTCACGCTTCGTAAGCGGAAATCGACAAGAGTGCGACGGGGTGCTGCGTGCAGCACCTTCGGGCGCCGTACGATCACGAACGGGCGGCTGCGGAGGCAGAGCGGCATGGGCGTGATTACTGGGCCGGTTCAATGCGGACGGGGCGGGTTTGACGTCTTCGCCTTCTTATCGAGGACCATATTCCGCGGCGAGGCCTCGCGTTCCACGGCGAGACGTCTCGTACGTCTGTTTAACACGGTATATGATCGACAACTCATACGTTCTGCAACCCGGGTAATCGAAGCGAGTGATCAACATATTACAAGCGGTTTGTCGAGCCGATGAATAGTAGCTCTTTACGCTGGTATCTTACGACTCACAGAGTTCAGCGGTTCGCCTTGGGCGTGAAGAGCGTATCGCAACGTTCCTCCTTGATCACCATCACGTCCACGTACGATCTGTAGGTCTTTATAAACGAATCGCGCGAGGCGATGGTGAAAAGATCGTTACGCACTTGGCCTTTCCCGGTGAAGAGATAATTGAATCGTAGAGAATCCGGCTCGTATCCCCACATTTCGATCTTCGTGATCGAATCCGTGCGAGCGAAATACAACGCCAATGGGCTATTACCGTATTGTTCGGTTACCGCGTGGTGAACGCCCGCGCCGATAGCCCTGATGGCCATCCTTTCGTTTTCGTCTCGGGATAGATCCGGCTCCGGTATTTCCCACTCGTACTGCGTGGGGGGCCCGAGTTCGGCAATCAATTGCGGCATGTAATCCGTGACGATATCGCGTGTATCCCGCTGCAGGTTTTCGCGTTGAGTCCAGGTGGCAGCGGCGTCCACGAATTCTTCGCTCAACGCATCCAGGATGTAGGTCTCACCAACCGGATGCGCTGAAATCAGATCACCGTTGTTGAAACCGTCCCGGCTGAAATCGAATATCTCCATGAACTCGATCTCGTTGACATCCCGAGTATAAAACGGGCAAGCGTCGAATAGATATTGAATCGCCTCGCGATCTCGGATGATCACTTTCTGGACTATCGCTTGAATAGACTGGATGCTGTCGGGCTCGATGGTACCATTAAGCGAGGCCGCGTCTTCCCAGACATCGCTCTGAAAATATGTCTGTCGGTCTATCGGCCCGCCTCTCCGTTCTGTCTGTTCGCCGATGATGACGTCGCCCGGACTCGATTCCAGGTATTCCGTGGCGAAACTTCGCAGATTCTCGAGGTACTCCGCCGTTTCATCGACCGGCACGGAATCTTGGTGAGTCGTACGTACCGCTACTTCTTCTGACGCGCCGGACGTATGACTATTGGATTCATACTTCTGCGGATCCCGCTCCTGAGCCGGGCTGTAGGCACCGGCGCTGAGCAAATACAGAAAGGTCAAACAGGCGTATGCTTTCATTTTCCCGGCTCTCCAGAAACGTCGGCGGCCGCCGCGGCTTCTAATCGAGACAGATATTCTTTCGCTTGCAGGGCTTTACGTAGTAGCTTCAGTTTTCGATTTAGAGCTTCTGACATTTCAAACATACTGACTAGTTCTCGAATTTCGACCGCTTGCGGATCTCTTTCCATCGTATCAACGGCAAGCTGTATCGCCTCGTCCAACAAGCTGACCGCTTTACGCTGGTTGTTGTCTTTCAGCAATTGCGCCGCCTGATATTTGGATCTATAGCGTAATACGGGATCGATACCATATTTTTCCGATACTCCCAAGAAACAATAAAACGCCTCGCGATTCAGACCAGTATTCTTATATATATTACCGCGATTGTACAGGAATGTCGGATAATTGCGTGTAACGATCGAATCGATATTACTTACTTCCGGATTCGGGTTTGGACGCAGACCAATCTCGGCAACGGTCTTGAATAGCCTGTCGAGCCCGACATCGTACTGCTCCAGGTTCTGGAACTCGAGGAATCCTATCTGGTACTGGAGCTGCCGCCGAGCACCTTCGGTTCTGGCCTGGGCGAGAATGTCTACCAGCGAGTCGCGCTTGACGGCAGCCGTTTCCTTGGTCGAATCTGGTAATGCGTATATACCCTGCAGCCGCTTACGGAGCGCCAGGTTGCCGTCATCCCAGGACCAGTATCGAATGTTTTCCATACGCTCGTCCCCGGACGAAACGGAATTCTGCAGGTACAGATAACGAGCAAAGCGGAAAAAGTAGTCGTCGCCGTCGTCGTTCTCGTAGGCAATTTGTCGACGTAAAAGATCGAGAGTGTACAACCATTGCCGCACTATACTGTCTTGAACCGCGGGTCCCAAGGCCTCAAGATCGGCGCGAGCTGCTGGGAAAAAATTCTTGAAGTAATAATTTGCTTCCGGAAGCTGGATTTCGGGAAGATTAAATGCTGCGGGAATGGTAGCGCCTGACGGGTCTTGATCCTGGTCAGCCGCCAGCTCCATTAGTCCCGTCGCGATGGTGTCCATCGTGGCTTCGTAACTGAAAGTTTCAAGCAGGGTCGATTCGCATTCCTGCAACGAGCGCAATGCTGCCCTACGCATGGATTCAGACGTTGCCGGAGTCCGGTCTTCGAGTGATTCGTCCCAGTAGAGTTGCCCGATGTAGTAAGGATATGCATGAACGCCGGGTAGCTCTTCGTACAGCGAATTCCACAGATTTCGCGCATCGTCATAAGCCGAGGGCGTACCCATCACTCGAGCCCTGTTGCCTAGAATATTAGCCAACTTACGCTGCGCGGCTTGTCGCTCGCCGTCGTGGTCTCCAACGTGAACGATATGCTCCTGCCATTTGTTGATCGCCCGGTTAGAAAGACGCGTATAGGCAGCCAGCAGGTCCGCAGATTCTCGAATCCTCGCGGTACTTTCGTGTTTATCAATGAACTCGTCAACCTCTTGATACAACCGCTCGCGAGCGTTCCGATCATCGCGTTCTTTTCTGAGTCTGGTGCCCCAGTATCTGTTGCCCAAGTTCGAGAATTCGGAATTCACGCGCTCGAGATTATTACGCAACGCCCGTAAGTTGGACAGGATCTCATCGATGAATTCTCGGGCTTGTGTGTTGGCGTCGTACTGCGACTCCCAGCTGCTAGCGGTATCCGAAACCGATGCCTTGATTCGTGCTCTGTCCGCCAGCTCGGCATACTGACGACCAATATCCTCCAGTAGCCGTTCCATCCGTTTACTATCGAACGGGCGTTCTGGATTGGCGAGATCGAGACCGCCCGATTCGGAAAGTTGACTCCAGATCGCCTCGAACTCGATCAAGTACTGTCGCTTCTCATCCAGGAATCTCTGCAGATCGATCAAGGCATCGGAAGATATGGGAGAGTTGGCTTTGATATTCTGAGCAGTCTGGCCGACTTCTTTGATCGTATTGTCTAATTTGACCTTGAATACGGCGAGCTGCCGCTCCATTCGCAGGAACGAGCGATTGGAATCGGATCGATCAGCGACACCTTTCAAATTCGACATGATGGCATTGAGCTGGTCGCGTAAGGCCTGTCCCTCCCGAGAAAAGCCGTGGATCGCAAGTTTCAGCCGTCGGTTCTGCTCGCGCGTGTCGCTCCCGTCTCGTTTCCACTGTATCTGCGCGTTGACCGAATCGACTTCCTCGGCGACCGTTCGCAACACATCGAGTGCAGCATCGAGTCGATCGACGATCTGGGATTCCGGTCCGCTAGGAGCCAGCGCCCGCAGCAAGATTCTACCTACAGCTTGCGAGTCCTGAGCGCTCAGGTAAACATCGTCATCCGGCCGTTCGGCGGCTCGAAGAAAGCGGATGACGCTAGCAAGCGTATCGACCGATTCGACCTCCTGTTCGAGAGTCGCCATCGTCTCATGAATATCGTCCAGCTCATCCTGATTGAATAGAATACCGTATTCGTCGTCCAGATCCTCGACAAAAGCGGTGTCGACGCCAGCCGGTACGATGGGCGGCGGAACGGGTGCCGGTACCGTATCCTGGAAGGCGACCGCAACGGTATCCGGTTCTGTTTCAACGGGGGCGAAATCAGTTCCCATCGGGCCGACGGGGTACTGATTTGCACAGCCTGCGCACACAAGTGCGACCAGCAACGCCAGCCAGATCAATAACGCGATGTCGCCCGGTTGTCTGTCAGTTTTCATCAGCTATCTCCAGCCATCGGAGCACGTAATCCATGATCTCGTGTACTTCTTGTGTCACTTTCTCAACGGGCTGCAAGGAAATCATGTATATCGTTTGTTGCCCGTCAGTTTGCGTAAACGAAACTTCACCGGTCTGAACGTATTCCGCCTCGCTGTCCACGAACGGCATGTCGATCTGGAAAGCTTCGGTTCCCTTGACAACGAGCACACGGAATAGGTTTGTCTGGGGGCGGTAGAGGAAATACATCAGATAAGTTGCGCCGGTCTCGTCCTGGATGTGATTCTTTGCCGTGTGGTCCTTGTTGAGGTCGAATTGCAGACTGTTCCGGACGACCTGTGACAGATCACACGGATTTTTCAGTATCCAATCGGCAAACCCTTGCTTCTGGGCAGTCATACGTCTGCAAATAATACCGCCAGACACATTTCCACCGCCGCCGAAGTTGACGACCTTGATATCTCCGCCGCCGAATCCATTACCCGCAGCACTGTCGTCACGGCCACGCAACCCGTCTTGGGCAACAGCAGGGGCTGGTGTGCCGTCAACAGCTTCCCGAGGCCCCGATTTGATTGCGTTGCTTTCTTCTCGCCGGATTGTTAAGTCGGGTTGGTCTATATCCTCACTTTCATCGCGTTCCGGGATGGTCGGCGGAGCGATCGGTTCGTCCTGCTCATCGTTATCGGGTACAACATCATCGGTCTGGGTGATATCCACGGTCGTGGGCAGTACGAGTTCGGGAATAGCCTCCTTCTCGATTTCTTCCAGCTCAATCGGGAGAGGTTCGTCTGCAACTTCGAGATCGTCCGCGTCCACCTGGAAGTCTTCCGGGCCAATATCTTCATTTTCCAGGTCCCACTCGTCGACCGCTTCAGGCAGAACTTCGGGCACATCGTCGATGATCTCCTGCAATACCTTTTCGAAAGCGGTGCTCGAGCAGTTGAACGAGCCAAACATTATAATCACGGCCAGTATAGCCAGAATCGGCAAAGCCCCGGTGTACGCACTGGTTCTACTCTCGAGGAGTTTCAGAAGCTTCCCTTGTTGCCTGCTCAAGGGTCAACCTCCACTTTTCGGTTTGTCGGGTATCGTTTCAAGGCAGCGGATGGACTTGGGCATGTCGAGTTTTTTACAAATATCCAGCAAATCGACCGTATACTGAACCGGTGCGTCGAATTGTGAGCGAATGACCACGATCTTTTTTGCTTTGTTGGCAAAACCGATCCGGCGTTGGAGCTGTTCATATTCTTCCTGCGCGCGGCTTGTCTCGCGGTCTTTCAACGGCATCTTCGCGAGCAAAGTATTCGAACCATCGGCGATCGTACCGTCTCGATAGACGAATACGTCGTAATACTTGCTGTCGGTATCTGGCGTAGAGTTGTCCCCCTGGCTCTGTGGAAGCGCGATGTCAACCTGCTGCTGTATCTTCGCGATCATCAGGAATCCGAAAAGTATGATCAAGATGACATCGACCAGGCGGATGATGATTCCGCTTTTCTTTTTCAACCGCATGCCTAACCGTCCCGTTCAGCCTTTAAGCGGCCTGGTTTGATTTTGCTCTGACGAGGGTTTCTTTGAGCGCGTCGGCACGATCCAGCGCGGCGAGAATCCGCTTGTTGGCGGCTACACCCATTTCCGTGGACATCCAGTTGACGATCACGCTTACCAGAATGCCCAGGAACGTCGTTCCCAGCGCCAATCCCATCGCGGCCAGGAGCGCCTGATCGTCCATGCCACCGCCCTTGACCTTGAAGGCCTGGTATATGCCGAGCACCGTACCAAGCAAGCCAAGACCACCTGCGGTATCGGATATAAAGCTCATCCGACTCTCAAAATTGTGAAACCGTGATTCCTCTTTTTCTCTGAACAAGTCCGCTTCCGAAACCAGCGCTGCATGCTCATGTGTGTCCTCAAAAAGACTGATGGATTCGCTAAACAATACAGCGATTCGGCTGCCATGGGCTTTCGTGATCAAATCCTGAATGTCATCGATATTGATACTTCTGGTGGAAACACCGTATATTGATTTCCCGCGCAGAATCTCCAACCAGTGGACGCGTAATTGATCGAGTACCAGCACTATACCCACGACCAACAAACCCAGAATCACATAGCCGATAGCACCCGATTCCTCGATAAAGCCCCTAATGGTTTCCACGTGGTCTTTTTCACTCGTCTCGGCGTCATCTGCTGTAACGAGTACGGGAGTATCCGCCTGCGGGCTCGCGTCCTGCGCCGTCGCGATCGTCGTCAAGGGATTGAGCACTGCAACCGTTATCGCGGCCAACACAACAACCTGCAGGGAGAATTTTGACATCATTCCTTGTTTCCTCCTTCAGTGGAGCCACGAACGTTTCCGGGCTTATCCGGGGGAATCGTCGGAATCAGGACTTCACCGTCATGTCCCGGATCGAGAATCAGCAACCGCTCGGCACCCCCGCGTTCCGCCGAGTCGATCTGTTCGTAACCGAAATGCAGTGTTTTGTGCATCAGGTGCTTGGGGAACGGGATATCTTGAGCCGGTAATGTGTAATGTGCACCGTCGGGACTACGCCAGCTGAACCAGTAGTTGAAAATATCGACATCGATTTTATTTCCCGACTGGTCGCACAGATCCCACCACAGAGTGTCCGGAGGTGATCCTCGTCCACTTTGTGCGTGCACTAGCCGATCGTCCGAATCAGCCACCTGGAATGACCATTCGCTGAGCGAACTCTCGTCGCCGAGGAAATGCACCATAAAGGGTATTCGGTCATACTCGTAGAGAGTGATTTCTTCATACAGAGGGATCGAGTCTTCTCCGACCGGACGGAACAACATCCGCATGATCGTAGAATCGGCAGGTGCCTGAATCTGGTAGATCCTGATAGCTTCGGCCAGCTTGACGGAATCCTCTTCGACCCGCCTAAGTATCTGTTCTTCGATATACTTGGCCCGATCGAGCTGGGTCGGATCGCCGACGATCTTGATCGGTAGTTCGTTATCCCGTGACAACCGATCTCCCAGCGAGACTACCTGTTCGCGATAGTCGGACGAGTAGTTGCCTTGCGGTAGTGCGTTGCTCGGTGTTGCTGGGATCATATCGTCAGTCAGTGAGTGCACGACACGCTTCGACCAACTCGAGTCCATTATCCCGATACGCCATCGCGGCAGAGCGCGCACTCTATTCATGTCGATATCGGGCGCAAAATCCCTGGTAAGACGCTTGACGATTATGGTCGTGGAATCGACCTCGGACGCCAAATAGTACAGATCTCCCTTACCGGTCAATTCCGGTACGGTGATTTCCCGCGCCTGCGGCTGTTTGACAGCAACCGTAGATGGCATTCGGAAGGAATAGGTTTCATCGACGAGTTCACGATGGTTGTATTCCGGAGGTGGTTCGACACGTTCGAAAGCATGAAAACACACCACAAACCCATGCGTGCCGGCGGCCTGCCAGGCCAGATCGGACACCGGCATCATGAAGCTGTAATCGACCCATAGATTCTCCTGGACCGCGAAACGCGCACCGATGGACCACTCGTCTTGATTAAAGTGGGCGGTCAGTGCATGTTCTTGAAACACGAAATACCGTCCCTGGGTCGCCAGTCCGGTTTTGAACCTGTTCGTCGACAGATTGACCGAACCCTGGAATCGCTCGCTTTCGACAGACGCGCCAGCGCGAATAGTAAGTGGTAAAACGGTATTCGGATCGGACCCGTCGGGGGATATATTCGGCTGATGCGGATTCTCGATAACACACCCGAGTGTCAATCCCGAAAAGGGATTGTGATATACACACGATGCGGCGACAATGGGGACGGTTTTTTTCAGGCTGCCACTCAGCAGCGGATCGTCCGTCGATTCGAGAATGAACTCATCTTTATTGAACGAGTTCTGATTCAGACCGACTCGTAGGCCGAGACCGACACCGCTCCATACACGACGGCCCCAACCGACACTGGCCTGCTTTTCGGACCACATGGGCGTCGACAAGTAGCCCAAGCCCATGCTCAAGCCTCCGAAGCCCCGCTTGCCGGAGTAGGACAGGTATCCGGTATTCAATGCACCAGCGGAGTCGAATACTCCCAGGTGCATAATGCGATATCCAAAAGCGAACTGATCGAGAGTTAACTCGGTCAACGCCGGATTGACGACGTAAGCCGACGGATCCAACAGATCTGCCGAAGACGCATTCGTGCCCATCATTGGCGAGGCTGCTGCTCGGCCGAAAGAAAGCACGAACCACACGAGTAACAGGAATTTTTTCATCGTACGACTCCCAGGTTACCGGATTGACATTTCCGGGAGTTGTCATAGATGATGAAAATGTAGCTGCCAGGTTGAACCAGTTCGCCCGAGTTCTTCTTGCCGGTCCAGGCGAGTCGCTTGAGTTGATCGAGCGATCGAGTTTCGTAGAGCGGTTCTCCGAACAGATCGTAAATCACCAGCTTCGGTGTTTGTAGAACCTGGTTGTCGAAATAGAAATAGGCTATGTCGTTCCTTCCGTCGCCATTCGGCGTAACGACGTTGGGCCTGACCACGAACGGTCCCGAAACCGGCGAAAGGCAATACTGCGCTTCGTTGTTGGCGGGATTGACTTCCCGGGTCGCATCGACCGTGATACGAATACAGTGTTCGCCCGGTTCGGTTACCGAAGCGGTCATCGGGCCGACAGATCGGGTTTCACCCTCACCAATGACGCCGTCGATGGAGCCGCTGGCCACCACCTGACCGGTCATGTCGACAACGAGCAGCTCAGCGGTGAAATCGTCGCAATCCGTGACGGCGCAGTGTACGGTCCCGTCGATCGTGAACTCCTGCTTCAGCGTGATGACTTCGGGGACGGTCGTTAACTCGACCGACAAATCCGGCCAATCGCTCTTGACAAAGACTTCGACAGGATACGACGTCGACAGCCCGGTGCCGTCGATCTCCGTCGCCTGGAAAACAAGCTGACCGAAGTGTCGGCAACTTTCGTTCCCGGTGATACCGTCGGTTGGGTTCAACGCGATGTCCAGTGACGTCTGCTGTATGTTGGCATTGGCGGACATGAAACTAGCCAGTTCCGCGCCGAGTCCGACAATGGCGAGTCTGACTACGTCCCCATCCGGATCCTGTGCCTCTGCGGTCATCTCGAGGCGATCGTTTTCTCGTACCACCAGCGCCGTCAGTTGGTTCGGATTGTTGGTACCGTAACCCGGACCGCAGTTCTGGATGTTCTGATCCGCGGGAATGAGTTCCAGAGCCATAAATTCGATCTCGGGCGCCTGGTTACAGGGAATGTACTGGTTGGTCGCCAGGGTGTTGTTGCTGGGATTACGGTCGAAACTGTTGCCTTGTGGATGAGCGATGCTTGCCTCGAAAAGGCACGACCCGCAGTCGTCGCAGCTCTCGACAACGTAACGTATGGTGAGGGGAACGTCCGGCTCGAGATCAACCACCGCATCGCCGGGATCGTCCAGTTCGAGAGAACACCCACACGTCCCCGCGACGAGTGAGACAGCTGCACCATCGACGCTGATATCTGACGTCAGCACCTGCACGTCGGCATAGAACGGACGGTGCTGAACGATGCTCTCGCCCACCCCAATGGGGAGTAGATCAATGCTCGATATCTGCAGATCGGGCAGGTCCGGAACGACACGTACGTGGGCGGTTTTGATGCTCGTCCGGTGACAATTAGAATCGGTCAGGCATATGGTGATATCGGCGGCTACGTCTCCGTCGCAGTCGCCGTCATCCGCATCCGGCGAACTGACGGTCAGTATGCCCTGTCGATCGTTATCCGGATCGAATTGCCAGCTGACCCATTCCGGGGCAAATCCCCCGAAGGAAACTACCGATTTTTCCAGTGTGATGTTGTCCAAAGCATCGTCGTATACCAGTGAGAACGTCGCGGTTGCCTCGGTACCGGCAACCAGACACCACTCCAGATTCCCCGGATCCAGCTGCCCGCAGCCGCACCCTTCTTCAAAGAACCATCCGTCATTAGCGACTTGATTCTGGAGAATGGGATCCGGATTCATGCGGATATGGAACTCGAAATCAGTAGCGATCGTAGGATAGATTTCATCGGCCAAGACGAGCGTGACGTCCGCGTCTTCGACAACACTGTCGCTGGACAGGATTATCGTCAGATCATCCTTCTCATAGGTCAGCCAGTCGGGAAGCGTGCCGAGAAAATCTTCTACTGGGTCGGCCCCAGGCCAATCCCAACCGCTCAGCTGGAGACAGTACAGTAGCGGATCCCCATAGCAATACACCGCGGTGACTTCAGCTTGGCAGCCATTACCAACGCCGTCACAATCCGGGTCGGGTTCCACGCAGATGTTTCCGGTAGAGCACAAGCAAACTCGCAACGTGTAGTCAGCAATCGGATCTTCCAAACAGTATATCGGGTCGAGCGGAGAAACTGACCAGCTGATTGATTCTTCAATATCGATGCAGTCTACACCGGGAGGAACGTGAACGGGAGCAGGATTGACCGAAACCGACCAATGCGCGGTGTCGTTCGGGTCGACTATCTGTTGCCCAGGGGCGATAGAAAACGGTGGGTCGGGCAGCAGAAGAGGTTCAACAATCACCGGGAAGCTACCGGAATTGTGATAGCTGATGACACGCGTCTCGCTGGCCGCAGGAATCGCCGGCCTGGTGCCAAAATCGATGTCACCACCGGTTAACACGTATGCATTGCCATTCCAAATCAGGTTCAGAAAATCCGTGCCCAGGTCGTTACCCGCAAATCGGCCGCCTGTTCCGGCGAGCGTATACTCGCAGATGACCAGCGAGTCGTTACCGGCATGGTCCATATCCTCCCACAGAATTTGAACCTCCAGAGGATCGCTGTAGAAACCGATATCGTCCGCACAGAACTCGACTATGATGTCGACGTACGGCTGGGTATCGTTGCAGCCGTGACTGAACGTGCCGTCGTCGAAGACCGCCGAAAACGGACTGGCGTTCCCGTTGTTGATGATCAAGTCGACGATACTCGCCTGGAATTGACTGTTGTTGCGGAAAATCAAATGTTGCGTTTCGCAGACACAATCTACCTCGGCTACGCCGAAATCTACCGTCGAGTCGCAGGGCGTTTCCGGACCGGGGCACTGGCCCGAGATACAGCCGAAGGTGGAATACACAGTCAGCATCGACGTCAGGGGATTGACCACGGCGATATCCACGTCCGTGTCGTAATCCAGATCACCGCAGCATACCAATGACAATCCGGGCTCGTCCAGCGCCCAGGACCAATCGACGATACCGGGAGCGTTCTCAAGCTGGATGAACGCCAACGAACCGCTGGCCGGGTCCGTATAGATCAACTCGGGGAAAGAGGATTGATCCCCCAGATCCACAAACGAGTTGGTCAGCGTAATACCTTGTTGTTGGCTGACTATTCCGGTAGCGATCAGGCCCTGGGTTTCGTTCGATATCATATCGAGGTCGAACTCGTAACCCCAGATGTTGATGAACAGATTGGGGGAGTGCGGCCAGACCGCCAGCAGGTTGGAACCCGTCGGCTCCGGCTCGATGGCTTGCATGGCGGTAACCAGGACAGGGTTCTTGGTTTTTGCTACAACAGAGATCGCCGGATCGAAGGTCCCGTCGCCAAGTCCCTTTCTCACGTAGATGTGATACAGATTATTCTGTTCGACTTCTGCTCCCCAGCATACGTCAAGCCACCCATCATCATTCAGGTCGCCGAGATCCGCCGTCACATAATCGCTGATCCTGCCGACGCCGCGTGGCACCGGGGGCGGCTGCACCGGATTGAGTTGGCCGTTCCCGTCATTGAGCAACACACATTGGCCAGAACCGTGTTCCTCGATCACGACAACGTCTTGATATCCATCAGAATTGACGTCGCCGACCAGCAGTTTGGCAGGATGGTTCACCGGTAATGCATATTCCACGGCATCAGCGACCTCAGGGGTTCGGCCGACGCCAATACCGGTCCACACCAATACAGTATCGAGGCAAAGCAGTATCAGTTCTTGTTTCCGATCGTCGTTCAGATTGCAGAACTCGAGATCGTACGGATTGTCGGCGGAAGGCACTGACATGCGCGCGAACCACTGATATCTGTCATTGACATCATCATATTCCGACGTGACCAGTTGCAGCAAATAGTCCTCGCCGAGGCTGCGCATGAGCAGGACACACTCCTGGCGGCCGTCAGCGTTACAATCGCCCCACGCCCAGTCTCTTACAGATTCACAAGCCTGCAGAGGAAGCGGGTCCAGGTCAAAGCTGGCAGGGTCGATTTCTGGTGGTAGCAGCAGTTCATCCCGTGGCCTGATCATCGCTCGCCAGACCAGGCCGTGCTCGATGGGGTCCCCGCCGGCGGCCAGGTCGCCGCTGAGCAGAATCTCTACGGTCTCGCCGGCCGCAAACGGAATATCGGGTACGAAATACAGCGAGTCGGCTATCAGGGTGAAGTCGCCATGGAGATGCAGCCCCGTACGGCTACCAACAACTCTGATCATGTCCTCGTGAGCGTCGAGCGGGCCGTTATCGAAGGTGATACCGAAAGGACCACAGCTATCGGCGCTGAGCGATCCATTAGCGGGATATTTCGATAGAATTCCCGGCGCGGCGAGCACGTTCTCGATCGCGCCGATAGCGCCGCCTGTGAACCAGAGGACAAGCAGACTGCGTACCATCGTCGAAGACGTACACCTCATTGCATTTCTCCGAGTCTTGTTCGACATGTATCCGCCAACTCTCGGTCATTGTTCATCTGGGCCGCAACCGACAACATTCGCCATCCGTCGAGATCGCTGGGATATCTGCTCACGAAATTCAGAGCCATATACTTCATGTGTGCAAAATCACCTCGGTAAAAAGCCAAGAGGATGAGTTGGTTCATGCATTGCCGATGATCCGCTCCCAAGGCCATGGCGCGATTGAAGCTAGCTACTGCTTTCTCGTGCTGAGAAGTTTCCACATACAGGATGCCGAGATTGAATATTAACAACGGGTCATGAACGCCATCGGCAGATATAGTCTCGAGTTGGTCGATCGCCGATTCACGGTTTCCGGACTCAAGATGATAGCGATACAACACTAAGTGCGCGGGCTGACTCCGTGGATTATCGACCAGGATTCTTTCCGCCACCCGGGACGCGTCGTACCACCGTTCTTGTCGAAAGAGATCGACCATTATGATCTTGAGCCACTCTTCGTCAACGTTCTCGCCCGCGAGTAGACGATGCAACCGCCCGCGCGAGTGATTGGCAACAATGCTATTGATCGCATCGCGCGCGGCCATGGAACGAGGCCGGCTGGGAAGCAGGATATCGGTTGTATCCAGAAGAGCGAGCGCCTGGGCATATTCCCCCGCTTCGTAAATCCGGTTCGCCTGATCGAGAAACCGCTCAGAGAGAACACGTCGAACGTTTTGCATCGAATGCTGCGATTCGTGGCCTGATTCGAGCGCCTGTTCATACCAGTGCACCATCCGCGGGTAGTCTGCCCGCTGACGGGCGAGTTCGCCGAGGATGAATGCCACGTCGGGATTGGTCTTCCCACGCGACATCTGCTGGTCTAGCCGACGATACACCTCGGAGCCGGTAGGGCCGGGCTTTCTCATCTCGTCATTGAGCCAACGATACGCAGCTCCCGTCGAACCACTTCGCTGGAGCGCTGCCACGGATTCGAGTGTCGGACCATTGAGCAGAATGTCAGATTCTAACAACCGGGCGGTCGTCTCGTGGCGACTCGGTTCGATGACTAACGCGACCTGATACGATTCGCGGGCCGAGGCCAGATCGCCGATCAAAAACAAGGAATCCCCCGCGGCGGCGTATCTTTTCCATGCCCGTGCCCGTCGACTGGCGATCTTTTCTTCGAATCGGGAGGAGAGGGCCAGCGACTTGTCAAACCAGGAGTTCATCTCCTCGAATCTCTGTTCGTCAGCGTTCAGCTCACCTATAAAATAGGCTTTCCAGTCCCGAGGTGAATGTCGGTACTCACTCTCCAGCTTGTACAGCGCCTTTTCTTTTTCGTAGAGAGATAAGCGACGGATCGATGTCAACTGACCTTGATGGGCGATACACCCGGTCAATACCAGGCAGAAGATGACCAAGCTACAGGAGACCACAATTCGGGAACATTTGACCATCTTGTTAGTCTCCTTTCCATTGACATCGATATTGAATCGTATGAGCACAGGATCAGAATCCAACGAGACTAGGGGAATTAACTAGCTGAAATAACACCTCCCAACGCGTTAGAGATTCAGTGTCAAGGATTTGTTACGCTGGTGTTGTTGGCTACACCTATGCGGAATATTGCAGCCAGAATTTACCACGGCAATAATATACGAAATAGACGCATAGAATTCAATTGACTTCCTGTCGCACTGTTCGATCGCCGGGATAGCCCGTCTAAGTTGATCCAGATACGACAGTCCAAAGTGAGGCGCCGATTACCGCCTGAACGGTTGATACCGGACTGATGATCTAGATCGCAAAGTTCACGGCAGTCGAGGAATCCGCGTTGGTCTGAGCAAAGCGGACTACCGGTAAAGTAGCCCCGCCGACGACGAGCAACATACTACGCGACCCTATGAAATGTGGCCGAACATCTTCCCTATACCTGCTTCCGCAAAACCAACGCCACCCGATACAACACCGTCAGCACCAGGAACCCAATCCCGTAAACCGCCAGCGTGATCATCAACTCCGGCGCCGTAGGCGCATACTCCACAACCTTCCCAAACATATTCGGCACAAACCCGCCAACAACCAGCCCCATCCCCTTGTCCAACCAGATCGAAACAAAAACCAACCCGCAGGCCCAGGGCAACACACGCAGGTTATTCCGCCACTTCGGCGTCAGCAACAACACCAGCGACAGCAGCCCCAGAATCACCGATGTCCACATGAACGGCACCAACCGGTTCGCCTCACCAATACCCATGAACAGATACTGGAAAGTGTGCACGTGCTCCGGCATCCCGCTGTACAGCGCCGTGAACAACTCAAGCGCCAGGAAGAACAAATTCGCCGTCATCGCATACGTGATGATGATCGACAACTTCCGAATCGGCTCATCCCCCACGTCAAACTTCGAAATCCTCCGCAACAAGAAGCAGATCAACAACAAGAACGCGGGACCAGCACTAAAAGCCGTCGCCAAGAACCGCGGCGTCATGATCGCCGTAAGCCAAAAATGCCGCGCCGCCAGACCGCTGTACAAAAACGCCGTCACCGTATGGATACTGATAGCCCAGGGAATGCTGATAATGATAAAGGGTTTGATCCACTTCGGCGGCGCAATGCTCTTGCGCTCAGCATCGAGACACACATGCGAGATCAGAACATTCAGCCCCAGATACCCCAAACAAACGATCATGTCCCAGAACATGACCGACCGCGGCGACACGAACAGGATCATGTTCATCACCCGCGACGGGTTACCCATGTCGACCATGATGAACAGCATGCACATGATCACCGAGCTGATGGCCAGAAACTCGCCCAGGATGGTCATCTTGCTGAAGACCTTGTAGTTGTGCAGGTAATATGGCAAGACGACCATGACCGCGCTGGCGGCCACGCCGACCAGGAAGGTGAACTGGGCGATGTAGAAGCCCCAGGTCACGTCCCGGTGCATACCGGTGATGCCCAGACCCACGTCGAGCTGGCGCAGGAAGCACACGAAACCGATCCCGATGACCACGAGCAGAAAGGCGATCCAGGACCAGTAGCCGCGTCCTCCGGTCAACGCTTTCTCTATCATGCCCTCTCCTTACACTGGGTAGCGCTGCACGTGGCAGCGACGCCCGGCGTGGCGACTCAATCCACGCCGCGTGGCGACCTTAGACTATGTAGTAGACCTCGGGCTGCGTGCCGAGGCCGGGTTTACGTCTGATGGCGAAGTTGTCTTTCAGGACCTTTCGGATGTCCGACTGCGGATCCGCCAGATCGCCGAAGACCATGGCGCCGGCATGGCACGCTTCCACGCAGGCCGGCTGCTCGCCCTTGGCCAGGCGTTCCTCGCACAGGGTGCACTTCTCGACCACACCGACGTTGCGGGTCGGGTAGTCCAGGTTCCACTTGCTCTGGTCGCCGCCGTGGATGTACTGGCGCGGATCGAACCAGTTGAAGCTGCGCGAACCATACGGGCAGGCGGCGATGCAGAAGCGGCAGCCGATGCAGCGGTGCCAGTCCATCATCACCACGCCGTCGGCCTTGCGCTTCCAGGTGGCCTGGGTCGGGCACACGCGGGTGCACGGCGGGTTGTCGCAGTGATTGCACATCACCGGTATTTCCATGTGCTTCAGCTTCTCGGCCAGGAACTCGGTCTCCTCGGCCTCGGGAAACGCGTGGGCGAACTCCTCGTCCCAGATCCACTTGACCTCGCGCTTGCTGTCCACATTGCCGTCCTCGTCGACGACGTGCGGGATGTTGTGGATCTGATCGCACACCTCCCTCACCGCGTGCGAGTCCTCGTGGCTCCACTTCCGCAGATCGATGACCAGGCCCCAGCGCTTGCCCGTCTTGGGCTGCTTGTAGTCGCCGGGATCGGGGGCGCTCCGTCCGAGCGCGTCGGTCGCCGCCTTGCCGGTCACTCCGAGCACGGTACCGATGCCGGCGAGCTTCAGGAACTTTCTACGATCGACACTCATCACCGGCCCTCCTCGGGTATGATGTGGCATTCCCAGCAGTAGGGTTTGACGCCGAGGTAGTCGTGGCAGCTGTCGCAGAACTCGGCCTTGTTGGTATGGCAGCCCAGGCAGGTGTTCTGCAGGCTCATGACGAACTCGCGGCCGTCCTCGTTGGTGTAGATACGCTCGCCGTCGCGCACCACGCGATCGCGCCACTCGTTCAGGATATCCATGTGGGACGCGCGCATGGCCTCGGCGCTCAGCACGCAGTGCTGTCCGGCGAGCGCGGGCGGCAGTACCGGATCGGGCACGGTGCTCTCCTTACCGGTCAGCGTGCCCCACCAGAGGGGCAGGGTCGCCAGAACCACGAAGACAATCAGCCCGGCGATGACTTTTCCGGAATCAAACATCGTCCTGGCCCTCCTTTCCTGCGTCGCCCCCGTCGGCTGCCCCGGCAACCGGCGCAGCTTCCCCCTCGCTCTCCGACTCGGTTTCCGGGTAGGGCTCCATGCGGAAGTCCATGGTTCGCTTGCCCTCGCCGGTCATCACCAGCGCGTTGCCTACCAGCTCGTGCACGCCGGCGATCTCCACGCCGCCGACCCAGTACTCGGCCAGCTCGGGCAGGGTCGCCTTGTCGATGGCGCAGATGCAGGTCATCAGGTTCACGTCGTTGTTCTGCGCCACGTGCTTCAGGGCGTTGCCCCGCGGGAAGCCGCCGCGCAACCGCATCTCCAGGTTCTCGTCCGTGCCCACACCGGAGCCGCTGGCGCAGCAGAAGGTGTTCTCGCGGATCGTGCCCTCGGGCATGTCGACGAAGTTGTCGCACACCGCGTTCAGCACGTAGCGCGGCTCGTCCAGGAGGCCCATGGCCCGCGCCGGGTTGCACGAATCGTGGAAGGTCGGCGTCCAGTGGGCGTTGCGGCTCGGATCGAGCTTGATCTTGCCGTGCTTGATCAGGTCGGCCGTGAACTCGCAGATGTGGACCATCTTCGTGGTCCGGGCGTTCTCGAACACGGTGCCGGTGATCGGATTCTTCGGCACCTCGAGGAAATCCGCCGGACCGTTGAGCGTATCCATGTACTGGTGCAGCACGCGCCACATGTGGCCGCACTCGCCGCCCAGGATCCACTTCACGCCCAGGCGCTTGGCCTCGTTGTAGATCTTGCCGTTGAGCCGCTTCATCATCTCGGTGCTGTGGAACAGGCCGAAGTTGCCGCCCTCGCAGGCGTAGGCGCTCACCGTATAATCAAGACCCGATTCCTTGAGCAGCGCGAAGTAGCCGAGCATCGTGTAGTAGTGCGGGTTGCCGGCGTAGTCGGCCGACGGCATCACGAACAGGACCTCGGCGCCCTTCTTGTTGAGGGGTATCTCGACGGGCATCCCGACGAGTTCACTCAGATCCTCGGCCGCGAACTCGATGCTGTCCTTGAACGCGTGAGGCGGTACGCCCAGGTGGTTGCCCGTCCGCTGGCAATCCGACACCGGCTTGCAGATCCAGTTGATGCTCACGCCGAGCTCGTTCATCAGCTCGCGGGCCATCATGGTGATCTCGGCCGTGTCGATGCCGTATGGGCAATACACCGAGCAGCGCCGGCATTCGGTGCACTGGTAGAAGTAGTAGAACCACTCCTTGAGTACGTCGATGCTCATGGGCCGCGCTCCGGCCAGCTTGCCGAACAGCTTGCCAGCCAGTGTGAAGTCCTTGCGGTAGATGGACCGCATCAGCTCGGCGCGCATCACCGGCATGTTCTTGGGATCGCCGCCGCCCAGGAAGTAGTGACACTTGTCGGAGCATGCGCCGCAGCGCACGCAGATATCCATGAACAGCTGGAACGACCGGTACTTCTTGAGCCGCTTGTGCATGCCGTCGTGGAGGATCTCCATCCAGTTGGGCGGCAGCTGCCAGTCGTCGTCGGCCGGTGACCAGGCGCGCGGGTTGGGCTGGCCCAGGTACTCCAGGGCCTCGGGCGCCGCCGCGTAGTTCCAGCAGCCACGCTTGAGTTCGGTCTTGGAGGCGTCCAGCCAGTCGTCGACCTGCGGATCGAGGCTGATCCGCAACAGTTCCTCAGGCTTCATCATCTTGTCGGACATCGCCTGACCTTTCTGCTATTTCTTGTCCATCATTTCTTGTCCATGTCGAGTTCGAAGCCGGCCGCGCGCATGGGCTCGGCAAATTCCTTCTCCCACGCGGCGTAGCTGTGCGTCTTGTTGGGCAACTCGTCGGCCCAGGGATTCACGTGCCGCTCGGCCCGGTTGTTGTTGGGCAGGTTCCGGGTCGGGCTGAAGAACACGCCGCCGGAGTGCATCAGCTTGCTGTACGGGAAGTACGCCAGCAGCACCGAGACCAGGAACAGATGGATGTAGAACATGGGGCTGGCGCCTTCGATGGCCACGGGCCGGAAGGTCCAGAAGCTGGCCACCAGTTCCTTGACCGCCACGAGGTCCACGCGCAGGGGCGTGTAGCGCAGCAGGCCGCCGCTGATGGTGATGCCCAGCAGCAGGAACAGGGCGAAGTAATCGGCGGGCAGGGACATGAACCTTACCTGCGCGATGAGAAGACGCCGCAGCAGCAGGTAACCGAGTCCGAGCAGCAGCCCGAAACTCGTCAGGTAGATGCCCGGCAGACCGACCTGCATCATGCCGTCGAGTTTCTCCAGGAAGGTGAGCCATCCCGGCACCTGATCGAAGAAGAAGCGTAGATGCCGGATCAGCACGAGCGCGAAGCAGTAGTGGAAGACGATGGCCGCCGCCCACAGGTACTTGGACGAGCCGTAAACCAGGTTCTGTTCGGGAGTTATCGAGGCCTTGGTGCTCCGGAAGAGCGACCGGAAGGTGACGATCTCCAGGAACATCCGCGCCAGAGTCCACTTCCGGTCGAAGGGATTCTCCAGCCGATCGTGCTCGAACCACGGCAACGATTTCTGCTGGCCGCAGGTCGTCGTGACCCGGAAGGGAACCGGCACCCGGGCCCAGCCCACGATCCGCACGATCACTCCGACAATGAACAGGACAAACGCAATGCACGGCAGGATACCGCCGAAGAAGGTATCGAGGTGCGCCACGCCCGTCCCCAGCCAGGCTATCCCGACCAGTATGCCGACGCCCACCAGGGCAACCAGGACGTTCATCAAACACTGCCTCCCTTCGGACCGAAGCCGACTACGCGTTGCTATTCCCTTGATTCTCTTGAAACTGATTCCTTTGAGAACTTGCGTTCCAGAAGCCGCTCGGTGCGGTTCTGGAATTCCTTGGACTTGAGGCTGTAGACCTGCTCGCGGCACTCCATGTACACGTCGAAAGCCATGAGCGCGGCCAGATCTATCCGATTCTCGAATTCGCGCAGCTCGTCCGCCAGTTCGGACAGCTTGTCGCCCAGCTCCCGCCGGATGATCTCCTTGAATTGAAACAGGAAATACACCGCTCTGGCGGCGGTGAAATCCTGTACGGCGCGAATGCGGACAATGCTGTCTATGTGCGGCAGGAGTTCCTTCGGCCCATCGCCGTCGATCAATCCACGGCAGAGCTTTTCGACGGCGGGCACCATGGTCTGGCCCACCGGATTACCAAAGGATTGCGTATCCTGGCGAAGGAACTTCGCGGTTTCGGGAGGATAGGATTCCAGGATCTTTTCGAACCAGCGGTTCGCGATCTTGGGGTGTTTTTGCGACAAGATATCCTGCAACGCCATCCGGCGGGAACCCCCTGTTGTTAGAAAGTTAACAGTAGATAGCACCTCCAAAAAAGTAAAGGAAAAATCCGTTTTCGAGGCCGTCTGCGGCATTTCGGAAAACAGGAGATAATTGATTTGTTTTCAAGTGATTTCGGTATCGGGGAAGCGTGTCGATCCGAGATGCGGCGCCCCCGTACGCCATCGCGGATGCGTGATCATTACGGGATCGGTCGCGGCGCTGCCAATCCTTTGACAGCGTGTCCGCCGCACCGCTCGTTCCCGGCTGCCACGTACACCGTCACTCCAGCGTCTGCAACGGCGGCGCCGGCCGGATATTCGCCAGCGCGTTCGCGGCTGCATCGCGGGTGGCGGGATCGGGATGGTTGGCGACGGCGGCGGCCAGACCTTGCACGGCCATCGGCGAACACTCGCCGACCGGAGTACCGACCCGACCGAGCGCCCACATCACGCCGCGTTCGATGGGACCGGTCTGCAGCAGGTCCTCGTGGGTGATCATCGCACACAGCACCTTCAGAAACTCCGGCTGCAATTCCGGTCTGACGGCCAGCACCTCGCCGATCGCTTCCGGCACGCCGTAGGGAACCGCCCCCGACTCGTCGTTCATGGCCCAGAAGAAGCGTCGCAGCAGATCGGTGGCCTTGCGCTCGGAAAAGACGTCGGGATCGGCGACGATCTCGCCGAAGGCCCGGACAGCCCGGAATTTCTGCTGCATGTCTTCGGTGTACAGGCGTCCGCTGAGGTACCGCACCACCTTGGCGGTACGCTTCTGCGCCACCGCCTTGATCGCTGCGTAATCCTCGTTCTCGAGCAGCTGTGCCAGATCGTTGTTGCCCATCGCTTGCCTTTCAATGGTGTCGCTTACGGCTTCCCCAGCAACCGGAACATCTCCTTCTTGTACGCCTCGACGCCCGGTTGATCGAAGGGGTTGACGCCCAGCAGACGGCCGCTGACGGCCACCGCCTTCTCGAAGCAGAACAGCAGACCGCCGACCGTTTCCGGCGTCAGGCGATCCAGTTCGATGGTCATCGTGGGCACGCCGCCATCAGCATGAGCGCTGCGCGTCCCCTCGTAGGCCTTCCAGTTGATCTCGTCCAGCGGCGTGTCGACGAGGTAGTCGAGACCGTCGGGGGCCGCGCCCGCGGCGCCGCCACCGGAACCGGGCTCGGCCGGCACCCGCAGCCCGGGCACGCCTTCGCGTACGACGAGGAAGGTTTCCTGGATGACCCGCCGGCCGTCCTGGATGTACTGGCCGAGGCTGTGCAAATCGGTCGTGAACAGGGTCGAAGCGGGAAAGATGCCCTTGCCGTCCTTGCCCTCGCTCTCGCCGAAGAGCTGCTTCCACCACTCCTGGACGGTGCCCAGGCCGCTGTGGAAGGTGCTGAGGATCTCGGTGTCGAAGCCTCGTTCGTACAGGGTGTGCCGGCAGGCCGCGTACAGGTGGGCGGGATTGGCCCGCAGATCGTCGCTCAGGCATCGCGTGCGCATGTCCGCCGCGCCGGCCAGCAGGGCGCGGATATCGATGCCGGCGGCAGCCAAGGGTAGCAGACCCACCGGCGTCAGCACCGAGAAGCGGCCGCCCACGTCGTCGGGGATGACAAAGGTCTCGTAGCCTTCCTCGGTGGCGAGCTGGCGTAGCGCACCCTTGCCGGCATCGGTCACCGCCGTGATGCGCCGTGCTGTTTCGTCCCGGCCATAGCGTTCGATCAGGCGACGGCGCAGCATGCGGAAAGCCACAGCGGGTTCCAGTGTCGTTCCCGACTTGGATATCACGCACAGGCGTACGTCGCGGCCTTCGGTCTCCGCGAGCAGACGATTGAGCGCCGTCGAGCAGAGTCCGGTGCCGGCGAAGAGCACCTCCGGCGCCTGGCGATCGCGCCCGAGGGCATCGAGCACCGCCCGCGCGCCCAGGTATGACCCACCGATGCCGATCACCACGTAGACGTCGGCGTCGTCGCGGGCTCTGGTCGCGGCCGCGGTCAAGGCGCCGAGCTCGTCGGTCATGGTCACGGGTAGATCGAGCCAGCCGAGATAGTCGGCGCCGGGGCCCTCGCCGGCATGGAGCTGCGCCGCCACCTCATTGACCTGAGCCGCCAGGCCCTCGAGTCGACCCGGTTCCAGGAATTTTTCCGCCGCCGCTACATCCAGTCTCATGCTCCCGATTCCTTTCGTTCCGTTCTGTCGCCTTCCGTCGCCGCAGATCGTCGCTGCAGACCACCACCGCCGTCCATCGCCGCCGCTCACCGCCGTTGCCGGTCGTGGTTGATCGTTGCGGCCGATTGTCGTGGCTGTTTCGGCGTCGTCGATTTACACTGGTGTCCTGTTGATGAGCAGTGTTTTTCCGTCAACCGGCGATCGGCTGGACCGACCACCGGCAGCCGGTTATCGGTTCCACTGGAGCGACAGGAGATCATTCGTGGACTTCGCGACCCCGATCATTGCCGTACATTATGCGGAAATCGCGCTCAAGGGCAAGAACCGACCGTCGTTCCAGCGACGATTGATCAACAACATGCGGGTCGCCCTGGCGGACGAACAGGTACGCGCCATCGACCATGTGGAAAGCCGGTTGCTCGTGCACCTGGACGATCCCGGCCGGGCCGAAGCCGCGGCGCAGAAGCTGCGCCGGGTTTTCGGCATCCAGTGGCTCTCACCGGCCGTGCCCGTTCCGCGCGCGGAAGTTGACGAGCAGCTCACGCGCGTGTGCGAGATCGCCTGCGCCCTGGCCGAACAGGACCGCGGTGATGCGCGCAATTTCAAGGTGGAAACCCGCCGCTCGGACCGGTCTTTCCCCCTCGTCTCGCCGGAAATCAGCGCCATCGTCGGCGGTGCCGTCCACGAGCGGACCGGCCTGCCCGGCCGTATGTCGAATCCCGATTTCAAGGTAAACGTGCTCGTATTGAAGGACACCATTCTCGTGTTCACGCGCAGGACCACGGCGTTCGGCGGCCTGCCGGCCGGGACCGGCGGGCGGGTCGCCGTCTTGCTCTCGGGAGGTATCGACTCGCCCGTGGCGGCCTGGATGATGATGCGGCGTGGCTGTCGGCCCGATTTCGTACACTTCCATACCGGGCGCTCACCGGCCGAGGCGGACCTGGACAAGATCCATCGGCTCGTGGAGATCCTCGCCGGCTACTCGCCGCGAGGACTGACCCTGCATCAGATACCGGTCGTGCCCTACGAGGAACGAGCCATCGGCGTAATCCGGGATTCCTACGACATGGTGATGTTCCGGCGCTTCATGTTCCGGACCGCCGAGCGGATCGCGCGCGCCAACAGCTGCCTCGCCCTCGTGGCCGGCGACAGCCTGGGACAGGTCGCCAGCCAGACGCTGTACAATCTGGCCGCCATCGGCCCCGATCTGCGCCTGCCGGTCTTCCGGCCCCTGATCGGCATGGACAAGACCGAGATAACCCGTCTCTCCCGGACCATCGGTGCGTTCGAAACCTCCATCCTTCCCTATCGCGATTGTTGCTCCATCCGTTCACCGCGGCCGGTACTCAACGCCCGGTCCGGGGACCTGCTGCGCCTGTCGACGGAACTCGATCTCGAGGCGGCGATCGACGAAGCGCGCGCCGGTGCCACCCAACAGGTTATCGAAGCGCGTTGAACGGTGCGGGCTTGCGCGCCGACGGACCGATTCCCCACGAAAACCGCTCAACTCCGCCACCCAACATCCGAAATAAGAACAAGTAACCGCATTTCGCGACATTGTACGCTCGCACCGGGACGTGGATATCGTCGGGCTGGGTCCGGTGGTCCCGTTTCACGCCGCGAGTCCTGGGAGGAGACTGATATGAAGATTCTCGTCGTGGACGATTCCAGAGCCATGCGTCGCATCGTGACCCGGACGATCCGTCAAGCCGGACACGAAGGCCACGAGATCGTTGAAGCCGAGAACGGGAGAGTGGCTCTCGAGGTCGTCAACGCCGAATCGCCCGATCTGATCCTGTCGGACTGGCACATGCCCGAGATGACGGGCATCGAGTTCCTGCAAGCGCTGAACGAGCAGGGCAGCGAGATTCCGTTCGGTTTCGTGACCTCCGAGAGCACCAAGGAGATGGTTGATCTGGCGACCGAATCCGGTGCCATGTTCCTGCTCGCAAAACCCTTCACAGCCGAAGACATGGGACAGGTTCTGGGGGTCTTTGTCGCGTGAGCATGACCACGAGCAGCCAGAGCAGCGGCGTTCACGGCGTTCGTTCAGAGAGCTTCATGGCGCAACTGGTAGCGTTGCGTGATGTCGTGGACTCAGCGTTGGAAACTTTCCAGATCCGGTTCGACATGAAGCTGGAGCTCGACGGTGTGCCGAGCTGGCCCGATGCCGGCGAAATCGCCTTCGGCAGTTCTATTGCACTGACCAGCTATTACATCAACTAATCCTATGACCACCGAAGCTTCGGAGACCGGCGCGGCAACAACGGGTGCGATCCCGACAGCGGTATTGCAGGAAGCTGTGGCGGCCGTCGTCAACTATGAGAATGTTGAACAGTGCCCTGTTCGCCCTCCGTACTTGAATCGTACATGTTGCGAACTTCCTCTATGCCTTCCATGACCGCGAGGACCACGTCCTCGGCGGCGTGCATGTCCACGCCGAGCCGCTCGACGGCGACCTCGTCGAGTCGGTACGACAGGCCGTCGCCCCCCGCGCCCCAGCCGATCTTCAGGCAGAGGACGTCGGCCACGTGGACCAGATCGATCAGCTGCTGGTTCTCACTTCCCTCGCCCGGCGCATGGTGATTGCGGGCCGCTTCGACAACCGCCGGCGGCAGGCTCCAGCGTTCGAGCAGGATCCCGGCCACCTCGGAGTGATCGATCTTCAGAACCATCTGCTCGGCTTCGTTGAAGGCGAGGCCGTCCATTTCCATGACTTCCTTGATCGGCTCATCGTCGATCTCGACGAAGGTACCCAGCACGACCTTGCCCACGTCGTGGAGCAGACCCGTGGTGAACGCCTCGTCCGCATCGTCGATCTTCGCCTTTTTGGCCAGCTGCTCGGCGCAAATGGCGGTGGCGATCGAGTGCTGCCACAGCGCACCGGAATCGATGTCGTAGCCCTTGATGGGTTTACTCACCATCGGTGCCACCGTCATGCACAGCACCATCTGAAAGATCCGCGAGGTCCCCAACCTGGAGATGGCTTCTTTTTTTACCGTGCTGATGGAACGCGACCAGCCGAAATACGACGAATTGGCGAGCCGCAGCACGTTTGCCGTCAGACCGGGATCGTACTCGATCACCTTGGCCAGCTCGTTGAAATCCACGTCTGGGTCATTCAGGTAGCGACGCAGCTTGATAACCACCGATGGCAGCGACGGCACCGCTTCGACCTGGCTCAGAATCTCGTCTCGTCGACTCACAGATCTACCTCTTTCCCTTGAGCTTTTACCGTGGTGCGACCGTCGGCCGTGACGTAACCGGTCGGCGGGCACGTATTTCGCCGACACCTAGCCGGCAGCCTGGGCTACCGCGTCGAGATCTTCTTCACTCAAGACCTTGTCAACATCGAGCATGATCACGACTTTTTTCTCGAGCTTACCCATGCCGATGATGAAATCGGCTTCGCCCATACCGCCGCCGAAGCTCGGCGGTGTTTCGATCTACCACCGGAATGACTCTTCCCCGCAAGCTGATCACGCCACGTACGTATGGCGGCGTACGCGGAACCCGCGTCACATCCATCATACCGTTGATCTCCTGCACCTTCAGGATCTCCAGTCCATACTCCTCTTCGCCAAGGACGAATGAGAGGTACTTCCCGGCTTGAGCGATCGTGGTTGTTTGCACATCTACAGACATCATCAACCTTCAACGGGGATATTGTTTTTATTTGCTCTGTCGACCTGATAGCCGTCAGGCATCGCGCCGCCTGCAACAGGTCGACGAGGCGTTCAGGCGCGTCCCCGGTGAGCGCGTCGCTGAGTTCCTGGAATCACTCCGGAGCGCCGTGAGCCTTTCCGGCTGCTCGGTACCGGCGAACACCAAGACCGGGGAGATCTGCTCCACCGGGCTATCCACGTCGGTAGTTTTCATTCACTACACCTCTTGTGTGATGTCACACCAGTATTCCCTGACGTAGCTGCATTGCACGAAACGTCGTCATTTCCGCAAGGCGGGACAGTGACGCGATAGTCTGTGTTGTATCGTATTGTTTCGTACTCCACTGACCGTCCTTGAGAAAAAATAAGATGAGGAAAACCCCGTATTCGGGTCCCTTGCCGCCGTTTGGCGGCGATTCGAGAGGCGGCAGATTGTCGATCGAGGCGGGTTTCGTCGTGCAGTCGAAAGAAGCGGTCAGAACACGCGGCGTATCACACGAAGACGAGTCCGCCACCACGGGCTGTTTACGGCATCCTGGCGCACCACCTTGCCCGAGCTCGGCGCGTGCACGAAGTCTCCGTCACCAACGTAAATGCCCACGTGGCTTATGGTTCTGCCGCGTTCCCCGAAAAAGAGCAGATCGCCCGGTATCAGCTGGTCGAGATCGATCCGCCGGCCGGCAGCGGCCTGCTCGCGAGCGACGCGAGGCAGATCGATGCCCTGCTTTTCGAACACGAACATCACCAGTCCGCTGCAATCGAACTCGTCGGGGCCCTCGCTGCCGTAGCGAAACAGCTTACCGATCTGTTGCCGGGCCAGCGCGGCCGCGGCCAGACCGGTCTGCTGAACAGGTGGCGCTGGTCGTGTGCGAGGCGGCTGCGATGACTCCGGCCTCGGTTCAGGCGGCCGAACGACGCGCTTGGGAGTACATCCGGTGAGCAAGAGCAGGCAGACGAAGCCGGCGAGGAAGCGACAACCGGGCAGTCCGGCGCCAGCGACCGGACGGTTGGACCCGGGCATCGATCTGACCTCCCCTCGGTTCACGACTTCACCTCCTCGGCAAACGATCGAGAAACATCTGGACTAGAATCCACCGCGCACGGCGACCGCCGGCCCCTGTCCGTCCGGAGCAAGGACCAGGCCGAAATCGAATCGCCCGCGCTCGTGGCCGTCGGTCACGACTCTGGCGACCGCCACGCCGAGCGCGGCGGCGATCCAGACATCGGAGGCCCAGTGGGAGCGCGACGTCACGCGCTGCATACCCACTGTCCCGGCGCAACCGTAGAAGAGCGCCGTGGCCCAGCGACGCTGCACGTGGTGGGACAGGATCTCGGCCAGCGTGAAGACGGTTGACGTGTGCCCGCTCGGGAGCGACGTGCCGCCGCGGAATTCGAAGGCGCGGGCGCCCTGCCCCTCGTTGGGCCGCCGGCGGCCGAGCAGCACCTCGCTCACGTCGCGGATGAGCCCGCCGACAAGATTCGCATAGAGGATCTCGCCGCAGATCAGCTGCACACGCGGCCAGTCGACCGCATACCCGACGACGGCGCCCCCCGCGAAGTAGATGTTCGTGTTGCCCATCAGGCCGACTGGTTCCAGGTATTCGCCCACTTCCCGCAACTGCCGCCAGCCGGGCTTGTTTTTCGTGCGTTGCGACCACTCGTCGATGTCCGCGTCGCCCCAGAAAAGCAGGCCGCCAATTGCGAGCACCGTTACCGCCCGCCCATCGGACCAGAAAGCGGTGTGGAATGGACTACCGAAGACGGTAACCGCATCGTGTACAAGGAGTTCGCCGGCAGCGAACACATCGCCCAGCGGCCGCCGGACGTGACCGGTCCCGTCGGCGGAGCACTCGGCCGCGCCGGCGGCGGTCTCTGCGTTCGTTTCGCCGGCAGCGGCGAATGCGCCGGCCAGGAGCAATGTGATCGCTGCCGCCGCACGTAAAAAACGGTGAGCGGGAACCGGGCCTGATGCGCTCATCTGTCTCTCCGTGTCCGCCGCCGGTCGTGCGCCGACGTGTGGTCGAGCAGGGTGTCCATTTCAGTCCCATCCATCACGCGTAGCATCGTAGCCTCCGCGCGGCGCAACGGACAACCTCATTATCGCGGACGGGCATTCCGTGGCTGCCCCGCGGCGGCATTGCTGGCAAACACCCGGACCGGGTACTAGATTTGGCGTACCATGAAAAACGACGTTCCGGAAATCATTGAAGTCGAGATAGAGAAGCTGGTCACCGGCGGTGCCGGACTCGGCCGTGTCGAGGGCCGGGCCGTTTTCGTGCACGGCACGGTACCGGGCGATCGCGTGCGCGCGGCGGTGCGCCTGCAGAAGCCCAAGTTCATCGCCGCGGATCTGGTCGAGGTCGTGGAACCCGGACCGGACCGACGACCGCCGCCATGTCCCCACTTCGGCGACTGCGGCGGCTGCGATCTGCAGCACCTCGAACCCGCGCGGCAGCGGGCACTGAAGACGGACATCCTCGTCGATTGTTTCGCGCGCATCGGTAAGCTGGCCATCATTGACCTCATATCCGGGCCGGACGCCATTGGCGGCGACCTGCGCTATCGCAACAAGATCCGGCTGCTGGCCAGCCCTACCGGCCACTACGGTCTGCTGCGCCGCGGCACGCACGAAATCGTTCCGCTCGCAAGCTGCGCCCTGTTGCCCGAGCAGTTCGATGAGACCATCCTGCCCTGGATCAGAACCTTGCCGCCCGCGGAACAGCTTGTCCTGCAATTCGACGACCGCGGCAACTGGCTGCTCTCCATGTTCGGTCCGCCCAACCGATTACGCGTTCTGAAGAAGATTCTGGCCTCCTTCACCCAGGACGGTGTTCCCGCGCCCGGGTGCCGGGGTCTGCTGTTCAACAACCTGCCGATCTGGGGCCACGACTACCTGGTGATGCGGCTGGCGGGCAAGCGATACCGCGTCAGCGCCCGCAGCTTTTTTCAGGGCAATCTGGCGGTCACCGAAGCGGCGGTGACCACCGTGCGCGAGTGGCTGGCGGAAGTGCGCAGTCCCGGCGGATTGCTCGCCGATCTTTGTTGCGGCGTCGGCCTGTTCTCCCTGGCGCTCGCCGATCGTTTCGACGAGGTGATCGCGGTCGATACCGATCCCCACGCCATCCGCGATGCGCGCAACAACATCGAGCGCGATCGGGAGGCCCGCGGCAAGGTCACCGCGTTCAAGGGGCCGATCGGTGTGATCCTGCGTGGGCCGGATGTGGCCGAGCGCGATGGCTGGCGCGAGGGTTGCTGCGTCCTCGATCCGCCGCGAACCGGCCTGGACAAGCGTGACCTCGATGCCGTGCTCGGTCGCGCGCCGCGGCATATCGTCTACATGAGCTGCGATCCGGCCACCCTGGCGCGGGATACGGCGATCCTGGTTGCCGGCGGCTATGCCGTCGATCGGGTACGCGCCTTCGACATGTTCCCTCAGACAGCCCATCTGGAATCGCTCGTGCTGCTGACCCGAGCAGAAGGAAACGAGCCGTCTTGAACGAGAAGCAACCCAGTCTGGACAGAATCGTCGTCGTTCTGAGCCATACGACGGAACCGGGCAACATCGGCTCGGTGTGCCGGGCCATGAAAACGATGGGACTGACGCGCTTGCGTCTGATCAATCCGCTGACGCCCAAGGGCCGGACGGCCCGCGCCTTCGCCCACGGCGCCACCGAGATTCTGGAACGGGCAGAGGTCGTCCCCGATCTGATGACCGCCATCGGCGATGCCCAGATCGTCGCCGGCACGACTGCGCGCAAGCGGCAATTGCGCAAGCACGCGCTGCTGTCGCCGGCCGAGCTGGCCGACCGGCTGGTGCCCCGAACCGCGGACAACGAGGTCGTCCTGCTGTTCGGCACCGAGCGCACCGGCCTGACCAACGACGAGATCGACATCTGCCGCTACCTGTCCACCGTGGAAACCGCGCAACCCCAGCCCTCGCTCAACCTGGCCATGGCCGTGATGCTGTATGCGTGGGAGATTCGGCAACGGTACGTCGCGGTGCTGGCGGAAACAGCGGGGAACGAAACGCAAGCGTCGCCGCAACCGGAACCCCGCGCGCGTCGCGATCGTGAGTTTGCGGTGCGCCATCCCCACCGATCGACCAAGCTGCCATCCCAGTTCGATCTCGACACCATGTACGGGCATCTGGCCCACGCCATGTCCGCGCTCGACTACACCGAGCACGAGCGGCGCAAGTTCTTGACCTACTTGCGGCAGCTGCACATGCGGGCGGGAATCGTCGACTGGGAAATGCAGATCTATCATCTGCTGGCGCGCCGGATTCTCGAACTGGCGGGTGCGCCCCGGTTCAGAGGACTGTGAGCCCCCTGAGCTGATCGATGACCTGCTCGAATTCAGCGGACAGCAGCGCGCGGTAACCGGCGGCTTCGTCGAAGTCTGCCTCGCGGCCTAGCGCTTCGAGCGTGGCCCAGACCTGTGCCAGGTGGGGTGCGCCAAAGGTGCTGCACGCGCCGCGCAAGCTGTGGGCGTGGGCGACCAGCGCCGGACCGTCCGCCGCGACGATGGCGTCCACTATCGCCTCGTACAGTGGTGGGACGCGGGTCAGGAAGAGTGTCCGCAGTTCGTCGAGAACTTCGGGGACGTGACCGAACTCGGCAGCGAGTCTGCTGTCATCGAGAACCGGCACCTCCGGCGCCGGCACGGCGAATGTGTTTGTCACGGGTCGTCCTTTACTGTTTCGTTGCGTTACGCGCTCCGTAGCTGATATCGTCAACCGTCGGCAGTGCTGAAACGCTTTTAGGCGAGTACCCGCGAGGATTGTTGTGGCTCGGATACTACGAACTCCGCGACCGTTTTCCGTGCGAACGGATCCCGGGCCGGCCGGCCGGCGGCCGTTACGATCGAAGCGTCTGCCTGCCTGCCTGCGCGGCTTCCTGCTGGCCTGTCTGGTGGCGGGCCTGACGGCGGCAGCGGGCGGCTGTTCCGGCCCCACCGCCGAAGGCGATGCCGACCAGGCAGTATCGGCGACGAACGAGACAGACGTTTCCCCGCCGCCGGACACGGGACACGAACAAGCGGAGCTCGCCGCCCACGGTGTCGCCGTCTCGCACATCTTCATCACCTTCGCCGACCGTGACGGCTGTCCACCGACCATCACGCGCGGCCGCAGCGAGGCCCACGAAATGGCCCGCCGCGCCGTCCTGCGCTTCAACCACGGCGAAGACTTCGCCACGCTCGCCCGTGAGTATTCCGACGATCCGCACGCGCAGGAAAACGGCGGCTACCTCGGCATCGTCCGGCACGGTGATCTGATGTTCAGCCTGGAAGCGAACTCGATGCGATTGGCGGAAGGCCAGATCAGCCGCATCATCGAGACGCCGTACGGCTTCCACATTCTCAAGCGGGAGGTCCTCCGGCGCTGCCAGGCCTATCACATCCTGATCGCCTGGCGCGACGCCCGCAAGGCGGCGGCCACCGTTGCGCGTACCCGCGAGCAAGCACGCGCTCTGATCGAGGCGGTTCGCACCGAGGCCCTGGTCGACGGAGCCGATCGCTGCGCGCTGGCTCGCCGGTATTCGGACGACGCCAAGAACCGAGCTTCCTGTGGGAGTCTGGGCTGGATCGAACCGGGCCTGTTGCCCGGCGAGGTCGAAGAGGTGATCTTTGCGCTGCAACCCGGCGAACTTTCCGCCGCCGTCGAGACCGAATACGGCTTTCACGTCTTCTGGCGTGACTAGCGAGCTGGTTAGCGGCTCAGCCCTTGGCCTCGAAATTTCGGTGAATGTCCAGCCGTAGATCGGACCATTTTGTGACTTGCTGGTCCACCTCCAGCACCCGCAACGCCTCCTCGTAGTCGTTCGGGTGAACATGAATGAGGTACTGGTAGCCGCCCCGTCCGTTGATCAGGCCGTTGCTGCTGGCGACGTTGATGCCGGCATCGCTCAGCTTATGGTGAATTCTGGCCAGCGCCCCGAGTTCGTCATCGCCGTGGATGATCAGGGCGTGATGGGGACCGGCGAGCTTCAGTCCACGCCGGTGCGCCACTGCGGCCAACCAGGTGGAGTTCAAGGGATAGATGATCAGTTGAGTCTCGTTCTCCGCAATGGGAAACGCATTGAAGGCCAGCAGGTTCACTTCCTCCGCGGCCAGCATGGACAGAAACTTGTAGCCTGACCCTGGTCTGTCCTCGATCGTCGTGTAGTAGTACTCGACGCTGTAGATCCTGGCACTCATGGCTTCCTCCCCTCACCCGGGCTTGGGAACGCTCGAAACCCGATTCTAGCACGATAATGATCCGGAACCAAGCGGATCACCCCGTGAGAATTACGCCAGTGCACCTCTATCTCGGCAGCGGCGCCGCTGATCAGTCGCCGCTGATGATATTCTTGAGCAAGCCGCCGCCCAGACCGCCCACGCCGCGGTGTTCCTCCTTGTTCCGGCCGACCGCGGTCCGGATACGGTCCGCCAGACGGCTGAAGGGGAGCGTTTGCAGATATACCGTGCCCGGTCCCTGGAGCATCGCCAGGAACAGGCCCTCGCCGCCGAACAGGGCGTTCTTGAAACCGCCGACGAACTTGATGTCGTAATCGACCGACTCCTGCAATGCCACCAGGCAGCCCGTATCCACACGCAGGATCTCGCCCTGCGCGAGCTGCCGCTCGATGACGGCGCCGCCGGCGTGAGCGAAGCTCAGGCCGTCGCCCACCAGGCGCTGGAGAATGAAACCCTCGCCGCCGAAAATGCCGGCGCCCAGCCGTTTGGTGAACGCGACGGAGATATCGACACCGTATGCCGAACACAGAAACGCATCCTTCTGGCACAGCATGGGGCCCAGACGCGTCAGATCCATGGGAATGATCTTGCCCGGATAGGGCGCCGCGAAAGCCACACGCGCCTTGTCCCGGCCGGTGTGCTTGAAGGTGGTGATGAAAAAGCTCTCGCCCACGATCACCCGCTTCAAGCCCTTGAAGATACCGCCCTCGGTGCCGGTGTTCATCTCGATACCGTTGTCCATGTAGAGCATGGCGCCGGTCTCGGCCTGCACGGCCTCGTCGGGGTCGAGCTCCACGATGACCGCCTGCATGTCATCGCCGACAATCTCGTAGTCGATTTCGTGAGCCATGTACTTCCTTTCCGCTGTTGTGCGCCCGGTTACCGTACAGTGGCACCGGCCCAATTGTTGCACAGTATACGCATTTGACCTGATTGATCCAGCAAACCAGGTTGATCGGCTGTGACGGTACCGGCAGAACCGGAAGCCCAGCCGGTGCCGGCGGACGACCGTTTTCAGGTTGGGCGATGAACGGGTTCTTTCATCTGCCGGTCCAGATGCTATTGTTGCCAGGTGGAAAGCCTCGGTTAGGTGCTGTGCGCCACCCTAACCGCCCCGGTAACGCCATGTACAGACGCGCAAGCCGTACCATCCGAGTTCACGGACCAGCGGAGAGAAGACACGTATGCGAATATTCCTGAACACTGTCCTGCTGCCTCTCGTCCTGGCACTCTTCGTCCGGACGATCGCCGTCTCCACAGTGCATGCCTGAGGGGTTTCTCCGCCGGGCGGTGCGCCCGCATCCTGTCACGGTACGCCGGTCGATCCGGACAATCCGGACAATCGCGACAACCTGCAGATCGGCCTCGGCATGGGCCGTTTCGACACGACGCTGCGCTTCGACGACGACCAGGACATCGACGCCGAGATGACCACGGTCATGGTGGCGGGAGCCTGGCTCATCGACGGGCGTCGAACGGTGCGGGCCGGCGTCGGAGTCGTTCTCGACGGCACCCTGAAAACCCGCGCCCAGACCGTGCACGACGTGGAACCGGGCGGAGTCGTTTCCCTTGGCGCCGAGTACCGCGCATTCGAGGGCAAGGATGCCGCCCCGGTCGTCGATTTATCTCTGTTCGTCAGCGCGGCGTGGACGCAGACCACGGTTGCCGGCGTCGACAGCAAGACGAGCTACTTCGCCACCGATGCCCGTCTTGGCGCCCGTGCCGGCTGGAGGGTCCACGGTAACTATTTCCCGTACATCACCGTCCGTGCCTTCGGTGGGCCGGTGCAATGGGAGCTGAACGGGCAGGACGTGACAGGAACCGACGTCCACCACTACCAGGTCGCCCTGGGCGCCGCCGCGCAGTACGGTCCGGTCGGACTCTTCGTCGAATGGGCCGGTCTCGGCGAAGAGGCCGTGAGCGCGGGTCTGAGTACCACGTGGTAGCAGAGGGCCATGTCGCTCATCGGTGAGCCTTGCGCACCGCGGTGCCTTCCTGGCGCGCACCCGTCGGCCTTATCGGAATGCGATCGCGCCCGGTATCGATCTTGATGAGTTTCTCCATCGGGTTCTTGCGAGACAGCGCGGCTGCACCGGGACCCTGATTCGTGCGTTATCGGCTTGCTTCCGGACTCCGCGTCTTCTACAATGCGGACCGCTGCCCCGGTAACGATATCATGTCGACCAGGCGAGAATGCGCCCGGTCGCAGACGACGATCACACGCACCTGTGGTAGATATGAAAGCTATACGACATCACGGTCCCGTATTTCTGTTGATACTGATCATTGTTTACGGCGCCTTTGGCGCGATAATCCGGACGCCGCTCTGGCACGGTCTCGATTTCGAGATCCTCTGCGACGCCCATCAACTCTCCGATTCGCCCATGGCGATGTTCCAACACATCGGTGGATTTTTCAGCCAGCCGCTGCTGCAACTGGCGTTTCTGGCGGAGTACAAGCTGTTCGGTATCGATCCGTCAGGGTACATCGCCGTCAACCTCTTCATTCACACGCTCAATTCCTTCCTGGTGTACATGCTGGTCAACATGCTCTTCGCCAGGACCAGGATGGCGATCCTGGCCGCCGTCCTGTTCGCGTTCGGCGTCGGGAGCTACGGCAAGATCCTGATGAACATCGCCCAGACCGAGCCGTTGCTGCTGGCGTTGTTGCATCTGCTGGTACTGTATTTCTTCATACGCAACGACTTTCGCCATCAGGGCCGCCTGGGTTCGCCCTACTTTTTTCTCGGCATGTTCCTGTTCCTGCTGGCCGGGTTGACCCGGGCCTCTTCGTTTTCGCTGCTGGGCTGCTTGCTCGCCTACCAGCTTTTCTTCTTCAAGCGGCGTTCCGGGCGGTCGCTCGTCTCGCCGAATCTGGTGATCCTGCTCGTCGTCGGTGTGCTGTTCTACGTGGCGATGCAGCTGTGGGGATTCCGGGGGCCCACCGTTTTCGAGGGTTCGTCCGGTGCGCTGCATTTCACCTGGATCTCGTTCAAGAACATCTTCCGTTACCTGAACCTGATGTTCTTTCCCATGCAGCAGAGTCCGATGCTCGAAGAAGCGTCGCCGATCGTCGTCGGGCTCTTCAAGGCGCGCACGGTCATCCGTATCATCCTGACCATCTCCATAATTTCGTACAGCTTCTTCGGCTTCGTGTTCGGCAGCCGTGCCGTCCGCTTCTTCATCGCCTGGACCTTCATCTCGCTCCTGCCGTTCACCGGCGTCACGGCCTCGGGCGAATGGTTGAACCTCAATCATCTGTACCTGACCTCGCTGGGCTTCTGCGTCATCCTGGCCGCCGGCACCCTGAGCACCAGTGGCCTGCTCGCCAAGCGTCGCGTACGCCGCTTCGCTCCCTACCTGGTGCCGCTGGCCTTCATTGTCATGTCGCCCACTCTCACCTACCAGTTGAATAACCGGAACCTGCAGATCGCGAGGTCGGAGAAGGTCGCGCGGATGCACACGGAACTCATCGACTCGTGTCAGGAGCGGCCCTACACCGTGCACGAGAAACGCTGATCCGGAACCCCTCCCCACCCATGTGAAATCCGGGCGCGGCGCGGCTCGACACGCCCGCAGACCGGCCGCGGCTCCCAGGCAAATCCTCTGGCGATTCCCCTACCGGACGTTATCTTTGTCAGCGGATTTCGCAGTTATCCAGGGAGGAACCCGCAATGACGGAATCAATCGCCACGACGACCGGCGCCAGGACCTTTTCCGAGAAGATACTCGGCGCCAAGGTCGGCAAGGACGTTGTCCCGGGCGAGATCGTCGACATCATTCCCGATGTGGCGATGAGCCATGACAACACCGCAGCCATCAGCAAGAAGTTCCTGTCCATCGGTGTGGACAGGGTTTACGACCCGGGCATGCACGTGGTGGTCCTCGACCACTGTGCGCCCGCGGCCAACGAGAAATTCGCCAGCAATCACAAGGACATTCGCGAGTTCGTCGAGAACCAGGGCATAGAAAACTTTTACGACGTCGCCAGCGGCGTCTGCCACCAGATCATCTGCGAGCAGGGTTTCGCCCTGCCGGGCCGTCTGATGGTCGGCAGCGATTCGCACACGACCACCTACGGCGCCCTGGGCGCGTTTTCCACGGGTATCGGCCGCACCGAGATGGCCGCCATCATGGCGACCGGCAAGATCTGGCTGCGTGTGCCCGAGACCATGCGGATCGTCGTGGACGGACGGCTGGCGCCGGGTGTGCTGCCCAAGGATCTGATCCTGAAGATCATCGGCGATGTGGGCGCCGACGGCGCCCTGTACAGGGCAGTCGAGTTCTGCGGTCCGGCCATCGCCGACATGTCCATCAGCGGCCGCATGACCCTGTGCAACATGACCATCGAGATGGGCGGCAAGAACGGCTACGTGGCTCCCGACGAGAAGACGCTGGCCTACCTGAACGGCCGCGCGCGCGACAACTTCGAGATCGTCACGAGCGATGCCGGCGCCGCCTACTGCGAGGAGCTGGTGTACGACACGGATTCGCTCGAGCCGCAGATCGCCTGTCCGCACACGGTGGACAACGTGGTGCCGGTCAGCGAGGTCGTCGGCACACCCATCAACCAGGTCGTGCTCGGCAGCTGCACCAACGGCCGTCTGGACGATCTGCAGCAGGCCGCCGCCATCCTCGAGGGCAAGCGGATCGCCGCCTCGGTGCGCTGCCTGATCCTGCCCGCCAGCCGCGACGTCCTGAAAGCCGCCACCGCGGACGGCACGGTCATGAAGCTGCTCGAAGCCGGCGCGGTGATCCTCAATCCCAACTGCGGCCCCTGCATGGGCAACCACGAGGGCGCCCTGGCCCCCGGCGAGAAAGCGCTCTCCTCGGCCAACCGCAACTTCCGCGGCCGCATGGGCTGCAAGGAAGCCGAGATCTTCCTGGGCTCGCCGGCGAGCTGCGCGGCGACCGCCCTGACCGGCGAGATCTGCGACGTGCGCGAGGTGATCGAGCCGGAGCGACTCGAACTGGTCCACGCCATCGCAACCAACGGGATGACCGCTGCGGTCGGGACGAACAGTACGAACAGTACGAACGGGACGATCGGAATGAACGGGACGGAGGTCTGACGTGGAACCCATCACCGGTACCGTCTGGAAATACGGCGACGATGTGAACACCGACGTGATCTTCCCCGGCAAGTACACCTACACCGTGACCGATCCGGCCGAGATGGCGGCGGTGGCCCTGGAAGACCTCGACCCCGAGTTCGCACCCAACGTGAAGCAGAACGACGTGATCGTCGGCGGCCGCAATTTCGGCTGCGGCTCGAGCCGTGAACAAGGCGCCACCTGCCTGGTGTTCGCCGGCGTGGGCGCCGTGGTGGCGCGCTCGTTCTCGCGCCTGTTCTTCCGCAACGCCATCAATGCCGGCCTGCCGCTCGTGCAATCGGACGCAGCGGTCGACGCGCTGGCAAAGGGTGATCAGGTAACGGTCGATGTCGAGGCGGGCACGGTCACGACGCCCAAGGGCACCTTCGATTTCCCGCCGCTGCCCGATGCGGTGATCGGGATCTTCGAAGCCGGCGGATTGCTGCCGTACACCCGGAGGTCGCTCGGCATCGCGGACGAAAAGTGATTCCTGAAAGTGGTATATGGGGGCCAAGAAGAAAGATCGATCGCGCAGGAAGAACGACCCCGGCGGTCGACGTGGATCCGGCGGTAGGTCAGCCGCCGGCGGCCAAGCTCCGGTGCCGCACTGGCTCCCCCTGTCCCTGCTGATCGGTCTGACCATCCTGGCCTATCTGCCCTGCGTCCAGGGCGGTTTTATCTGGGACGACAACGTCTACGTCTTCGAGAACCAGCTCGTGCGCAGCCCCGACGGCCTGCGCGACATCTGGCTCAGCACCAAATCGGTCGAGTACTACCCACTCACCTACACGCTCTTCTGGCTGGAATGGCGCCTCTGGGGCCTGAATGCAACCGGTTACCACGTGGTCAACATCCTGTTGCACCTGTGCAATGTGCTGCTGCTGGGATTGCTGCTGGTCCGGTTGCGCGTGCCGGGAGCCTGGTGGGCCGCGTTGTTCTTCGCCGTTCATCCCGTGAACGTCGAGACCGTGGCCTGGATCAGCGAGGGCAAGAACACGCTCTCGCTGTTCTTCTACCTGCTCGCCTGGCTGGCCTGGCTCCGCTTCGCGTCGGGCGGGCGCCGGCGCGGTCCGTACCTCCTGGCGCTGCTGCTGTTCGTGCTGGCCGCCCTGAGCAAGACGACGATGATCGTGCTGCCGGTTGTGCTGCTGCTGTGGTCGTGGTGGTCGCGTGGCCGGGTCACCGTCAGAGACCTGCGCGATACGGCGCCCTTTTTCGTCGTCGCACTGATTCTGGGACTGTTGCTGGTCTGGTTCATCCCGCAGCGACTCGGCGCCGAGGAGCTGGCGCGCTATCCCGGACTCGGCCGCACGCTCCTGGAATCGGGGCTGAATACCTGGTTCTACCTGGGCAAGGCGCTGCTGCCGGTGGGCCTGTGCCTGGTGTATCCACCCTGGGGATTCGGTGGGCTGGCCGTTGCGGGCATCGTGTCGCTGCTGACGCTGGCCGGCGGCGGGTTCGTGCTGTGGCGCTACCGCGACCGCTGGGGTCGCGCCTGCCTGTTCGGGCTCGGTTACTTCGTCATCTGTCTCGTGCCGGCACTCGGTTTCATCAAGCACCCGTACCTGCTGCAATCGCCGGTCGCCGATCGCTGGCAATACTTGCCGTTGATCGGCGTGGCGGCGCTGGGTGCCGCCGCCGTGCATCGGTTGTATCAGCGGGCACCCGCGCCACGTCAGACGCTGTTGCGAGGAGCGGTGGCGGTGGTCCTCGTCGTGTTCGTGGTCCTGACCTGGACCCGGTCGGCGTTGTTCGCCGACGCCGAGAAACTGAACCGCGCCACCTTGACCTGCAATCCGCAGGCGGTGGTGATCCGCAATAATCTCGGCCTGCAGCTCATCCAGCAAGGGCGGCTGACCGATGCCCTCGACCAGCTCCGGCAGGTTGTCCGTTTGCGGCCCGATTCGGCCGAGTTTCGTAACAACCTGGGCAATCTGCTCCTGCAGCTGGGACGCCCCCAGGAGGCGATCCCGCACCTGCAGGCGGCGGTGCGGCTGAATCGCGATTTTCCGCAATCGCGCTTCAACCTGGGCGCCGCGCTGGCTGCCCGCGGGCAGCTGGACGAGGCGATCCGCAGCTACCGGGCCGGCCTGGAGCTGGCGCCCAACAACGGCCCGGCGCGGCTGAAGCTGACACAGCTCCTGATGTCCGGCAATGATTTCGCCGCGGCGGCGACGCAGCTGCGCGAGCTGCTGCGCCTGTCGCCGACACACGCCGAACTGCACGATCAACTCGCGTACTGTCTGCTGCGGCGGGGCGAGACCGAGCAGGCCATCGCCGAGTTCCGCGAGGCGATCCGGCTGCAGCCGCGGCTGGTGCAGGCGCACGTCAATCTGGGTAACGCCCTCGCTCTCTCCGGCCGCGCGGGCGAGGCCATCGCCAGCTTCCGGCGGGCGCTGCAGCTGGATCCCGAGCTGCCGGGCGCCCAGAACAATCTCGCCTGGCTCCTGGCCACGCTCAACGATCCCTCGTTACGCGACGGGACCGAAGCCGTGCAGCTCGCCGCCAGGGCGGTCGCGGCGACCGGCGGGGACGAATCGCCCTTCCAGAAGACGCTGGCGGCAGCGTTCGCGGAGGCCGGCCGCTTCGCGGATGCCCTGGCCGCCATCGAGAAGGCCATGGTTCGAGCCGCAGCCCGCGGCGCCGATCAGGCCCTCATCGACGAGCTGGCGACGCAACGCCGATGCTACGAAACGGGTATTGCCTACCGCGAGCAGTGACCGCCGCTTTCACCCCTCCTGTCACCCATGCTTGCCATGTACCGACCAGTGTGTGTATAATTGGGACTTGAATTGTCGTTTATCGGAACGACCAACCCGGCAACGTCTTGAGAGGTAATACCGGTGCGCCTATCGAATCTGATGCAAACCGCGCTGATCGTGTCGATCACGCCGCTACTGGCCTTCGCCGCCACCCATACCGTTCAGCCCAACGGCCTGGGCGACTTCCCGACGATCCAGGCCGCGGTGAACGCCGCCGTCGACGGCGATGTCATCGAATTGACCGACGGCGTCTTCAACGGTCCCGGGAACCGGAACGTCCGCTATCACGGCAAGGCCATCACCATCCGTTCGCACAGCGGCGATCCGCAGACCTGTATCGTCGATGTCGAGGGTGAATTCAACGGCATCAACGAACGTGCGTTCAGCTTCGATCGCCACGAAGGTCCCGATGCCGTGCTCGCCGGCATCACGATCATCAACGGGAACGCCGACGGTCCGTGTCCGGGCTGCGACGGCGGCGCTGTGTTCTGTCACGACGCTTCACCGACCATCGAGAACGTGGTCTTCGCCGGCAACAACGCACTGCTGGGCGGCGCGCTGTACGCCTTTCTCGGTTCGCCCAGGGTGATCAATTGCCGCTTCATTGGCAATTCGGCAGAGTCGGGCGGCGGCGTCTTCTTCGATGACAATACCGAGATTCTGTTCGATCGCTGCGTGTTCTACGGGAACGAGGCCTCGGTCAGCGGCGGCGCCATCGCCGGCGAACCGTACAGCACCGTGACCGTGACCAACGCGACGCTCAGCCACAACGCCTCGCCCGACGGCGGCGGCATCGCCATGCGTCACGGTAACTGGACCATCACCAATACCCTGATCGCGTTCAGCTCGATGGGCGAGGGCGTCTTCCCGTCCAGCGCCCCGACGTTGTCGATCAGCTACTGCGATATCTACGGTAACCGCGACGGCGACTGGACCGGCATTCTCAGCGACTTGCTCGGCGTCGACGGCAACGTCGCCGTCGATCCTCTTTTCCTGCGCACGGTCAATGCCGGCGGCGATTGCCGGATTGTCGGTAAATCACCGTGCATCGACGCCGGCGATCCCAAGTCGCCGCCCGATCCCGACGGCACGGTCGCCGACATCGGCGCGCACTACTTCAGCCAGATGGCGCGCATGGTGGCCGGTGCGACGGACGCGCTCGACGACGAGCCCCGTGACGAGATGAACGCGGGGAAAGCGAGGGGGACGGACCTGTCCTTCCGCATCACGCGCGACACCGTCAGCAACGATTTCGTCGCCCGCTTCGAACTCCCGGAACCTACGCCGGTGCGCTTGCAGGTTTTCGACCTTCGCGGCCGTGAACGAGACCGCCCGTTACAGACCACCTTGCCGGCGGGACGCCACGCCATCGCGGTCACCACGGCCGATCTGCCGAGTGGACTGTACCTGTACCGGCTGCAGGCGGGAAGCCATGTGGTGACGCGTAAGCTGAGCCACGTTCACTGAGCCGTGGGCCGGCGGCGCATTCGCCAAACGGATCGACCGTATGAACGCGCACCGGCTGGGAATACCCGCTATTTTTACTCCATTTCCTCCTGGCCATATTTCCGCCGAACCATATCTTATGCGCACTCGAATTCGAGATGCCGCGGACCTGATCGGCCCGTCGGACCGGGCAAAGCCCCGGGAACATTCGAACACCGGTACACCTGTGATCATGTACACGATGGGTCCACACCGCGTTTCGCGGCTGCACAGGCTCCTGAGGAGGACATAGAATGGCCAAGTATACAATCGGATGGATGCCCGGCGACGGCGTGGGTGTCGACGTGATGGACGCAACAAAGATCGTGCTGGACAAGCTGGGCTTCGACGCCGAGTACGTCCATGGCGACATCGGCTGGGAATTCTGGCGCACCGAGGCCAACCCGCTGCCGGATAGAACCATCGAGATGCTGGGCAAGGTCGACGCCGCCCTGTTCGGCGCCATCACCAGCAAGCCGAAAGAAGAGTGCGAGGACGAGTTGATTCCCGAACTGCAGGGCAAAGGGCATGTCTACCGCAGCCCCATCGTGCGCCTGCGCCAGGAGTTCAACCTCAAGACCAACCTGCGGCCCTGCAAGGCCTACACGGGCAACCCGCTGAACTTCAAGGACGGCCTCGACCTGGTCGTCTTCCGGCAGAACACCGAAGGCCTGTACATGGGTGTCGAGTACCACCCGTTGCCCGAGGACGTGCGCGCCAAGTTGACCGAGACGCACCCCGCGCAGATGGGCAAGCTGGAGGGCGTGGACAACGACGACATCGCCATCAGCACGCGCATCTTCACCCGCGCCGGCTGCCAGAACATCATTCGTGACGGCTTCGAATACGCCAAGAAGTTCGGCTACAAGACCGTCACCGTGGTCGAGAAGCCCAACGTCGTGCGCGAGACGAGCGGCCTGATGGTTCGCGAGGCCCGCAAGATCGCCAAGGACTACCCGGGCATCGACCTGTGGGAGACCAACATCGACGCCATGTGCATGTGGCTGGTGAAGAACCCCGAGGACTACGGCGTCCTGGTGGCGAGCAACATGTTCGGCGACATCATCAGCGACCTGTGCGCCCAGCTCGTCGGTGGCCTGGGCTTCGCCTGCAGCGGCAACATCGGCGACAAGGTCGCGGTGTTCGAGCCCTCGCACGGCAGCGCGCCCAAGTACGTGGGCATGAACAAGGTCAATCCGATTGCGATGATCCTGTCGGCCAAGATGATGCTCGACTATCTCGGCGAGGTCGAGATGGCCCGGAAGCTCGACGACGCGGTCGCGACCGTCATCGCCGAGGGCAAGGTCCGCACCTACGACATGGGCGGCAGCAGCACGACGAGCGAGATGGCGGAGGTCATCGCGGCGAAGTGCTAGGCTGAGGCGATTATCGAGATCTGCGACGACGTAGAGAAAACCTCCGGAGGCTGGGCCGCCGGAGGTTATTTTTGCGGTGGGAATTTATGATCGCCGCGGTTCGACGCCGGCAGCCGGTCTACGTTGCCGCGTCAATCGTTTCATTTCACCAGCGTCAGCTTGTGTACCTCGCGTCCGGTGTCGGTGCGAACCTGAGCCAGGTAGACGCCGCTGGCCAGGCGGCGCCCCGCGTCGTCACGGCCATGCCAGGTCACGGTATGGGGACCAGCAGCTCGCCGGCCGTCGACCAGCGTCGCCATCCGCCGTCCCGCGGCGTCGTGGATGGTGAGTCGCACGTGGCCGGTATGCGGCACCTCGAAACGAATCACGGTACTGGGGTTGAACGGATTCGGCTCACTGCTCGCGTGCAGGCGCGCGCCGGCGACGAACTCGGGCGCCGCGGTGACGTTATCGGAGTTGCTCAGCACGCTGCCGGTGTTACCGACCACGAGCATGCCGTTTTCGTGCGAGACCCAGATAGCGTCGAGACCGGTGCGGGCACCGGTGTCGTTCAGGGTCCAGGTGCCTTCGTCGTAGTGCCAGACCCCGCCCCAACCGGCCATCACGTGGAGGTCGGCCGATGTTTCTCCATGGAGGTCGGTGAGCACGGTGCCAGGAAAGGATCCGTCGAAGGTCCACTCGTCACCGTCCCAGTGGTAGAGTTCGCCGCCCTGGCCCAGAGTCCAGATGTCGTCGGTCGCCCAGCCGTGGATAGCCGTCATGAGACCACCGGTGGGCACGGGCACCTCGTTCCAGGCCAGGCCGTCCCAGTGCAGGAAATGGCCTTGCGGACCCACGGCCCAGATGTCGTCCGGAGCGGCCCCCCACACGCCGTTGAGATTGCCCAGGCCGGGATCGGGATGGCGCACGATAGTCCAGTCGAGACCGTCCCAGCGGACGATGGCGCCCCAGTCGCCCACCACCACGATGTCGTCCGGCCCGAAGCCCCAGATGGCGTGGTGAGGCAGGAGCAGGTGGCGCAGACCGTCGTCCATGAAGGTCCATTCGGCACCGTTCCAGTGCTTGATGCCGGCCTTGCCCACCAGGTAGGCATCGTCGGGTCCGGGCGCCCAGACATCGTTGAACCAGACGCTGAAGGACGTGGGATGGATCTGGGTCCACTGGACACCGTCCCAGCGGATGACGATCTCGAGAGCACCCACGGCGTAGATCTCGGCGGGGCTCACCTGCCACACGCCGCGCAGGTTCTCGTAGGTTGCCGACGAGGAAAAACTGGTCCAGTGCAGACCATCGAAGCTCGCGGTGCCGCCGCCGGGGCCGATGGCGTGTACGTTGCCGAGGCCGTCGCCCCAGACGCCGACGAAGCCGTCGGAAGGAACCGTGTACTTGGTAATCGCCGCGCCGTCGAAGTGCGATACGTCGCCGCTTTCGTCCACGAACCAGCAATCGTTGAACGAGGTGCTCCACATGTCGCTTTCCCAAGCCGTGGCGGCGTCGGTACCTACCAGGGTCCAGCCCTCGCCGTCGTAGTGATAGAGCCGGCTTCCCAGAGCGAGCGCGAAGACGTCGTCGGCCGCGTTGGCCCACACGGAGGTGATGTCGAAGAGGTCGATGGTAGGTTCGGGCGTCCAGGTAGCTCCGTCCCAGTGGCTCAGCATGCCCTCGAATCCCGAAACCCAGAGGTCGTCCGGACCGCTACCGCCCAGGTCGTGTATGCCGTCGGGGGCCGTGCCGATCTCGGACCAACGGTTGCCGTCGTGATGCCAGATGCGATTGCCCGGGAAGGTTTCGGCCACGAACAGCTCGGTCGCGGAAAAGGCCACCACCGCCTTGAGGTGGGCGCCGGGCGGAAACGCGACCTCGGTCCAGACGGTACCGTCGAAGCGGAGTACCACGCCGTACCAGCCCACCGCGAAGAGGGTGCCGTCGTCGAGCCCCCACATGTCGGTGACGGGCATGCTCTGCGGCCGCGAGGCCACCGACCAGGCGGCGCCGTCCCAGTGCAGCAGGGTCATGTCGCCGCCGATGGCGTAGACGTCGTCGGCTGCCCGTCCCCACACCGCTTCCAGGTCGTTGCCCTGCGGCAGCGGATTCTGCCAGATCCACTCGTCGGGAGGGTCCGGAGGACCGGCCAGAGCAGGCGAGGCGAGTGCGGGCAAGCCGAGTGCGAGCATGATGAACACGACAGGAAGGAGACTGATAAATCGCAGCATGAGTTACTTTCCGGCTCGAATGCGAGGATCGCCGCCATCCTTGGCGCTGGATGATCGTTCGGATCCAGTGAATTTCGGCCAGTAATCCTACCACATAGATCAGGGATTGGGAATTCCGTACGCCTGTTCCCGCGTTCCGCCGGTCGTTTTTTTAACGAATTTGGGAGTATCACAAAGCCGTACAAGGCGCGTATCCTACCCGCACGCTGGCCACCGACGTCGGTGCCGATACGCCATCGTCAAAGGAGCGGCACACATGCCTGCCAACAAGCGCCCAGGTCGCAAACGGCTGCCGTTGCTGGTCTTCATCTGTGTCGTTCTGGTCGGCCTGATCAGCGTGGGATTTCTCGTCGTCGAGCAACGCCGGACCGTATCCGACACCCCGGTCGACGCGGCGGATCCCGAGACCGCCGCTGACGATTCCGCAGCCGCACTGGCCGGCCCGCTGGGCGTCGGTTTCGTGCTGTCCGGCTTCGCGGCCGACTGGGGTTGGGGCTATCAGCAGATCCAGGGCAAACTCGGCCTCGAAGCGCGGATGCGTGACCAGATCACAACGACGTTTTTTCCGGAGATCGTTGATTCAGCCACCTGCGACGCGACCTTGCAAGCGATGTGCGACGGCGGCACGAGATTGATTTTCCTGTTGTCGGATATTCACGAGGCGCCGTGTCTGGCGGTCGCGTCACGGAATCCCGATGCGACCTTCATGCTCTGGTATGGCACCACGGTCGCGCCCAATGTGGGCACCATTGTTTTCGACGAAGGACCGGTGATCCACGCGTGCGGTGCGCTGGCGGCAACGAACTTCCCCGAGCAAATGCGTTTCGGATTCGTGGCGCCGTTTCCCACGCGGGGCATCGAGTGGATCAGCGGCGCTTTTGCCCGGGGTATCCGGACCGTGACACCGAACGCGACGGTCGATGTCCGCTACACCCGAAGCTGGTACGATCCGGAGGCCGAGGTCGCCGCGGTCGAGGAACTGGCCGGCCGCGGCATCGAGGTCATCTACCTGGTGTTGATCTCACCGGTTGCCGCGGTCCAGGCGGCGGATCAGGCGGGCATGTTCGTGCTGTCCCACTTCGCCGATCTGTCGAGCTTCACACCCGAGTACTGGCTGACCGGCACACAGTATCACTGGCAGAACTTCTTCGTCGACGTCACCCGCAGCGTGCTCGACGGCGACTGGCGATCGGGTCGTTATGGCGGAGGTTGCCGGCAAGGATACCTAGGCTTGGCACCGTTCGGACCGGCGGTGACCGATGCGGCGAAGAACCGGGCGCTCGAGATCGTGGCAGATATCAGCGCCGGGAACTTCGATCTTTTTGTCGGCCCCGTTCTCGACAACCGCGGCACGCTCAGGGTTCCCGCGGGTGAGATCCTGTCTTACTGGGATTTCGACGCCGCGGACTGGGCGCTCGCCGGCGTGAACGAGCTGGCCGATGAACAGGACGAGAACCCGGCCGACGACCCGGATTGATGCCGGCCGAAACAGGAATACCAGGCTCGCGTTCACAACCCTGCGCGGCCTCAGCCACCATCCTTCACGCAAAAGACGAGAAAATATTGCTCGGGCAGGAAGTCGTGCTGATCGAGCAACTCGTACCCCGCCGCGTTCATCTCTGCCTCAACCACCGAAGGTTCGAGCTTGTGCCGCGGTCCCCTGCTCGACTCGGGCCGGAAGTCCACGACGGCCACCACGCCGTCGGCGCGGAGCTGCTGCCGTAGTCGCTCGAAGTAGTCGGTGCGGCTGTCGATGTGGTGGTAGGTGTTGCAGATGAACACGAGATCGACGGCGGTCGGCAGATGCGGGTCATCGGCGGTGGCCAACACGCTGACGAGGTTGGTGAATCCCTCCTTGCGGGCTCGGTCATTGAGGTAGACGACCATCCCGGCTTCGATATCCGATCCGATCACCAAACCCTCGGGGCAGGCCCGGGCGAAGCGCACCGGGAAGTAGCCGGTGGCCGATCCGATATCGGCCACGATCATATCGTCAGCGGTGATCAGCTTGGCGACGATCCGTTCCGGCAGTTGCCAGGCATCGCGGGCCGGGTCTTCGAATCGATCGGCCCAGGTCTGGGGATCTTCGAAGCGGTGCTGCGAGGTGGCGTTGTCGTGACCATGACCGTGGTCGTGAGCGTGGCCATGACGATGCTCTTGGTGCGCTTCCTCCTGAGTCAGGGCCGTCGAACCGAACAACGAGAGCAGGGCCACGAGCAACCAGCAACATATTCGCACGGTGGTCATGGGCAGGTCCTCCATTGCGACCGGCGCAGCGCGTCAAGACCGACGCCTCGCGCGGCGTTCGCTTTGCCGTCAATCGCTTTGTCGTCAATAGCTCCGCCGTCACTCGCTTCGTCAAGTGCCCCCCGGGGGGCATACCCGTTCCGAGCGTGCTTCACCATATCACGCCCCAATATTCCTGACAATCGCCGGCCGATCGCTGCACGACGCTCGCATTCTTGCGAGATCCGGGTTAGGATTCCGACCGCAGTCGTGTCAGCACCGGTCGTATTCGCTCGAGAATCCGGCAACCCGGGAGTTGTCATGGGATCCGGAACGAAAACTCGTATCACCGTCGCCGGGCTCAAGCGGAATGTCGGGATCGGTCTTGTGCTGCTGATATCATTTGTTTTGACCGATGCGGCCCGGTCGGCTCGTGCCGCCGGCGACCCCCACGGCACCGCAAAGACCGATGCAACCCTGGAAGCCGACCTGCAGCGCATCCTCGAGCGCGTGCTCGCCGATAATACCGACGCGCCCGGCTTGAGCGTGTACGTCGAGTGCCCGCCGCTGGATCTGCGGTGGGCGGGCGCTGCCGGGACCATCGCCCACGGTTCGGACACGCCTCTGTCGCCGACACACACCTTTCGCATCGCCAGCAACACCAAGTCCTACGTGGCGGCCGCCGTGTTGCGACTGGTGGAACTGGGAAAGCTGGGTCTCGACGATCCGCTCGGCAAGCACCTGTCGAGTCACCATCACGGGCTGCTGGCGGGCGACGGCTACGACCTCGACGCCATGACCATCCGACAGGTCCTGAACCACACCAGCGGCCTGCATCAACACTGTCACGACTCGCGATACGCCGAGGCGATCATGGCCGACCCGTGGCACCGCTGGACGCGGGACGAGCAGATCGAGCTGTGCGTCCGGTGGAGCGACCCGTTGGGCGCGCCGGGCGAGCGGTACGCCTATTCCGATACGGGCTACATCATCCTGGGCGGCATCATCGAGCAGCTGACCGGCAAGGGCCTGGCCGCAGCGGTGCGCGAGCTACTGGATTTCGAGCGGCTCGGCTTGCGCGCCACCTGGTGGGAGATCCTGGAATCGTGTCCCGACTCGGCCGGTCCGCGTGCCCATCAGTATTACGGCGAATTCGATACCAACGGCTGGGATGCGTCGCAGGATCTGTACGGTGGCGGCGGACTGATCAGCGACAGCCCCGAGCTGGCTGGGTTCATGCGCCAGCTGCTCACGGGGCAGGTGCTGGCGCGCGAGACGAGCCTGGCGGCGATGACCGGCAGCGGCACGCCGCCCTACCGCCTCGGCCTGATGGTGCTGGAGCTGGGCGGGCATCTCGCCTGGGGGCACCAGGGCTTCTGGAACACCTTCGCCTTCCACGTGCCGATCCTCGATCTGACGGTGGCGGGCGCCATCCTGAATCACCACGCGGTCAACGGCAAGGAGCTGGCGCGGGAGTTGATCGAACGGGTGGCGGCGGCCCGGGAATGACCGCCTTGTGCCGTCGCGGATTCACTGCGCCAGCAGTTCGCTTATCCCCGCCAGATGATGGTCGTCGTGTTCGGCGGCGAACACCATCGCATCGAGCACGCGCATGGGCTTGTTCAGCCTGGCGTGGAAAGCGGCGCGATCGATCTCGTCGTCCGACAGCGCTTCGAGCCGCCGGATGAACTCGCCTCTGACCCGACGAAATTCCGTCAGCACCTCGTCGAAATCACGCGCATTGTAGTCGGCGTCGAAGGTACGCTGGTTACTCATGTCCGCAGGACGCAGCTCATCGAGCCCGGCTGCATAGTCGTCCAGGCGTCCGAGCCAGAGCGCCTCGACCTCGACCAGATGGCCGATGGTCTCCTGGATCGACCAGGCGTCGCCATCGCGCTGGACGAGCCTTTCGCGCGTCAGCCCTCCGGTACGTTCGGCGAGCCGGGCGGGCGTGCCCCGCAGCCGTTCCAGGACGTTGGGAAACATGCTCAGGGGTAGATTGAACAGGAACAGCCTGTCGATCCAGAGTGCTTTGCGGGCCACGGGATACTCCTCTCGTTCAACTCGCCCGGACACTTCGGGAACAATCCGCGCTAGCTCTCGGCGTACAGCCGCACGCGGGCAGTCTGCACCGCACCGTCGCGCACGAACTCCACCGTGACCGTGTCGCCCGGCTGGAATCTCTCGAGCGCGGTCAGCAGGTCGTCGTTGTTCTTGACCGCGTGTCCCTCGATCCCGGTGATCAGATCACCGAGCACGATGTTGCCTCCACGAGATCGCCGCGTGCCACGCAGACCGGCCGCCTCGGCGCCACCGCCGGCGGCGACGCTCTGGATCAGCACGCCCTCCACCTCGAGCCGGCGGCTGATGCTGTCGTCGAACAGGTGCACGCCGAGCAACGGCCGCACCACGCGACCGTGGGCGATCAGCTGCGGCACGACCTGGTTCACGATGTCCACCGGCACGGCGAACCCGACCCCGGCGCTCGCCCCGGACGGGCTGGCGATCTGGGTGTTCACGCCGATCAGCCGGCCGGCGCTGTCGAGCAGCGGACCGCCCGAGTTGCCGGGGTTGATGGCCGCGTCGGTCTGGATCACGCCCGCGATCGTCCGGTTGTTGAACGAGGGGATCGTGCGTCCGAGGGCGCTGACCACACCGGTGGTCAGCGTGTAATCGAGGCCGAAGGGATTGCCGATGGCGAAGACCGACTGCCCGACCCGCAGGTCGCCCGATGTACCGACGGCGACCGGTCGCAAATCGTCGCCATCCGCGCCGATCCGCAGCACCGCCAGATCCTTCGAGGGATCGGCGCCGACGAACTCGGCTTTCCAGGTCGACTGGTCGGCCAGGGTCACCTCCACGGCGTTGGCGTCCTTGATCACGTGGTAGTTGGTCACCACGTGGCCGGCGTCGTCCCAGACGAAACCCGATCCGGTACCGGCAGGCACCTCGAAAACGTTGAGACCGAAAAAGTCGCGCCGGTGGGCGATACTCGTGATGAAGGCGACCGACGCGTTGGCCTGTTCGAAGAGATCGATGGTCGCCTGCTCATCCGCCCCGAGCTGATCGCGCGGCGTCACCTCCCGCGGCTGCGCGTAGGCCCGGTTACCGATGATATCCCCCAGTTGACTGAACAGGAACCAGCCGGCGACCACCCCGACGAGCAGGCCGAACAGGATCGGCGCGAGGCGGCGACGCCTGCTGTGGATCGGCGGCAATTTTGGATCAGCACTCCAGGACACGACCTGCCTCCGTTCTTCTATTCGTATGTTTTACCATGCTCGCCGCCGGCGACGGCGCGAGCCGTGGCGTCAATCGGAATACGAACAGGCCCGCGCCACACATGCTACCACGGACACCGTCTTGATTGCAGCCGTCTAATTGGGCGAGGCTACCGCCACTGGAAGCGACATATATGTAGAAATAGTGAGTTGCCCCGGCACAACAGCCTGACACCCTTTCAAACTACGTGTAATTGTGGTAAGCTGGTTTCAATGCGTCTCGAAGATTTCAATATCGAAATACCAATACGAGAGGATAACCATGAATAGGTACATCGCGTTACTCATGTTCGTTATCTTACTCAATACCGCAGTTCTGATTTCATTCTCTCAGGTATCCGTCGTCGTCGCACAGAACTGCATCGACTACAACGACTATATGCATTGGATTGGTCGCCTGGACACACTGGACTTTGCTTATGGCGTGTCCCATTCGGGCAACAACGTGTTCGTTGCGAGCTGGTTTTTTGGTCTTTACGTCATCGACAAGTCAGATCCTGTGAACCCGCAGGTCATCGGTAGCATCAACACGCCATTGTATGCCACGGACGTCGTTATATCTGGTACCTACGCCTACGTTACCGACTACTGGACGGGTCTACATGTGATCGATATCGCGGACCGAGAAAACCCACAGCATGTATGCAACGTGGATACACCAGGCAATGCATACAGGCTGGTCATATCGGAGGCATATGCATACGTCGCGGACGGACCATCCGGTCTGCAGGTGATCGATGTAGCGAACCCGGAAAGTCCGCAGCTCGTGGGTAGTGTAGATACGCCGGGCTGCGCCTACGCGGTGGCCCATTCAGGTAGCACGGTTTGTGTCGCCGACGGATATTCTGGACTGCAGATAGTCGATGTTGCGATTCCCGAAGCGCCACTGCTCGTCAGCGGTACGGCAACGATGGCCGAGGCCTATGACGTGGCTATCGCGGACAACTATGCCTATATCGCAAACTCAGACTGGGGAGTGTATCAGATCGACATCTCGGATCCTGCGAATCCCGAGATCGCGAGCAACATAAATATGCCTAGTTGCATTCGGGTTATCGAAGGCACTGTCTCCCGCTGCTACCTCGCGTTCCAGCGGGATGTCGTGGGCGGCAACCAGCAAATCCGTATGGTCAGTTCGCCCCTGAACCTGGAAGACGCCGATTTCGACACCGAGGTCACCGTATTGGCCCAGACCGGCGTGGATTTCGCCAATCCGCGTTTCACCTCGAGCCTCGCCGACTACAACTGGTTCTACCTGTTCCTGGTGGCGGAAGGTGACGGTCCGGCGGGTGGCGACATCTGGTTCGCCCGCAGCACCGACCTGGGCGATTCCTTCGAGGCCGGCTACGCCCTGTCCACCTTGGCCAACGGCGCGACCAATCGCTACCCGGATATCGCTTATGGCATCGGGTCCAACCTGCACGTGACCTGGTATTACGAATCGGACGACAACAACTTCGAGGACGCGATCCGCTATCGCCGGGGCGAACACGGCGCCAACGAAGGGCCGAGCGAGTGGGGCCTCACCCAGGTGCGTACCACCACCAGCAGCGGGTACTACGAAAACGTACCCCGGATCGCCGCCAGCACGACCACCGATGAAGTGGTCATCGTGTATACTCGCTGGCTCTTCCAGCCGCCCCACGCCTATGTCGCCCAGGATCCTGCGGTTCAGGTATCCGGAGACCGGGGTGTCAGTTTCGGCTCGGAAACTCAGTTTAACGGACCTTTCACTACCGGCGGCATCGAGGAGAACCCCATCAGCGGTCAATGGGTGATCGGCGGGTCACGGTGGCGCACGGGTATCAACACCGCGGATTCGGGAGATCTCGAGAACTGGTCCGATTTCCTGGAGATGGGAGACGAGAACCCGGGCCTGACCTTCGAACGCGCGCCGAGCCTGGCCTTGAACCCGCACAAGGGACGACGCGCCGCCATCCTCTGGAACTGGAAAGCCGACGATGGTACTGAAGATCCGGATCAACTGATGTTCGACGGTCACTGGCGCGGCGATCCCGGCTATCCCAACTTCGCCGACGGCTTTCCCATTCCCCTGGCGGCGCCGCCCCTCAGCCCGCCGGCGCTGGTCGATGTCAACGGCGACGACAACCTGGAAATCGTGTTCAGCGCCGAGGACCATCTGGTGCACGTAAAGGACGCCAACGGCGACGATCTGCCCGGCTGGCCCGTGCAAGTGGGTCAGGAGCTGTCCGACGGCCCGGTAGCCGTGGGCGATCTGCAGAACGACGGACAGATGACCGTCGTCGTGGGCACCGCGCAAGGCTGGGTTTACGCCTACGACGCGGCGGGCCAGCTACGGACCGGTTGGCCTCAGTACCTGGAGACCGACGACCCGGCCTACGTTTCCATCGGTGCGACGGGTGTGGGCGTTCCCCGCACGGTCGTGGTCTGTTGCGGACCGCGCATCCGTCTCTACAACCAGGCCGGGCAGGTACCGCCCAACGGCATCGGCTGGGTCATGAATCCCCACACCTTCACCTCCCCCGCCGCCATCGGCGACATCGATGGTGACGGCATCGCCGAGGTGGTCGGCAGCATCGGCCACCGGCTGTTCGCCTATCAGTTCGCCCCGCCGCATATCACGGAGTTCTTCCTGGACATGGTGGACGAGGCCACCGGCGCGGTGACCCTGGCCGATCTGGACCAGGACGGGGACGCGGATATCCTGTACCCCGCCCACGGCGGCACTTTGCATGCCCTGGGCGACGACGGCACATCTCTCGGCGGCAACTGGCCGTTCGACTTCACACTATCGAATGTTCCGACGAGCGCGGTCGTGGGCAGAATGGACAGCATGTCCCATCCGGTCATCGGCATTGCATCCGGCGCTCACCAGATCACGCTGTTGAACGACGACGGTAGCGAACGGGCCGGCTATCCCGTGGATTTCGGACCTTTTTTCAATTTCGGTGGCGCTCCGATCATCGGTGCGGTCGAGGGTGTGATACCCGAGATGCTCATCGGTTCGACCAATTTCCGTCTCTACGCGTTCGATCATGAAGGTAACCACAGCTTCGGCTGGCCGAAGGTTCTGGACTACAGCGTGCGCCTGAGTCCCGCCATCGGCGACATCGACGACGACGGCGGCAACGAGGTCGTCGTCCTGACCGACAATATGCTGACGGTTCTGGACGTGCTCACCGCACCCGGCGATCCCGCGCGCATGTGGCCCATGTACGGCCACGATGCCCAGCGCACCGGCTGCGCCGACTGTATCGAGGATCTGATCACGCCCGTCCGGGAAAGTCCTGTCGGCACCACGGGCGTGATGTTCGCCGGCGCCGCGCCGAATCCGTTCCAGGGTCCGTCGGTCTTTCATTTCGCCGTACCGCGAGACGCACGCATCGACCTGTCGGTCTACGATCTCAAGGGCCGGAAGGTCGCTTCCGTCCGACACGGCACGGTCGAGACCGGTGAACACTTCGTGACCTGGAATGGGCGGGACGATGCCGGGCGGAGAACGCCCAGCGGGAACTACCTCGCCACGCTGCGGGTGATCGACGGGGCGGGACAGCAGGTGCTGACACGCAAGATCACGATTCTCCAGTAGGTGCGGCAGTACCCCCGGGGGGTAATCGGAACGCAGCCGTTTTCCGTCGGCGTCTTCCGCGCCGTCGACCGACGGGTATTACGCCCAGACGATTCGACTATCCCGGAGACCTGGAATTCCGTTACTTTTAATGGATGGCTGGCCTGAAGCGTCGTTGGCTGGCGCCGATAATGGAGCGCCAGGCGCCGCCCAGGCCCGCTATACGACCACATGAAGTTTCACCCACACAGCTTCGGGATTCGTCTCGAGAATTCGTGATGAGGTTGGTCGTGATCGATGGAGCTGCGTTCAGCCCGGGGGGCCGCTGGAGCCTGCTCGCGATTTGTCTGCTGTTGCTGATCGCGTCACCCGCCGATCGCGCTCGGGCCAGGCCGAGCACGGACGAGATGGCCGCGATCCGGACGGCGACTCCGGACGGCGCCCACATCCTCGACGGTTCCTTCGTCACCAACGCCGGTGAACTACAGGTCAACGTGACCAACTTCGGGCTGATCGGTTCTCAGTTCACGATCCCCTCGTCCTACTGCAACGCACCGTCCGCTCAGTGGCCCGCCGGCTCGGGAGACGAGTACCTGTGGGCGGCCGGTCTGTGGATCGGGGGTCTGATCCAGGGGACACCACGGGTAACCACCGGTCAGTTCGAATCGGAATTTCGACCGGGCCCCGATATCGAGGACACCATGTACGAAGCGGTCGACGGTGAAAATCTCCGGCCGCCGGGCAACGCCGGAATCCGCGGCAGGCGCCAGTACGAACACGGCGAGGACGACGACGGCGATGGCGCGGTCGACGAGGACCGGCTCAACGGCTACGACGACGATGTCGACGGCCTGGTCGACGAGGATTTCGCGCAGATCGGCAACCAGATGTTCGTCTGCACCATGTACGACAATTCGGCGCTCACCCGGGAACTCTATCCCGATCACCGGCCCATGGATCTGCGTATCGTCCAGAAGACCTTTAACTGGGCCAAGACCGGCGCCGACGATTTTGTGGCGTTCGAGTACCAGATCACCAACATCGGCAGTCAGACCATCGAAGACGTCTACCTGGGTTTCATGGCCGATTGCGACATCGGTCCCAGGATTCGGTCGGATGCCAGCATCGACGACCTCGCGGGTAGTTACGAGGGTTTCGTCCGTTCGTCGAACGGCATGTTCAATCCCGTCCTGCTCGGCTACATGTACGATGGCGCGATTGACGATCCGCTGCCGGGATACTTCGGTGTCGCCATCATCGATCATCCCCGGGATCGCAAAGAAATCGTCGCACCCAAATGGGTGACCTTGCGCGGTTTTCAGATTTTCAGCGTCACGCGTCCCTACGACCAGGGCGGTTTCCCCACCAACGACGAGGAACGTTATGACGCGCTCAGCCAGGATAGTCGGGATCCGGACGTGTTGCCGGAACACGCGAACGATTACCGTTTCCTGATTTCGGCCGGACCCTTCGACTCGCTGGCTCCCGGCGAAACGTTCACGTTTCAGGTAGCGCTGGTTGTCGGCGACGGATTCGATGACCTGCTGGCCAATACGGCGGAAGTGGGTCAGATCCTGTTCGGCAGCTGGGTCGACTACGACGGCAACCGGTACACCGGTCGCAACGGCCGCGAGTCGCTCGTGTGCGCCGAAGACCTGGCGCCGCACACGGACTGGATGTATCCCAACCACCCCATTTACAGGAAGAATTTCTATTTCGGCGACGTCACGTGCGTACCCTTCCCCGCCGGCATGCCCAATATCCGCAGCTACATGCTGTTTCTCAACGAGGAAGGCAAGCACTGCATCTATATCAACGAGGACAACTGCGAGGAGTGTCTGCATCGAAACGGTCAGATCTGCACGCCGGAGAACGCGTTGATCTTCGCCGAATGGAATTGCCTCTACTCGGGCATACCGGCCGAGGACCGAGCCGGCTGTACCGGCATCGCCGGCCGGGAAGCCGAGATACCCTGGAGCATCGGCGGCTGGCCGCCGCCTTCGCCCAACCTGCGCGTCTGGCCGCGTGACCACGCCGTACACGTCTACTGGGACAATCTCAGCGAGTGCATTCCCGATCCCAACTCGAACCTCATGGACTTCGAGTCATACGTGGTGTGGCGCTCGGACGAGTGGGAACGCGGCCCCGGCAGCTCGCTGGATTACGGCCCACCCCATCCTACCTGGCAGACCATCGCCCAGTTCGATCTGATCAACCAGTTCCACGATTTCTATCCCACCAATCCCGGCACCGTCGAGCATGATATCCAGAATCTGGGGCTCAACACCGGGCTGGACGGCATCGCCTACGTGCCGGTCTGTCTGTCCGATCCCGCCTTCGCGGAACTGCACGCGGTCATGCAACGATTCGTCGCCGCGGACATCGACGGCGTGTATGCCGAGTTCCCGCCCCTGTACGGCCCCTACCAAGTGTTGAACCCGGGCATGGAGGAATTCCTGCCCTGGGCGGACCACACCAGCGTGCTCGATACCTTCTTCGCGGTAACACCCCGCGCCGGCGATGTGGATGCGCAGATTGTGCCCAAGGAAACCACGCGGTACTACGAGTATATCGACACCAACGTGCACAACGGCTATCTCTACTTCTACTCGGTTGCCGCGACCGACCACGAATTCGATACCTTTGACAACCAGCGTTACATCGTCGGACCGGGCCGCGAAGGTCTGCCCAATGTGGCCTTCGATGCGGTCACACCGGGATTCGCCGCCCAGTCCCACGCCGACCGGGTCCAGTTCGGCGAGAACATCTACGTCTATCCCAATCCCGCGTCGCTCACCGCCCTCGCCGAGTACCAGCAGATGTCGCCCACGGCCGACGATCCGACCGGAGTACGGATCACCTTCGCCAATCTGCCGCAGGCCCACAACACCATCCGCGTCTACAGCCTGGCGGGAGACCTGATCAAGACCCTCGAGCACGACGGCACCGGCGGTTTCGGCCAGGTCAGCTGGAATCTGGTTTCCGACAACCGGCAGCAGATCGTCAGTGGCGTTTATCTCTATGCGGTCACATCCGACGACCGGCGTTTCGAGGACTTCGTCGGTAAATTCGTGGTGATCAGATGAAGCTCGCTGAGAACCCGTTGCGCACGGTCCACGATCGTGGGCGACATGCGATCGACGTGTCACGCGGGTCGGCCGAGCGTGCCATGGTACGGTTCTTGCCCGCTAATCCGACCGTCAGCACCGAAGTCGTCCCAATCGCCTAGAATCCACATGCCCCGTCGCGTAGTGGTCAGAATTGCACCATACGCTGACGTGAAGGGCTGTCTCTTGATCGGGAGCGCACCACGCCCCGGATTTGCCCAGGAGTCGACGACCATGACCGCCAAGGACCCACGTGACACGCGCGACATCCGTGTCCAGGGCTTCGAGCCCCTGGTCACGCCGCACGAGGTGCTCACCGAATTTCCGCTGCGTGACAAGGCCCGCGAAACGGTGATCGGCGGACGCCGTGAGTTGCGGGAAGCGCTGGCCGGCCAGGACGACCGCCTGGTGATCATCGCCGGGCCCTGCTCGATCCACGATCCCGACGCGGTGCTCGAATACGCCCGGCGGATGGCCCGCCTGCGCACGCAGCTCGCCGACCGGCTCATCATCGTCATGCGCACCTATTTCGAGAAGCCGCGCACGACCATCGGCTGGAAAGGTTTTCTGTACGATCCCGCCTGCGACGCTTCGTACGACATCAACCGCGGCCTGCGCGAGGCGCGCAAGATCCTGCTGGAGATCAACGAACTCGGCTTGCCCTGCGCCACCGAGTTTCTCGATCCCATCGTGCCCCAGTACACGTCCGATCTCATCAGCTGGGCCGCCATCGGCGCCCGCACCACCGAAAGCCAGACCCACCGCCAGATGGCCAGCGGCCTGTCCATGCCGGTCGGTTTCAAGAACGCCACCGACGGCGGTCTGCAGGTGGCTCTCGACGCCATGACGGCCGCCACGCACGCACACGCGTTTCTGGGCATCGACGGCGCCGGTCAGACCAGTATCGTACGCACCTGCGGTAACAGCGACGTGCACATCGTGCTGCGCGGCGGCAACGACGGACCCAACTTCACCCGGGCGCACATCGCCTTTGCCCGCGTGGCGCTCGAGGGCGCAACCGGACATCCGCGGCCGATACTCGTGGACTGCAGCCACGCCAACTGCAACGGGGATTTCCACCGGCAAGCCGTCGTTTTCGAGGACGCGCTCGCCCAGGCGGCGGCCGGTGAGCGCAGCATTCTCGGCATGATGCTCGAAAGCCACCTTGTCGAGGGCAAACAACCGATCGGCGATGATCTGGTTCACGGGCAATCGATCACGGACGCGTGTATCGGATGGGAGCAAACGTCGACGCTGTTACGGCAGTGTGCGGGCTAGGCAGGCCACGGTCAGGCACGCGAGCTACCGCTGCACGGCATCCAGAAAACCACGCGCACGCAACCACTCGTCGTCGACGAACTTGGTGAGATAGTTCCGTATCGAATCGGGCAGGATACACAGGGCGCGCCGCGCCTCCGGCATCGTCTCGAGAGCCTTGAGCATTCCCCAGACCACGGAACCCGAACTACCGCCCACGAGCAGGCCTTCCTCCCCGATCAACCGACGGGCCAGGCGGAAGCTGTCGTGGTCGTTGCAGTAGATCCACTCGTCGATGAAATCGTAGTCCAGCACCTCGGGAATGAAGTCGTAACCGATCCCTTCCACGTGATAGGTGGCCACTTCCTGGCGGCCACCGAGAATCGAGCCCTCCGGGTCGATGCCCACGATCCGGATGTTCGGATTCTTCTCCTTGAGGTACCGCGAGACGCCGGCGATGGTGCCGCCGGTTCCGGCCCCGACGACGACCAGGTCGAGACTGTCGCCGAAATCGTCCCAGATCTCGGCCGCGGTGCCGTGGTAGTGCGCCAGTGGGTTGTCCGGATTGGTGTACTGGTCGGGAATCACCGAACCGTCGATCTCTTCGTTGAGGCGTTTGGCCACGCCGAGCAGGCTGACGGGATCGTCGTGGGCGGCTTCGGTGGGCGTGCGATGGATCACGGCGCCCAGGGCTTCCATGACGAGCTGCTTTTCCCGGCTCATCTTCTCGGGCATGGTGATGTGCAGCGGATAGCCTCTAACAGCCGCCACCATGGCCAGTCCGGTTCCCGTGTTGCCGCTCGACGGCTCGATCATCGTGCCGCCCGGGCGCAGTCGGCCGCTCTTTTCCATCTCTTCGATCATGCGCACCGCGATACGGTCCTTCACGCTGCCGCCGGGGTTCATGAATTCGCATTTTCCGTAGAGTTCGCAGGGCAGATCCGCGCCGATGCGGTTCAGCCGGACGACGGGCGTATCGCCGACGGTTTGCAGGATGTTATCGTAAATCATGGTCGCGACTTCCGTTCTCCAGGTCCAGTCAACTCATTTAAGAGTAAACTACTCCAACAATAGCAGGACAACAACTGTGTATCTCCGACTGTTCGGCAAAACAGCGGGTCGCTAAAGACCTGTTTTCGCCGGCGCCGCAGCGTAACCATGGCACGGTAGACGCGCCTTCCGGGTGACGCAAATGCGTGTCCTCGGATGTGCTAAATCCGATCGAAATAGAGTGACTTTTCAATCGCCATCAATTATCGTACGTCATTATCCACTTTTCGAACCGACGGTGATCATATCGGCCACACACGTCGGCCAATGGGATTTCGTCTCGTGACAACACCCTGGGGATGCACGCGGTTTCTCACGAATACCTGATGTGCCCGGAGCGATCTGGGGTAGAGCCCGAAAAAAAGGGGAGGACAGAATGAGGTTCACGCAAAAACTCATGTTCGTCGTGGTCTTGACGGCCTGTGTCGGTCTGCTCGCGAGCGGCCCCGTGCAGGCGCAGTCGACATTGCAGCAGGTGATGAAGGACCGCGGCCTGACCGAGAAGGACGTACTTGCCGCCGCCAAGACCTACGTACCGACCGGCGGACGTGACGAGTATGTCTGTTTCAGTTCCGGCGGGCAGAGCGGTCAGCTCATCGTCTACGGCATCCCCTCCATGCGCATCCTGAAGTACGTCGCCGTGTTCACGCCCGAACCCTGGCAGGGCTACGGGTACGACGACGAGTCCAAGGCCGTGCTGGCCATGGGCCGGGTCCGCGACAAGGATATCACTTTCGGCGACACCCACCACCCGGCCATCTCCGAGACCGACGGCGAATACGACGGCCGCTGGCTCTTCATCAACGACAAGGCGAACCCGCGTATCGCGGTCGTCGATCTGCATGACTTCGAGACCAAGCAAATCCTCGTGAATCCCTTCTTCAAATCGGATCACGGTGGCTGCTTCGTCACCCCGAACACCGAATATGTGATGGAGGGCAGCCAGTATGCCGCTCCCTTCGAGGACGGATTCGTGCCGCTGGAGGAGTTCAACGACAAGTATCGCGGCGGCCTGACCTACTGGAAGTTCAACCGCGAATCCGGCCGGGTCGAGCCCGAGAATTCCTTCACCTTCGAGCTGCCGCCGTACAGTCAGGATCTGTCCGACGCCGGCAAGGGCCCGAGCTACGGCTGGGGCTTCACCAACTCGTTCTGCTCCGAACGTTACGTCGGCGGCATCGAGCGCGGCCGTCCGCCCTTCGAGGCCGGTTGTTCCTCCAAGGACACCGACTTCCTGCACATCACCAACTGGAAAAAAGCCGCTGAGCTGGTCGCGGCCGGCAAGGTCGAGAAGGTCGATGGTTCGTATCTGATCACCATCGAGCAGGCGATCGAGGAAGAGCTGGTCTTCCTGGTTCCCGAGCCCAAGAGCCCCCACGGCTGCGACGTCACGCCCGACGGCAAGCACATCATCGTGTCCGGCAAGCTCGATTCCCACGCCTGGGTCTTCAGCTTCGACAAGATCATGAAGGCCATCGCGGACAAGAACTTCGAGAGCACCGATTACTACGGCCTGCCGATCATCGCGCTCGACGCGGCGCTGGACAAGTCGGTCAACGTGGGCCTGGGACCCTTGCACACCCAGTTCGATTCCGAAGACGGTGTCTGCTACACCTCGATCTACGTCGACTCGCAAATAACCAAGTGGAACTACAAGACGGGCAAGATCCTCGACACCCTGCCCATCCACTACAACGTCGGCCACCTGATGACCATGGAGGGCGATTCCAAAACTCCCGACGGGAAGTACCTGGTCGCGCTCAACAAGCTGTCCATCGATCGCTTCAATCCCGTGGGACCGCTGCATCCGCAGAACCATCAGCTGATCGACATCAGCGGCAGTACCATGTCCTTGCTGTACGACATGCCCCTGCCGCTGGGCGAGCCGCACTACGCCGTGGCCATCAAGGCCGACAAGCTGCAGCCGATCGTGCGCTACAAGTCGGGCTGGGACAGCCGTACCGATCAGCGGTCGCCCTACAAGGCGCGCGCCGGACGCGAGCGCGTCGAGCGTAACGGCAACAAGGTGGATGTGTACGGTACGGTAATCCGCTCGCACATCACGCCCGAGATCATCGAGGTGCAGGAAGGCGATGTCGTCTCCATCCACCTGACCAACCTCGAACGGGCACAGGACGAGGTCCACGGCTTCGCCATGTACGGCCAGAACGTCCAGCTCTCGATCGAGCCGGGCAAGACGGCATCGGCCACGTTCACTGCCGACCAGACGGGTGTTTTCCCCTACTACTGCACCGAGTTCTGCTCGGCGCTGCACCTGGAGATGCAGGGCTACCTGCTCGTGCAACCCAAGGGCTACCAGGCCACGGGCGCCGAGATGCAGGAAGGCGTGCAGTACACCAAGGATGACTACGAGACGCAGGTGGCGACCAACGTGGCCACGCAGGAAGTCATCAACCAGGTCGTGGCCTTCATCACCAGCCACAACTACCAGGACTTCCCGACGGTGGCTTCGCTGGTGGAAGACGCCACCGACCAGCTCGGTTTCGCCGAAGGAGCCAAGGCCAAGGCCGAAGCGGCGGCGGCCGAGAACGACTGGCAGAACGCCATGTTGTGGGCCAACCAGTGGTGGCAGTATCAGGTCAAGACAGCGGATCTCGGCCTGCGTGCGAAAACCTATCTCGAGGAACACGGAGCCACGAAGATCAAGTAGCGCTGGTCTTCAATCCTTTCCCGTGACATGATCGCGGGTGTTACGCATCGGGTGTCGGGCTTCACAGATCTAGCTGCTGAAGCCCGACGCTGACTGTCTGGCCGCCGCGAAGGATGTTGGCACATGGTTCGAGTCAAGAAGACGACCAGCCTATCGCTGATGCTGTCGGTGCTCGTGTTTTTCGCCGCTTGCGGCGGTGATGAGCTGGAAGAGCCGCAGGTGAAGGCGCTCAGCAACGAAGATATGATTCCCACCACCACACTTCCGGCGGCAAGTACGGACGACGCCGAGGAAGTCGCCGGCGCGACGGCCGTGGCGACCGAGGCCGCCGAGGAATCAGCCGGTGCACTGCTCTACAAGACCAAGACCTGCGCCACCTGTCACGGTAATGACGGTTTGACGCCGATCTTGCCCAGCTATCCGGTGATCGCCCGGCAGAGCGAGCCATATGCCCTGCAGCAGATGCTGGATATCAAGAACGGTGTACGCACGAACGCCCAGTCCATAGCCATGAAGGGAATCACCCACCTGGTTACCGACGAGGAGCTGGCTGTCCTGGCGGCGTATATCGCCAACGAACTGGGCCCCGAACCATCGGGAGCCGGGTCTACCGATCAGAACTCCGAGGGTGCCACACTGTTCAAGACAAAGACCTGCTTTACCTGCCACGGCGCTGACGGAAAATCGCCGATTCTGCCGGATTACCCGAAAATCGCCGGCCATGGCGCGGAGTACTCGCTCCAGCAGATGAAGGACATCAAGAGCGGCGCCAGGGCCAACGGCATGTCCATGGCCATGAAGGGAATCATGCACCTGGTTTCCGAGGAGGAAATGGTACTGCTGGCCGAGTACATCGCCACGCTGAAACGGTGATCCAATCGACGGCTTGCGGTTAACAGATCTTCAGTGCATTTTTTGTTCAGGACCCGAAGCACATAGCAAGTCAAAGGAGATGCCATGAGAAAGCTCTGGCTGATTACTGTCATGACCGCCGTCCTGGGACTGGCGACGGTTGCCCACGCCTGGCTGGAAGAAGGCGGTGAGCGCGATGAAGCCCTGGATCTCGTGCCGGATATCGTCAACGGACTCGATGTCTACGAGGTCTGTGCCGGATGCCATTTGCCGGAAGGCTGGGGCACCAAGGAAGGCACTTTCCCGCTGCTGGCCGGACAGCATCGCCAGGTCCTGATCAAGCAACTGGCGGATATTCGCGAGCTGAACCGTGACAATCCCACCATGTACCCCTTCGCGCTGCCCCGGGCGATCGGTGGTGCGCAGGCCGTCGCCGATGTTGCGGCCTACATCGAGAACCTGCCCATGAATCCCGACAACGGGAAGGGCGAATGGGAGCCCGGCACCCCCGAATACACACTGGGCGAGAAGCTCTACGTGGAAAACTGCGTCACCTGCCACGGCGAAAACGGCGAGGGCAGTGCGGAAAAATACTATCCCAAGATCCAGGGCCAGCACTACAACTACATGGTGCGCCAGTTCGAGTGGATCCGGGATGGCAAGCGGCGCAACGCCAACCCCGACATGGTCAAGCAGATCGAGAGTTTCAGCGACCTCGACATGCAGGCGGTGATCAACTACGTCACTCGGCTGCCGGTGCCCAAGGAAAAACTGGCGGAATCGGCGGACTGGAAGAATCCCGACTTCGACTGACGGTGTCGCCGTTAGTGTAACGTCAACGGAACAAGGGTGCAGGCCATGGTCAAGAACAGCCGCATCGTACTCAGCAGCGTGTTGATCGTGGCCGCGGTCGGCTTGCTGATCCCCATCTACAACCTGCCGGTCTGGTGGGTCTCGCTGGAAGCGCCCAACTATCCCGAAGAGTCCTTCCCCGACGGCGTGCGGATCCTGTTCCACGTCAACGGTGTCTTCAACGGCTGCGAAATGACGGACAAGACCGAGATCCAGGAAGACGAGGCGCTGGACTGCGTTCACGAGATGGATACGATCAACCATTACGTCGGGATGTATCCCATTGCGTCCGGTGGACCGGTCGAGCTCTCGTTCTCCATATTCTTGCTGGCGCTCATCGGAGTGATGGTTCTCGGTTTCGCCTGCGTGCGGCCGACAATTCGCCTGGGCCTGATGTCCGTCGGTTTCGTGGCCATTGCGATCTGGATGGGTATGACTTTCTACTCGGCCGGTGGCTTGAAATACCACAATGCCGACTATCTGGCGGGACGCATATCCGTGCTTGGCGAAAGCGCCGACGAAGTGACGGAACCGGCGGAAGAGGCTCTGTCCCCGGGCGCGGCGCTGATCGCCCGTCTGGAAGCCTCGCTGGCGGAAAGCGAGGCGGCGGCGCAAGAAACCACGACATCTGAAGCAGCAGCGCACGATCCGGTGGAACAGGGCGCGGCCGACACCGAAACGGAACCGGCGGCCGCGCTGGACGAGAAGGCACGAAGTATCGAGTACCTGCGCGAGGCCTTTGTCGAACACCAGAAACGCCGTGCGGCGCCTGCGCAGGAATGGCGCGGCAACGGAGCGCAGCTGCTTGCCTGGCACTACGAGAAAAGCCTGGGACGTTACTTCAACGACCCCGAAAAACTCGCGCCCATGGTCACGAAGATGGCCAAGGCGGGGCATGTTGTCTTCTGGGCGATTATCGGCGTCATGGCGGCGCTGCTGGTCTTCGCCCGCAAACCCCGGGGGCTGTTCAACTGGCTACTCGTTCTCATTCCGGCAACGCTGCCGGGCCTCTTCGTCCTCGAGTACTCGATCTGGCTCGGGTGGTACGGCCATAACATGAGCGACATGGGAGCATTCACGCTCAAGCCCTTCATGCCCACGGTTTTCGGCCAGGGCAAGGTGGCGCAGTTCACGACCAATTCCTATCCCGACATCGGGTTCTGGTTGATGGTCCTGTTCGCGGTTTTGCTCCTCGTGGCCGCTCATCTACGCAGACAGACCGATCATGATACCGACTGAGTCCAGCGGCCCGATCCACACGACCAGGCGTAGCGGCCCGATCCACGGGTGCGCCGTCCTGGGTCTGTGCTTGCTTTTACCGCTGGCCACGAATGCGGAACTCCCCCCCTTGCAGCCGCTGGTGGACGCCGCCGAGGAAAACGAAATTCTGACCCCGCCACCCGGCACGTATGCGGGACCGCTGATCCTGGATTTTCCCGTGACCATCGACGGTGCCGGCAAGGTCACGATCGATGCCGGCGGCAAGGGATCGGTGATCTACGTCGATACCGACGGGGTCACCCTGAAGAACCTGCACCTGACGAACTCCGGCACGTCCCACAACGACATTGATGCCGGCGTGCAGGTGCGGGGCAACTTCAACGTGATCAAGGACTGTCTCATCGACGATTGTCTGTTCGGCATCGACCTGCAGCAGTCCGAACACAACATCCTGCGGCGTAACCGCATCAGTTCCAAGCCTTTCGACCTGGGCCAGCGTGGCGATGCCATCCGCCTGTGGTACAGTTTCCGCAACAAGATCACGAACAACGTCGCCTTCGACGCGCGGGACATGGTCGTCTGGTATTCCTCGGAAAACGAGATCCGGGGCAACACGCTCAGCAACAGCCGTTACTCGCTGCATTTCATGTATTCCAAGTACAACCTGGTCGAGGACAACCGGTACTTCAACAACGCGGTCGGCATTTTTCTGATGTACAGCGACGGGATCATCGTGCGCAACAACCACATCGCCCATGCGGCGGGGCCGACCGGCGTGGGGATCGGCTTCAAGGAAACCTCGAAGCTGACCATCGAGAACAACGAGGTGCTCTACTGCGCGAGTGGCCTGTACATCGACGTTTCCCCTTACGAGCCCGACACCATCAATCGCTTCGACAACAATCTGATCGCCTACAACGGCATCGGTGTGCGTTTCCTGAACGACTGGACCGGTAACATTTTCACGAACAACCGCTTCGTCGACAATCTGAGCCAGGTGTTCATCGGCAGCGGCATGACGGCGAATCGCAACGTCTGGGACGGGAATTACTGGAGCGACTACGCGGGATTCGACCGGGACCGCGATGGTGTCGGCGATACGCCCCACGAGATCTTCGCCTACGCCGACCGCATCTGGCGCGACCGCCCCTACGCCCAGTTTTTCAAAGGCTCGCCGTTGCTCGAGACCCTGGATTTCCTCGAGCGCCTCGCGCCGTTTACCGATCCGGATCTGCTGGTGCGCGACGAGGCGCCCACGATGAAGAACGAGGCGTCAGCGGCAGCCGCGGCTGACACGTCGGCGGCAGCGGAGAACCCGGAATAACCCTGAATCCTGCCCGCGAGGACCGATGGCAAAGCAAACACAAAACAACGGGAGACCGGTACCGGAGCCCGGCCCCGAAGCGCCTCGGCGGCGATCCCGGCGCGGGTTTCTGCGCACGGTCGTGATGGCCGGCAGCCTGGTGGGCGCGGCGCTGCTGGGTTTCGTGCCCGTGGTCAAGGGCTGGGTGAAGCGCCTGCGTCCGCCGGGAGCACTCCCGGAACAGGATTTCCTCGCCTCGTGCATCAAGTGCGGCCAGTGCGTGCAGGTCTGCCCGGTTGATGCGATCAAGCTCGCGGAACTCGATGACGGTCTGGGCGTGGGTACGCCCTACATCGAGGCCAGAGCCCAGGCCTGCGACTTCTCCTGCGACGGGCTGCAGTGCGTGCTGGCCTGTCCGACCGGCGCGCTGACCCACCACATCAACTATCCGCACGAAGCCGAGATGGCGGTGGCCCGGCTGGTTCGTCCCGACCAGTGCCTCGCCCGCCGCGGCGAGGGTATCTCGGGGCTCGCCCGGGGTGCCGATTTCCCGGGCAAATTGCGCTACGAAGCGGTCGATCGCTGGAACCCCATTCGGGTCAGCGAACATCCCTACGAGCTCGAGGTGTGCGATCTCTGCGTACGCCAGTGCCCCATCGAGATCCGCGCGGCGCAGTGCGAGGCGGGCAATCCCCCCGCCGGCGACGAGAACCAGTGCCCGCCCCGGCACGCGATCCGCCTGGTCGCAACCGGCGACGTGGACGGTCGCGCGACGTTCACACCGGAAATCCTGGAAGGCTGCGTGGGCTGCGGTGTCTGCGAAATGATCTGCCCGGCGACGCCGGCGGCCATCGAGATGGACATCACGACCGGGAGGCGGCACACGTGAGGGGATTCATCGAATCACTGACCGTTCTGCTCGGCGCGACTCCCGGCAAGCCCCGCCCCGAACGGATCTCCACCAAGGCACAGCAGATCCACGCCCAGCGTAGCGGGGAACACGCGCGCGAATTCGCCAAATCGATCAGACGAGCGCGCCAGGAACATACAGCGAGACCGGAGAAATGGCGCCGGCGTCGCTGGGCTGTCCTGCTTGTCGTGAATCTTCTGTTCGTCGTATCGTACCAGCTCGACATCCAGGCGCTGGAGGGCGCGCTCACCGGTTCGCGCTTCGTCGGCTTCCACATGGCGGACCTCAATGCCGGGTTGCAGGTCATTTTGGCGTTCAAGCACGTGCTCATCAACCTGCTGATCGGCATCGTCACCGTCTTCATACTCTGGTGGTTTCTGGGAGGCCGGACCTTCTGCTCCTGGGTGTGTCCGTACCATCTGCTGGCCGAGTGGGCCGAGATCCTGCACCATGCGCTCGCCAGAAAGAAACTGGTCAAGGATCACCCCTTCGACCGTCGCGCGCGGTTCTGGCTCTGGGTGATATTCGCCGTGCTGGCGTACGTCACCGGTTACACGGTATACGAGACGATCTCGCCCACGGGAATCGTCAGCCGGGCGCTCATCTACGGGCCCGGCCTGGCGGCGCTCTGGGTACTCGCCCTGCTGGTCTTCGAGATCCTCTACTCGCAACGGGCCTGGTGCCGCTATGCCTGTCCGATCGGCTTGACCTACGGGCTCGTCGGTTTATTCTCTCCGTTGAAGGTGGTTCATGACGTGAACAAGTGCAGTCACGAAGGCGCCTGCCGGCGGGTGTGCCTGGTCCCCCACGTCCTGAACTGCACCTACAAGGGCAGGGCCAAGGATGCGCGTACGGTCATCGGCGCCGACTGCACCCGCTGCGGCCGTTGCGTCGATGCCTGTCCGACCCAGGCGCTCGTTTACAAGTTCAAGGTTTCGGGAAAGTAGAACGGGAACGATCTGGTGATCCGCTTCGAAAACACCGGCAAGACCTTCCAGCGCACGCGAGTCCTCGGCGGCATCGATCTCGAGATCGCACGCGGGGACCGTATCGCCCTGGTCGGCTCCAACGGCGCCGGCAAGACCACGTTGATTCGCTGCCTGCTCGGTGAATACACCTGTGAAGGACAGGTCACGGTGAACGGCCTGATGCCGCGCGAGCATCGCACCGCGGTCCTCGACAGGATCGGCTTCGTGCCCCAGCTGCCGCCGGCGATCAAGATGACCGCCGGACAGCTCGTGGACTTCGCCGCCACGCTCTGTGGCAGCGATGCCGACCGGATCACCGGTATCGCGGCGCAACTCGGTCTTGAGTTCGCGGACATCCAGCGGCGCCCCTTTGTCAAGCTGTCCGGAGGCGAGAAACAGAAGCTGCTGATCAGCATCGCGCTGGGCCGTGAAACCGACCTGCTGGTGATGGACGAGCCGGCCGCCAGTCTCGATCCGCGGGCGCGCCAGGTATTTTTCGGCTTGCTCGCCGAACGGCAGGATCAGGTTTCGATGATCATTTCGAGCCATCGTCTGGACGAGGTTGCCTCGCTGGTCAATAGGGTTGTCGAGCTTGACCGGGGACGGATCGTACTGAACGACCACGTGGACGACCGTGTGGACATGTCCAGCAAACTGGAGTGCCGGATCACCATTACCCAGCCCAACGACGCCTTTGCCAAGGCCGTGGACGGCTGGGGCTTCCGGGAAGTGGATACCGGTAATACGTGGCGGGGCAAGGTAGCCGGTCCCGATCGGTTGCGCTTTCTGGGCATGCTCTCGCGTTATGCCGCTCTGCTGCGCGGCATCGAGATGCACGAGCGCCCGGACGGCACCGCCGCGACGGCCACACGACACGGTGACGATGGAGATCGCGAAAATGCCGAATAAAGCAAAGTCGTTGGCAAACGCTCGTCCCGAAACGGGCTTCACGATAGCGCTGCTGACGATCGTGCTCACCATCGTCGGCTGCGCCGGCAGTGACGAAACCGGCCCCGGCGAGGTCCGCTGGGATCGTGACACCTGTGCGCGTTGCGTGATGGCGGTCAGCGACCGAAACTATTCCGCCCAGGTGCGCGGTGGGCCGGCGCAGCAACGAACGAAGCTGAACTTCTTCGACGACATCGGCTGCGCCGTATTCTGGCTCGGTGAACAGGGGTGGCGGGACGATCCGCGCACGGAGATCTGGGTCAACGATTGCGAAAGCGGCGAGTGGATCGATGCGCGACAAGCCTGGTTCGTCACCGGCAAGACGACGCCGATGGATTTCGGGCTCGGCGCGGTGCGGGATTCGGTGGCCGGCTCGCTCGATTATGAACAGGCTGTCGAGCATATCCATAACCGCGGCCAGCGCGCCCGCTGAGTCGACCCGAGTGCAACCAGGCTGAAGAGCGACGGCAAAAGGATGCGAATCACCATGCAGCAACTGATCCAGCTCGCCCGGACCGACATCGGCGAGACCGTGCGCGCCCGCTGGTTCGTGATCTACACCGTGGTCTTCGGTGGCCTGATGGTCGGACTGTTCATTTCGGGGCTCACGGAGTCGCGTATCATGGGCTTCACGGGGCTCTCTCGCCTGCTGGTCACCTACCTGCAGATCACGATGGCGATCCTGCCCATCTTCATGTTGATCACGACGGTTCGTTCGGTGGTCGGCGACCGGGAGGCGGGCGTCTTCGAGTACGTGCTGGCGTTTCCCGTGGGAATCGGTGCCTGGTACTGGGGCAAGCTCGTTGGACGTTTTCTGCTGGTCTATCTACCGGTTTTCTCCGCCCTGGTGTTCGCCGTGATCTGGGGCACGATCCAGGGAGTGGCAATTCCCTGGTTCCAGGTCATCTTCTACACCGGTCTGCTGGCCTCGCTGGCCTGGTGCTTTCTCGGCATCGGCATGTTGATCTCGACCCTGTCGCGCTCGACCGATGTGGCGCAGGGCGCCGCCTTCGTGACCTGGCTCGTACTGCTGCTCTTTCTGGACCTGATCATGCTTGGCGCCCTGATCAAGGAGGGGCTGCCCGCCGAATCCGCCATCGCCATCTCCCTGGCCAATCCCCTGCAGTCATTCCGCACCGCCTCCATGCTCCTGTTCGATCCGAAGCTCGTGCTGCTCGGACCGTCGGCTTACCTGATCCTGGACAACTTCGGCTACACCGGCTATCTGGTCTGGGCCATGTCCTATCCGGTGCTCATCGGACTGGTGTGCGCGATGCTGGGATTCTGGATCTTCCGGCGTGGCGACTACGCCTGATCGACGCGCCCGATCGTGACAGAATCGTGGCAGAATCGTGGCAGGATCACGGCAGCATGAACACCTGCTCTACCGGAACCCCGAAAACACGGGCGATCCGCGTGGCCAGCAAGAGCGACGGCACGTAGCGATTGGCCTCGAGGGCGATGATCGTCTGGCGGGTCACGCCGGCCCGTTCGGCCAGCTCCTGCTGTGTCATCTCGTCGTGATCGAAGCGCAGGCGACGGATGTTGCTGGTGAATGGAGATCGGTCGCCCATCACGCACCGCGCGCGTTGAGCGCCAGGATAGCGATCGATCGCACGAAGTACACGAGCCAGGCGCCGATCCACACCACGGGCGTGACCACGGCGATGGGCACGGTCGCCGCAGCGGCGTAGGTCAAGGAGACGGTAACCCCCCAGGCCACGAAACACAGCCAAAACACGACGAAGGCGATGGTTCCCGCCTTACGCCGAATGTAGAAATCGCGTTCGTCCTGCTCGACCTGCAACTTGCGGTGCTGAAAGTACACTCTGCCCAATCCGAGCACCCCCAGCAGCGCAAAACCGGCTGTTGCGGCCTGGACGTTGGTCGTCACCAGCAGGATCAGGTACGCCAGCGCCGCCGAAACCGTGACAACAAGCTGGAATACGGCGTATTTCTGGAAATTGGTCATGGGTCGCTCCTTTCATATGCGCCCTCTCAATGTAAAGTACAGCAGACATGTTGTCAAGTATAGATTACATTATGTTATGGAGAGATTACATCAGAGGTGCTCGAGAACAGACTCCACCAGTTGTCGAGGAACTAGCCGGAGCGCATCGACGCGACAGCCGATATGACAGCCGCCCCCGCACTGATGGCTGCCGCCGCTGCCGCCGCCCGCGCCGCCCGGATGGCGTCCTTGGCCGCGTTGCCGGCAGCATCGTCGCTGGTCAGGTTCTCGATCCGCTTCTTGCGCTCTTTCAACTTCTTCTTCTCGAAGGCGTTCTTGAGCAGGTTGGCGTGGTGGGCCAGCGCCACCAGCACGACGGTGCGCGAATCCACGCTGCCGGCGCCGAAGATGGCTTTCTTCAGGCGTGCGATGATCTCGCGTTCGGGTTTGGGATCGAATTCGGGATAGATCTTGCGCTTGAAGATCAGGAGCACCTTGCCGTCGTCGGCGCGCAGGATCTTGCGCTGACAGAGCTGCTCGGCGACGCGGTGCTTCAGACGCTTGGTCTGGCCAAAACGCGTGACCCAGGTCGATAGCTGCTGGCGCTTCTTGGAATCGCGGATGCGTTGCAGGCACTCGTCGAGCAGCGGATCGTCCAGCGACTGCTCGCTGACCACCCGGGCGAAACGCTTCTTCTTCTCCCGCTCGACCTCGATCCGGCCGGCGAGCAGCAACTCGGCGAGAACGGCCCCGCCGATCGCCTGCGTGTACATGGCGCCGAACTCGGGGGTGCCTTTCTCGTCTCGCAGCGACAGCAGCATGACTTCTTCGTAGAGAAAGAGAAAATCGTTTTGTGACATCGATAGGCTCCTCGTCTGCAGGCCATCGCGGCCTCGCCCCTGACGATCGAAACATATACCGGGTTCATGGTATCGACTCTTGCGCGCCCGGACAACAACGATGTAACCGGTGCGGCTTCTGCGTATTCGTTTGCGGCCGGATCGGGCAAACGGACGTTTCCGCACGTATCGACACGTTCCCGTCAGCCGGTGCAACATAGCCATCAATCTTTGCTACGTGAGTGTTAGCACGACACGGCTACCGGCAGCTATACTTCCTCCGGCCCAGAAAACCGAGCTGTTCTGACCACGAAACACGGGAGATTTCACGTGGATTCTCGAGCCGAAAAAATACTGGTCGCGATCACCCTGCTGCTTGTGCCGGCACTGTCGCTTGGCGCGGAACGAACCGTGTTGATGGAGGAGTTTTCCAACGGCTGGTGAGAGCCTTGTGGATCGGCGGCGCCGGTCTTCGAACAGTTCCTGAACGATCATCCGGACGATGTGGTGGCGATCGTCTATCACACACCCTTTCCCGGGCCGCTGGACCCGTTCTACCTCCACAATCCCGAACACAATGATGCGCGTACCGATTTCTACGGCATACCCTATGTGCCGTGGGTCTGGGCCGATGGCGTGCTCTACCCCTGGGAGTGCATCTTCTACCACATGTACCAGGATGTGTACGATCAGCGCAAGGCGGTGCCGACGGACGTCAGCCTGACCATCACGGGCACATATAATCCTGACGATCAACAGGTTATGGTTTCGGTCACCGCGACGACGGCCGAATCGCTGCCCGCCGGCGACTACCGCCTGCACATCGTGTTGACCGAGGACGATCTCGAGTGGGAAGCGCCCAACGGCCAGACCATCCACCGGCACGTGATGCGCCGCATGTATCCGGATGCCCAGGGAACCCAGGTCTCGTTCACGGGTGATCTGCCGCAATCCGCTCGGGTGATCGAGAGTTTCGCGCTCGATCCGCAATATGTTGCCGCACACTGTCGGCTGGTTGTTTTCCTGCAGGAGCACGACTCGCACGAGGTGTATCAGGCGGCGTCCACGCCGGTGCTCGAACTCGAGGCGCCGACCGGCGTGCCGGAAGGCACCCCGGCGGTGCTCGTCGGCCCCAATTACCCGAATCCGTTCAATCCGCGCACGACGATCGAGTACACGCTGGCCGAAGCCGCGTCGGTGAGGGTGGCGGTGTACGACCTCGTCGGTCGCCGCGTCTGTACGCTGGTCGATGAAGAGCACGAAGCCGGTCGTCACGAAACGACGTGGAACGGAACCGATGCCGGTGGTACGGGGATGCCGACCGGGACCTATCTGGTCCGGGCACAGTCCGAGCAGCACACCCGGACCTGGAAGATTCAGCTGGTTCGCTAGCTTGCAGGGGTTCTAGTAATCGATCGTCTCGCCCGGCTCGATGATGCGCGGCGTGATCAGCGCGATCAGCTCGCTCTTCTCAATAGTGGTCACGGTCTGGCCGAAGAACATGCCGAGCAGCGGAATGCTCTTGAGCAGCGGAATGCCCTTGCGGATCTTTTCCTCACGCTCGGTGATGAGACCGCCGATCAGCAGCGTCTGGCCGTCCTTGACCAGCACGTCGGTGGTGACCTCCGCTGTCGTCTTGGAGGGCAGGCCTTCCTGGATCACGCCGTTGGACAGCTCCGGGTGGATCTGCATCATCACGTACTGGTCGCCGGTGATCGTGGGCGTGATGCGCAGCTGCGCGCCGGTGTCGAGAAACTCCACCGACTGCATCACCGTGTTCTCGAAGGTCGTCACCACGGAAAAACCGAGTTGTCCGCCGATGATGATCTCGGCCTCGGTCCCGTCGACGGCGAGCAGGCGCGGCGCGGAAAGGGTGTTCAATTCGGAAACTTCGTCGAGCGCCTCGATGGCGGCCGTCACATCGTCGTTTTCCCAGGTCATGAACAATCCCTGGCTGCCGCCCCCGGCCGTACCGGCAAAACCCTCGAGCGCGGCCGTGCCGTTGCCGCGATCGAGCAGCACCGACCAGTCCACGCCGATCCGGACGTCCTTGGCCATGCGCGCCTCGAGGATTCGCGCCTCGATGAGCACCTGCCGCGGCGCCTTGTCCAGGGCCTCGACGACCGTGGCGACGTTACGCAGCACGCTGGGCAGATCCTCGACGATGATCACGCGCAAGGGCTCGTAGGCGGTCACCTCGCCCACCCCGGAGAGGAGGGCCGTCACCGCGGGCAGAATCTGGCCGGGTTTCGCGTAATCGAGCCGATAGGTGGCGACGTCACGCAGGACCGACGCCGCGGAATCGTCGTCCAGGGGCTCGCGCACGAAGTAGATGTCGTCGCGCTCGATGAGCTGGAAGCCCGCCAGCGACACGACCGCCTGCAACGCGCGATCGAAGGGTACCTCGTGCAGTTCCAGCGTGACCGTACCCTCGACCTCGCCGGAGCTGACGATGTTCACGCCGCGGGACTGCGAGAACATGGTGAGAATGTCGCGGACGTCCTGATTCTGAACCGAAAGGGTTACCGGCGGTTGCACGGGCGAACCGCTGTTTCTCTGCGCACGCGCCAGGGCCGAGTTCACGGGCGCGACGGCGGACAGGCCCGCCACCATCAGCGTCAAACCCGCCAGCATTCCGATCAACGACGATGCACACCGGTGTGTGCGGACCGCGGTATTCATTTCTTGTCTCCCAGCCGAAGCTCGTACCTCTTGCCACCCTTGCCCAGAACCACGACCTCCGCCGTGATCTGCAGCACCTTGAATCCATCGATCCAGCCACCCGGCCTGACGAGCCGACCACCGAGCCAGGCCTGGTGCGACGTGCCGTCGATCAGGATCGCCGACAGTTGCGGCAGCTTCGGCGGCTGCGGCCGCTGCGGGCGAGATTCTGCAGGCGGTTTCTTCACGGCCGCGCGTCTGACCGGTACAAAAAGATCGCGAATGCTGTTCGCTGCCGCGCCCGCCGACGCCACCGTGTCGCTCGGAGCGGAATGCACGGGTTCCGGATCATCGGCGGGCGCCAGCGCCACACCGAGCTGATCCAGCAGCGAGCTGCGGGCGGCCTCGGCAATGACGATGGGATCGTTGGCCATGGGGCTGTCCTTGCCGCTCAGCACGAACACCGCCCCGCCGATGCCGGCCACGACCACGGCCGCAATGAGCGCCCGCGATCCACCCAGGCTGCGCACCAGAATGCTCTTGTCGTTGAACCCGGCCATGTTATCCCGACTGCTCCTTGGCGAAGAAAAGCACGAGCTCCATGCGGGCCCGGCAACCGTTCTGCGCGTCGCCGCGGGCCACCGACAGCCGCTCGATCCGGGACAGGCGGTCTCCCTGTTCCAGATGGTTCAAGAAGTTGTAGATCGCCGGGAAGGATCCGGCCAGCCGCACGTCGAGAGGCAATTCCCGGCAGAGACGCTGATCCGCAACCTCGTAGGGGGTGAATTTCTCGATGTGCACGCCGGTCTCCCGGGCCAGTTCGCCGAGTTGCTCCAGAAAGGCGTCGAGATCGAGATCCTGCGGCAACTGCGCTTCGCTCTCGGCCACCTTCTGCTGCATGAGTTCGATCTGGGTATTGAGTCGTTCGATGCTGTTGTCGGCGCTGGCCAGAATGGCGACCGCCTCCTTGAACGCCACCAGATCGCGGTGCGACGAGAGCAACGGCCGGATGGCCTGGTTACTCAACAGCCCGACAAAGCCGACGATCAACGCAATCGCCACCCAGCGCCCCACGATGTCGATCTTGCGGGGATCAGTCATCGGCTCGACCTCCGCTGCGGCGGTTGTTCGTGACCTCGCTGTCGGTGCATGCGCTATTCATCGCCGTTCCCCGTGCTCAGAACGCAATTGAGCTGAAATTCGACCTCATCGCGCCAGCGTGCGTTCTTGATCTTATCGATGGAGATGAGCGACACCGCGTCGTACTCACTCGATGCTTCCATGTTGTGGATGATCTGGCCGACCCGCTGGGTTCCCCGGGCCCTGCCCTTCAGCGTGAAGCCGGCTTCACAATCGTCTCCCGTTACACTGACCAGACTGGATTCCAGATGCGGACACAGGTTGATATCCAGTGAAGTGAGGTAACTCTCGTCGAGGAATACCTCGCTGAGCCGCTGCAGATGCCAGCCTGCCGATCGACTCTGACGAATCAGATCGATCGTCCGGTGATGGTCCGACAGACGCTCGCGTTCACCCAGCAGGTATTTGGCCTGGCCGATCTGTTCCTGGAGCGCGGAATACTCGATGGTCATCTGCTGCAGGTCGGAATGTTTGGCCGTCGCGAGTTGCGACAGACCGAGATAGAACATCAGAGCCACGACACCGCCGAGTCCCAGCCGGGCAGCCCACGCGGCGAGGCGACGATGCGCTTCTCGTCGGGTGTGTACGGCCGCTGGAATGAGATCGATGCTGGTCATGACGTATCCTGCTCGTCCCACAGCGCGCAGCTGACGGCCGTGGTGAAGGCTTCCCCTTCACCGCCACCGGTCGGTTGCGGCAGATCCATGATTTGCGCCGGTTCCTGCACCGGCACCTCGAGAGCGCGTTCGAGAAAATCGCGTACCAACTGGTTACTGGCGAGCGGTCCGGTGATCACGGCCGTCGCAATGGATGCCGGTCGCAAGAAGGAATCGCAGTAGCGCAGGCAGCCCGACGCTTCGTGCACCAGTTCCTGCAGATCCGGTTCGATGATCTGGTACAGGGCGTTCATCCGTGAATCAGCGGCGACATCCCCGCGAGTGCCGCCGTCCCGGATCAACAGCATGCGGCTCTGCGCTTCGTCGAGGCCGAGTTCCGCCTGCAGGTGCTCCACCAGACCGTCGAAGCCCCAGCTCAGAATGCGCTCCATGAGCACATGACCGTCCTGGACCACCGAAACGGACGTGGTGTCGGCGGCGGTGGCGAACACGAGGTTACGTGCCCCCACGGCCTCCTGCGAAATACGCGGCGCCAGTACGCAGGCGGGCGTCAGCAGGTGTCGCGCCTCGAGCCCGATGGACGCCAGGGTGTCGAGGATCCGTTCCACGAGCGATCGCGCCACGGCGAACACCAGTACGGCCACGACATCGTCCCCCGGCCGAACCACCGATTCGGGAAGCACCGCGTAGTCGAGCACGGAATGAGACATCTGGTCGCCCAGGTACTGCCCTGCCATGTCGACGACCTGTTGATCGATGGAAACCGACTCCCGGGGCCGCAGACTCAGCGGGAAGATATCGATGCCCGGCGAATTCACCGCGCAGATCACGGGCCCGCGCACGATGCCGGCCCGAGCGGCCTGCTCGCGCAGCGGCTGCTGCGCCGGTCGGCCATGGGGAGCGTTCGCAGATCCCTGCGGGAGTTGCGAATCCTGTGTCTCCGACTCGCCCGTCTCCTGTGCGCTCGGCGTGTCGATGGTATCCAGATAGAGATCGGCCAGTACCCATTCGTCTTTGTCCCGGCGTTTCTGCCGTCGGGCGACGCGCAACCAGGAATCGCCGACTTCGACACCGGACAGACACCGGGTTCTGCCGAAGCGGCTGCTGAAAAGTCCGAGTAACTCGACTCCGAACGTGGAGGTCGACATACCTACCTCTTCGTGCGCCTGAGGTCGCTCATCGTACGTTCATCTGACACGAATCGGGGTCAGCCACGCGGTACCGATCGAGATCTTCAGGAGGTGGGAGCTGCCGGCTTTCACGCGCACCACCTCCCTGCCCGGCTCACCGGTCACCACAACGTGTGACACGGATCTCGTGCAGGGAGGCTACGCGATGTACCGTCGATCCTCGCCCCTATAGCCGCTCGACGCCGCGGGCTAACCAGACCCACCGGTCTAGTTCGTGTCGTGACTGCCGTCGTCGGCAATCAAGCGACCGGTCTTGGTGTAGAACTTCCACGCGTTCGAGCCGCTCGAGGCCGCCACCGTGACATCGGTCTCGGCGATATCACAGAGGATGCTCGTGAGGTCGTTGAACGGATTCTTGGGCAACGCCCCGCGCTTGATGTACGGCCCGTACTTGTAGGTCGTATCCTTGGCGTTGCTCGTCACACCGGCGGCCGAGCTGTAAAGCGTCAGCTGCGCGGCGAAAGCCGTCTGCGCCTCGCCCGCGGAGGATACCGCGGAACCGTCGGTCTGCTTCACGGCGCCCGGGTACACACCACCGTGCTGGTGGTAGTACAACTCGACCGCGTTACGCATCTCGGCCAGGTTCATGTCCAGCGTGGACAGCTTGGCATCGTCGGTGCTGCTCGTGAACTGCGGGATCACGACCGCCGCCAGAATGCCCAGGATGATCACGACGATCAACAGCTCCACCAGCGTGAATCCTAACCTACTACTTCTCAGGTTGCCCATTTTCCCTCTCCTCGTTTCTACCCTTCGGTGTGCCCAACTCCGAATGCGTCGATCTGGCGACCACCGCATTCCACTCCAACTATCACTCGATTCCGAACCAACTCACTCGATTCCTCTTACCAACCGCTTCACTTCGATTTCGACTTCCTACGCGCCGTCAATGTATCGTCTGCGACATCTTGAAGATCGGCAGGATGAACGAACTCGCGATGAATCCGACCATGCCGCCCATCACCACCAGCATCACTGGTTCGAGCATCACACTCACCCGCTTGATGCTGCTTTCCAGCTCCTTCTGGTAGTGTTCCGCCAGCTTCGCCATCACCCGGTCCAGCGCGCCTGATTCCTCGCCGGTCGAGATCATTAATTTCACGGTCTCCGGCAAAAATTTCGCCTCCCGGAAACACTGTGCCACGCCATGACCGTCTTCGACGTGCTTGGTCAGCTGATCGAAAAACGTGCGATATTGCGCGTTATCGACGATCTGCTGCGCAATTCCGATCGCCTCCATCAAGGGGACCCTGCTGCGCAGCAGAAGTCCGAGGCTCAGGAAGAGCTGGTGCAGATAGCTCCGTGCAAAGAGCGGGCCCAAGGTCGGGACGCGCATCTTCAGCAGGTCCCAATTGTTGCGCACGGTCGTCGTCTTCAACAGCCATCGGCCACCAAGAATGATCACCGCTGTTATCGGCAAAAGAACCCAACCACTTGAGTGCAAGAAGTGCGTGAGGCCGAGGATCAACTTGGTCGAGCCGGGAAGCTCGTCGCCCAGCCCGGCGAACATGGTCTCGAAGCGCGGCACGACAAACGCGAGGAGGAAGATCATCGTCCCGGTCATGACGGCCAGCAGTACGCACGGATAGGTCGTCGCCTCGCGCACGTGGGCGCGCAGACGGCGACGAACGGCCAGGATGCCCACGATACGATCGAGGCTTTCCTGTAGCGCACCACTCGCTTCGCCGGCCTTGACCAGGCTGATGAACAGGCTGTCGAACACCTGCGGGTGCTGGCGCAGACAGTCCGAGAAATCCGCGCCCTCTTCCAGGCGTGAGTGCACCTGGCTCAGCACTCGCCTGAGCGCCTTCGACTCGATCTGCCCCAGCAAGGCGCCGATGGCCGGGACCAGGGCGCTGCCGGTCTCGAGTAACAGCGACAGCTGCTCGGCGAACAAGGCCAGATCGTCGAGTGAAACGCGTTTCGACTCGAAGAGGGTGATGCCGTTGAGTCGGGCCAGCGCCGAGGTGGCGGGCTTGCCCGACGATTGTGTTGCTACGGCCGCTTCCTCGTATCCCGAAGGGGACTCCAGGACGGCCTTGTCCAGCTCGATGGCCATATTCGTTCACCTTGTCAGGGTTGTTGTTCTAGCTATCGGGTTGAAACAGTTCGGCTTTAGCACTATGCCGCATTGGTTACGGCCGCTGATCACGCGGCGCGGCACGACCGGCGATGGCGAGTGGCGGCTACCGACACGCGTCCCCTGCAACCGGGATCGATCCCTGGCACAGCTCTTGCAGTTCCGACGGCGTCACATGCACTAATTGAGCTGCTTCAATGGCGAGGAGGCCGATCTCACGTGCATTATTTTCAACACGTTATGTTTCGACGGGCGTTGACGGTCGGCGGTCGGAGGGGGTTCACCTTCGTCGAGATTCTGATCGTCCTGCTGGTACTGGGTGTCATCGCCGCCGTCGGCCTGCCGGCGCTGAACTCGTCGGTGGAAGATACCCGGCTCGCGAGCGCGGTCGACGAGATCGTCACCGCCTACGACTACGCCCAGATGACGGCGACGGCCAGCGGTTCCTCCACACGCGTCACCTTTGACAGCACCCGCGACCTGGTTGTAGTCCAGCACTACCGCAGCAGCGCCGACTTCGGCCTGGGCACGCTGGCGGAGGGCGCCGTGGAGACGGGCGCCTACGTCATCATGGAGCGCCCGCAGCGGCGTGGCGTGGATTACAGCATCGATCTGGACGGCGAGAGCCGTTTCGGCGGCGTGCAGATCGTCGCCGCCGATTTCGGCGGCGCCGAAGCCGTGACCTTCGACGAATTCGGCACACCGTCCTCGGGCGGCAGCGTGACGCTGGCGCTCAACGATCGGCAGCAGGTCGTGAGCTTCGCCCTGGGCTTCACGAAGATCGAGGTAGGGGAGATTGATATAAAATGACAAGACGATTGATCTGCTCGCCTGGCCGTGACGGGTTCACCCTCATCGAAGCGTTGCTGTCGATCGTCCTGCTGGCGTTGATCGCGTCGGGAGTGGCCTCACTGTTCGCGTCGGGTCTCGACGCAGCCGACAGCCAGGCGCAGCGCATGCTCCTGGACAGCGCTCTGCGCAGTCGGATGGAAGCGTTCCTCGGCCTGAACTACTCCCAGTTGCGCAGCCTGTCGCTGCTCATCTCGGTGGATGGGCAGACGTATACCATGGACGTGGCAGTGACGAGTATCGATCTCGACAGCGATACGATCGTCGAGTCCGATGCCGTCCAGCTGACGCTCTCCATCGTCGAAGAACCAGCATGCTCGTTGACCACCATCATCGTGGACGACGGCGGCGCAGTGAGGAAGATATAGTGAGCAGCCGGCAACGACGATCTCTCGCCGCCCGACGTCTCGATGACAGGGGGCTCACCCTGGTCGAGCTGCTGCTCTCGGTCGCCGTGATGGGCATCATCGCCGGCGCAGTCGGCGGCGCGCTGACCGTCTACCTGGACGCCCACGAGTACGGCACCACCACCTCAGAACTGCACTTCGAAACCATGCGCGCCATGGAATTGATGACCAACCGGGTCCGGCGCAGCACCTTCGTGCTGATTCCCAACGGTCACCAGAGTACGCGGAACATCCTCGCCGTTTCGGGCTTCGTCAACGACGACAACGACTACTACTTCGGCGATCCGCTGTTTCCGAAATACGACGAGGATCTTTCGGACGACATGAATGAGGACAATGCCCCGGGGCTTGCCGGCTACGACGACGACGGCGATGGTCATACCGACGAGACAGCCTGGGGCGGCTGGTACTGGGACGGTCAGAAATGGGTCATGTCCGGCGGTACGACGGAGGCGAACGACGATGAGGACGGATCCGACGACGAAGATCCGCTCAACGGGGTGGATGACGATCTCGACGGCAGCATCGACGAGGACTTCGGCATCGACGCCAATGACGACGGCGAGCCCGGCATCGCGGATATGGACGACGACGGCGACGGTTTCGTGGACGAAGGCTACTACTACGACGACGACGAGGATGGTTCCACCGCCGAAATCGGGTTACGACCGGTGATCTACAAGCTGTCTGGCGAGACCCTCCAGGAAATCGCCACGTTCGACGGCACGACCATCAACGTCGCGACCGGTGTAAAAACCTTCCAGGTGGACCTCGTGACACCGGACACGATCAAGATCACGATATCGATACAGGCCGCCGATGGGCAGCTCGTTACTGTTTCCGAGTACGTGCACGTGGAGAACGTCTATCAGAAAATCGGCAAGCGGGTCAGGTAAGCGAATCGAATGAGTACCGCAACAAGTAGCAATCGGCTCGCAGCGACGGGCCGTTCGGACAGGAAGACGGGCATGACCTCCGTAAGAACCACTCACGGAATACGCAGCGACAGCGGCATGACCTACGTCATGGTCCTGTTCATCATGGCCATTCTGGCCACGTTGAGCCTGGCATTCCTGTCCACCATCGGCGCGCGCAACACGGCGACCATGACCCGCAGCGACAGCATGCAGGCGCACTACCTCGCCCGTAGCGCCGCCAGCCACGCCCTGTGGCGACTGCTCAACGATCCCGGTTTCCCGGCGTCGGAAACCCAGTACACCATGCATACGCTGGGCCGCGGCCGGTATGGCTACAAGGTTCGCCCACCCACCGACACCACCTTCGCCACCATCGCCGCCGTCGGCATCGTCGATGACACCGAGGTACAGGAAAGCTATGTGGTCTACCGGATCCCGCGCGACCGCCTGTACCACATGTACTGGACCGAAACCGATCAGGGCAGCGTCCGGCGGGCATATCTCGACGGAGTCGGTCAAACGACGCTACAATCCGGCGGCGATTTCCCCAAGTGCCTGGCAATCGACACGACCAACGACAAGATGTACTGGGCCGACACGGGCTACGACGTGATCGTACGCTCGGACCTCGATGGTTCGGATTTCGACTTCCTCGTGAGCGGGCAGAATGCCACAAAAGCGCTGGCCCTGGATGTGCCGAACGACAAGATGTACTGGGCCGACAACTCCAGCAATACGATCCGGCGCGCGGACCTCGACGGCTGGAACGTACAAAACCTGGTCACCGGCGTGAACACGCCCGTCACCATGGTGCTGGATCTCGACGGCGGGAAGATGTACTGGCTGGACAAGAGCGCCAAGGCGGTCCGGCGGGCGAACCTGGATGGCTCGACGGTCGAAACCGTGGCGGCCAATCAGGATGATCCGCTGCAACTGGCGCTGGATGTCGCCGGCGGCAAGGTATACTGGACCGATAAGTCCGACAAGATGATCCGACGCGCGAACCTCGATGGTTCGGCGCAGGAGGACCTGGTCAGCGACGTGAGCGACCCCAAGGCCCTGGCGCTGGATATCGCGGGCGGCAAGATGTACTGGGCCGACAAATCCGACGATATGATCCGGCGTGCGGACCTGGACGGCTGGAACGAGGAAGACCTGGTCGCCAGCGTGGACGATCCCGACGCCCTCGTACTCGATGTGGCCGGCGGTATGATGTACTGGGCCGACGACAGCGATAATACCATCTACCGCGCCGGCCTCGATGGTTCCAGCCCGGACAAGCTCGTCGAGGGCGTCGATCACCTGAAGTCGCTGGTGCTGCCTATTCGGGCCTCCAGCACATCTCAGAAACCCGTGGTCGTGATACCGTGATTAAGGTGCGGTGTGGTGGTCGAGGCGATCAACCGATCGCGGTATTCGCTAGCCTATCGAGACCGCGCGGGCGATCTCCTCGAGCGTCGATTTGCCGCTCAGCACCAGCTTCTCGCCCTCGCCACGCAGGGTGGGTAGCTGGCGGCTGACCTGGTAGCGCCGGATGTCCTCCAGCGTGGGGTCCTGCAGGAGCAGGTTCTCGAAGTTCTCGTCGCTGAGCAGCAGTTCGTAGATACCCGTCCGGCCGCGATATCCCGAATCAAAGCACTGGTCGCAGCCCTGCCCCTTCTTCAAGCGCAGGTTGCTCTTGCCCTCGACACCCAGGGCGGCGGCCTCGGTTTCGGTGGGATAGAAACTCGTCTCGCAGCTCGGGCAGATGGTGCGCACCAGGCGCTGGCCGATCACGCCGATCAGCGAGGGGGCGAGCAGATAGGGCTCGACGCCGATCTCCAGGATCCGGGAAATGGAACTGGCCGCGTCGTTGGTGTGCATGGTGCTCAGGACCAGGTGCCCGGTCAAGGCCGCCTGCACGGCGATCTTGGCCGTTTCCGGATCGCGGATCTCGCCCACCATGATGATGTCCGGATCCTGGCGCAGAGTGGCCTTCAGGATCCGGGCGAAGCTCAGCCCGATCTCGTCCTTGACCTGGTTCTGATTGATGACCTCGAACTGGTACTCCACCGGGTCCTCGATGGTGACGATGTTCTTCTCCAGGCTGTTCAGCTCGCGCAGGGCGCCGTAGAGGCTGGTCGTCTTGCCGCTGCCCGTGGGACCGGTCACCAGGATCAGCCCGTGGGGCCGGTACAAGAGCGAGCGGAACGCGCCCAGGGTTTCCATGCTGAAGCCGAGATCGTTCAGGGCCAGCACGCCCTTCTGCTTGTCCAGCACCCGCAGCACGATTTTCTCGCCCACCACGCCCGGCAAGGTCGACAGCCGCAGGTCCACCTCGCGGCCCTTGGCCTGCACCTGGATCCGGCCGTCCTGCGGCAGCCGCCGCTCGGCGATGTCCAGGTTGGCCATGAGCTTGAGTCGCGAAACCACCGGCGCGTGCAGCTCGATCCGCTGGCGCATGATCTCGTAGAGAATACCGTCGATACGGAAGCGCACGCGGAAGTACTTCTGCTCAGGCTCGATGTGGATGTCGCTGGCGCGGTCCTTCAGCCCTTTCAGGATCACCTGGTTGACGAGATTGATGACCGGGCTCTCGCCTGCCATCTGGGCGATGTCCTCGACCTGTGTGGCGATCTCGAGGGAGACCAATTCGAGATTGCCCTCGTCGAAGTCGGGCACGAACTCGTCGATGCTTCTATCGCCCTCGCCGTAGACATCGTCGATCATGCGCATGAGGTCCGCCGTCGGGCAGACGACGGGATCGATATCGCAGCCGGTCAGCTTCTGGGCGACGTCCAGGATGAAGACCTTGTTGGGGTCGTCGATGGCGAGGGTCAGCTTGTTGTGGATCCGGAACAGAGGCAGGATATGGTAGAGCGCGGCCTTGTCGGGGGGCACCAGGCTGACGATACTCGGATCCACCAGCCCTCTGCGCAACCGGAAAAAGGTCAGGCCGGCCTGCTCGGCGAGCAAACGCAGCACATCTTCCTCGGCGACCGCGCCCATCTGCACGAGCACCTCGCCCAGGCGCTGACCGGTGTTGCGGACCGTGGCGAGCGCTTCGTCCTTCTGCTCGGGGCTGATCAGGCCCTGTTCGACGAACAGGTCGCCCAGGAACACCTTCTTGGTGGTGTTCGATTTGCTCACAGAAAGCTCCTTCCGGCGCTTTCCATGTCGTCGAACATCAGTACGATCTGATCGAGTTTCGTGATGGCCAGGATGTCGGTGCAGATGGCGTTGCCGCCCGCCAGGCGCAGCGACCCGCCTGCCTTGCGCAGGTCGGAGGCAAGATCCCAGAGGAATTCCAGACCGCGACTATCGAACAGTGGAACGCGACTGAGGTCGATCACGATATTGACCGATCCTTCTTCGCGGGCTTGCTGAACCGTCCGGTCGAGCACCTCGATGTTGTCGCCGGTCAACGGCCCATCGGGGGTCAGGTAGACGGCCACGCCCAGTACAGCGGTTTTCACGTTCATGACTGTTCACCCCAGGTCGCTGACACCCGACCTAAACTGTGGTCTCCTGGATACTGCCGGTGGGCAGATGCGAGAAGGCACCCTCGTCGGCCAGCTCCAGGAAGATTTCGGCGAGACGGGGATCGAACTGTGTGCCCGCCCCTTCCTTGATGACGGCGAGTGCTTTCGACACCGGTCCGGCCTGCCGGTACGGCCGCGTCGTCACGATGGCGTCGTAGGTGTCGGCCAGGGCGATGATCCGTCCGAAGAGCGGAATGTCCTCGCCCGCCAGGCCGTCGGGATAACCCTTGCCGTCCCATCGCTCGTGATGGTGGCGGACGCCCGGTATGATCTTCTTGAGCTGTGAGATGGGCTCGATCATCCAGGCGCCGCGGCCGGGATGGGTCTTGATGATCTCGAATTCCGCGGTCGTCAGCTTGCCCGGTTTGAGCAGGACCTCGTCGTCGATGGCGATCTTGCCCACGTCGTGCAGAATGGCCGTCCACTGGAGAAACTGGATCTCTTCCCGCGGCAGACCGAGCCGCTCGGCCACCGGGACGCAGCAACCCAGTACCCGCTCCGAGTGTCCGCCGGTGTACTGGTCCTTGGCCTCGATGGCGGCCACCAGACTCTTGATGACGTTGAAGAGCAACTCCCGCAACTCGAGGTTGAGCTCGTGGGTCGCGCCCGCGTTGCCGAGCTCCTCGACCAGGGTCTCGACGATCTTGATCTCTTTGGTTTCGAACTGCGGGTCCATTCCGGCCCGGAAAAGACCCACGAAACCACGGAGTTTCCGGCGAACCATCAACGGGATGACCACATACTCGACCGGGCCGTGCGGCGACTCGACGATCCCCTTGTGGCGCAGCGAGAAGGTATCGTGGTCGGCGCTGGTGGTTTCGTCCAGTTCGCTGTATATGCTTCTCAGCGCGATACGATCGTTGGTTAGCCAGGTCAGCGAGTCCCACATCGTCTGACTGGAGCCGGCGCTCCACGACGTCGGCGCCAGGCGAGGCAGATACTGGACCAGGAGGCGACGGTTGATCAGACTGGCGGTCTCCTCGAGCAGCCGGACCGTGTTGGGAGCCAGGCCTTCGTCGGGTCGCAGAATACGCGAGTACTGGCCCAGCAGGCTGATCTGATCGTAGCTGTGCAGCAGATCGTCGGTCATCCGCTGGATATCATGCTCGAGGTCGAACTGTTTGCCTATCTGCCGCGCGATCGAGGTGACCAGCCCGGCGACCTGGCTGTCCGACGAGTACGCCACGAGGCTGCCAAGCGCGTCCTCGTCCGTGATGATGGGTGCTGTGTACTGGTGCGCGGCGGCCGGCTGCCCGGGCAGCGGCACGGAAGCTCCCGCATCACGCGGCGCCGTCAGGATCACGCCGCCGTCGGTATCGAGCACGGCAATCGTGGTATGCAGCGCCTGCGCCAGGTTGTCCAGGGTTTCACCGCAGGACTTTTCCAGATAGCTGACAAATTCGGTACGTCGGTTCGTCACCATATTCTCCTCGGTCACGCAGGTGGGTGCGCCCATCAGGCCGGCACTCCCTCGGCAAGACGCTGTTTGACCAGCTGCAGTAGCTGACGCGGACCGACCGGTTTCTCGACCACCGTGATGTTCGGGAACCGGCCGACCCAATCGCGTTTCTCGTCTTCCGCGCTGGCAGTAACGATGAAGATGCACTCCGGCAGATAGGGTCCGTCCGCGGACAGATGTTCGCAGAGCTCCTGGCCATCCATCTTCGGCATGTTGATATCACTGATCATCAGATCGAATTGCCCCCCGGCCAGCACTTCCACGGCTTTCTCGCCGTTGCTGGCCATGGCGACCTCGAATCCCGCCTGTTCGAAAACGCGCACGAGAACCCGGCGCACGCTGGAATCATCCTCGACTATCAAAACTCTGTTACCGTCCATGAATCACTCCCTGAACATGTTGAACACCTACGTTGACGTCTCCACCAGGTCGGGCCGCTCGCTCACTTCGCGTGCCGGCAGCCAGACCCGGAAGCAACTACCGGATCCCAGCTCGCTGGTCACCGAAATCTCGCCGCCATGAACCTCGACGATCTCCGAGACAATGGCGAGACCCAGTCCGGAACCGTTCTGTGCTTGTACTTCCTCGCTGTCCACCCTGAAGAAGCGGCCGAATATATTTTCCTGGTCCTCGGCTGCGATGCCGATTCCCGTATCGATCACCTGGATCGCGAAACCGTTGCTGTCGTCCTCCACTTCCACCGTGATGGTGCCGCCCTGGGGCGTGTATTTGATCGCGTTGGAAATCAGGTTGTTTATTGCCACACCCAGCAGATCCTTGTCGCCTCGCATGGGCGGCAGATTGTCCGGCACATGCGCCGAATAGCGGAGGCCGCGCCTCTCGGCCTGCACACGCAACGATTCCGCCTGTTCGCGGATCAACGAAGCGGTCTTCACGAAGCGGAAGCGGACCGACAGGTTGCCCAGCTGAATCCGCGAGAGCTGCAGGAGGTTCGAGATGAGCTGAGCCATGCGGTTCGTTTCGTGGGTCAGGATATTGCAGAATTCCCGGCGTTCTTCCGGACTCAGCTCGGGATTCTCCGCCAGCTCTTCCACGAAGGTGATGACGGTGTTGAGCGGGGCTTTCAGCTCGTGGGAAATCTGGGACAGGAACTCGGCCTGGGTCCGTTGCGCGGCCCGCTGGGCCGTGACATCCCGCAGGGCCAGCAGCGTGTGCACCGACTGGCTGCCCGAATCCATCAGGGGAACCCGCGTGCAGAGAATGCGCTGGTCTCCCTCGACGAAGGGCTCGGTCAGCAGTACCTGACCGACTTTTTCGGCGTTCTTGACCAGATCCAGCACGCCGGGGATCTCCTGCAGATTCCGGACATCGTCGCGTCTGCCCGCCAGACCCAGGAGCTTCATGGCTCGCCGGTTGACGAAAATCAACTCGTAGACCGAATTGAAGACCACCAGGCCATCGGGAAACGCATCCAGGATGAGCGACATGCGTTTCTTCTCGTAGTCCACGAGCTGGGTCTTGATGACGAGCTCGTCCTTGAGCTTGGCCAGCGCGTTGACCCGATCGACGGTCGCCTCCATCGAAGCTTGCGGGGTCTGGTCCGCATCGACGTCGTCGGTGGTCTGTTGCGGATCGGGCTGCTGTCCCGTGCTCGGATCGAGCGCGACGGACAGCCGCTGGACAAAGACGGAATTGGTTCTACCCGCGCGACGCAGCGTTCCGTGGCCGACGATGAGCAAGGCCAGCAACAACAAGCCCGCGGGCAGGAAATATTTGACGGCATCCGCATTCAGACTGCCGGGCGGCGAAGCGGCGAGCAACAGAACCACCGTTCCGATCGTGCCCTCGACGCCCACGACGGGCCGCAACACGATCGTACCCTCGCTGTCGCCGAAGAGCCGCCGGGCCGCGGCAAAGCTCGCCGTATCGAATACTCCTGAATCGCGCGCGAGCGGATCGACACGACTATCGGCATTGGCGAGATCGGTATGTGCGATGACCTGACCGTCAGGGAGAATCAGCGCAGCCGCCTGGAGATTGCCCTCCCGGGCGGCGTTGACCATGATCTTCAACAGGCGCGGCGTGTCATCGGCCGTGAGTGTCGGCCCCACGGCATACGCGACCAGCTCGGCCAACGATTCTCCCCGCAGGACCAGGCGTTCGCCGTTCTCGATGGTTTCGGCCCGATGGAGAAACCAGGCCGCACTAATGGCGAGAATACACAGGATCGCCCCTTGCGAAGCGACCCACTTCAACGACAGATGCCGTGCGTTCAGGTCCGTCTTCCGCCGCATCGGATGGGCGGCAGGCTGGCCGGCTTTTTCGTTCGATCCCATTATTCTCCCGACTCGCGACTGGTGCCGATAGGTTTCGCCAGTCCGATGAAAGCAATACAGGTGCCAGGTATTGGTCCTAGGTATCGGCACGTACCGGGCGGGTTTAATGCTTTCTCTCGCTCGATCGAAAAACCTCACGCTAGGCAGAAAAGACCAAAGCGGGCACTATCTGTCGCGGCGCGATCGATAAACTGTGGTGAATCGGGTGATCCGCCGGCGAAATACCGACGTGCATTTCCAGACTTCATCGCGTTTGTGATATTATTTGCACTAATAAGCTATACAAATCTCCCTGATTTTTAAAAAAGCTGACTCGTTTTTAATGAAACGTGATAAAAAAATATTTAGGGGTTGATCATCAGCGACCTTTGTAGTACAATATTTACGCTGATGTGGAAGCAGGCTAAATGAGTGGCCTGCTTAATTATGCTCCCGATTTCGTACCGGGGGCGATGTTTTTCCACAAAGCGTGCTTGTGCAGTCGTCGTGACTGGTGCCGAAGGGCATCGCTGAGGAAATCTTGGTCTCGAGTGACCGGTACATCGGCCGAGCGATTTTTGCAGGAAGTAGCTCGGCATTTCGAACCTCGTCAGTTCGAAACTCAGCAACAACATCAAGAACACCTGCACCCACTTTAGGGAGAGACAACATGAAGAAGTTGGTAGTACTTCTCGCAAGTCTTCTGATCGCCAACATGGCGTTCGCCGTCGCTGATGAGGATCCCAACGGGATCGGCATCTACTTCGATCTGACCGCTGACACGAACTTCGTCGAAGCGGCCGCGTACGCCCAGGTGCCGACGTACCTGATCATCACCAACCCCTCGGCCGCGTCCGTCGCCGGCTGGGAGTGCACGCTCGAGTTCGACATGATCGCCCTGTCGGTTCTGGGTGGCTGGATCTACAACGGCTCCGCCCTGAACGTGCTGACCGAGCCCGAGTTCGCCGTGGGTCTGGCTTCGCCGCTGCCGGCCGAGCCTGCCACGCTGCTGCTTACCTTCACCCTGTTCGTGATGGACGAGGCCGGCTCGCTGTTCTACGTGCTGCCGTCCCCGGCTCCGTCGACTCCGGACAACCTGCCGCTGTACGTCGACGGCGAGGATCTTTCGCACTTGATCCTGCTGGACAACGTCACTGGTGGTGGCGTGGACGCGGCTGTCGCCGGTATCAACATGGTGCCGCCGACCGCTACGCAGCAGTCCACCTGGGGTGCCGTCAAGAACCTGTGGTAGTTTCGACAGGTTATTTGGCTGTATAGCAGGTTTTCAAAAAAAGGGCCGGGGCTCGCCCCCGGCCCTTTGTCGTGCCCTTGTGAAAACCCCTATTTCATGCTACGATCATTATTCAAGCTGGAAATCAAGAATGGGAGTTTCGGATTGCTTCCCGTGCGCTTGAATTCTCCTGATCCAGCGTCTTCTGCCTCATCAACCCTTGCGATTCGGCTTGAAACGTTGGCAACAGCCAACAAAAGTGTGCTTGTGCAAAGCGAAACACCGTGCCTGCAAAGGCTCGCCGGGGAAACTTGGGGAATTATTGCGACCTGTACGGGAAACGGCGTCGCATGGATGAGCTCGCCCCGCTTGACTTCCGGTGCAACCTCAGAACTGCAGAGTTAGGGAGGGACAGAAGTGAAAAAACTGATCGTCATAATGAGTTGCTTGCTGATGGCCAACATGGCCTTCGCGGTAGCTGACGAGGACCCGGACGGGATCGGCATCTACTTCGATCTGACCGCTGACACGAACTACGTCGATGCGGTTGCGTACGACCAGATTTTGACGTACCTGATCATCACCAACCCCTCGGCCGCGTCGGTCGCCGGCTGGGAGTGCACGCTCGAATTCGATATGGTCGGGCTTTCGGTTCTGGGTGGCTGGATCTACAACGGCTCCGCCCTGAACGTGCTGACCGAGCCCGAGTTCGCCGTGGGTCTGGCTTCGCCGCTGCCGGCCGAGCCTGCCACGCTGCTGCTTACCTTCACCCTGTTCGTGATGGACGAGGCCGGCTCGCTGTTCTACGTGCTGCCGTCCCCGGCTCCGTCGACTCCGGACAACCTGCCGCTGTACGTCGACGGCGAGGATCTTTCGCACTTGATCCTGCTGGACAACGTCACTGGTGGTGGCGTGGACGCGGCTGTCGCCGGTATCAACATGGTGCCGCCGACCGCTACGCAGCAGTCCACCTGGGGTGCCGTCAAGAACCTGTGGTAGTTTCGACAGGTTATTTGGCTGTATAGCAGGTTTTGACACAAAGGGCCGGGGCTCGCCCCCGGCCCTTTATCGTGCCCTTGCAAAAACCCATATTTCGTGCTACGATCATTGCTCAAGCTGAAGATCAAGAATGGGAGTTTCGGGTTGCTTCCCGTGCGCTTGAGCTCTCGTGCTATAGCGTCTCTTGCCTCATCAACGCTTGCGATTCGGCTTGAAACGTTGGCGACAGCCAACAAAAGTGTGCTTGTGCAAAGCGAAACACCGTGCCTGCAAAGGCGCGCCGGGGAAACTTGGGGAATTATTGCGATCTGAACGGGAAACAGCGTCGCATGGATGAGCTCGCCCCGCTTGACTTCCGGTGCAACCTCAGAACTGCAGAGTTAGGGAGGGACAGAAGTGAAAAAACTGATCGTCATAATGAGTTGCTTGCTGATGGCCAACATGGCCTTCGCGGTAGCTGACGAGGACCCGGACGGGATCGGCATCTACTTCGATCTGACCGCTGACACGAACTACGTCGATGCGGTTGCGTACGACCAGATTTTGACGTACCTGATCATCACCAACCCCTCGGCCGCGTCGGTCGCCGGCTGGGAGTGCACGCTCGAATTCGATATGGTCGGGCTTTCGGTTCTGGGTGGCTGGATCTACAACGGCTCCGCCCTGAACGTGCTGACCGAGCCCGAGTTCGCCGTGGGTCTGGCTTCGCCGCTGCCGGCCGAGCCTGCCACGCTGCTGCTTACCTTCACCCTGTTCGTGATGGACGAGGCCGGCTCGCTGTTCTACGTGCTGCCGTCCCCGGCTCCGTCGACTCCGGACAACCTGCCGCTGTACGTTGATGGCGATGATCTTTCGCACTTGATCCTGCTGGACAACGTCACTGGTGGTGGCGTGGACTCGGCTGTTGCCGGTATCAACATGGTACCGCCGACCGCTACGCAGCAGTCCACCTGGGGTGCCGTCAAGAACCTGTGGTAAGCAGAGCGTTCTGAATCGGCTGATTGGTTATTGACCGTGGGGAAGTTCCCCTGGTCGCCCCGTAAAGAGAGCCCGTGGCCTCCGCTGCGGGCTCTCAATTTTTTGGTTCGCCGGCCACGCCAAAGCCGGTTCCGCCGGTGAAAAACCGGGCGACCTGGCCGGGCTTCTGCGGCCGCGAAATATTTCCAAACCCTGCCGCGCCATGTCGACCGCTCATCCGCACGAGATACGGTGAAAAAAAAGGGCAGGCCGTGTCGCGGACGGCTCGCGCCGAACGGCCACGCTGACGTACCGGAAACAGCGTCCCGCCCGGTCGTCCGGAATACCGCCCAGCGGGGGTCGACGCCCACACAACTCCGGCTGACTCACCATATCCCACTGCAGTAAGCACTTGTCATCGCAACGATAACGATCATGCGTGGTCAGCCGATTTCGAAAACCTATTTGCTCGTTACCCGAACACATTCGGGGCTCTTGTCTATTAACCAAACAATGAACCAGACCGATGAATGCGATACTCGCAGGATTCAAAAAAGACGAGAATTCGTCGTCATTATCAAATATAGTCACAAGACCATTGATTCCCATCCGGTTACATTGTACAATGCGCTCGACTGTGGGTGTCTCCGCATCCTATCGACAATTCCCTCCGCAGCTATGTTGGGGGCAACTGGTGGGGAGTGACGATGCATCTGGCTAGATGGCTATCGGTAATTGTCCTTGCTTGCCTTGTTTTTGTATTTCCGTCCTTCGCCGCAGAACCCACGAATCGATCGGGGATTGGTCCGGGTGCGTCACCCGCGCACGCGGAGCAACTCGCGCCACCAGTCGCCACCAAGGATCACGGTGACGCGACGGGAGAGGACGTCAACGTCTCGCTGGTGGGACGCTGGGCTACCGGGCCCAACCAGGCGGTGGCCATATCGCGCGACATGGTCGTACTCGGCAACGGTGCTTACCTGGAAGTCGCGGACCCCAATGATCCGCGCGGCTTCAACGTCATCTCACGAGTCACACTGCCGGGACCGATTCACGATATCGCCACGCAGAACGACATCGCCTTCGTGGCGAACTGGCGCGATGGGCTGCGCATCATCGATCTCACCAATCCCTTCGCTCCGGTCGAACTGGGTTCCAGCGCCAGCGTGGTCGCGGCGCGCGCCGTGGCGGTCGCCGGGGATCTGGCGTTCGTGGCCAACGAGACCTCGGGACTGCACATCTTCGACATCTCGGATCTCTCATTCCCCACCCAGATCGGTTTCTGCGCGACCAATCCGACACCCCATGAGGTCGTGGTGTCGGGTGACCGTGCCTATGTCGCCGGCTGGTATGGCGTGGCCATCGTCGATATCTCGGATCCTACCGAACCGCAGGAAATCAGTTATTATCATACTTCCGGTATCGCCTACAGCGTCGCGGTCGAGAACGATCTGGCGTGTATCGCCGACTTCCAGAATGGCCTGCTGATCGTCGATGTGAGCAACCCGTACTCCCCGACCGAAATCGGATCGCTCGACACAGCCGGGCATGCCCGTGATGTTTTCGTGGTCGAAGGTATTGCGCATATCGCTGCGTTCGACGGCGGATTGCGCCTGATCGACGTGTCCGATCCGCAAGCACCGTTCGAAGTCGGATACTACGACGGCGCCGATGGCGCGTATGGTGTCGTGGCCATGGATAACCGTTGCTTCCTCGCGGACTGGGCCGGCGGCGTGCACGCACTCGACGTGACCGATCTCGCCACGCCGTTGCTCCTGGATACCGTCACGGCCGCCGGAAGTTCGGTCGACGTGCAGATCATCGACAACTACGCCTATGTGGCTACCGAGGACGACGGCCTGCACATTCTCGACGTGTCCGATCCGGCCACCCCGGCCGAGATCGGCAGCTACGAGACGCCGGGCAGGGCCAATGATGTCGCCGTGATGCAGAACATCGCCTACATTGCCGACGGCTACGCGGGCCTGAGTATCGTTGACGTCTCCGATCCGGAATCGCCCTCCGAGTCCGGCTCCTTCGATACCGCCGGCGACGCGCGCGGCATCGCCCTGCGTGACCATTTCGCCTATATCGCCGACGGCGCCGCTGGATTACGCGTGCTCGACATAACCGACCCCTCGGAACCGGTCCAGGTCGGCCTGCTCAACACTCCGGGTTTCGCCTTCCGGGTTGTCGTGGACCGCGATTATGCCTACGTCGCCGATCGCTACACGGTGCGGGTCATCGATATCAGCGAGCCGGCAAACATGAGTACGGTCGGCTACTGTTCCGTGATCGGCACGACGAACGACATCACCGTGAACGGCAACTACGCATACGTCGCGCTGACCACTGGAATGACTATCCTGAAGATTACGGATCCCGTCGTTCCCTATGTGGTGGGATCCGTCGAGACACCAAGCAGCTGCCGTGGGATCACCTACCACGACGGCTACGCCTATCTGGCCTGTAGCGCGTCCGGGTTACGCGTCGTGGACGTCTCCAATCCGACCGAACCGTACGAGGTCGGCTACTACCAGACGGGCAGCCAGGCCTACGGCGTGGCCGCCAGCGGCCAGACGGCGTTCGTGGCGGATCTGGAAGATGGGCTCTGGATCCTGGAAAACGAGGCCTTCACCGCCGTCCAGCCGACCCTGCCGCAGCACACTCGCCTGGTGGACGTGTATCCCAACCCGTTCAATCCGCAGACGACGATTCGTTTCGATCTGGGCGAATCCGGCAAGGTAACGGTATCGATTCACGACGTGGCCGGCCGACAGGTTGCCGTGCTGGCCGATCGTTCCTTCAGCGCGGGTCAGCACCGCCTGACCTGGAACGGCCGGGACACCGGAAACCGATCCCTGGCCAGCGGGCTGTATTTCGTGCGTTTCACCGCGGGTGATGTGTTCGATGCACAACGATTGATGCTCGTGCGTTAGCTGTCGCACGCGGGTTCGGAACACCATAACCGGTGTAGAATAAGTCACCGGGAGACAGGGAAAGCGGCCGCCATCGATTTGCGGCCGCTTTTCTGTGCCTCCGGGAAGGCAACCGACGGCACGAATACCGCGTAATCTTCCGGCATCGTCGAACATCGGGCTGGGTTGTTTGTATTATGATAGGGAGCTTCGACGAAGGTCTCGAACGAGGAGGCGTTGATGTCTGGGAACGAGCAGACCCGGGAACGCGAAAATGTGCCACGCTACGAGCAGATCCCGGACTTCATCAAACAGTGTCCGCAAATCGATCTGCCCTTTCCGGGCGCGGTCGGCTGGATGATCAGCGGCGACAAACAGCAGGTGGTGTTCATCGAGTTCGACGAGACCATCGAAGTGCCCGAGCACACCCATGACGAACAATGGGAGTTCTCGCTGGCCGGGAAGGTCGAATTGCGTCGGGACGGGCGCACCGAGGTGTACCACGCCGGCGGCAATTTCTATATCCCGGCCGGTACGCCCCACGCGGCCACGGTGCACGCCGGCTACAAGGCGCTGATCGTTTTCAACGCGCCCGACCGGTATCAGGCCAAGTAGATCGCCGGCACCGGCGGCGTATCCGCGGGCGTCAGCCGCGGGCGATCGGAGCGGCCGGCACCGGCCCGCTATTGCTTTTGTTTCCGGTCACGGCGATATCGTGTATCATAACGCAGTTTCGTCCAGCAGCTTAGCCGTTGGGCAACGCAGACATATTTTAGCGGGCCGAGGGCCACCATGCTCGGGAAAACGGTTCTCCATTATCGGATACTGCAGATGCTTGGCGAAGGCGGCATCGGTGTCGTGTACAAGGCCGAGGATACGCGACTGCATCGGACCGTCGCTCTGAAGTTCCTCTCGGAGCGGGCACTCGACAGCGAGGCGGACAGAACCCGGTTCCTGCATGAAGCCCTGGCCATCGCCAAACTCGATCACCCCAGTATCACGGCCATCTACGAGACCCGGACCGTCGACGGACAGTCGTTCATCGTGATGCCCTGCATCGAGGGCCAGACGCTCGAGACGAAAATCGCTGAGGGAGCGCTGCCCGTGCGCGACGCCGTCAAGATAGCGTTGCAGGTCGCGCAAGGGCTGGCGGCTGCGCACGAGAAGGACCTGATCCACCGGGACATCAAGCCCGGCAACATCATGGTCACCGATGGCGGCCAGACCAAGATCATGGATTTCGGGCTGGCGCGGCTGCCCGATACGATGCGTATCACCAAGATCGGCACCACACTCGGTACCTTGGCCTACATGTCGCCCGAGCAGGTGCGCGGCGAAGAAGTGGACGGACGCTCCGACATCTGGGCGCTGGGCGTGGTCATGTACGAGATGATAGCCGGCAAGGTGCCGTTCGATGCAGACTACGAACAGGCGATGGGCTATGCCGTACTCAACAGCGACCCCGAGCCCCTCGCCGGCCTGCGTGACGATCTGCCGCCGGCGCTCGCGAAAATCGTCACCAGCGCACTCGCCAAGGATCCAGCCGACCGCTACGCAACAGCGCAGGACATGGTGGCGGACCTCAAGGCGTTGCTGTGGCGACTCGACTCGGCCTCGTACTCAGATTCCCGTATCCTGGCGTTCGACCGCCCGCCGCGCCGGATACTGCTGCCGATCATCGCCACCGTGCTCGCGGCGGTGAGCGTGCTGCTGGGCTGGTTGTGGTGGAAGCAACTGGAACAACCCAGCCCGATACTCGACGCCACGCCGGTGCAGGTGACCAGCGCCGATGCCTGGGAGGGTGATCCGTGTATCTCACCGGACGGCGGACGGATCGCCTATTCCTCGAATGAATACGGCAACTCCGACATCTTCGTCGTCGACACCTTCGGCGGACAGGCGGTTCAGTTGACCGATGATCCGGCAAGCGATAGAAACCCGGAATGGATGGCCAACGGCAGCGGCTTGCTCTTCGTGTCAGACCGCGGTGGCAGCCCCGCTGTCTGGCAAGTCGGCCAGTACGGTGGCGGCGCATCCTTGTTGATCGCCGACGCGGAAGATCCGGCGATTTCCCCCGATGGACAGTGGATCGCCGTTACGCGGATGGACAGCGTGGGTTTCTACCGTATCGCGGTGGCGCCTTTCGACGATCCCGAATCCGCCCGGTTCATCACCGGAGAAAACGACGGCTTCTGGAATCATCGTGAACCAGCGTGGTCCCCGGACGGGCAGACGATATGCTACGCGGCGCACCAGGGACTACGTCTGATCCCTGCGAACGGCGGAACGTCGCGGGCGCTGACCCCGGAGGGTGAGTACGACTTTTCGCCAACCTGGTCATCCGATGGCAAGCGCATTTACTTCGCCTCCGAGCGAAAAGGAACAAAAACCCTGTGGTACCTGGATGTAGACGGGGACAATTTGATCAGGCTGACCATGGGCACCGGACCGGAGAGCAACCCGAGCATATCGCGGAACGGGATCCCCGGCGTCAACTACAATTCCCCTCAGCGACAATTAGAATTCCCCATACGA
>CAYLIV010000012.1:0-90246 GCA_964384055.1 uncultured Fibrobacteraceae bacterium
CTCGGCTCAAACTGAAGTCACTTTACCCTAATTCTTAATCTTGACGGAGCACTAGTCGCATCGCGTGCGGATATCGGAACGAGGATGGCATGAGAGAAGAGACACCGGAACGCACCATCCTGCTCGTGGACGACGAGCCGGCGATCCTCTCGTCATTGCAGCGCCTGTTGCGTGGGGAGCAGTACCGGATATTTACCGCCGGCAGTGCCGAGGAGGGCCTCGCGGTGCTGAAGGAGCACCCGGTACAGCTGGTCGTCGCCGACTATATCCTGCCCAAGCTCAACGGGAGCGATTTCCTGAAACTGGTTAAGCAGCAGTATCCCGATGCGGTACGCGTGATGATCTCCGGTTTTCTGGACGTTGCGGTGCTCGTGGACCTGGTCAACCAGGTCGAGGTCTACCGGTTCGTGGCCAAGCCCTGGCAGGACGACGAATTCAAGACGCTCGTCAGCGATAGCCTGGAGTACCACGACACGCAGCTCGCGGTCCGGGTCCAGGAACAACAGGCCCGCGAACAGATCGAGGCGCTGCAGCAACGCAGCTCGGCGCTGGAGATGAAGGTCGCCGACCTTTCCGGTATGCTGCGGCTGTCCCAGGAAGTCTTGGAGGCCATACCGGCCGGGCTGATCGGTGTCAGCCCGGACTACGAACTGATGCTCTCGAACGGGCGTACCTTCGAATTGATACCCGCTCTTGCCGGTCAGACCCTCGGTACCAAGATCGACTCGCTGCTGCCGGAGCAGATCGTTGCTGCCATCGACGGGGTTTTTACCGGTAACCGGTGCGATGAACCTGTCGCCTGCACCGATAGCGGCAACACCATTGTGGTGAAGGCGTCGGCACTCGGAGCAGCCGAGGATCGGCGCGGCTGCGTATTGCTCGTGACGGCGGCGACGGAGTCGGTATCATGAGTGTTACCGACCCGACCGACATCATCCTGAAACAGATCAACAACATACCGCCCCTGCCGCTGGCGGCGCAGAAACTGCTCGAGGTAATGCAGGACGAGAAGAGCTCGGCCGAAGACGTGACCGAGGTTCTGCTGACCGACCAGAGTCTGGTGGCCAAGGTTCTCAAACTGGTCAACTCGCCGTTCTACGGCATGCAGGGTAAGATCACCACCATATCGCGCGCCGTCGTCGTTCTGGGCTTTACCGCCGTACGGAATCTGGCTCTCGGCATGGGGACTATCCAGAGCCTCAAGAGCATCGGCGGCCAGGTCGACATGACGACGTTCTGGGAGCACTCGATCGCCACGGCCGCGGCGGCGCAGGCCCTGGCGCCCCACGCGAACTACCCCGACCCGGAAGAGGCCTTCATCGCCGGGCTCATGCACGATATCGGCCACTTCGTGCTGGCACTGGCGTTACCGGAGGAGTACGCCGAAGCGCACGCGGCGCCGGGAGACCAGCGGGCGAACGAGCGGGCGTTGCTGGGCATGGCGCACACCCGAGCCGGTAAACTGTTGATGAAGGAGTGGCAGCTGCCCAAGATGTTGAGCGATGTCGCCACGTTTCATCACACGCAAAAGATCGTACGTGGCGGCGAGGATCCGCTGATCACCCTGTGTGCGCTGGCCGACATGGTGGCGACCACCCATGGTGGCGGCGTCGATCCGGCACCGAGCAGCGAGGATCTCGATGCGGCGGCGAAGGTCGTCGGCGTTTCGATAGCCGAACTCCACGCGGTGATGGCCGAGATGGACGAGCGTATCGACCAGACGCGAGTGTTCATGCAGCTCGCGGAGGAGGGCGTCGAGCCCGAATCACCACCGGCAGCCGAACGCGGCGCGAGCGCCGGCCGGGCGGAGAACTCGGCGACCGCAGGCGACACCACCGGCAGCAGGCCGAGCTTGCAGGTGGTCGTCATCGGTGGATCTCCCGATCGTGTCAGCTGGGTCCAGGGCCTGCTGACCCGATTCGGCCATGGTGTCGTACCGATGAAAGCGTTCCTGGGCAAAGGGAGCGAGGCGCAGCAGGCCGACCTGGTTCTCGTCGATGTGCAGAGCATGACGCACCCGCAAATCGCGAAAGTCGGCAAGATACTGGAAAACAGCTCGTCTCGGGTAGCGGTGGTGAAGCCGGATCAGCCGGCGCCGGAGCACGGGATCATGCTGGAGCGTTACCCGGGTTTGCCGTATGCCTTCAGCGACGCAGACCTCGTCTCGGTCATGGGATCGACCGGTATTCCGGCCTGATCAGGCCGCTTCCCCTTCAGCTCGCCACCGGCTCTACACCGGCACCATCCTGCTCGTTTGTCGCCGCTTGGTCGGCGGAGTTCTGGTCTTCCTGGGTCTCGATCCAGATCGGTTCTTCGATACCGAGGGTGTGGCTGTAATTCTGCAGCTTCTCGAGCAGATTTTCGTTCACGACCTGTCCGGCGCTGACCAGCAGAACACCCGCCGTCGACTTCACATCACGGGCGAGGGTCATATCGCATAGCAGATCGCCGGTCAACATGGCGCGCTGACCGGTGCTGTCGGTATTCTCTTCGAAGATCCGGCAGAAGGCGTCCACCACCTTGGGATCGTAGTAGCCGGTTCGTGCACGCAGGGTTTCGAAGGAATCGGCGGGACTGATCCCGCTGGCCTTCAGCGACTCGAAGTCGTTGATCACGTGCAGGATCCGTGCACCGACCGGAATGTCATGGCCGGAAACCGGTTCGTCCGGGACGCCGGTGCCGTCGTAGTTCTTCATCTGGAGCCGGACGATGCGGGCGACGTCATCGAGTCGCGGAATATGGCTCAGAATCCGGGCGGTGATTTCGGGGAGCCGATCGACCTGATGCTGTTCTTCTTCGGTCAGTTGTTGGCCGTAATACAGTTTCGTGGTCACTGCCTCGGTCAGCGTGATCGAACCGATCTGCGAGAACATGGCGGCGATCTCGATCTGCCAACGATCTTCGGAGCGCAGTGCCAGCGCCACGGAGATCGCCTGCTTCTTGATCCGGGTCACACGACCGAAGGCGGCCGGATCCGCCAGCGCCAGTACGTCCATCAGAGCCTGTACGCTTCCCTGCAACGTCTGCTCGAGCAGGACCTTCTCGGCGGTGAGCAGATGGTGCTGCTTGACCGCATCGACGAGCACGCCGCGCAGGACCGTGGCCGAGACCGGCTTGGTCATGAATCGGTAGATATGCCCGTAATTCACGGCATCGACGATGGTATCCATTTCGGCGAATCCGGTCAGCAGCAACCTGACCGTGTCCGGACACTTCGTATAGGCGTGTTTCAGAAAGGTCGCACCGTTCATCTGGGGCATTTTCATGTCGGACACGATGACCTCGAACGGCGCTTCGCGGTCGAGCATCTCGAGCCCCTCGGCTCCGCTCGTTGCCGTGGTCAGGTCGAAAGAGCCGCGCAGACTTCGTACCAGTGCCCGCAGGATCTTCTCGTCGTCGTCTACCAGAAGAACTCTGGGTTTTACTTTATCGGCCACTTTTCCACTCCCTGTCCGATTCGATGTTTCGACCCGGTTGCTGCCTGTTCAACCACCATCCGATCATCAGCCGATCATCAGCCAATTGTCTCCTCGTCCGTCGCGCATCCGCACGGTTGCGGTTCGGTGGCGCAGGCGGGAATACGCACCGTAAAAGTGGTCCCGGAGCCCGGCGCCGATGCGCAGGCGATCGAACCGCCGAGTTTCTCCACGATGGTCGACCAGCAGATGAACAGACCCAGACCGGTTCCTTCGCCCACATCCTTGGTCGTGAAGAACTGGTCGAATATCCGGTCGCGAATATCATCCGGGATACCGTCGCCGGTATCGGATATGGTCATCACGACATCTGCTTCGTCCTGTAGCGTGCGTATCTCGATCGCGTCTTCGCGGTCCGCCTCGACCGGTCTGCGCTCGATGGCTTCGGTCGCGTTGAGAATCAGATTGAGCAGCACCTGTCCCATCTCATTCGAATTGCAGGCGATGGGCAGTACTTCGTCATAGTCGGTATGCACCGTCGTCCGCGCCTTGAACAGATGGGCGGCGACGGCGAGGGTGTCCCGGATCGTCCTGTTGAGATCGAGTTCCGCCTCGTTCTCGTCGTCCGTCGCCACGAAGTGCTGCATCGCCTTGATGACCATCGAGACCTGGCCGATGCCCTCGCGGGCCTCCTGAATCGAGACCGGGATCTCCTCGCGCAAGAACTCGAGATCCGCCTCCTCGACGGCCGCGTGCACGGCCTGTGACGACACGGAATCGCCGTCGACGCCGGGCGGCAGCTCGGTCACCGTTTTCAACACATCGTCCAGCGTCGTGAACGAATCCTGCAGGAACTCCAGGCTATTGCCGATGTGCTGGATCGGTGAGTTGATCTCATGGGCGACGCCACCGGCGAGGTTGCCGATCGATTCCATCTTGCGGGCCTGGAACAGCGCCTGACTCTTCTCGAGGATCGATTTCTCGTAGGCGAGGGTACGCACACCGACGCCGATCCGGCTTTTCAACTCGGCAGCGTTTACCGGTTTGGTGACGTAGTCGTGTGCGCCGGCTTCGAGCGCCGCCACCACGTTTTTCGATTCGGTCAGGCTGGTTACCAGGATCGTGTAGGTCAACGGACTGTCGTCGCCGTGCACCTCGTTGCAGACATCGAGGCCGCTTTTGCCCGGCATCATCCAGTCCAGGATCGCCAGGCGAGGCGCATCGTCCTCGCGTAAGAACTGCAGCGCTTGCTCACCGTCCTCGGCGGTGACCGGATCGAAGCCCCACTTGGTCGTCAGGCTCTTGAGCATCTTCCGCGTTGTCGGGTCGTCATCGGCGATCAATATGCGCATGGTGCCATCTCTCGTCTGGCCGTGGTTGCCGGCAAGCATGGGTGAATTCGTTTCCGGTCCAGCCCCGGGTCGGCGCCGCGGGCGAACGGGAACGCGACCCGAAACCAGGTATTTCAGTACGAATTACTTAGTGGAAATATCGGCTGCCGGCGGCAATCCTTGAGGCGAATACGGCAGGAAATCCGCTCCTGGCGGCCCGGAACTACCACGGCGCCGCGAATTCCTCACGGTGCCAGTCAATGAGATGGCGGATGCCGTCGCGCAGGCCCACAGCCGGCTCGAAACCCAGGGCGGTCACGGCTGCGGTGTCGGCGATCATCTTGTCCACGTCGCCCGGCCAGCTCTGCATGGTATACTCGATTTCCGGTCGCGGGATGTCCACGAGCTCGACAATCAGTTCGACCAGGTCGCGAATGCTGATCGGCTTGCCGCCCGCGATATTGTAGACGTTGCCCCGCGCGTCGGGGTGGCAGCCCACGCGCAAGAGTGCCAGCACCGAATCCCCGACGTAGTTGTAATCGCGCACCTGCAGGCCCGTACCCAGCACTTCCAGGTGCTGCTGGTCGCGCCGCAGCTTCTCGAGCAGGTCGAACATCACATACTTGCGCTGGCGCGGACCGAAGGTGTTGAAGATGCGCACGCGTCGCAGGTCGAAGTCGTAGCAACGGGCGAAGGCGTCGAGCAGGAACTCACCGCCGAGCTTGGTGCCGCCGTACGGGCTCTTGGGCAGGAAAGGATGGTCTTCGGCCATCCGGTCGGTCTGCGGTTCGCCGTACACCGCCGCCGAGGAGGCGAACAGCAGGCGACCGCTTCCGTGCTTGCGCATGGCGTCGGCCATACGGAACAAACCGATACCGTTGGCCTCGAAATCGTAGGCCGGATCCGCCGACGAACGCGGCACGAGGGCGTTGGCGGCCAGGTGGAATACGTAGTCACGGCCGGCGATCACGTCCTCGACCAGGGCGGCGTCGGTGATCGAGCCTTCCCGGAAATCTATGCTGTCAATAACGTTATCGAGATTGTCACGCCTACCGTCGGCAAGGTTGTCCACCACGCAGATCTGCGCGCCGTACTCGACGAGCGTATCGACCAGATGGGAACCGATGAAGCCCGCACCACCGGTCACGAGCACCTTTTTGCCTGCGTACTGCTGTCGTAAATCCATGTGTGTAGCCCCATCAGCGTTGAAGTCGGTCAAGCCATCGCGTCCGCGGCCGATAATCAGCGACGAATTCTAGTACCGACGCGGCGACCGGTCAACCCGGACCGCAAACAGTGCGTCAGAGGCTATTTCGCGCGAATACAGCGCACCTTGAGCACCGTTCCCGTTTACCGGGCCGACGAGCGTCCCGTTTGGCGATTGCCTATCCGTCGGTGCGGCACTATCATGAACCGTCACTCGGCGACGAGATGAACGACAACGACCAGGATCCAGGAGGAACCAGATGACCGAGAAAGCTACCCCGCGGCGAGCTTTGATCACCGGAATAACCGGACAGGACGGTTCCTATCTCGCGGATCTGTTGCTGGACGAGGGCTACGAGGTGTACGGCTGCCTGCGCCGGACCAGCACCGAGACCATCGAGCGCATCAATCATATCAAGGACCGCATCCATTTCGTCCAGGCCGATCTGACGGATCAGACCTCGGTGATCAGCGCCGTCAACGAGATCAGACCCCACGAGGTCTATAACCTGGCCGCCCAGTCCTTTGTGCCAACTTCCTGGCAACAGCCCATCCTGACGGCCGACGTGACGGCGCTGGGCGCCACGCGCATGCTCGAGGCCATCCGCATGGTGGACACCTCGATCCGCTACTACCAGGCGTCATCGAGCGAGATGTTCGGCAAGGTGCAGGAGCCCCGGCAGAGCGAGGCGACGCCGCTCTACCCGCGCAGCCCCTACGGCGTGGCCAAGGTCTACGCGCACTGGATAACCATAAATTACCGCGAGAGTTACGACATGTACGCGGTCTCGGGTATCCTCTTCAATCACGAATCGCCGCGGCGTGGTCTCGAGTTCGTGACCCGCAAGATCAGTCACCACGTGGCCATGATCAAGCTGGGCCTGATCGATGAGCTGCGTCTGGGCAACCTGGAGGCCAAGCGGGACTGGGGCTACGCCCTGGACTACGTGCGGGCCATGTGGCTGATGATGCAACAGGACCAGCCGCAGGACTACGTGATCTCCAGCGGGGAGTCCCATTCGGTGCGGGAGTTCTGCGAAATCGCCTTCGATCACGTCGGCCTGAACTACGAGGAGCACGTGGTCACCGATCCCAAGTTCTACCGCCCGGCGGAGGTCAACGTGCTGCTCGGCGATTCCGCGAAGGCAGCCAAGGAACTCGGCTGGCAACGCGAAACCACCTTCGAGGAGCTGGTGAAGTTGATGGTGGACGCGGACCTCGAACTGCTCAAGGCGGAATCAGTCAGGACGCGGTAGACGCGTGTTGTCACGCCTCCGCAAACTACTGTTCGAAGGTGAAGTGCTGCGCTTGATGGGCTTGTTCCTCCTGGTCAAGCCCATCGGACTGGTCACCCAGATGCTCACGGCGCGCTACTTCGGCGCGGGTGCGGCCCTCGATGCCTGGTCCACCGTGATGTTCCTGATCGGTTTTCTGGAAACGCCGGTCAACCTGACATTTACCGCTTCGGTCATTCCCTTCTTCATCCGACTGCGCGACCGGCTGTCACGTCGACAGCTGCTGGGAGTCCAAAACTCGGCCCTCCTGGCGTTCATGTTGCCGGTGCTGGCGTACATCACGTTGCTGTATTTCCGCAGCGACTGGGTACTCCAGGTCATCGGCCGCAATCTGCCGGACGAAACGCGTGACCATGTGTTGCGCCTCGTGGCCTACGTCGCCCTGCCCGGGATCGCGGCCTGCGCCCTGCCCCTGCTGAAGGGAATCCTCAACCTCAATCGGCGCTTTCGCGTGGTGGGGGCCATGCCGCTGTTCAACGGCGTGTCGATATTGCTGGCGGTCGTACTGCTCCACAAACAGCTGGGTATCTACGCGCTGCCCGTCGGTTATGCGGTGTCTCGGATCGGCCAGCTGTTGATCCTCGGCGCGTTCGCCCTCAAGACACGCTGCCTGGGACTGGTCCGGCCGGTGGCGCCGGGCGGCGCCATGTCCCGCCTGTGGGTGCTGACCCGCACCCTCGCCATCGCCAACCTCATTCTGGCGGTCCATGCCACCATCGACAAGATCTTCGCCACCGGGCTGGCCGAGGGCAGTGTCTCGTCCATCTTCTACTCGATGGTGATCATCAATCTCGGCACGCAGCTGTTCAGTGTGAGCCTGGTGACGGTCATGTTCACCAGGATGTCGGAGCTGATCGCCGACGAGGACATCGCCGGCTTCAACGAATACCTCTCCCAGAACATCGCCCGGGTCGTGCGGATCGTCGTGCCGGTGGCGCTGGCCTTGAGCGTGTCGAGTGACGAGATCGTCAAGGCGCTGTTCGAGCGCGGCGCCTTCGACTACCGCGACGTGATCCGTACTCGCTCTGTGCTGTCGTTCTATCTGCTCGGCCTGCCGGCGTTGATCCTCAACTTCCTCGTCAACCGCACCTATCACTCCCTGCAGCGGCTGACCGAGCGCATCTGGTTGAACATACAGGTTCTGGCGACCAATTTCATCGGCAACCTGATCCTGGTCAAAATCCTGCAGGTCACCGGACTGGCCATCTCCACGTCGGTCTCCATCAACATCCACATCGTCCTGTCGCTCTGGCTGCTCCATCGGTTCCGGCTCGGCCTGCAGGTCGGCCGCTGGGCGGCGCTGATCGGTCGCTCGTATGCCCTGGGCGTGCTGACCTATCTAGTCTACCGGCTGACGGGTTTCGGGCGGGTCATGGATGCCTGGCAGCTGGACGATACCTCCGTGGGCTGTGTCGGCGTCGCCGCGGTCAAGGCAGCGTTCATCCTGATCGTTTTCACCGCCGGCTATCTGGTCTGGCGCCGGATTTCCCCGCTCCAGCACACGACCGAGATCGACGCCTGACCGACCGCCTGCTTCCGTACGGTGTCGAGGCGCGCGGTACGACGGCGGCTTCCTGGTCCGCCGCATCCGTCCGGTCGTCCTGGCGGCGGCTGTAGACGACGTCCGACTCCACGCGACGCGAAAATCATGGTATACTCGAACGCGAGGACAACCGTGGCGGCAACCGGGGAGGTACTCGTGTTTCTGCAGTTACGTTCCGCTCGGGGATGGCCGGGCGCGCCGGTGTTCCGGTTGCTGATCGGCCTGGCCGCCGCCGTCTCGATGGCCTGCGGTACGACGGCGTTGGCCCAGGTCGGTTGCGACGAACTCGCACCGCTCGACGCCGTGCCCGCCGCGCAGATCTGTGCCGGCTTCAGCTTTGACGGCGCACCATATGTCGCGCACAACGCGGAAGAGCTGCAGGTAGTCGTCAACGGGGGCTATACCACATACACCGATCGCGGTTTCATCGAGGCGGTCTTCCAGAACTACACCGTGGATCTGGGCAGTCCGGTCGGGGCGATGCTGAGCCTGTTCAACCAGGGCGAGACGGCCAACGCGGTGGACCTGTACGGGGAGCTCGACGTGCCCGGCACGGTACCGATTGCCGATTGGACGGGCAGCGGCCTGGCGCGTTCCTTCGTGACCGGCTTCGCGACGGAGGTCCAGTTCCAGGAACTGTGCTTCTACGGCAGCGTCCTGATCATGTCGGGCGAAGACGAGGCGCTGGCCAGCGCCCGCTGCCTGGGCGAAGCGATCTGCGACTTGATCTACACCACGCCGTCGGCGACCTGTCCCTGGGGGAAGGCGAAGACGGTTTTCCATTAGCGGGTACCTGGCGAGAGGACGACTCTGCATCCAGAAACACGTCGATTCCGGCGACCGGCAGATCTACCAGACGGAGGGAATTTGGTATGAGTAACGCGGACAAACCCGACTCGAATAACCACCAGCCGGCCGCGGACGAGCCCCGCCCGGTCACCCATCACGACAATCTACGACCAGGCGCATGGAAGGATGGCGCGCCCTCGCGACGCGAGTTCCTCGGCTATACCGCGCTGGGAGCGGCCGGCCTGATCATGGGGCCGCGTCTGCTGGCGCCCGAACAGGCCCATGCCGGCCCGGGTCGCAGCCGCCGCGCCCAGAACGCCAAGATCGTCCGCGCCCATCATCCCGACGCGACCAGCCATATGAACACGGTGCACCAGGAGCCGGTCGACGACATGGTGCACGCCGCGATCCGGGAACTGACCGGCATCGGCGACACCGCCGCGGCCTGGGCGAGCCTCTTTCCCGATCTCACCGTGAGCAAGAAGATCGCCATCAAGATCAATCTCGCCTGCGGCGACGTGCCGACCCATCCCCAGGTGATCAACGCCATCATCGACGGCATCCTGATGGTCGACATCGGTGGGCAGACATTGCCCGAGGAGAACATCATCGTCTGGGATCTGGACAACGCCTTCCTGTGCGCGCAGACCGGTTACGTGCCGAACTGGGGGGGACCTGGCGTGCAGTACGTGGGCACCGACCATCCGAGCGTCGGCTTCGACATGTTGTACGCCTTTCCCATCAGTCATCCCGACGATTCGACGACCTACCACCATCCGTCACGGATCCTCACCCAGCACTGCGACTACCTGATCAACGCCGCGGTGATCAAGGACCACAGCGACTCCGAGGTGACGCTCTGCCTGAAGAACCACTACGGGTCCTTCGACAACATCGCCATCAACGAGTTGCACCAGCACTGGTACTACGGCGACGGTCATGAACGCGGCGAGCCGGAGCTGAACCGGGTTCTGCGCGATGAACTCGGCGACAAGACGGTGCTGTACCTCATCGACGCCACCCTGGGGCTGTACGACGGCGGACCCGGCTACATACCACCCTGGCACACGCCGCCCAACTGGGCCTACAACAGCCTGCTGGCGGGCTTCGATCCGGTGGCCATCGACCGGATCGGGACCGAGAAGCTCACCGCGGAACGGCTGCAGCACGGGATCGAAACGCCGCTGGACCCGAGCCACGTGCGTTTCGCGGCCCAGCCGCCATACGAACTGGGTACGGACGATCTGGCGGAGATCGATCTGGTCGAGATCGATGCGTCGACGGCCGTGCAGCCGGACGCGATCGGCGTACGATCGGTGGCGCTGCTGGCGCCGTATCCCAACCCGACACAGTCGTCGAGCACGGTGCGCTTCCGCTGCGGGACGGCAACCGAGGCCGACTTGCGGATCGTCGATGTGCGCGGCCGGCAGATACGGCAGCTGGCAACCGGCGCCTACGCTCCGGGTACGCATCGTTTCCTGTGGGACGGGCGCGACGACGGCGGCCGCGCCGTGCCGAGCGGTGTGTATTTCTGTTTGCTCGATTCGCAGGTCGGAGTGCAGAGACGGCGGGTCACGCTGGTGCGTTAGCGGGCCGAGCCCTTCCGGGGGCCACCGACGGAGCTGCTCGGTTCGAGACCGGCCACCGCGTTGCGATCGTCACCGCATGACCGTCAGCAGACGGCGCCGCACCTGGCTGCCGGTCTGCAGCCGCACGACGTACACACCGGTCGGCACCTTGCGGCCGGCGTCATCCTTGCCGTCCCAGGGTACGGTGGACGGTTCAGCGGCGTAGCTTCCGTGCGCCACCCGACGGACGACCCTGCCGCGCAGATCGACGATCTGGATGGCTGCTTCACCGGCGATCGCCAGCTGGAAGTGCAGGGTGGTCCCGTCCCGGAAGGGATTGGGCGTGTTGGGGCTCAGGGCGAGGTGGCGCGGTGCCGGCGGCGGCGGATCGGGATCATCGCCGGGGATGACCGGGTCGGCGGTCACCAGAGTCATCTGCGACGGATCGCCGACGCCCAGTTCGAATGGCGCGGCCGCCGCTTCCTCGATCCACGGACAGGGCTTTTCCGCGTAGCTCGCCGCAGTGCGCTGGGCGTTGATGGTATCCCGCGCCCAGTAGTCGTTGGTCACCGGATCGGTACTGACCAGCAGGGTATTGGGCGTCTGCTCGGGATAGAGGTCCCATCTCTGCGGCAGCGCATTCGGGCCGCCCGTGAAGGTGCCGCGCAGACAATCGGTGACCACCAGGCAGGTACGGTCCTTGATGCTGGCGTGGTTGTTGAGGGCCAGCATGCCGGGAATATCGCCGCACAAGCTCGAGGGCGTACACGAGCCGTAATGGTTCTTGAGAGCGACGGAGATCTGGTTGAGCGCGTTGTTGTGGCTCTTCAGGACCGGAATATTTATCAAGTAGTCGCAGTCCAGCAGGGTGCGGGACAGCTCGTATTGCCCGTAGGGGAACTCGCCGGATCCGACCGCGTCGTTGTCGCCGGTCAGGGTGGGGCAGGCGCTGCCGAAACAGAAATCCTCCTGCGCGTAAGCGAAGCGCGTGATGTCGTGGTTGTCGAAGACGATCACGTGGCTCACGTCGTAACTACCGCCGAGCATCAGCGACAGACCCGAAACCACCCCGCGCACCACTTCCGGTCGCGTGTACGTGGGCCCGAGGGTGTTGACCTTGATGGCGATGGTCGAGGCGGCGTGCAGCCCGGGAAAGAGGGAAGCGAAGGCCTCGCCTGTGTCGTCGAGCTGGGTGAGCAGCCGGACCCCGTTGTGAATCGTGGCCTCGACCTGGTCGCGATCGATGACGGGCTCGTGACCGCCGAGCGCGGGATCGTGACAGAACACGATACGCCCGGGCAAGCGGTTGCCGGCACCGTGCGGAGCGAGTCCGTCGAAGCGCGCCAGATGCCTGGCCATGGCAGGCGTCCCGGCGGCGGCCATGGCGCCCAGGGCGGAGAGCTTGATGAATGTCCGCCGGCTGGCGTAGAACCCGGAGAAGAAGCCGGCGTCGGTGTCGTGTTTCATGTCGGTCCTCGTCGTTCGCGAACAACCTACCGTGCCACTACCAGTCGCTGGCTTCTGACCAGTCGTCCTACCTGCAAGCGGGCGAAGTAGACACCGGTCGGTACGGCTCGCCCGTGGGCATCCTTGCCGTCCCAGGACAGGCTGCTGTATCCCGCCGGGAAGCCGTGGCTGACCAGGTGCCGCACGAGTCGGCCGCGCAGATCGACGATCTGGACCGTGGCATCGTCGGCGGCGGCGAGCCGGAAGCGCAAGGTCGTGCGGTCGCTGAACGGATTGGGCGCGTTGGGTGCCAGGAAGGTGCCGCCCACCAGCAGGCCCGGCTCCTCCTCGACCCCGGTCGCATCATCATACAGGATCGTCATCTGGTGCGGATCGCTGACGCCGAGAAAGTACGGCTCTGCCGACGCCTGCTCGATCCAGGGACACGGCTTGGGGTTCCAGCCGTGGGCTGCGCGCTGCGCGTTGATCATGTCCCTCGCCCAGTACTCGTTGGTCACCGGATCGGTGGTCACCAGCAGGGTGTTGGGCGTCTCCTCGGGATAGAGGTTCCAGTCCATGGGCGGCGTGCTCGGGCCGCCGTTGAAAGTTCCGCGGATGCCGTCGGTGAGCACCAGTACCGTCTTGGGCTTGATATACTGATCCGTGTTGAGGGTCAGCATGGCGTTGATGTTGCCGCACATGCTCGACGGCGTGCACGAACCGTAATGGTTCTTCATGGCCACCGTGATCTGGTTGTTGCCGTCGCTGTGGCTCTTCAGGGCGGGTATGTTGATCGCGTAGTCGCAATCGATGAGGTACTGACTGAGCTCGTAGATGCCGTAGGGAAAGTAGTCCGAATTCCACGCGTTGTTCCCGCCGCTCAGCGTCGGGCAATTCCCGTTGAAGGTGAAACGTTCGGGCGTGTATCCGCGGTTGGAGACCGGATCGCGGTCGTAGATGACGACATTGCTCACGTCATAGGTGCCGCCGAGCATCCGGGACAGGCCCGAGACCACGCCGCGCGCCACTTCCCAGCGCGAGAAGCAGGTACCGATGCAGTTGACCTTGATGGCGATGGTCGAACCGGCGTGCAGTCCGGGAAACAGCGATTCGAAGGCGAGATCCGTGCCGCTTTGCTGGGTCAGCAGTTCCACGCTGCGGAACACCGCGGCCTCGACGGCATCCACGTCGGGAGTGCCGTGGCCGTTCATGTCCGTGTCGTGGCAGATGACGATCCGACCAGGTAACGTGTTGCTGCGACTGGCTTTCGGGTTTTGGCCGTCGAACTGGGCGAGATGCCGGGCCATGGCCGGGGCGCCCGCCATGACCATGGCGCCCAGGGCCGAGAGCTTGATGAACTGCCGCCGATCGGGGTAGAAACCCGAAAAAAAGCTCGTCGAGTTATTCCGCGTGTCGCTTTTCGCCATTGCCGTACCGCCTCACGTTGTGAAAGAGGTGTCTCGGTTCGCCCGCGGTGTTTGCGCCGCCGATTGCGCGCAGAGAGTATACCGAAAAAGTCTTCAAGGTTCAATCGCCGAGGGCACCGTCGAGGGCGAACGGGTTGCAGTCGGGCGATCTGCTCCCGCCGCCTAGCCCCGGATCTGCAAACGCAGGCGAATATCGTGGTCCGTGATCCACGCGGCGCCGTCGTCTCGGGATCGACTCCAGCCGTACTGCAACTTCACCGAGAAATTCCGCTGCGGGCGGACGCTGACCGTCGCCGTCAGCGCCTGCTTGCGCGAGTTGTCGCTGCCGGCGGTGACGCCGGGCGAACGGTCTTCTGCGCTGGACCAGGTGAGCGAACCGCCCAGGTTGGCGTCGAGCTGCCAGCGCTCGCGACGCCAGGTGATCCGGGCCTGGGGGCTCCAGAGGTTTTCGCGCTGCCCGACCTGGCCGGTCCAGGAGTCGTTGCGCTGCGCTTCCAGGGCCACGAAGGTGAGCAGACCGCCGCCCCAGGTCTGATCCCACTGTCCGAAGAAACGCCGGCGTTCGAGCCGGTTGAAGAAGGACTCGCTGTCGCTGCCGATGGCCCGCACGGTCACGAGTCCGCCGCGCGGTCGGATCTCCAGTCGACTTTCGAGTTGCCGGCTGTCGCTGTCGGTGGTCAAGCCTTCCTGGACCAGCGAGCCGGATTCCATTTGCCAGCGTTCGATCAGCCGCACGCGCGAGAAGAGCTGCACTCTGGTTTCGAAGACGTCGCTGCGCGATCGGTTGCGTCGCGACACGGCATCCGCCGCGCCGAACAGGTTGCCGGTCGCCGGCTGCGCGATCCCCGGTTCACCGTTCTCGTTGTCGGTCACGCCGATGTCCCAGCGTAGCGAGAGGCGTGACAGCTGCTTCGACAGGCGCCCGGGATAGAAGTGCATCGTGGTCAGCAGCACGCGATTGGTGGCGAAACCGCCGCTGCCACCGCCCGGATACCAGAACAGGTTGCGGTCGGCCTCGTAACGCAGGTAGGCGTCGAGGCTCGCGTGCGGCTGCGACTGCAGGGTGGCGTCGACCTCCTGGAAGCGGCGCAGATCGCGCGCCGTAGCGCTTCCGGACTGGAAAGTGCGGCTGTCCTCGAACGCGACGTTCCAGGACAGGGGATTGCCGGCCGATCCGTTGAGGCGTACGAACGCATGGTTCGTGCTGCGCCGCAGGCCGCCGTCGACGCGCGGGATGCCGGCACTGTCCTCGTCGTCGGTCGCAAAATCGCGATCGCTGCGCTGGAAGAAGGCGCGCAACCACAACCGGCGAATGCCCAGGGCAGCCAGTCGTCGCCGGTCGGGACTGAGTTCCAGCTCGGCGCGGCTGACCCATTTTTCGCGGCTGGCGCCCGCGGCGTCGATGTCCACGCGTCCGCGTTTCACCTCCAGGTTCGGCCAGCCCGAGCGTCGCCAGCGTACCGTGCCCATCAAGGTCGATTCCTCTCCACGGCCCGTACCCGGCTCGGTCTGCGTGCCGGCAGCGAACACATCGCCCGCCGCCACCTGGTCCGACGCCGAGCGGTCCCATTCGATTTCCGCCTGGAGCTGCTGGTTCACATTCCACAGGCCGCGCGCTCGCGACTGCTCGCGCAACCTGCCCAGCAGCGTGCGGCGATCCTCGAAGGAACGATAGTCCGCACCCAGGTCCCGGTGCCGCGCCGAGAGTTCGAGGCCGCGGTAGCGGCCTTGCACGCCGAGGCTCGAGGCGCGACCGGGATTCTCGTTCGCCGATCCGCCGCCGGCAGAGGCGGCTGTCTGGCTCACGGCCATTTCCGGGGTCAGGCGCAGCAGGTAACGATCGTCTTTCCACTCCAGGCGCGCGTTCAGATCCGCAGTCGTGACGTCGCTGCCGTCCGCGTCCGTCCAGCGGGTGGCGCCGGCGCCGGCATAGACCTGATCGCTGGGCGAAATCCCCACCTGGGCGGCACTGATCATGCTGTCGTCTTCGTCGTCGTTCGACGAGGCGCGCAGCCCCACCTCGTACAGATATTCGACCTCGATCACCGAGTCCTCGTCGAGCAGCACATGTTCGAACAGGACGAACAGGCCGCTGGTGTGAATCAATGAATAGTCGACGCCCGCCTGCAGGAGCTCCCGATCGATGATTATGCGTTCGGACCCCGGGACCAGATCGCGGTGACCGAGCTGGTAGGTGTTGCGCGTCGCCTGATAGCTGTAGTTGAAGGTATACACGTTGGTGGACGGATCGGCGTACACCTCGTCGGGAAACGGCTGCGCCGCCGGCAAGGCGAGCATGCCGGTGATGGGGCTGAAGCGATGCGGATCGACCAGGCCGTCGCCGTCGGTGTCAAGGCCGAACGACTCGAGATAGGGTGTGCCCGAGACGTCGGCGATCGCGCCGTTGGTATCGACCAGGGCGACCGCCAGCGAACCCGGCACCGGGTCCATGGCGATCCAGTAGTGGTTACGCAGGGCGAGGTGGGTCAGCTCGATCTCCGCCTCGGCGCCGGGCGGTGCGCCCGTGTTGTGCACCGCGACCAGGGCGTGATCGGCTGCCAGCGCCGCGGCGAGCACCAGCGAGTCGCCGCGCGGTCCGATCACGTAGTCGACGTTGGGCCGCAGTCGATCCCAGGCGCCCGCGACACCGGCCAGTTCGCCGTGAATCGTGTTGGCGTTGTCGGAGAGGTCGTCCTTGTCGTCGCGATAGACAGACGCCTCGCGCAGATCCGCGGCGGTCCAGGCGGCGGGTAACGGAAACACCGCGCCGGCTGCGTAATCGACGTCCCGGGTGGAGGTCTCGACAAGTTGGTTGCCGCCCAGGAAAACGTCGCGTCCCGGTTTGGTGCGTCGCCGTCCGACCCAGGCGTCGGCGGCCACCCGGCGGCGACGTGAGCCGGCCAGCCGTTCGCCCAGCTCGGCGCGCACGCGACCGCCACGCAGGCCGGTACCCGGGGTCAGGTCGGTGTTGAAGGGCGTCATGTCGATCTCGCCGACACTGACGGTCCGCAACACGTCAGTGCGGCGGCCACGAAAGGTCAGCTGGTAGGCGGCGTTGTCCGGATCGGTGCTGTCGTAAAAACCGCTGAGGGTGCGGTCCTCGCTCACCTGCCCGGTGAGCAGGAGATCGAGTCGCGTTTCGGTCGCCAGGTCGCCAAGACCGGTGGTGCCCGCGGCGCTGTCGTCGTCTTCGACGAAGATCGTGGCACCGCCCTTGAGGTGCAGATCGGCCCCGCCCGGAGTTTCGACGCCCAGCCCGGCCTCGTCCAGACCGACCCGCCAGCCGGCTTGCGCGGGATCGGCATCGGCCAGCGCAGATTCCAGGATTTCCCGGCTGCGGTAGGAGAAGAGACTGGGATTGTCCTGGCCCTGGCTCAACCCGTAGACGATACGCTCGTCGCCGAGCAGCACGAGGGTCTCGCCGAGCCAGGCCAGTTCGTGGACCTCGGCGGGCGCCATGGGCACGCTGGTGGTGAAATCGATCCAACGGCCCGTTGTCCGCTCGTACACGGCGAAGGCTTGTTCGGTCACGACCCAGAAACGATCCGGCGCCACGGCGACGCTGCGCACCCGTCGGCCGGGCATCTCGTTGTTGGAATCGTCCCGGCGCCAGATGCCCGATTCGGCCAGAAAACTCCACAGACCGTCGTCGGTACCGAGCCACAGATCGTTTCCCTGCTGCACGAGCTGGTGGATCCGAGCGTCCGGCAGATCGACACCCGGCAGATAGCTCGTCCAGGTGTGCAGATCGGTATCGTAGCGGGCGATGCCGGCATCCGTCACCGCGTAGAGTACGCCGGTGCCCTCGCGCAGGGCCAGCACCCGCGGCGAGTGGAGATGGCCGAGCCGCTCGTCGATGCGAAAGCTCTCGGCGTCCTTGCGATACTCGGCGACACCGTGTTCGAGGGCGAACCAGGCATACTGGTCACCCACGGCCACATCGGCCACCGGGCCCAGAGGCACGCCTTCGGGACCAGGCAAGGGTTCCCATTCGAGGATGAACTGGTCGAAGCGGGCGGCGCCGGCGTCGGTGCCCGCGTAGGCGTAGTCGGCGTCGGCGTCCACGTCGAAGACCAGACGGCCCGGATAGCCTTCGCCGGGGCCGTAGCACTGCCAGTCGTCGAAGCGCAGATCCGAGACACAGGCGCGTTTGCCTCCGATCCAGAGGTTGGCGTCGGCAACGGAGAAGCCGCCCAGGGGTGCGCCGGGAAGCCCGTCGGCGGCCGTGGTGGTGGTCCAGGTCTCGGAGTTCGGCTGGAAGCGATAGAGCGCGGCCGGGGTGAGGATCAGTATGCGGTCCTCGTTCTCGATGATGCGGGGGCGGAGATCCTCGGGCGAGGTCGCGCCGAAGGGCTGCAGCTCGTCGAGGCCGGCCGCCGGCCCGGCACCGAGCAGCGCCGCCACCATGACGAGGGGCCACGGCGACATCGCCAGAAAGCCCACCGGCCGAACCGTCCGCGCGATGTGCGCGGGTATCAACCCAACTCCTCGACCCGTAAACTCGTCAGATCGAGCGTGCCGAGGCCGTGCTCGGCGGCGTAGCGGAGATAGGCGACCTGTTCGGGCCGCAGCGTCATGCTGTTCCAGGTGGCCAGGCCGGTGCCGTAGGCGTCGACCGCTACCGGATCGGTACCCACGACCACGCCCCCGAACGGATCGGTCTGGCCCGGACCCTGCGGTCCACCGGTCTTGAGGATCACCGCGGCGTCGAGAATGGTCAGTTGCGGCTTGAGAACCGTCGCCAGGTCGGCGACGCCCTGATGCAGATCCATGTCCTGATGGAAGCACTCCCGGTTCCAGATCAGGCCCATCAGGTTCTTGATGCCGAAACTGACACCGGTCGCCGAATGGGATTTGGCCGTGGGCAGATTGATCAATACGTCGGCCTTCTGTACGGCGGCGGGAATAGCCGTCTCGTGCAGCGCCTTGCCGGCGGGTACGGCGACCGGGCGGTACGTCTTCTCCTTGTCGAGGGAAACGAGCTTGGCCTTGGTAAATGCGGCAACCGCCGCCTCGGTGCCGTTGATCTGGAAACAACGCTGCGGATCGCTCATGGTGTGGTCGACCACCAGCACGCGCCGCGCGCCGGCACCGAGGCAGGCGTCGATCACGGCGGAGAGCACGTCCGGGTGGGTGGTGGCGCCGAGCTCCGGCGGCCGCGGGAAGCTGGCGTTCGGTTTGACGATCACGACCTGGTCCGGCTTGACGAAACGTTCCATGCCGCCCACGGCGGCCAGCGCGGCCGCCACGGCGGATCGCGGTTCGCCCCGCGCCAGCACAAGATCGGGCGGATCGGCTGCGCCGGCTTCAGCCGGTGTATCGGCGTGGGCCACGTCCAGCAACCGCGCCGGCGGCAACAGCAGCCCGGCTCCGATCAGACGCGCACCAGCTGACAGGAAATATCGTCGTTTCATGGTTGTCGGCTCCTCGGAGCATCACGGTGGTCGTCATCGCCCGATGCGACTGCGGCCGCTTCAGCTCGTGATTTCCTGAACGATGTGCTGCGCCATCAGGGTCATGACCGTCAGCGTATCGTTGGCGAAGCTGCTGAACAGCAACGTGACCACGTACTGGTCCTGGCGCAAATGGACGGTGTAACTGCCCAGGTCCTGTTGCGAGTAGGCCTCGGTCCCGATGCCGTTCATGGCCGTCCATGAGCCCTCGATCGTCAGTTCCTCCAGCACGGCGGCCGCATTGTCGACATCGGTCTGGTCGTAGATCTGGATCGTGCCATTGGCGGTGTCGGTGCCGATGGTGCCGGTGTAACTCTGTTCGACCATCTCCTGGAAGCCGTAGGTGGCGAACAGCTCCCAGCCGCCGTTGATGATGTCGTTGAGTTCCGTATCGTTGGTGGCGATGCTGGGCTCGCCCGTCTGGGCCAAGCTGGCGTCGCCGGGTGGGAGAAAATCTCGAGGGTGTTTCGTCGTCGATCCGTCTTCGCTGCAGCCGGCGGCCAGTAGCACCAACATCACCAGCAGCACCGAAGACATGCGCCGCAGACTCGCGGCGCCGGAGCGGCGGTCGCTTTTCTCTCGGATCCGGTCGGGTCGGCTCACGGGTTCGCTGTGGATACCTGGCGTCATTCTCTTCCCTTCCTGCCGTTATGAGCGCTGCTGAGGGGATCCGGAGCTCGAATTGCGTCTAGTATTCTACCACCTGTGTCCATGCCTCACAATCCGCGAATGCAAGAGCCACGAATGCAGGAGCCGTTGCCCGGATCGCACCCCGCGCTGGACCGGGGGCGGGTTCCGGTAAAGATGAACCACCAACGGCCGATACCATCAGCATACCTGATTTGACGAGTGGCCGCACGAGCAGATCGTCGCGGTACGGGCTGTGGACAAGGAAAACACCCTGAGCGGATGATCAAGGACGAACTGACAACAGCCAACTGCGGCATTCTCGACCACGTTCCCCTCGGTATGTGCGTGATCGGTCCGGATTTCACGGTTCGCTTCTGGAACCGTTGCCTCGAGAAATGGACCGGCATCAGCTATGGGGAAATCGTCGGTACGGTGATTCTCGATCACTTTCCACATTTTGGCGAACCACACTATTTCTCGACGCTGGAGAGCCTGTTCCACGGCGGCCCGCCGGTCGTCTTCGCCTCGCAGCAGCACGGTATCCTCTTTCCGCCCAGGCACGCGGAGCAGGAGCCGCGGGTCCAGGTCACCACGGTCACGCCAATCCCCGATTCGGACGGCTACTCCTTCGCCGCGTTGATGGTCATCGAGGACGTGACCGAACTTACCAGCCGCATCGAGGCCTACAAGAAGATGCGCGACCAGGCGCGGATGGAGATCGAGCAACGCAAGCAGGCGGAACGGCAGCTCAAGGCGGCCAAGCAGGAGGCTGATTCGGCCAACGAGGCGAAATCGGTGTTCCTGGCCAGCATGTCCCACGAACTGCGTACGCCGCTCAACAGCATGCTGCTGCTCTCGAAGCACCTGGCCGACAACAGGGACGGGAACCTAACGCAGCGGCAGATCGAGTCGGCGGAGACGATCAACAAGGCCGGTCATGACCTGCTCGACCTGATCAACGATATTCTCGACCTGTCGAAGGTCGAGGCCGGAAAGGTCGAGTTCGAGATCACCGCGGTCGATCTACGGGAGTTCACCGAGGACCTGGGGCGGACCTTGCGCCCCCTTGCCGTCCAGAAGGATCTCGAATTGAAGATCGAGATTGCTGAAGATGTACCGTCCAGCATTATTTCGGACGGTCAGCGAGTGCATCAGATCGTCAAGAACCTCGTCGCCAACGCCATCAAGTTCACCGAAACAGGCAGCGTGACCGTCGGTGTCGAGCGACCGGTCCTTTCGGCCGAACCACCTGCCGGCGAGGCCTCGTCGCAGCCGCTGATCACAATTTCGGTGACCGACACGGGTATCGGGATTCCGCCAGGAAAACAGCATTTGATCTTCGAACCGTTCAAGCAGGAGGACGAGACCACGTCCCGGAGATACGGCGGCACGGGACTGGGCCTGTCGATTTCCAGGAGCCTCGCCGAGGCCCTCGGCGGCAGCCTGTCCGTGACCAGCACGCCGCAGGTGGGCAGTACATTCACCCTCACGCTACCTGAGACCGCACCGGAAGCGCTGGGCCGAGCCGCCGAGCCGGCGGCCGTCGGCCAGGCAGCCGGGCCGCAGACCGGCCGGCACGACGAAACCACCGCCGGTCCGGTGGACGACCAGACTATGATTCTGGCTCAGGACCAGGACGAGACGGTCTCCTTCGCGAACCAAAAGGTCTTGCTGGTCGATGACGACATGCGTAACAGCTTCATCCTGACCTCGATGCTCGAGGATCTGGATGTGGACGTCAGCGTGGCGGCCAACGGGGCTGAAGGTCTGGAGCGACTTTACGCGGATCCCGAGATCGATCTGGTGCTGATGGACATCATGATGCCGGAGATGAACGGCTACGAGGCCATGGCCGAGATCCGCCGGCGAGACGAGTACCGCGACCTGCCCGTCATCGCAATCACCGCGCTGGCCATGGCCGACGACCGCGAACGCTGCCTGGCCGCGGGCGCCACGGACTATCTCGCCAAGCCCTTCGAGTTCTCCGCGCTCTGTCGCCTGCTTCGGCAGAGATTGCCGGTCGGACAGCGTTAACGTCGCGCCCCGTGCAGTCCGGCGCTCCGCGCGCCGCGCCGCGAATCCAGTAAACAGATCGAATGTCAGATGGAAGGTGCAACCACGGTGGCGGCGTCCGTCGGCAGTTCGTCGATGATCCGCTTGAGCTGCCGAGTACGCAGCGGTTTCGTCAAGTAGGCGTCCATGCCCGCTTCACGGCAGCGCGCGCGGTCTGCCGCCATGGCGTGGGCCGTCAAGGCGACGATGGGAATCCGGTGGCCGGTAGCGGCTTCTTCGCTGCGGATGGCGGCCGTTGCCTGCAGGCCGTCCATCTCCGGCATCTGCACGTCCATGAGGATCAGGTCGAACGTACCGTCTCGCCAGGCCTGGACACCCTCTTTGCCGTTCTGGGCCAGCTCGACCGTATGGTCCCATTTGCGTAGAATACTCATGACCAGTTTCTGATTGACGACGTTGTCCTCGACGACCAGAACCCGCAAACCACAATCGGCGGCGTCGTGGGCCGGGGACGCCGAATCGTGCCCGGTCGTCTTCGCCGGTGCCTGCGCGCTCGATGACAGCTGTGCTGTGAATTGGAAGGTCGAACCCTTGCCCTCCGTGCTCTCGGCCCAGATGTATCCGCCCATCATCTGCACGAGTTGCGCGCTGATGGAAAGGCCGAGCCCGGTGCCGCCGTACCGGCGCGAGGTCGAACCGTCGGCCTGGGTGAAATCCTCGAAAATGGTCTGCAGCTTGCCCGCCGGAATTCCGATTCCCGTATCGCGGACGCTGCAGTTGAGCTCGACATCCTGGCCGCCGAGCGACGTACTCGACATGGTGACGACTATCTCGCCCGCCGGTGTGAACTTGATGGCGTTGCCGACGAGATTGACCAGAACCTGTCGGATGCAGCGGGCATCGCCGAACAGGCGATCGGGCAGGGTGTCGGCGATCTCGCAGCGCACGGTCACGTTCTCGTCGTCGACCCGCAGGGCCAGGCCGGGCAGCATCTTCTCGACCAGCGTCCGTGGATCGAAATCTTCCTCGTGGAGTTCGAACTTGCCGGCCTCGATCTTGGACAGATCCAGGATGTCGTTGATCAAATCGAGCAGCGTCTCGCCCGAAAAATGCACCAGTTCCAGATGTTCGCGTTGGTTCCGTTTCAGATCGGTCTGCAGCACGAGTTCGGTCAATCCGATGATGCCGTTCATCGGCGTACGGATCTCGTGACTCATATTGGCCAGGAACTCGGTCTTGGCTCGGCTGGCTTTCTCGGCCTGCGTTCTGGCCGCCTCGAGCAACCGGGCCTGTCGCTTCAGCCGTTCCTTGGATACGATCAGCTGGATGAACTGGTCTTTCTGGATCCTGGCCTGGACGATCATGTAGACCAGGCTTGTGCCCAGCAGGCCGGCCAGCGCGTAACCCTGGCTCCCACCCTCGACCACGCAGGCGGCGATAGCCGGCGCCAGGACGGCCACGACGAGGGTGCGGGTAGTTCCCATGCTCGCACTCAGCGACGATGTGCCGCCCCCTACCAGGGCGGAGACGATAACGAGAGCGAAATAGGATGTCCAGGCCACCCCGTAGGATAGTACGGACCAGCCGGCCACGATACCCATGGTCAGGGCAGACGTACCGACCAGGACAGTAAACAGTCGGTGCCAGGCGAGCGGATTCTGTCGGTAGATCGATGCGATGCGCCGGCTGATGATCAGGCGCAAGACCCCCGATATCAGCAGTACGCCGCCCGCAATGGCCGTCCACCATGGGAAGTCGGGGTAGAAGGGTGTCAGTACGCAGAGTAGTGCGAAGAACGCGACATACACCAGACCGCCGCTTGCGCCTCGCTCGGCGAGGCTTCGGCAAGCCTGGCTGTGGATCACTTCCCGCGACGGAAGCCACTGATCGTGCTGGTCCGTGTCGTGATGTAACACTTAGTCGCCCAGTTTCGTGCGATGTATTTGATTCGGCAGGAATTCGTCGCGATTAACCGATTTTCTGCGGCAATTCGTTGGTGGAGAATCGCGGCCGCCGCCGGCAGGCATCTCCGAGGCAGTCGCGCATGCAAAGTGAGTGTAGATATACTTTCCGGGCAAACGTATGCTACGGGTGTATGCGCAGAAGCCAATCGTGGATCAGCAGCTACGAACACGGCAGGCCGCATGTCCATGGACGACACCTGGGTCGAAAACATGGGAGATCTGCCCGCCTTGCCGGCGGTAGTGCAGAGACTCCTGGCTACCATGTCGGACGAGATGTGTTCGGCGGAAAACATCACCGCGGTCATATCGGCGGACCAGGCGCTGGCGAGTCAGGTGCTCAAGCTCGTCAATGCGCCCTCGCGGGGCGTACCGGAACAGATCGTCGAGGTCTCACGGGCGGTCGTGCTGCTCGGCTTCGCCGAGATTCGTTCTCTGGCCCTCAGTCTGGGCGTGGTCGATTCATTCAAAGCAGTGGGCGAGGACCTCGATCTCAGCCGTTTCTGGGAACATGCGGCGACCGTCGCTTCGGGCGCCAAGGTTCTGGCGCAACGAATACGATACGGCAATCCCGAAGAAGCCTTTATCGCCGGTCTGTTGCACGACGTCGGCCAGCTCGTGTTGGCGGTCCGGATGCCCGACAACTATGCCCAGGTCAGCGCGTCGAGCCCGCTGGAACGCGTCGAGAACGAGCGCAAACTGCTGGGCATCACGCATCCGCGCGCCGGCCGGAAGTTGATGACTCACTGGAACTTGCCCAAACCTCTGTGCGAGGTGGTGCGCAACCACCACAACGAACGGGCATGGCTGGAAGCGGATGCGACGCTGCTGGGGCTGGTGGCACTGGCAGACACCCTCGCGCGTATTCTGGGACAGAGCGACGAGCAACCCACCGACGAGCGCACCGTGCTGCGGCTGGCCAAAAATCTCGACCTGGATCTGGGCCAGATCAAGGAGATCCTCGCGAAAACTTCCCTGGGCGTCGACGAGATGCGCATCTTTCTCGATATCGACAACAATCTCGGCTGGCAACTCGATCGCCCCGATCGGCGACCGCGGAAGCTGCGCGCCGTCATCATCTGTTCGCAGCCCCAGCGCCACCAGTGGATCGACCAACTGCTGACCTTCCACCGGAATGACGTCGTTCCCATGGAGGAGTTCTTCGCCCGGATCGGCGAGGCCGACCCCGTCGACCTGATCGTGCTCGATCCGCGCAGCATCACCCGCGATCAGATGGTGCGCCTCCGGCCGCTTCTGAAACCGGTTCTCGACAAGATGGTGGTGTATGGCGACCAGGGAATGCCCACTGTGAGCGGCGTCTGGGGTCGCCGGTTCCCGGTGTTGAAAACGGTGTTCAACCAGGCGGATTTGCTGGCCCTGAGCGGCCGCTGAGCTCATCACGGATACACGTTCGGGTGCCGGCACCGGATCTCGGCGCTGCGACATCGCTGCCCGGTGGGGGATCGATTTGCGCTGCGATCACGGCCAAATGCGCTATATAGTGCGATTATATGAAATAATATGCAGTATTCTCCAGGTGCCCCCTTGCCAGCAAATGAGGATTTATTTTATAATTATATACTTGCTTGTAACAAGTGACATCGTTGCAGTCATTCGACACTATACGTTGTGGTACTGAACGTATGTTCATTGTTCCGTGGGATAGGAGTCGGTGGTACGGGGTCAGCGTTCGTGGGGCGAGTCGTGGATGCGACTGCCCGTGCGGAGGTTGATCGACTGATTTGGCCAGTCGTTTCTTGAACGGGATCGGGCTCGCGCGCAGCGTGAGTGAACGATCCTTACCGTCTCCTGGGGGGCACCGATGATCGCCGCCGGGATCAACGCTCGCCGATCGTACTGGTCGGTCGTACTGATGCTATTCGCATTGACGATCGCCGGCCGTGATGCGCTTGCCGATCGCGACGGCGGCAATGTCGTGTGCGTCCCCGACACGCTCCAGATCACCACGGACGACGATATCGGCGGCGGCGTCTACGCCGACGACATGGTGGTCAGTTATCTCGGCGGCGGTTCCGCGGACCTGTGGGGCTTTTCGGTCGTCTTTACCTGGGATCCGACCATCGTCTCGGTCGCCATCAATCCGCCGGCGAGCGGCGCCTTCGCCAATCTTGCCGACGAAGGCTTCTTCGTTCCCCTGATCGACAACGTGGCCGGCTCCGCGTCGGTCAATTGCGCCATCGGCGGTACTCTGCCGGGTACCGCGGCGGACGATCTGTTCATCGTCACCTTCACGGCCGTCGCCTCGGCGGTCGACGCGTACACACCGGTCGTCTTCGGTACCTGTCTGTACCGCGACGCCGACAACGAAGACCTGAGCGGCATGGTCGAAAACGACGGGCTGCTACACGTGTTTCTCCCGCCCGACGCCGGTGTCGCCTGCGTGCCGCTCAATCTGGAGATCAGCCTGGCCGACCACATCGGCGGCGGTGTCTACGCGGATGACCTGGTTGTCAGCTATCTCGGGGGTGGTTCGGCGAACCTCTGGGGGTACTCGGTTGCCTTTACCTGGGATCCGGCGCTCCTGTCGGTCGCGGTCTCGCAGCCCGCGAGCGGGGCCTTCGCCAATCTGGCCGAAAACGGGTTCTTCATCCCGACGGTCGACAACGGCAGCGGATCGGCTTCGGTCGATTGCGCCATCGGCGGCACCTTGCCCGGCACTCCGGCCGACGACCTGTTCGTCATCACCTGCACGGCCCTCGGGACGCCCGCCTACGCGACGACGCCGGTCGCCTTCGGCGCCTGCGTGTATCGGGATTCCACCAACGCGGATATTCTCGGTATCGACGAGACCGACGGCACGGTGGTCGTCGATCTCGTGGCGCCGGTGGTCTCGGCGGTCGCCATGGTCAACAACACCCTGGCGCACACCGACGATTATCTGAAAAACGGCGACGAGCTCACCATCACCGCGACGGTCACCGATGCCCACCCGTTGTTCGCCCGTGACAGCATCACGGCCGATCTCAGTGGACTGGGCGGCAGCACGCAGGCGAATCCGGGCACGTACGATGGTCTGACCGCTACCTGGGTCGCGGACGTGGGCAGCACCAGCCCGGCCGACGGCGTGGTCAGCGTTCCGGTGCTGGCGACCGATCCGCTCGGCAATAGCGGCAGCGACAGCGGCACCATCACCGCCGACAACACGCCGCCGGTCCCGCTGACCGGACTGGTCGCCACGCCCGGCCACCGCAACGTCGATCTCGTCTGGGACGATCCTGCCGGCGCCGACCTCAACTACTACGGCGTGGCGGTGCGGTACCGGACGTGGGGCGACTATCCGGAATACGCCACGGCCGCGCCGGCATACCCTGCCGATCACACCGCGGGCCTGCTGGCGCTGACGGCGGCGGGCACCGGCGCCAGTCACTCCTTCGCCGGCGACGACCGCGATGTCTACTTCTACGCCGGTTTCATCTACGATCTGGCGCTGAACTACAGCCCGACCGAGGGCGGCGGAGCCAACGAGGACCGGGCGACGAACTACTGGCTCGGCGACGTCAGCGACGGCACCTATGGCTTCTACGACGGCTACCTCGACATCGCCGATGTGACCGCGCTCGGCAGCAGCTATGGCCTCAACGACGGCGAACCGGGCTACAAGAACGAATGTGACGTGGGTCCGACCCACAACGGTAGCGCCTTCGGCGTGCCCGAGCCCGACGATCTGGTGAAGTTCGAGGACCTGATGATCTTCGCCATGAACTACACCGTGATCACGCCGCAGAAGAGCCCGCTCGCCGCCGGCGAACCGGCCCTGGCCTGGCGCCGGATCGGCGATCGCTCCTGGGTTCTCGAACTGCTCCTACCGGAAGGCGGACAGCAGGTCAGCAACCTCAAGGGCCTGAGTCTGTCGGCCCCGCTGCCGCCCGGCACGAGCGTGAGCGTCGAAGGCGGGGCGTTGCTCGGCCGCCAGCCGACGCCGGTGTTCCTGAAAAACGTGGCGGCCAACGGGCTGGACCTCGGGCTGGCGATATTAGGCAGCGACGTGGGCTTCGCGGGCAGTGGCGAGCTGTGTGTGGTCGTCACGAGCGACGTCATCGATCTGAGCCGGGTCAGTATTCGTGCCCGAGGCGTGGACAACGTCGAATACAGCCGGGTAACGGAGCCGGTGGCCGCCGATCTGCCCAAGGCCTACGTGCTGGAGCAGAACTTCCCGAATCCGTTCAATCCGCAGACGACCATCCGCTTCGGTCTGCCCGCGGCGCAGGAGGTCAGCGTGGCGGTTTACGGCGTCGACGGCAGCCGGGTCCGAAAGCTGCTCGCCGGTTCGCTTGACCCGGGCTATCACGAAGTCAGCTGGGATGGCCGCAATGACCGCGGGGCGACGGTCGCCTCCGGAATGTACTTCTGCAAGATCGTCGCCGGACAGTTCAGCGATGTACGTAAGATGGTCCTGGCGAGGTAAACAGACAGACAGATGGCAGCCGGGTGGGAGCCGGCGCCGCATCAATCGCGAAGGGACGTTTCGTGCCGAGTCGATCGGGATTACTGGCGCTCATGCTGCTGACGAGCTGGCTGCTCGTCGTGCTGCCGTGCGCCGGCCGGGCCGCCACGTTGCTGGTGCCGACCGAGTACCCGACGATCCAGGACGCCGTCACGGCTGCGTCCGCGGGTGACAGCGTGTCGGTCGCCGCCGGCACCTACGAAGAGCAGGTCTGGATCACGCAGAACATCACCGTTCTCGGCGCCGGCAGTGACCAGACCATCGTGCGCAGTCCATTGACGCTCGGCCACACCTTCGATGTCGACCACAAGGCAGTGGTATTCGTGGAGAATGCCGATGCGGTGACCCTGGTCGATCTGGGCATCGACGGCGCCGATCGGGCCACCGCCGCCTTCGTCCAGGTCGGTATCGGTTTTCTCGACGGGGGCGGTGTCGTCACCCGCTGTGAGATCGCCAATCTGCGTGAGGCGGTCATGAGCGACACGCAGACCGGTCTGGGCATCTACGCCTACAACGCCGGTGGCGCGCCACGCACGATCGCGGTCGACGAAGTGGACATCCACCACTACCAGAAATCCGGGGCGGTCTTCCGGGGCGCGGCGCTGACCGTGGCGCTGGACGAGGCGACCGTTACACCCGGCGAGATCAGCCCGGCGGTGCAGAACGGCATCGAGATACTCACCGCAGCAAGCGCCATCATCACCGGCGGGTCGGTCACGGACCACCGCTACGAGGAGATGGTGCTCGCCGAGACCTCCGTCGGGATTCTCGTCTCCTTGGCCACCTCTTGCGATATCACGGGCGTGAGCATCACCGGCAACCAGTCCGGTGTTTATCTGCACGAGACCGCAGGCACGCTCGAGGCGTGTTCGATCGTGGGCTGGGACGACGCCCTGGCCGAGCACGGCGTCGTGGTCGGGACCATCGACGGCCGGGCGCAGCCGCCGCTGGGAATCGCGGTACCGTTGCCGGCGGTGGTCGTTGAGGGAGAGGACGCCGAGAAGGGGACCAGAGATCCGTGGACGAGCTTCCAGATGACCGGCTGTACCCTGACGGGGTACCAGCAGCTCGCTACGGCCGGTCTCGTGGTCAATGTCGTGGACCAGCCCGATCCGGTTGTCGTCGACCTGGTCGAATGCCGATTCACCGCCTGGGATTACGGTGTCCAGCTCTGGAACACCAATTCCACCGTCGAGGCGACGGTTCACCTCGGGCATCTTGCCGATAACCTGAGCTATGGCCTGTTCTCCGACTCGCTACAGCCGGTCGACGCCCGCAATTGCTGGTGGCAGGCGACTGACGGCCCGGCCGGCGTCGGCCCCGGCTCCGGCGATGCGGTCAGCGCGAACGTGCTGTTCGATCCCTGGCTCGGCGGTCCGGTCGGATTGAGCATCTACCCCGGTAACGGTGGGCTCATCAACTGCTACCGCTCGGTAACCTTGACCTTCCACTACGTTCCCGGCGCTTCCGCTGAACCCATGCGCGGATTCGAGATCTATGTGGATACCGGCAGCGAACTGGATTTCTCGGCGGCGGACGTGACCGACAGCGGCGAGCTCGGCGCCATCGGCGACCACTTCTTCGAGGCCCTCGACGAGGTGGATGGCTCGGTTTCGGTCACCGACGTGCTGCTGGGACCGACCCCGGGGCTGACCGCGGAAGCGGATCTGTTCACCATCACCTTCCACGGCGCGGACACGGGGACGGCAACCGTGGGCATCACCGCCTACGATCTGCGCGATTTGGCAAACCAGGGCATCGGCGTCGCCGGCGTTTACGACGCGTCGATCGAGGTGGACTGCCTGGCACCCACCGCCGTCGACGGTATCATCGCCGAACCGGGGCACCAGCAGGTGGTGCTGACCTGGAACGGCTCGCCGTCGGCCGATCTGCTTGAATACGAGATCTGGCGCGGTATGTGGTACGACACGACGCCCGGCGATTCAGCCTATCCGGAGTACAACAACCTGCCCGGTAATACCCTGCCCACCCGGCCACCGAGTCGGTTCAGCGCGTTGCTCAGCGACGAGTGGGAGCTGGCCGGCGTCGTACCGGCCGACTCGCTGTCGTTCGTCGATACCGGCGACACCACGCGCGGTGTGTACTACTACGAGGTCTACGCCCGCGATATCGCGTTCAATTTCAGCCAGTACGCGATGGAGAACAGCGGCGCCACCAACTACTGGCTGGGTGACTTCACCTGGGACGGCTATGTCGACAACGCCGACATGTCCTTCCTCGGCTCGACCTTCACCACGGCCATCGGCGATGCGGACTACAAGGCCCAGGCCAACGTGGGGCCCACCGACGGCTCCACGTCAACCGACATTCCCCATCCCAACAACGTGGTCTATTTCGAAGACCTGACCATTGCCGCCGTCAACTTCGACATGATCGGCGGCGGCAAGCTGGACGACGGGAGCGGGCATGACCACCTGCCCGTGCCCCTGGCCTGGGAGGAAATCGACGCCGGTGTCTGGTCGTTGCTGCTACGCGAGGCCTGTCCGCATTTGCAGGCGCTGCACCTGCAGGCCGAACTGCCCGACGACGTCGTAGCTACCGTACAGCCCGGTCAGATGCTCGCCGCCTTGCCCGATCCGTTCTTCCTGCATCCGGGTACGCCGCGGAACCTGGACATCTGCCTGGCGATCCTGGGCCGCAACCGGGGCTTCGGGCAAGCGGGCGAGATCGTGCGGATCACCCTGTCCGCGATGCAGCACAGCGGTGGCGAGGCCGCGGCGTTCTGGCAGTCTCTGGGTCTGGAACTGGACCTGGTTTCGAATACCCTGGCCGATCTGGAATACTCGTTGACCCAACAGAATCCCGACCGACCGCCCAGTGTCGCCGTGCTCTACCAGAACGTTCCCAATCCCTTCAATCCGCGGACGACCATTCGCTTCAGCCTGCCGCGAGCACAGGAAATCGACCTGGCCCTGTTCCGGCTCGACGGGCGGCTGGCGGTCCGTCTGGTCGAGGGGCTGACTCCGGCGGGGACGCACGAGGTGGTCTGGGACGGCAACGACGCAACGGGACGGCCGGAGGCGTCCGGCATGTACATGTGTCGGTTGGTGACCGAAACCGACACGCGTGTACGCAAGATGATACTGGCACGATAACACGAGCCCGCTGAACCGGGCCGGATCAGGAGACGAAACACCATGGGTGCAGACCGATCAAACCCGAGTCGACACCGGAGCGTGGGCAGCGCCGTTGCCGGCGTGGTCGTCGTCGGCCTGGCCGTGCTGAGCGCGCTGCCGGGATCGGCGACCGTGGACCTGCGCTGGGCACCGGCCGACACGACCATCGATCTCGGCGACACCACGGTGATCTCGGTGCTGGTCGACGATCCGGTGGCCATCCGTACCTTCGAGGCCTGGATCGCCTTCGACGACACGATCGTCAGCAGTGTCGACGGTATGCCGGGACAGCTTTACATGGACACCGGTGTCCGCCTGTGGGAGGGCTTCGAGGAAGTCGCGCCGGGGAACTGGCACGGCTACTGGGTGGTCATGTCCAATACCGATTGGACCGTCGGGCCGGGCGAGCTGTTCGCCTGGACCATTACCGGGATCAACGCTGGAACCTGCCCCGTCACGACCGGCGATCTGCGCTTGTGGGGACCGGACGGGGAAAACCTCATTGCCGACGTGTCGCTGGCCGCCACCACAGTCATCGTCGACGATTCGTCCCGGGTTCCCGACGACGGATCGACGCACCTGGCGTTCGATTGCTATCCGAATCCCTTCAATCCGCACACGGAGCTACGCTTCATCGTACCCGGCTCCGGCAAGGTGCGCATCGACGTGTTCGATCTGCGGGGCAACCGCGTCGCGACCGCCTTCGACGGCTGGGTCGAACAGGGATCGCTGACCGTCCCCTGGGATGCCAGCGACGACGGTGGCCGCTCATTGGCCAGCGGTGTCTATCTCTTCCGCCTGACCGGCCCTGGAGCGATAAGCACGACAGCCCGGGGCGTGTTGCTCGAATAGACATTCCTCATGCGCCGCCGGCGGGATAAGTCGGGTCGGCACGGCGAAGGATCGGCGAGGCGAAATCCATGCGACTGGAAGACCTGCGCCGGGAACTGCGCAGTCACGGCACGTCCGAGCGCGCCGCCCACTCCCGAAAATATTTCAAGACCGGGCCCGGCGAATACGGAGCGGGCGATCGGTTCCTGGGTGTGCGAGTGCCGCTGGTGCGCAAACTCGCGCGCCGGTACCGTACGTTGAGTCGACGGCAAACGATTACCCTGCTCCGGTCGTCTTACCACGAGGAGCGGTTGCTGGCGCTGCTGATCCTGGTACACTGCTTCGAACGCGGCGACGACACCGAGCGCGAACGGATCTACGACACCTACCTCGAGAACACGGCCTGGATCAACAGCTGGGATCTGGTCGACTGTACCGCGCCGCACATCGTCGGCGCCTGGCTCTACCGGCGGGATCGCCGGATCCTGGACGAACTGGCCGCTGCCGCCGACCTGTGGCGACGGCGCATCGCTATCCTGGCCACGTTATACTTCATCAGGCATGACGACTTCGACGACGCCTTGCGGCTGGCCGATCGCTTGCTGCACGACGAGCACGACCTGATACACAAGGCCGTGGGCTGGATGCTGCGCGAGATCGGCAACCGCGAATCGTCGGTGGCGGAGGGTTTTCTCTGCTCGCGCTACCGGACCATGCCCCGCACGATGTTGCGTTATGCCATCGAACGGTTCCCTGAGCCCAGGCGGCAGGCCTATCTCAAGGGCACCATCTGACCGGTTCGATCCGGTATTTCCAGGTATGCGGAGCGGTTTTTTGGTATACTTGTAGGGCATCCCCTGCCAAGCGCCGGAATCACTCGGGTCGCACGTCGGCTCTTCTGTTCTTTGGAGGACTGGTTGATGGATTCTCATCGTCCCTCGTCTGGTGTGCTCGGCCTACCGAGTCTCGTGGTGTTTGTCTTGGTGTTCCTGTGCAGCGCGCTGGCCGGCGCTGCGGGTGTCACCTTCCTGCCCGGTCACGATCGGGAGTCGGCGAGCGAGGAACTGGCGCTTCAGCCCTCGCTGGCGGTCCCGGTCTGGGAGTTGCCGGGAGGATTGCTGGTGGCCGATCGCCTCGCCGCGGCGGACGGCAACCGTTTCGGCCCGTCCTTGCCCCGGGCGTTCCCCGCCGGCGAGTGGTTCGTGGTCGATACACGACGTCACGCCCGGCAACCCGAGGGAGCCGCCGAACACAGTCTTGCCCTGGCCCGGTACGGTCAGGTCCACCTGAGCGATGCCGGCGTATACGTGGTGGAAGTGGCTGCCGACCGGTTGACCGACTTCGCCGCCTGCAACCTGGAACGACAGCGGATCGTCCTCGACCCGCCCCCCGCGGGCTGGCAGCACTACGCCGCGGCCATCACCGCCACGGCCGCCGGCGACGCGGCGCGCCGGGCAGACGACCGAGTAGACCGCAGCGTGATCGAAGGTTTCCTGTCGGAAGGCGACGAGACGTCTTTCCGGCAGATTCTTCAGGAGATATCCGGCGCCGTCGCCTTCATGCACGAGGGGACGCCCCACACTGTCTACACCCGCTACTACGATACCGCCGACAAGAATCTGGTTGCCGACTACCTGGCTGCCACGCTGACCGGGTACGGCTATACGGTGGAGTTCGACGAATTCCGGGTCAGCGGTGTGGACTGCCGCAACGTCGTGGCAACGCTGTTGGGTACGACCATGCCGGATGAGTACGTTGTCGTGGGAGGACACTACGACGCCACCAGCGAGCAGCCGTACGTGCTCGCTCCGGGTGCCGAGGACGACGGCTCCGGCACGTCGCTGGTCATGGAGATCGCCCGCATGGCGGCCGGCCACGATTTCGAACGGTCGATCCAGTTCGTGCTGTTCGACTCGGAGGAACAGGGACTGAACGGGAGCGAGCACTTCGTCGAAGAGGCCGTCGGCGCGGGCCGGGTCATCGTCGGTGCCATCATCGCCGACATGGTGACCTATTACGCCCAGAACTACGGCGTCATCATCGAAGGTCAGAACGAGTGGGAATGGCTCATGAGCATCATGGAGACCAGCGTCGAGACCTACACCACGCTGACCAACCGCAAGGACTACTACAGCTGGGGCAGCGACCACGTGCCGTTCCAGCAGGCCGGAATCCCTGCGTTTCTGGCCATCGACTGGGACTGGAACGTCTACCCGTACTACCACAATTCCACCGACAACTGGCAGAACGTCGAAGCCACGGCTCACATCGGCCACGAAATCACCCAGGCCTGCGCCGCGACCCTTGCCGAAGTCGCCGGCCTGTTGGGGCCGCCGGCCGAGGCCGTGATCACGCCTCTGGCCTTCGACGTCACGGTGCCGGTCGACGGCGCCGCCACCGAGCACCTGACCATCGGCAACGACGGTGCGCCGGGCAGTGTTCTCGGTTACGCCCTGTCCCAGAACAGCGCACCGCTGGCGAAGCGCAGTATCGCAGGCTCGGACATAACCCCATCGCCGTCGCAGTTCACACCCGGCGAAACGACCACCTACACGCTGACGGTGTTCAATGCGAGCACCGACGCCGAGTGGCTCGACGAGATCACGCTCGATTTCCCACCCGGTGTGAGCGTCCTGAACTCGACGGACTTCGTCGGCGGTTCCGACGGTCCGCTCGTGACCAACGGTGCAACCGGCGACGGCGCGTTTCTCGAGTGGACCGATCAGAACGGGAGCTGGGGTAACATCCACGAGCAGGAGACGGCGACTGCCGACGTGACCTTGCAGTTCACGCCCGACCTGTGGACTGATCTGAACGTTCCCTTTACCATCAGCGGTGACGTCTACGGCGATGAACCCCACGATATCGCCGGCACCGTGCCCTTCACGATCCACAATCCCGCGACCTGGCTGACGCTGCCCGTCAGCGAGGGGCAGTGCGAGGTCGACGAGTACCATGATCTGCTCGTCGAATTCGATGCCACCGGACTCGCGGCGGGCGACTACGGTGCGAACATCACGGTCGCCCACAGTGCGGGCGACGACGTCGTCATTCCGGTGTTATTGCATGTGGACGACTCGACGGACACCGTGATAGCTGCGGCCGGCGTGCGCCTGTACGGCAATCATCCCAATCCTTTCAATCCGCAGACGACGATCGATTTCGAGCTGCCGCGAGCCGAGCGGGTGGAGCTGGCGGTGTTCGACGTCAACGGACGACGGCTCGTCACGCTGGTCGACGGGCTGCTCCCCGCCGGTCGGCATAGTATCGTGTGGCGGGGTAGGGATCAACAGGGCCGGGTGCTCGCCAGCGGGCCGTACTTCTGTCGGCTCACCGCCGGCACGACGATTCGGTGCGATCGCATGTCGCTTGTGAAATAGCGTCGGCACAATGCTGCTCGTCGTCGGAATGAGCGGTGCCCTTGCCGTCGGATCCGGCGACGGCGATACCGTGGTCGATGATGCCCCTCCTTGACACCGGAAGGCGGAAGTTACTACCCTGAGGCACCACGTGAGCCCTGACCGGTCGTTTCGACCTTGCTCCAGCCGAGGAACGCTCCATGACGAAGAAGGATCTTCTGTGCCTGCCGATATTGCTTCTCCTGACGGCGATACCGCTTTCTACTGTCGATCCGGCATTGAGCCGGGCCGCGGATAGCGGCGCGAGCGCAACCGGCGCCGAGGACGCCGCGACTACGGTGCCCGACGCCCCCCCGAGACCGGCCCAGCTCGACGGTGACTTCAAGTCGGCCATTGTCGTCGATGCCGATACGGGCGAGGTGCTCGTGGCCAGCAATCCCCGCCGGCGCAGTCAGCCGGCGAGCATGCTCAAGATGATGACCGAGCTGATCGTGCTGGAACGCATCGCCGAGGGCGATCTGGCCCTGGATGACACCACCGAGGTGTCCGCCAAGGCGAGTCGCATGGGCGGTTCGCAGGTCTACCTGAAACACGGCGAGGTGTTCACCATCGAGGAACTGCTGGGCGCCCTGGCCATCCACTCGGCCAACGACGCCGCGGTCTGTCTCGCCGAGCACGTTGCCGGGTCCACCGAGGCCTTCATCGACCTGATGAACCTGCGAGCCCGCGAACTCGGCATGAACGACACCGAATTCCACACCGTGCATGGTCTACCTCCGGAGTGGAACCAGCAACCGGATCTGACCACCGCCTACGATCTGACGCTGCTCGGTCGCGAGCTCGTCGAGTATCCCCAGGCGCTCGACTGGTCGGCGACCGCCACGGCACCGTTTCGCGACGGCGAATTCATCATGTACAATCCCAACAAACTGGTGGGCAAGTTCCGTGGCCTCGACGGTCTGAAAACCGGTTTCCACGGGCGCTCGGGATTCTGCGTGACGGCGACGGCCATCCAGAAGGGCAAGCGGCTGATTTCCGTGGTCATGGGCTGCTCGACCGATCGGAGCCGGGCCACGGAGACCACGCGGCTGATGAGCTACGGCTTCAATCTCTACACCAAGACCGAGCTGGTGGCGGAGCCCATGCAGATGCTCACGCAACCTTATCCGGTCAAAGGCGGTAAGAAGAAGGCGATCGACCTGGCTTATGCGAAACCGCTGGCGTTGAGCGTGCTGAAGGACCGGATCTCGGAGGTCAGGCTGCAACCGGATCTTCCCGAAAAGCTCGCCGCGCCGATTACCGAGGGAGACGTGGTCGGACGAGCGGTCGCCGTGCTCGACGGTCACGAACTCGGATCGGTGGCCATCGTCGCGACCGAAACGGTCGAGAAAGGCAACTGGCTCGATCGACTGTTCCATTGACCGCATTATCGCGCCGTGAACCGGGATGGGTGACGATGTCTGAATCTCGGCTCTCTCTTCACCGCACGCGCGTCGTGGCCGCCGGAAGGCGGCGCCCGGGTGTCCGCGCGGCGGCACCTCTGCGGGTGCCGCTTCGGGTGGCGTGGTGGCTGGTGTTGCTGGCGGCGAGCCCGTTGTTGCTGGCGGCCTGTGGCCCGCGTCCGGCCGTGCGCTGCGTGTTTCCGGACGATCTGCTGTACAGCGCGGCCCTGGACTCCATCGGACTGGACACCTTTTCCCAGCTGGCGGTCACACAGCAGGCAACGCGGCGGCAACAAGCGCGCGGCTGGCTGTCACAGGCGAAACGCAGTACTCGAACCGACACGGAGATACGGTCGCTGCGCAACAGCGTCGGCCTGGCACCCGACCAACCGGAAGTCTGGCTCGAGCTGGCGGAACTGACCCGCTGGACCGGCGACTACCAGGACGCACTGTCCTACTTGCGCAACGCGTGGGAAAGCACACCGTTCGCTGCCGCCGACCGCCGGAATGAACTGCGCAACCTCATCGCCCACGCTTATTCCTGGCTACACTACGACCGCGGAGAGTGGCGAAAAGGGCTCGCCTGGTCGGATACCTCCCTCGTCTACGGGCCCGAGGAACAGAACACCATGCAGATCCGGGGTCTGCTGATGGCTTGCTCCGGGAAACTCCGTTATGCCGAAGATATCGCCCGCGAGATTTACCGGCGCGATCCGTTCAATCCCGACATACGCTGGATCCGCGGGATGAGCGACTGGGGACAGAAGCGGTACGAGGAAGCGTCGCAGAGTTTCTCGGGCGTGCGACCAACCGTGCGACATCGCGCCGAGTGCTGGCAGAGCACGGCCACGCTGGAGGAATATCTCCATCACTGGGACGAAGCCAGGAGGCGGTACGAACGAACGCGGGCCTCGTTGCCGTTGTCGGCTCCGACCTGTTTGAGCCGGCACGAATTCCAGCCGCTGGATCAACGTGGCGAGGTATCCCTCATGCCTGTCTGGCTGGCCTTCGATCGGTTTTTCGTCGCCGGCTCGATGTCGGCCTACACGGCGCTGGCAGCGCGGCGGCTGGAGCGGTCCAGTACGAGCGCCGAGCGGGAATTCTGGGCCGGGGCGACGGTCGACGCCGCCAGCATCTGCATCCGCAAGGACCTGGACAAGCCGTGGGCGCTCGTGGCCAGAGGCATCGTCTTCGCCCAGATCGAGCGTTTCGGTCTGGCGCGCCAGGACCTGGGACGGGCGGTCCGTATGTTCGAAAAACGACGCCACGAACCTGCCGAAGCGCTGGCCTGGCTCGGGCACGTTCACCTGAAGGAAGAATCGTTTCCGGCGGCGCTGCCCTTCCTGCGGCGGGCCGTGGCGGCCGATAACGGGTCGGCGACAGCCTGGAGCGATCTCGGCCTGGCGTTGATCAAGACCGGCGACATGTCGGCGGCCGTCGACGCGCTGGACAAGGCCATCGCGCTGGACGACGCGCTCGCTGTCGCCTGGTACAATCGCGGCCTGACCCATTTCCACGCCAAGCGCTGGACCGCGGCCATCGGCGACCTGGAGGTCGCCGCGCGCCTGGCGCCCGACAACGCCAATGTCCAGCAAACCTTGCGGCGCGCCCGGATCATGGCGGACCGCGCTCCGGTTCCGGCCTCAACCGACGACGAATGATCCCGAAATAGTACCGGACGGCGTTTTTCCTGTTCGTTGCCCGGGCGGGGGATATGCTAGTATGCACACGATCCTGGCCGTCATGTGTAGGCCGGACGGAACCGGTTGTCTCTAGCGACTGTTGATCAACGGATGACAGCACTTCCCGCACGTAAAATAGCCTATCTCGTCAATCGCTACCCCAAGGTCAGCCACAGTTTCATCCGGCGTGAGATCGCGGGGCTCGAAGCTAACGGCGTGTCGGTGGAGCGTTTTTCCCTGCGCGGCTGCGAGGAGGAACTGGTCGACGCGGCGGATCTGGCGGAACTGCAGCGTACGCGTGTGGTTCTCGCCGGTGGCCGGCTCCGGCTATTGCGCTACCTGCTGGGCGCTTGCGTCCGCCGGCCGGGACGTCTGTCGCGGGCGCTGCGGCTGGCGGTGAAGATCGGTCGACATTCGGATCGTGGCCTCGCCCGTCACCTGGCGTATCTGGCCGAGGCCTGCGTGCTCGTGGAGTGGTTTGCCGCAGCCGACATCGGCCATGTCCACGCCCATTTCGGTACCAATTCGGCGGCGGTCGCCCTGCTGTGCCGGGTACTGGGCGGGCCGCCCTACAGCTTCACGATTCACGGCCCGGAGGAATTCGACAAGGCATCGGTGCTCGCCCTGGCCGACAAGGTCGCGCGGGCGGCCTTTGTTGCGGTGGTCAGTTCCTTCGGCCGCAGCCAGCTCATGCGCTGGACCACCAGCGCGGACTGGCCGCGGATCGAGGTGATCCACTGCGGTCTCGACGACGACTATCTCGCGGCGACGCCGACGCCGGTGCCGGATGTGTCGCACCTGGTGTGCGTCGGCCGACTCTGCGAGCAGAAAGGCCAGCTCCTGTTGCTCGAGGCCATCGGCGCTGTCGCCGCCGAAGGAGTGCCGGTCCAGCTCACCCTGGTCGGCGACGGACCGCTGCGGGGCGATATCGAGCGGCGCATCGCCGCCCTGCATCTTCACGACCGGGTCCGGATCACCGGCTGGGCCAGTGGCGACGCGGTGCGGCAATACCTCGACCAGGCGCGAGCGCTGGTACTGCCGAGCTTCGCCGAAGGCCTACCCGTGGTGATCATGGAAGCCCTGGCCCTGGGCCGCCCGGTGATCAGCACCTACATCGCCGGTATTCCCGAACTGGTCGAACCCGGTGTGAGCGGCTGGCTGGTGCCGGCCGGGTCGGTCGCGGATCTGGCAGCGGCCGTACGCGAGGTGCTGGCGGCGCCGGTCGCAGAGCTCGGCCGGCTCGGTGCCGCGGGCGCTGAACGTGTCGGCCGGCGGCACAGCGCGCTGATCGAGGCGCGGAAGCTGCAAGCGCTGTTCGCGGCGAGCCTGAACTCCGCTAACGACAACCCCGACGACGATAGGTCCGGTTGATCATGTTCTGGGACGTCGTTCTTCTTGTGGCGGCGCTGGCGGTGTTGCTGCCGACGGGTGTGGTCTGCCTCGAGATATGTGCCGCCCTGTTGCCGGTTGCCGGTCGCCGCCCGCGAGGGGAGGAGACGCCGCGGCCATGCGTGGCGGTTCTGATACCGGCCCACGACGAGGCGACGGTGATCGGTGATACGCTGGCTGCGCTCGGCGGGCAGCTCGCGCCGGGCGACCGCCTGGTCGTCGTGGCCGACAATTGCGGCGACCAGACCGCGCAGATCGCCGCGTCCGCCGGCGCGGAGGTATGCCGGCGCGACGAGCCGGACCGTCGCGGCAAGGGCTTTGCCCTGGAATTCGGGTTGCGCCATCTCGAGACGGATCCGCCCGACGTCGTCGTCTTCATCGACGCCGACTGCATTGCGCAACCGCACGCCGTCGACCTGCTGAGTCGCCGCGCCGCGGCGACCGGACGACCGGTACAGGCAAGCTATCTGCTGGCGCCGCCGCAAGATGCGGGTCCGCGGCAGCTCCTGGCGTCACTGGCATTCCTCGTCAAGAACCTGGTCCGTCCGTGGGGTCTGCACCGGCTGGGCCTGCCCTGTCTGCTGACCGGTTCGGGCATGGCCTTCCCGTGGCCCGCGATCCGCTCCATCGACGTGGGCAGCGGCGCCATCGTGGAGGACATGCAATTCGCCGTCGATCTGGCGCTGGCCGGTTTTGCGCCGCGGTTCTGCCGGCGCGCCGAGGTCCACGGTCGTTTCCCCGCCGACGAGCGCGCGGCGCGCGGTCAGCGCACCCGCTGGGAACACGGTCACCTGGCGACCCTGCTGACGCAGGGCCCGCGGCTGTGTCGCGCCGCCTTCGGGCAGCGGCGGCCGAAGCTGCTCGCGCTGATGGGCGAGCTGGCGGTACCGCCGCTCGCGTTACTCGTACTCCTGTCGGTGGCAATGCTGACCCTCACGATCGTGGCCGGTCTGGCCGGTGCGGCCTGGCTGCCGGCGCGGTTGATCCTGTTTGGTCTGTTGCTGCTCGGCGCGGCCGTCGTCGCCACCTGGGCGCGTTTCGGCCGGCGGTTCTTGCCGGGTAGAGCGCTGCTGGCGGCACCGTTCTACGTGCTGGGCAAGATCCCGCTCTATTTCAGGTTCCTCGTGCGACGGCAGAAGGAATGGGTGCGCACGCAGCGCGATACCGAGCCGCTGTCCATCGACTCGCTGCGGACGATCGAGCTCTACGGCGCCCAGCTGCACGGCATAACCGAACCCCAGTGCATCGAGCTGATTCTCGACGAGATCGATCGGGGCGCCGGCGGTTCGGTCGTGACCATGAATCTGGATCACCTGCGTCGATACGCGCGGCACGATTCGTACAAGCAGCTGTGCCGGCAAGCGCGGCTGGTGGTCGCCGACGGCATGCCGCTGGTCTGGGCGAGCCGGCTGCAGGGCACGCCGCTGCCGGTACGTGTGGCGGGATCGAACCTGGTCGAGACGCTCAGCGCCGGTGCCGCCGGTCGCGGTCGTTCGGTCTTTCTGCTCGGCGGCGATCCCGGCATGGCCGAGGCGAGCGCCGAGAACCTAGGGCGTGAACTGCCCGGCCTGCGCGTGGCCGGTACCTACTTTCCCGAATTCGGTTTCGAACAGGACGCCCTGCAACTGCAACGCCTGGTAACGGCGCTCCAGACGGCGCAGCCGGACATCGTTTTCGTCGCCCTGGGTTCGCCGAAACAGGAGCAGCTCATCGCCGATCTGCGTCACGTGCTGCCCGCCGCCTGGTGGCTGGGTGTGGGTATCAGTTTCAGCTTCGTGGGCGGCGAGATATCCCGCGCGCCCGGGTGGATGCAGCGCGGCGGTCTGGAGTGGTTGCACCGCCTGTACCAGGAGCCTCGCCGCCTGGCCGGACGTTACCTGCTCCAGGGTCTGCCGTTTGTGTTGCGCCTTTTCGGATCGGTGTTGTGGCAGCGTTTGCGGGGCAAGTCGAACCGCTGATCACCGGTCGACCGTACAGGGCATTACCATATATATGACAACGTATTATAGCGTTCGGTCAGTCCTGCGGCTCCACACTCGTCGCCAGGCTTTGCGAACGAGACGAGGACTGATCCGTAGCCGCATGCGATCGAGCAGGAAGTTCCGGGCCGACCACAGCCACCGCGCGTCGTCCCGTGTTTCCAGGCAGTAGCCCAGCCGCGCTTGACACTCGCCGGCGATCCAGTTGAAGCGCTCGTGCCGCGACCGTCCCCAGTGGGCAAAGCGGCGCAGCGGATCGAAATCCGCGGTTTTTTGGACCGGATGCCAGTGTACTTCCTTCTCGCCCTGCTTGATCAACTCCGAGGAACCGGATACGGGCAGATCGAGGGCGCCGGCGAAATCGAAAGCCGCCGCCGGCAGGTCCAGAAAATCGAAGACTCGCCGCAGCGTGTTTTCGGCGTCGCTGACCAGGTCTTCGTACTTGACGATCAGGAACTGCCCGGCGAAGTGCCCGGGATCGTCGGCGAGTTGCAGGATCCGCCGGGCGCCGCTCGCCCAGTAGCGCATGGTCCAGTCGTAGTCCCAGCCGAAGCTACGCACGCCCGACTCGGTGACCGCCCGTCCGTCCCGGACCACGAGCAACAACTGCGCACGAGGGAAGAACTCGAAAAAACACTGGAGATTCTCGACACTCGGCGTCTTGGTCAACAAGCGCCGGGAATCGCTTGCCTGTTTCTGGCGGTTCAGGAAGGTGATCAATCCGTCGCCGATGTTTTCCAGCAACACAGTGGGCGGACCGACCACGCCCGGTACATCCCAGTCCGCACTCCAGCGCCGGTAGACGGCGTCTGCGTAGTCGACGAGCAACTGTGCGTCGTTGAGCAGGAAGTTCTCCCAGATCGGCCCGACCCGTTCGCAATCCGGGTGCAGGCCGAGCAGATTGAACAGGAAATTGGTGCCGCTGCGCTGGGATATGCCGAGGATGAAGATGGGATCGGGCACGGACCGGCTATGGCGATCGTCCACGGGACTGGGCATGCGAACACGAACTCCTCGCTGGTCGGTCGCGATCCGCCGCCGCCGACGCGGCCGGAAACGCCGCTCGCCGGACAGCCGGTACGGTTTGGCGGACGATCCGGACAATTCGGATGATCCGGATGATCCGGATGATCCGGATGATCGACCGCCAGCGAAGTGTAACCAGCGTCGCTTATTTTAACAACGTCATCTTCCGGGTTTCTGTGTGCGTACCGGCTTTCAGCTCGTACACGTAGACACCGCTGGCGACTTCCCGGTCAGCCGCGTCCCGCCCGTTCCACCGGAACTCGTACGAGCCCGCCGGTTGCCGTTCCTGGACCAGGCACCGCACGAGGCGTCCCGCGGCGTCATGGATGTTCAACGTTACCGGCGTTTCGCGCGACAGGTGATAGCGTATCGTCGTCGCCGCGTTGAAGGGATTGGGCTGGTTCTGTTCCAGCCGCGCCGAAACGACCGCCGGCGGTTGCTCGTCCACCGCGACGACCTGGTACACCAGATCCCGTTCGTACACGCCGTTGCCGTAGGTGGACACCCGCAAGTGGCGGCTGGTCGGCGAGATGGTCAGGTCCATGGCCACGACTGCATCGGGCAGGCCGGTGCTGTATTCGTACCAGTTCGCACCACCGTCGTCGGTGTAGTACACGCCGATGTCGTTGCCCACGTACACGTGATCGGACTGCCGGGGATCGACGATCACCGACGAGGTCGGCACATCGGGCAACGCGGCGCCGATATCCTGCCAGCTGCCGCCGCCGTCGGTCGTCCGGAACACGTGCGAGGTGCCGAAACCGGAGAAGGTTACGTACGCCGTCTGGTCGTCGTCGGGATCGATGGCCAGGCCCACCGGGTAGCGGTCGGGCAGCGATCCGGTGATGTCGGCGAAGGTGGCGCCGCCGTCGGTGGTGACGAAGACACCGGCGTGGGAGTAGACCGGCGCCGTCGTCACGTACACGATGTTCGCGTCGTTACGCGACACCTCCAGGGCGATGGCGGGATTCCCATCGAGAGCCAGGCCGCCGTTGGTGCCGTTCCAGTTGAAGCCGCCGTTCGTCGATTTGGCGACCTTGCTGCCCGCGGCGTAGATGGTTTCGCCGCCCAGCAGCCCGGTACCGGTGGCGAAGGGCGCGATGAAACCCGGTTCGCCGATCAGGTTCGAGGGCGGTTCGACGGAGAACCAGCTGTCGCCGGAGTCGAACGACTTGAACATCTGCAGATACTGCGCCGAACCATAGAGGTAGGAATCGTTGTTGGGGTCGATCGCCGTGCAGCTGCCGTCGCCGCCGATGGCCCGGAACCAGGCGTTGGTACCGAAATAGATGGCCGTCGAGTTATCCTGCATCCCGCCCAGGGCCAGGTGCGAATCCCGTTGCGACGATGAGAAACCCGCGTAGAACTGCTGGCTCTGGTAGCCGCCGTTGCACCCGGAGAAGGTCTCGCCCCCGTCCAGGCTGCGGAACACGCCGCCGTCATTGGCGAAATAGATTATGTCGGAATCGGTGGGATGGAAGACGATGTCGTGGTGGTCGGCATGGGAATAGTTCGGCGGTCCCTCGGGCCCGCCGGGTTCAGTCTGGCCGAAGTACCACAACGACCATTCGGATTTCTGGTTCAGACTGTTGCCGCCGGCAGTGGATTTCCAGATATCGATACCCGCGGCCATGACCTGGTTCACGTCGTCATGCGCGACGGCCACGTCATGGGCGAACCAGCCCTGCCAGCGCGAGTAATCGACGTTGGAACGCAGCTGCCAGGTGTTGCCGCCGTCCAGGGTTCTGACCAGTCGCGTCCAGTACGAACCCACATCGCCGTTGCCGATACTCGCGTAGACGACGCCGGGCAACGAGGCGCCCACCGCCAGTTGCGCCTTGCCGTCCCAGCCGGCGGGGATGACGCCGGTCTGGGACATCAGTGACCACGAACCGCCACCGTCGGTCGTGCGGTAGATGCCGGTGCCCGGACTCTGCATGTCGCCGCAGGCGATGAACACCCGGCTGGTGTCGCCGGGGTCGATGACCAGATCCATGACCATGATAGTGTCGTCGACCTGGGTCCAGCTCGCGCCGCTGTCAGTGGATTTGTAGGTGCCCTCGGTCGTGCCGGCCCAGACCGTGTGGGGATTGAGCGGATTGATCCGTACCGCCCAGATGCCCCGCTGCTGCTGGTATGACCAGTCCAGGCTCTTGGTCCAGGTCATACCGCCGTCGGTCGTCTTCAGGATGCCCATGCCGTAGCTACCGCGCGTGTGCCGCACGGTGATGCCGCCCTGGGTGTCGTAGTAGCTGTACACTTCGCCGGTACCGATGTACACGGTGTTCGAATCGCCGGGATCGATGGCGATGGTGCTGACACCGAGCACCGGATGGCCGGTCGAAACATAATGCCAGGCCGCGGCGCCGACCCCGCCCGTATAACTTCGCCAGAGACCGCCGCTTGCCGCCCCGGCGTACACGGTCAGCGGATTCTGGGGATTGAGTGCGATCGCCAGCGTACGTCCGCCGATGTTGTGGGGACCGAGTTCCTGCCACGGCTCCTTGGCGCCCGGTCTCTCGGCGCCGCCTTTTTCCCAATCCGCTCCCAGCGACGCCTTGGAATAGACATAGGCGTCGTAGTGACCCCGCGTCGGCAGGGTCTTGTTCGGATAAGCGCGTTGCGCCGTCCAGAAATCGAACGCGCCGCGAGCGCCGGAGACTCTCTCGTCTGCACGGTGATGGTGTGCGGCCCGCGAATCGGGTTGCGCCGGATGGTGCCGCTGGACCACGAGGATGGATCCGATCGACACGACAGTCAACGACACCAGCAGAAACACGAATTTTTTCATGGTAGTCACCGCCAGGAGAGCGAGTTGCGTCGGGGAGACGAACAGCATGAGTATACAGGAAAAGTTCGGTCGGGTACAGGGCCCGGCGGGGCGGTGGCGCTCGATCCAACCGCAACTCGACCGTTCGGCGGGCAAGAGAAAATGCGTGACCACCACCGCATGGGCATTCTAGTATCTGTCCTCTGACCTGATCTCTGGCCGCCGTGCGGTCGAGTGTCACCACCGGCTCTGGGAGATACTTGTGAACCTCTTCGACGGCATCGCGATCCTGTTGACCCTGGCGGCCGTGTTCGGCTATCTCAACGCCCGCTTCCTGAAGCTCGAACCCTCGGTGGGCTTGCTGCTGATCAGCCTGGTCAGCTCGCTCTTCGTGCTGGCGCTGAGCTGGCTGATGCCGCAGTTCGATCTGATCACGATGGTCCGCCAGTACCTGACCAACATCGATTTCAACAAGGCCCTCATGCACGGCATGCTCGGCTTTCTGCTCTTCGCGGGGGCGCTGCACGCCGATCTCGACTATTTCGTCAAGCGCAAGTGGACGATCATTCTGCTGGCATCGGTCGGTCTGCTCATGTCGACCTTTCTGGTGGCGCTGATGAGCAAGGGCGTTTTCAACTGGCTGGGGCTGGAAGCGTCGTTCCTGGCCTGCCTGGTCTTCGGCTCCCTGATCTCGCCCACCGATCCCATCGCGGTGATGGGCACGCTGAAAACCCTGCATGCGCCGCCCGAACTGGAGGCCAAGATCGCGGGCGAGTCGTTGTTCAACGACGGCGTGGCGGTCGTGGTCTTCACCGGACTGGTGGCGCTGTTGCCGGCGGTCACCGGACACGGCGTCGACGCGGGCCAGGGCCATGAAGCCCACGGCCACGGCGGGATCACCCCGGGCGGCCTGGCGCTCTTCTTCCTGCGCGAAGCCGGCGGCGGCGCCGCGCTCGGCCTGCTCGCTGGCTACGTCGCCTACCGGTTGATGCTCGCCATCGACGACTACAAGGTCGAGGTCCTGATCAGCCTCGCCCTGGTCATGGGCAGTTACAGCCTCGCCTGGACGCTCCACATCTCCGGGCCCATCGCCGTGGTCGTCGCCGGTCTGCTGATAGGCAATCGCGGCCGCAGCTTCGCCATGAGCGACGAGGTCGCCGACTACCTGGAAAAATTCTGGGAGCTGCTGGACGAGATTCTCAACGCCGTGCTTTTTCTGCTGATCGGTATCGAGGTGCTCGTGGTCGCCTTCCACCTGCTGAGCGCCGCCGCGGGGTTGATCACCATTCTGATCGTCCTGCTGGCGCGTTTCATCAGCGTGTCCATTCCGCTGTCGCTCCTGCGCAAGAAGTATCGTTTCTCGCCGGGCGCGATCCGGATCCTGACCTGGGCCGGCTTGCGTGGCGGCATCTCGGTGGCGCTGGCGCTGTCCCTGCCGCCGATTCCGGAGAAACCTTTATTGCTGACCTGCACGTATCTGGTTGTGCTATTCTCCATACTCGTGCAGGGGCTGACGATCAAGCGGGTGCTCCGCCGTTACCTCTGATCCGGCTATGACCGGACGCGGCTCGACCTTCGACGTGGAGCTGTTCCCTGCCGGCTGACCTTCTCGGGAGGAAGACGATGGCTGACCGTGGCAACGGATCTGCAAAGGAAACCGGATACGGATCGATGTACCGCTGGTGGCAGCTGAAGCGGCGGGAGTTTCTCCAGCTGAGCTCGGTCGCCAGTGCGGGTATCGTGCTGGGCACGCCGGCCCTCGGTGAGGATTCGACGCAGAACAAGCCGGCCGATCCGCCGCCGCGTCCGGCCACGAACATCGACGAAATCAAGCTGATCCCCCGCACGAAGACCTCGTTGCCCGGGCCCTTTCCCGGCCGGGTCGTGGCCGTGTTCGACGAGCGGGTGGTCGCCGGGCAATCGACCGACGAGAGTGCGGCCGCCGGAGAAGACGCAGCGGGCAATGCCGGGACGGCCGGCGAGCGACACGTGGATGCCGCGGTCGTGGCGGCCATGTTCGAGCGCGGTCTGCGTGAGTTGACCGGCAAGAGTCCGGCCGAGAGCTTCGATCTGCTGTTCAGCCACGAAGACATCGTGGGCATCAAACCCAATCCGGTCGGTCCCGGCCTGATCAACACGAACCACGAGCTCGTGGACGCGGTCATCGAGTGGCTGACCGCCAACGGTTTGCCCCGGGGCAACATCGTTATCTGGGATCGTTTCGAGTCCATGCTGGCCGACGCCGGTTTCACGCCGGAGCGTTACCCGGGTGTGGGCGTCGAGGCGCTGCAGATCCTCGACGAAGCCGCCTTCGAGGAAGGCAATACCGACACGAGCGGCTACCTCGATGCCGACGGCAAGCACCTGAGCCGCGACCTGTTCGATCCGGACGTGGTCTACTGGGCCGATTGCGAAGCGCCCCAGGACAACAACTACCTCAACCAGCACGTCTTCAACGACAAACGCTCGCCCTTCGGCAAGTTGATCACCCAGAAGCTGACCAAGATCATCAACCTGCCCGTTTTCAAGAACACGGGCAACGGCATCAGCATGGCGACCAAGAACATCGGCTACGGCGCTGTGGCCAACACCGGACGGCTGCACCGGCCGCTGTTCTTCGATGTCTGCACCGAGGTGCTCGCCTTCCCGGCGATTCGCGACAAGCTGGTGCTGAACATCACCGACGGCATCCGCGGGCAGTACGACGGCGGGCCGGGTCCGAACGCGAGTTTCATCTACGATCACCACACGCTGTACTTCGCCACCGATCCTTTCGCGCTCGACATGATCTGCCACGATCTGCTGGTGGAGAAGCGCAAGGAGATGGGGGTGACGGTGAACGAACATCCGCGATTTACCGAGTACCTGCGTTACGCCGAGCGCCTGGGCCTGGGCATCGCGGATCGTGAAAAGATCAGTGTGGTTCGGGTATGAGCCACGACGGTGTGGAGTCGATCGTGGTACCGATCGCGACACGGGATTGCGCGGCCGAACCCGATATCGCTCACGGAGAGGATCGCTGATGCGGATCCCAAACCGGTCGCGCGCCGTGACGATGTTGCTCGCGATGATGTCGCTCGTGATCGGTCTGACCGCCGGCTGTGCAACGAACCCGCCCGCCCTGCCGGCCACCGTGACGGCCGGCGGACCGGACCTGCACTTCGAGCCGCACGGTCTGTACGGGTACATCAACGGCGGCGCGGAGCTTTTCCTCGAATTCGGATTCACGTCGCTGGACGTCCGGAATTACCGGGTGACAACCGCTGCCGAGGACGGTGCGAACCCGCGACAGATCGACGTCGAGACGTACCGTATGGCCGACCCGCCCGCCGCGCAGGGTATCTATCTCGCCAAGTGCGGCGATGAGAACCCCGCCGTCGACGTCGTGGCGCGCAACACGGGCAATCCCTACCAGATAACGGCGGTGGCCGGCTCGCTCTTTCTCCAGGTGAACAACTTCAGCGGCGATGCCGCCTGTCTGCCAGCCATGACTGCCCTGGCCAACGCGGCGCTGGCGGCCGAAAACGAAACGCCGCCGCTCGCTATCTGGCGGCACCTGCCGTCAGCGGGACGGGTCGCCGGCAGCGAGTTCCTGTTCCGCGGCCGCTTCGGGCTCGAGCCGGTATTCACCTTCGGCCCCGGCGATGTGTTGCAGATCGAGGGCCAGGCTCTCGGCGCGGGGGCGAGTTACGATAACGGCGACGGCTCGTTCTGTCGCCGGCTGACTGTCGAGTATCCCGACGCGGTTGCCGCCCGCCGGGCGCTGGTGCATCTGCAGGACAACCTCGACGCCTACCTCGAGGTGATCGACCGGAACGCCGCCGGACTGATCTTCAAGGATTACGCGGGACAATACGGCATCGTGCGACACGTTGACCGGCGGCTCGACATGGCCGTCCGGCTTACCGATGTCCCGCCGCCGTTGACACCGTGACGGCCGGCAAGCGATAGACGAGCCGCCACGCGTACGACCGACGTTAAAAACTTCCCGCAACGACCGACGAATGTGATAGAGTTATGGGGCGAAATACGAGTAATTACCTTGTTGATTGGCACGTGTCACCGCCAGGTTGTCCGATGCGGTACACCCGAATACGGGTGCTCCGGACCGGGGAGCGGATGGGCGCGCCGTGCCAGCGTGTCCGCCTTGGTGGAGAGGATGGGATCATGTCGCACAAGATCCTCATGGTATGTGTTGCTGTCGCGAGTCTGCTGGTGTTCGCACCAGCCTGGGCCCAGGTCATCAACGAGATACTTGCCGATCCCGATGCAGTGAACGGCGACGCGAACGGTGATGGTGTCGTCGACGTTGTGGAGGACGAGTTCGTGGAGATCGTCAACGCCACCGGCGACGCACTGAATATCGGTGGCTGGACACTCGCTGACGGCTTCGAACTGCGCCACACCTTCCCGGCCGGCACGGTGGTGCTGGACAACTGCTCGATCATCGTTTTCGGCGGCGGTACGCCGACGGGCGATTTCGGCGATGCGGAAGCGCAGGTCGCGTCGACCGGCAGCCTGGGACTGAACAATACCGGCGATACGGTGACCCTGAACGACGGCGCATTCGATGTGGCGAGCTACACCTACGATGTCGAGGGCGGCGATAACCAGTCGCTGACCCGTGATCCCGACATCACCGGTGGCGAACCCCTCGTCAAGCACAGCGAAGCCGCCGGATCCGGCGGTACGCTCTTCTCCGCCGGCGTCATGGTTGACGGTAGTCCCTTTGTCGGCTGCGGCGAAGTGACCGCCATGCCCATCGAGTGGGCGGCCCTGAAAGTTCATTTCCGCTGATCGGGGTCAATGACCCCGGTCTTCGGGATAACCGCCGATGGTCGGCCAGGCGACCGGTTCCTGCTCGATCTTCTCCAGCAGATATTCCACCGCCTTTTCGATCTGCGCGTCCCGGCCGTCGATCACCTCGTGGGGCAACTCGTCCACGTCGATGTCGGGATCGACACCATGATTCTCGACCGTCCACTCGCCGTCCTTGGTGAAGACGCCGAAGGTGGGTATGGTCACGTTACCGCCGTCGAGCAACTGGATGTAGTGCCGATAGCCGATCAGCCCGCCCCAGGTCCGTGTGCCGATCACCGGTCCCAGCTCCCAGATCTGGAAGTAGTACGGCAGCGCGTCGCCGCCGCTGCCCGCATAGTGGTTGCTGAGCATGGCCAGGTGCCCGGCAAAGGCGGTGCCGGGGGTGTGGGCTTCGCGGCCGTAGCGGCTCTTCCAGCCGTGCGCGATCTTCTGACCCATGACGGTCATCATGAAATCGGGCACCCAGCCGCCGCCGTTGTAGCGCTCGTCGATGATCAGGCCTTCCTTGCGCAGATTCGGATAGTAACCCTTGGCGAAGGCCTGCATCCCGCCGATGGCGGTGTTGGGCAGGTGCAGATAGCCGATCCGCCCGTCCGAAAGCCGCGCCACGCGCCGGCGGTTGTTCTGTACCCATGCCTCGTAGCGCAAACCCGCTTCCGAACCGATGGGTTCGACGGTCACCTCGCGTGATTCTTCACCGTCGGCGTCGGGGCCGACGGTCAGGACCACCTGCTGACCGACCTTGTTCTCGAGCAGGCTGAGCGGGTTCATGGGCGCCACGAGCTGCACGCCGTCCACCGCCAGCAGGTAGTCGCCCTCGCTGACGTCGATGCCCGGCCCGAACAGTGGTGTCGTCTGGTCCCGGTTCCAGTCGCGCTCGGCGAGAATGGCGGCGATCCGGTAGCGATCATCGCCGTCCTCGAGGGCGAAATCACAGCCGAGCAAACCGGTACGCACGCGCGCCGCGGACGGTCGCTCGCCCGGGCGGACGTAGGCGTGGCCGGCGTTCAGCTCGCCGAGCAGTTCGCCCAGCAGGTAGCTGAAGTCGGCGCCATGCGCGACGTAGGGCAGGAGCTGGGCGTACCGCTTGTACATCTTATCCCAGTCGACCTGGTGCATGTTGGGATCGTAGAAATAGTCCCGCTCGAGACGCCAGGCGTCGCGGAACATCTGCCTCCACTCGGCGCGCGGATCGATCTTGACCTGCATCTCGCCGGTGCGCAGCGGCTCGCTGGCCGGCTTCTGGTCGGCGGCAGCGTCGACGATGCCCCAGCTGCCGTTGCTCGTATAGAGGAACTTCTTACCGTCGGCCGACTGGGCAAAGCCGTTGATGCCGGACATGACGGTGCTCTCTTCGCGCTCCTCCAGATCGAACATCATGATCGACATTCCGCCGTCCTCGCGACTGCCGCCGAGTGTGCGGTTCACGCTGCCGTAGAAGAGCGTGCCGTCGGCGAAACGGAGGTTGACGTACGCGCCCGGCGGCAGGTCCAGGGCCACGGTGCGCTCGAAAATGCCCTCGACGTCGATGACCAGGGGCTCCGGTTCGTCGTCGCTCTCCTCGTCGTCCTCAGCGTCTTCGTCATCCTCGCCCTCTTCGCCATCGTCGCCATCGTCGTCAGCGTCGTCGCCGTCTTCGTCGCCGCCTTTATCGTCGGCGTCGTCCTCGTCACCTTGGCCGTCGATTTCCACCTCGTCGCTCTCGAAGGGGAAGGGGTTCTCCACGTCGGCGCGCAGGGTCAGCAGGTAAATGCCCTCGCCGTTGGCGTAGGTCGGCTTGATATCGTAGCCGCCGATGGTGGGATTGAAATGGCGATCGGAGGTGAAGAAAAGGTACTTGCCGTCGCTATCGAAGCAGGGATCGTCGTCGTCGGTGGCCTCGCTGGTCACCTGGTGGGATTCATCGGCGTCGACGTCGTACAGGTGAATGTTGCCGAAGCCGTTCTCGCCGGCCATGGCGTAGGCTACCCAGCGGCTGTCGGCGCTCCAGGCGTAGTCTCTGATGGCAGCGATGGGGCTCTCGTCGATCCTGGTCACCTTGCCGCCGTCGATCTCGACGAGAAACAGCCGGAAGGCGGCGTCGCTGTACAGCAGATACTTGCTGTCGGGCGACCAGGCCAGGCCGATGCGAAAAACGTCGGCGTCGTCGGTTAACCGTTTCACCTCGCCCTTGCCGTCGCTCGGGTGGAGGTAGATGTCGTACTCACCGTCGCGGTCGCTGAAGCAGGCGATCCACTTGCCGTCGGGCGACCAGGCGGGATTGCGTTCGTTGCTGCTGGATGAGCTGGTCAGTGCCCGGACCGCTCCTTTCTCGGCCGGCAGGCTGAACAGGTCGCCGCGCGCCGACATCACGACCCGCTTGCCGTCCGGGGCGATGTCGGCGTAGTTGATCCAGCGGCTGACGTCCTTGAACACCGGGCGCGTCAAGGCCAGGTCGCTGTGCAGGGTTACCTCGATCTTGCGCGTCTTCTCGTCGGCCAGATCCAGCACGTACAGCCAGCCGCCGTTCTCGTAGACGATGGCCGCGTCGCCCAGGCTGGGGTACTTGACATCGTATTGGTTGTGACGCGTTACCTGCCGATGCTCGCCGGTCGTCAGCTCGTAGGCCCAGATCTGTAGTCGACCGGTGCGGTCGCTCGTGTAATAGATCGTCTCACCATGCCACATGGGGAAGTTATCCGTGCCGACCCAATCGGTCACCTTCTCGGTGTCGTTGGCGTCGAAATCGTAGATCCACAGATCCTGGGCCATGCCACCCTTGTAGCGCTTCCAGGTCCGGTGCTCCCGGGTCATGCGGTTGTAGACGAGTTGCTTGCCGTCGGGTGAATAGCTCGACAGACCACCCTCGTGCAACGGCAGCGGCGCCGGCAAGCCGCCGGTCAGCGGCACGGTGTACAGCTGGGCGTCGTAGCGCGTGCGACTCCCGCGTTGCGTCTGGAAGCGTACGGCCTTGCCGTCCGGTTGCCAGTCGATGACCCGGTCTCTGCCGGGATGCCAGGTCAGGCGCCGCGGTTCGCCGCCGGTGGCGGTGATCACGTAGATGTCGTTGTTGCCGTCGTAGTTGCCGCTGAAGGCGATGTGCTTCCCGTCCGGACTGAATTTGGGTTCGGTCTGGAAGCCGAGGGAACTGGTCAGGCGTCGCGCCTCGCCGCCGCCGGCCGGCACGGTCCAGAGGTTGCCGGCGTAGGTGAAGACGATCCGATCGCCGTGGATGTCCGGATAGCGTAGCAAGCGCATGTCTTCGGGATCGAGGGGATCGTACGCGTCCTTGGCCAAGGTCACGCCGGCCGCGAGGAACAGGAGCGGCAACAGGAACAGCAACAACAAGCGCTTCATGGCGGTCCTCCGGAAAAAGCGATATGTACGTGCGCGAACTGAGCGACGAGTGAGGCGAGCTTGTGTACGGTACAGGCGAGACGAGGTTGCACGCTATCGCGCGGTCGGCGGCGCCGTCGATTTTCGGGTCGGTACGGCCGGCTCGACCGCCTGGCGCAGATAGATTCGCGAGCGCCACCACAGCAACGCCAGACAGAGTAGACCGCCCAGAGCGTCCGCGCCGGCCAGGCCGTACCAGCCGCCGGCCAGACCGCCCAGCCGGATGCCAAGATACACGCCCAGCGGACCCAGAACCACCCTCAGCAGGATGTTCGGCACCATGCCCGCCGGTCCCTGTCCTCGCGCCTGGAACCAGAACGCGGTGATAACCACGACACCGAGCAGAGGCCGGGCCAGCGTCACCCAGCGCGCCAGCGGCAGGCCGGCCGCGATCACCGCCTGATCGTCGGTGAACAACGACAGTGCCCAGCGCGGAAAAAGCGCCACCGGCGCGGCCAGGACAACAAGCATCGCCGTGGAGAATACCAGCGCCGTCCGGGTTATTTCCTGCACGCGCCGTCGCGAGCCCGCTCCGTGGTTCTGTCCCACCATGATCATCATGCTCAGCGAGATGCCCATGCTCGGCAGCAACACGAAACTCAAAAGGCGAATGCCCGCACCGAAGGCTGCCAGCGCATCGGTGCCGAAGGGAATCAGCATCCGGTTGATGAGATAGACGTACAGGGGCATGGAGAGATTCGCGAGCGCCGCCGGTCCGGCCACCATGCCGAAATCGCGCAGCAACGCGGGATCGAAACGCCAGGCCGAGCGATCGAAACGCACCTGACGCGCCGGATTGAACAGCTCCTTGCACACCAGCGCCGCCGCCAGGCCGATGGCGAAAAGAGTCGTGACCGCCGCCCCGGCCACACCCAGCCGCGGGAAGGGACCGATACCGAAAATGAAGAAGGGATCGAGTACGATGTTCACGGCCAGGGCCGCCGCCATGACCTTGAAGGGGTACACGGTGTCGCCTTCACCGCGGTAGAGGGCGTTGACGACCATGGCCAGCAGGGCGAAGAGGCTGCCCAGAAAGTAGATCGTGCCGTACCGGATACCTTGCTCGACAACCGCGGGCGCCGCCCCGCCACTGGTCAACACCGGCCGCAACAACAACATGCCGCCCGGCGTGGCGATCACCGCCAGCAGCACCACGCCCACCAGCACGTGCAAGACCAGGTTGCGCACACGCCTGTGCTCGCCTTGCCCGATCAGGCGCGAACACAGAGAAGTCGCCGCGGTGCCGCAGGCGCCGGCGAAGGTGTGGAGCAGAAAGGTGACGGGGTAGGCAAGGCCGACGGCCGCCATCGCCTCCTTGCTGAAGCGTCCGAGATAAATCATGTCGACGATACCGAAGCCGGTGATCAGGAACATGGCCAGGATCATCGGCACGCTCAGGGTGCCGAGCGTCCTGGGGATGGGGCCGCTGAGGATGTTGTTGGCGCGCGTGTCCGTGGCTACTCGCTTCCCGGATCGAGCACGGATCCGTCACGCAGCGACGCGGGCGATTCCGCGATGGCGTAAATGAGCGCCGCGACGGCGGCGACGTTCCGGCGCATGATTTCCAGATCGATCTTGTCGAAGGTGTCGGCCGGGCTGTGGTGGTAATCGAAGTAGTCGGGATTGTCCATGCGATGGCCGATGCCGATGGCGCCGGCGTCGACGACCGGCCGGATATCCACGCCCGACCAGCCGGGCTTGATCTCGTCGACTCCCAGCGGGGCGAGCGACTCGCCCAGCAGTCCGGTCAGCTGCGCGACCACCGTGTCGACCAGTGAATCGGGCGCCGAGATCGAGAACCACCTGGGCGGGAAGCAACCCGAATCGCTCTCGAAGGCGGCGACGTGATCGTCCAGCTCATGGGCATGTGCGTCGTGATAGGCGCGGCCGCCATGGCCGCCGAATTCCTCGCCCGTGAAATGGACGAGCCGTACGGTCCGCCGCGGTCGCAGATCGAGTTGTTTCAGCAACTGGATGGCGCCGAAAGTGACGGCGCAACCGGCGCCGTCGTCGTGGGCGCAGGTACCCACGTCCCAGCTGTCGAGATGGCCGCCGATCACCACGATCTGTTCGGGTTGTTCGCGACCCTTCAGATCGCCGATCACGTTGTGGCACGTGATCTCGCCGCGATTCTCAGCGCCGAGCTGCAGGTGAACGCGAACGCGCTCGCCCCGACGGCAAAGCCGGAACAGCCGGGCGGCGTCTTCCACGGTCAACGCAGCGCCGGGAATGCGTGGCGCATCGTCCGCATAGCGCATCATGCCGGTGTGCGGAGTGCTGAGGCTCCGGTTCGTTACCGACCGGATCAAGCAGGCCACGGCACCATGGCGGGCGGCGGCGCTGGCGCCTGCGGTCCGGTAGCGTACCGTGCCGCCGTATCCCGTCCAAGGAGGATTGAACAGTACGATCTTGCCCGGCGCCTCGTCGGCGCGTGCCTCGAGCTCGTCGAAGTCGCGTACCGCGAGGACCTCGGCCTCGATGCCGTCGGGGCCCGTGCCGTCGCTGAATCCCATCGCCAGCACCGGCATCTCGAAAACCCGTGGCGCCGTGCAACGAGCCGCTTCGTGGCCGCGGATCCAGTAGGGAACGGTCACCGGTTCGAGCCAGACACTGTCGAGACCCGCCTGGCGCATGGTGTGTGCCGACAGCTCGACCGCGGCTTGCATTCCCGGCGAGCCGGCGAGCCGGTGTCCGACCCGATCGCAGAGGGTTTGCAACCAGTCGTAGGCGAAGGTATCCTGCAGCGCCGCCGCGATGATCTGCTCGGTGGCGGCGGCGATCGCCGGATAGCGGGAGGTCGGCGCGGCGGTGTCACTGCGCGTGCCGGTGCGGCCAGGAGCGGCGCAACCGGTGAGGCTCGCTGCCAGCAGGCCGTACCCCAGCGCGACAACCGCCCAACACGACAGAGAACGCCATCGTCCGGAACGGCCGGTCGGGCCACCTGTGCGAAGCTGTTGGTGCATCATGAACTCACTCCCCAAAACCACAAACGCAAACGCGATACCCGAGACGTCGCCCGCATCCCTCCGCGATCGAGGTGCGGGCGCCGATCCGCTGAACAATACTAGAATCCGCGCGCGATGTCGCTACGGGAATCGCCACCGGATTCGCGTTGGGCTGGGCTGAGCTTATCTTGTTGTCGGTCGTTGGTTTTCCGTGACCCGGATTTCGATGCCGGCGCAGAATCGCCGCGTCGCGGCATGTCGACAGCACCTCATCCGGGATGGTCGTGATGAAATATACTCCAGACATCTTCAACCGTGGCGGACTCCTGCTTGCACTGTGCTGCATGATCGTGTTCGTCTGCGGCGAGGCGGTCATGGCGCGCGCGGAAGATCACGCAGCCGGCGATACGGGTGTGCGTACGCTCTATCTGATCCGCCACGGCGCGTATGACACCGCTGACCAGCGCGATCCCGACGTGGGCAAGGCCCTGATCCCGCTGGGCGTGGCGCAGGCGCGCCTGCTCGGCGCTCGTCTTCGTGCCCTGCCAACGCCGATTACCTCGCTGCACAGCAGCACCATGACCCGCGCCCACCAGACAGCCGCCGTCATCGGGGAAATGTTTCCCGAACTCGAGGTGCAGCAATCGCGGCAGCTGCGCGAGTGTCTCATGCCAACCTGGCGCGAGGACGTCATGCGCGACGAAGATCCGGACGAGGTAGCGGCCTGTCTTGCGCAGGTCGAGATGGCTTTCACGGAATATTTCCGTCCCGCCGGCCCGGAGGACGAGCACGACATCATCGTCTGCCACGGCAACGTGATCCGCTACTTCGTCACTCGCGTGCTGCAGGTCGAGACGCGGAGCTGGCTGCAGATGACCATCGGCAATTGCAGTCTGACCGTGGTGCGGATATTTTCCGACGGGCGGATGAAGCTCGTGTCCTACGGGGACGTAGGGCATCTGCCGCCGAATCTGCAGACCTTCACCGGGCGCCGGCACGGGCGGCTGGTCGTTCCCGGGGAATAGATCGGCGTGTCGATACGGGCGTACGGCGAGGGAACGAGTTGCCCCGGCGCAACTGGCCGCGGTCGTGAATCGCGCCCGGTCATCGCCTAACCTCGGCAGTACTGCAGAAAGAGAAAGCGCCCGCCGTGATCGGCGGGCGCCTGGTACCGGAATCGTGCTGCCGCAGGCACGCGTCTAGCCCTCCAGCATCTTGAACACCTTCTCGACCCGCTTGAAGGCCATGTTCAGCTCCCGCTTGCCGATCACCAGCGGCGGCGCGAAGCGGATCACGTTCTCGTGGGTCTCCTTGCACAGCAGGCCCTGCTTCATCAGTTCCTCGCAGTAGGGCCTCGCCGGGCGGTCCAGGACCAGGCCGATGAACAGGCCCCGGCCGCGGACTTCCTTGATGCTCTTGTATTTCAGCGAGCGCAGCTTGTCCATGAACCACGGACCGAGGGTGGCCGATTTCTGGACGAGCTTCTCGTCGATCAGTACCTGCACCGCTTCGCGCGCCACCGCCATGCCCAGCGGATTGCCGCCGAAGGTCGAGCCGTGGTCGCCGGGCTTGAATACGTCCATGATCTCGCGGTTGCTGAGGAAGGCCGACACGGGGTAGAAGCCGCCGCTGAGCGCCTTGCCGATGATCACACCGTCGGGCTTGATGCCTTCGTGTTCGTAGGCGAACAGCTTGCCCGTGCGGCCCAGTCCCGACTGGATCTCGTCACAGATCAACAGCACCTGCTTCTTCTTGCACAGCGCCGCAGCTTTTTTCAGGAAACCGGCCGGCGGGATGTTGATGCCGGCTTCGCCCTGCACCGGCTCGACCAGGAAGGCACACGTGTTCCTGGTGATCGCCTTCTCGAGCGCCTTGTGGTCGCCGAAGGGGATGACCTTGAATCCGGGGGTGAAGGGGCCGAAGCCGTCCTTGTACTGTGCCTCGGTGGAGAAGCCGACGATGGTGGTCGTGCGGCCGTGGAAGTTGTCGGCGCAGACGATGATCTCGGCCTTGTTCTTCTTGACGCCCTTGACCTTCTCGCCCCACTTGCGCGCGGCCTTGATGGCGGTCTCCACGGCCTCGGCGCCGGAGTTCATGGGCAGCACTTTCTCGTAACCAGTCAGCTCGCAGATCTCACGGTTGAACAGCGGTAGCTGGTCGTTGCGGAAGGCGCGGCTCGTCAGCGTGACCTTGGCCGCCTGCTTGCGGAGGGCTTTGAGGATCCTCGGATGGCAATGGCCCTGATTGACCGCGCTGTAGGCAGCCAGGAAGTCGATGAAGCGGTTGCCTTCGACATCCTCGACCCACACGCCTTCGGCCTTCTTGATCACGATGTCGAGCGGATGGTAGTTGTGAGCACCGTAGTGGTCTTCCATCTCGATGAATTCTGCGGTTTTCATTCAGCCCTCCTTCTTCGTGGGGTTGGGCGCCGGCGCCGTCCGTGTCGGGTGCGGTCGCCGATCGCACGCTTCGAATTACTCATCTATCTGCCCAGCACAGGCAAGCGAAGGTCGCCGGAATCGCCGGCCCGGCAGGCCGACTGTCCAGACAACTTCCAGTAGAAGATAACCCCAGCCGCAGACAAGTTCCAGTTTCTCCCGTCGTTGTCTGCGCTCTCGACGGCGGTTGGTATCTAGCCCCGCTGACCCGCGCCGCCACAGGCCCTGAATTTTTTCTTTTTTCTACTTGACTATACAAAGTACTTTGGTTATTAAAGTATCTGACATCGGGCGGACACTTTGCGCAGACTGCAGATCGTGAAGTCGATGCCGCAGCGCGGACAGCGTGTCGCGAGAGGTTGATGCCGGGTCCAGACGGAGCAACGGTTTCCGGCCGAGGACCCCCGAGAGGGGTTGGGGAAGGATCCCCGAGCGGCAAGGGGGACGGATTCTTGGTCCTGGGTGCCAGCCGTCCCCCCGTCAACCCTCTTCCGCTGAACGGACTCAGGGAAGAGATCGACTTCTTCCGATCGCGATCTCCGATCACACTCACTGCGTCATGGGGGAGGTGTATGCCTCCCCCGAGTGAGTCGTCGCCGAAGGTGACGTTGTCCCGGTGCGCGCCCGCTCTCTCGTACCCGCGTAGTACGCCCGGCAAGGAGGCCGAGGGGCGTGGCGAGGTCTTCTACATCCGTGCCTGCCGGTGGCGGACAGGTGCCGCTGGCCCCCTTGATCCACGGCCGGGTCCGGCTCATGGTTCTCTCCCTCATCACGACCGAGCAACGTCCGGTACCGTTTACCGAGATACGCGCACAACTGGGGCTGACCGACGGATCGCTGTCGGTGCACCTGTCGCGGCTGGCGGAAGGCGGCTTGATCTCCCTGGAAAAGCGATTCGTGGGTAAACGTCCCCAGACGCTGGTTGCGGTAACACCCGAGGGAAGGCGTCGCTTCGCGAAGTACGTGCAGGAGTTGCGTGATATCGTGCCCGGACTGTAGAGCCCGGTAGGCGACCGCAGCGCGCTTTTCTCGGTTTAGGCCGCAGCGCTGCGCTCGCCACTGTCAATCCGCTTCAGGTCACGGCGTGCGTATCCTGACGGAGCTCTTCTCGGCGTCGCTGACCCGACTGGTCGGATCGGGTTCGTCCAGCCAGGTGATCAGGCCGGTCTCGAAACGATCGAGGGGGAATTCCTCGTTGCGCGGTACGACGCGGATGGTAAAGCCGCGTTGCCCCGAACGGCGGCACGGTATCTCGCCGGTGAAGGTGACCGAGCCCTGCTGCGCATCGTCCTGCGGGATCATGGTCGCCGTCTCGCCGTTCTCGATCTCGCCCCTGCTGTTCAGCAAGCCGTGATAGATCTCGACCAGGACGTCGCTGGTGGCTATCGCCCCGAGATCCACGACGGCCTTGACCGGCAGATGGGAGCCCATGGGCAGGGCGTCGACCGTGTCGGTCTGCACGCCGGCGATCTTGACCGTCGGCCAGTTTTCACGCACGTGGCTCCGCCAGCCGGCGAGACTCTGCGCGCCGGTGAAATCGTTCTGGACGAGCCTTTCGTTGTTATAGAGGCTGGGGATGTAGAAGCGCTGGGTGTATTCCTCGACCATGCGGTTGGTATTGAAGTTGGCGTTGACCGTCCGCATGGAGTTTTTCATGATCCGGGTCCATTCACGCGGCACGCCGTCGTTGCCGCGCTCGTAGTAGATCGGCACGATCTCCGCCTCGAGCAGGTCGTACAGCGCCGTGCTTTCCACCTCGTCCTGGTACTCCTGGTCGGTGTAGTCCTCGCCGGCGCCGATCGCCCAGCCGTTGTCGCCCTCGTAACCCTCGCACCACCAGCCGTCGAGGATCGAGAGGTTGATACCGCCGTTGACCGGAACCTTCATGCCGCTGGTGCCGCTCGCTTCCAGCGGACGGCGCGGGTTGTTCAACCAGATATCGACTCCCTGGACCAGGTACCGAGCCACCTCGATATTGTAGTCCTCCACGAAGGCGATCCGGTTGCGGAACTCCTCCCGTTGCGACATGTGGACGAGCTGTCGGATCAGTTCCTTTCCCGGGTGGTCTTTCGGGTGCGCCTTGCCGGCGAAGATCAGCTGCACCGGTCGCTCGGGATTGTTCAGGATACGGCTCAGGCGTTCGGGATCGCGCAGGATCAGGGCGGCGCGCTTGTAGGTGGCGAAACGGCGGGCAAAGCCGATGGTCAGCGCCTCGGGGTCGAGCACCTCGGAGGCGGCCTTGATCCAGGCGCGGTTGGCGCCGCGTCGCTTCAGCTGGGCGCGCAGACGACGCCGGGCAAAGCCTACCAGCCGCTCGCGCATGCGCTCGTGACTGCGCCACAGCTCGGCGTCGGGAATATGGTTCACCCGTTCCCAGACCATTTGATTCGTCGGTTCGTCATACCACCGCGGGCCGAGATAGCGGTCGTACAGGCGCGCCATTTCCTGGCACTGCCAGGTCCGCGTATGGATGCCGTTGGTCACGTGCGAGATGGGAATCTCGGCCTGGGGCACGCCGGGCCACATGCGCTGCCACATGTCCCGCGAGACGTGACCGTGCAGTTCGCTCACGCCGTTGGCGAACTGGGCGAGCCGCAGGGCCAGTACGGTCATGCAGAAGGGCTCGGAGAGGTTTTCGGCGTCCTGGCGGCCCAGAGCCAGCAGCCCGTCGATACCGATACCGAGCGTGTCCGCCAATGGCTGCAGGTAGGCCTTCACCAGGTCGGCGGGGAAGTGATCGTTGCCCGCGGGAACCGGCGTGTGGGTGGTGAACACGCTGCTGGAACGGACGGTCTCGAAAGCCACTTCGTATGGTAGAGCGTGCTCCGCCATCTGCGTCCTGATCCGTTCGAGTCCCAGAAACGCGGCGTGTCCTTCGTTCATGTGGCAGACGGTGGGTTTGATACCCAGCTTGCGCAGCGCTTTGTAGCCGCCGATCCCGAGCAGGATTTCCTGGCGGATCCGCATGTCGTTGTCACCGCTATACAGATTGCTCGTCAGTTCCCGGTCTTCGGGCCGGTTCTCGGGCACGTTGGTGTCGAGCATGAACAGCGGATTGCGTCCGACCTGGATGCGCCAGATCAGTGCCTTGACCTGGCGGCCGGGCAGGTCCACGTGGATGTACTGCTGGTTGCCGTCCGCATCGAGTTCCTGGGTCATGCACATGTTGAAGAAATCGTTGACGACGTAGTCTTCCTGCTGCCAGCCATCGTGATTCAGGTACTGACGAAAGTAGCCGTACTGATAGGCCAGGCCGACGCCCACGAGCGGCAGGCCCAGGTCCGACGCGGACTTCAAATGGTCTCCTGCCAGGATCCCCAGGCCGCCCGAGTAGAGGGGCAGACATTCGTGCAAACCGAATTCGAGGGAGAAATAGCCGATGATGTGCTGCCGGTGTTCTTCGTGTTCGCTGTCGAACCAGGAAGTGCGGGTCAGGTAGCGGTCGAGATCCGCCTGCACACGTTCCAGGTGCGCGAGGAACGCACTGTCGCGCATCAGCGCGGAAACCCGCTCGGCCGAGAGACTGCCCAGCACGGCGACCGGGTTGTGCTTGTTCCCGTCCCAGAGATCGGCGTCGACCCGGCGCAGCAGCGTGATCGCTTCGGGATTCCAGGTCCACCAGACATTTCGAGCGATGTCCAGCAGCGGCTGCAATTTCGGGGGGAGGCTGGGAGTGACGGTGAACCTCTTCACGTAACGCATGATTCGCTCCGGGTTTGAAGGCTACGACTCGATCGACGTTGGTCTCGGATCTATCGGCACGTCTGCCAGGGAGTTAATCGTTTGTACGGCATTTCCCGCTCAGAAGAGCTGCGGTGCCGCGACCCGCGCTGAAGATCCCATCGTGTGCCCTTCCAGGCGCAACAGCTGTGCCTTCAGGCTGACGCCGCCGCCAAATCCGACGAGACGACCATCGGCGCCGATGACCCTGTGGCAGGGCACCACGATCGGTAGCGGATTCTGGCCGGCGGCCTGACCGACGGCGCGGGCGCCGCGCGGACGACCGATCTCACGGGCGACCCGCTGGTACGACCGCAATTTCCCGAAGGGGATGGTCCGCAGCAATTCCCAAACGGAACACTGGAAACTGGTACCACGCATGTCGAGGGGCAAGTCGAAATCGTGCCGGCGACCGCAGAAGTATTCGCCGAGCTGGTCGATCAGCGGTGCAAAGGCCGACTCGTTTTCCATCAACTCGATGTCTTCGCCGTAGGCCTGGGCCAGCCGCGCAACCTCGGTGCGGTACTGGAAGGCTTCCTGCAAGAAGAACACACGCAGCAATCCGCGTTCGCTGGCCAGGGTCAGTACCGGGCCGACGACAGTCAGGACGAGTCTGTGGTAGATAAGCATCGTACCGCCGTGACGAAACGCTCGGTGAGCGAGTATCAATCGGGCCACACGTGTTCGGCGGAACACCCGGGCGCTGTCGACTCGAAGCGGCGCCGAGCCGGGCTCGGCACGAGCTGTCCGGGACAGAGCGTAGCAGATCTGTTACGCTTTGCAAAGTGTTCACGACGGTGATCCGCGCTTGCTCACGGGCGCTGAAACGAATCCGGAAACGTGCCGCGGGGGACAATCATGCCAGCCGATGACCGGTCGGATTTCCACCCGGAACCCCATGGGGATAGACCGTCGGCATTGCTCGGCGAAATACTGGCCCATGCGGCGTGGCGCCTGGGTAATCTGCTCGACATCCGACCGAAGCGTGAGTTCGTTGCCGGACATCTCGTCGGTTCGGTGTCGTTACCGGTGGCCGCGGCACCGGACGCGGCGACCGTGGACGCGTGTCTGCCCTCGATCTTCCTGCCGCCCCGGCACGAGCCGCTGGTATTGATCGCCGGTAGCAGAACGCTGGGCGAGGCTGTCGGTGAGCACCTGGTACGCCGCGGACGCCAGCAACCGCTCGTCGCGGCATTCGCTCCGGCGGACTGGCGAGAACTGCCGTCCGACGCGGTCGCCACGGGAGAAAGTCGGCGACATCTCTGGCGGCCGTCGCCGTTTCTCGAGCAGCACCTGGAACTCCTGCCCCCGCCGGCTGCCGGGCCGGTGCTCGATCTGGCCTGTGGCAGCGGGCGCGCCGCCGTCTGGCTCGCCGAACGAGGCTTCCACGTAACTGGCGTCGACCGGCAAGCCGAAGCCCTGGGCTACGGCGAACGCCTGGCGGCCAGCCGCGGCGTTCACTGCGAGTTCATCAACCGGGATCTGCGCGACCTGGACCGGGTGCCCAGGGGACCGTGGGCGGTCGTGCTGGTATTTCGCTACCTTCACCGGCCCTTGCTGGCCCGGCTGACCGCGTTGTTGAAACCCGGCGGCGTGGCCCTGATCCGCACCTTTCGCCATCAGCCGGGATTCGGCGGTCCGCCGAGTCGCCGCCACCGTCTGGAAGCCGGTGAACTGCCACAATACTTCCCGCCGGATCTTTTCGAGGTATTGATACACGAAGAGAATCTCGATCCGGACGGACGACCGGCGGCGGGTATCGTCGCCCGCCGCCACCGGCCAACCAAACGCGCTATTTGAGCAAGGTCAACTTACGTGTTCGCAACTCGTCGACGGTACGCAGCAACACGAGATACGTGCCCGAGGATACGAAACGCCCGGTGTCGTCGCGACCGTTCCACACGAGGCTGTGGCGGCCGGTCGCATACACCTCGTCGGCGAGTTCGACGATGTGGTGCCCGGTCAGATCGTACACACCGATCTCGACCCGCTGGGGGTTGCCCACGGTGAACGAAATCGTCGTCTGCGGATTGAAGGGATTGGGGAAGATCTCCTGGAAATCGGTGCGCAACGCCGGCACGTCGATGGTCAGATTCCGATGATCCAGATAGGTCCACGAGCCGTCCGGTTCCTGCAGCGAAAGCGTATAGGTCACCGAACCGCCGGCAAAGAGGTGCGGCGAGCGGTCGGTCGCCGCAAAACTCGAATCGGTTTCGCGTCGATAGTTCACGTCCCACGCCTGCTGCTGATCGTCACGGGTCATCGTGGCCTGCAGGCGGAAGATCAGCGCTTCGCTGTCATGAACACGCCAGCGAATCTCGACCGCGCCGTCGGCCGAGGCAGCGACGAACTCGGCCAGGAAGGTCTCCATCAGGTCGCAGTCCGCCGGCCAGGCGCCGACCAGGCCGCAACTGTTGTGCTCGTCCGAACATGGCGAATCGTCCTTCAGGTACAGCGCCGGATTGCCCACTTCGCCGCCTTCTCGCGGGCAGAACCGGGGATCGACAGCAATATTGCCGAGAATGCCGGCCAGTCCCGCCACCGGCCCGGTCCAGTCACCACCGGTGTTACCGAAAAAATCGCAGCACTCGGCGATCGGATGTGCGTTGGTGGTGCCGCCCACTGCAGCACCGATCTGGAACGCGATGATCGTACGCTCGAGCGCGGGCGAGGTGTGCAGGCAGTACAGCCCGCCACCGACCTGCGCCTCGTTGAAAGCGATCGTGCTGTTGGAGATGCGCGAATTACCATCCTCGAAGCAGGCGACGGCGCCGCCGTAGACCGCGACGTTCTCGCTCAAGGTGCAGGTGTTCAGGACCGGCGCGGCGTCGAAATCGCAGAAGATGCCGCCGCCGTAACCGGCGGGTTCGAGCGCCGAGTTACCGTCGATGATGCAGTTGTTCAGAATCGGAAACGCATCGGACCGGCAGGCGATCGCGCCTCCCCAAGCAGCACTGTTTCCCGTGAAACGGCAGGAATTGAAGGTCGGATTGGCGTCGTAGCTGCAATCGGCACCGCCGCCGCCCTGCTCGGCCCTGTTGTTGTCGAAGGTACATTCGACGAGCATGGGAGAGGCATGACTGCAGCGTAAGCCGCCGCCGTGCGCCGCCGCCTCGTTGTTGACGAATCTGCATTTGACGATCCACGGGGCCGAGTTGCTGCAGAGCAGACCACCACCGCTGCTGTCGTACGAGGTCTGGCCGTCGGCACGCCCGCCGGTCAGGGTCAAGCCTTGAATGACGGTCGTCTCATCGACGCCCTCGCACAAGATCACGCGGCCGAGTCGCTGGGCGTCGATGATCACTTCGGCGTGGGGGCCGGTCTCGCCCACGATCATGATCCCTCGTCTGACCAGTAGATCATGCTCGTAGTAGGTGCCGGAATGGACGAAGACCACGTCGCCGTCGGTCGCGCGATCGAGCGCCGCGCCGATGGTCGATTCGTCGCCGGGGACCTGGATCGATTCGCCGAGTGAGGTGACTGGAAAAGCGAGTAAAAGCAGTATGACGAGCAGCGGGGGTTTGAATCGTGGCCAGTTCAAAATGTCCTCCTTGACATTCAACAAAACCGCTCCCGCGCGAGTTGCCATCAACGAGTTTGTTCCTCTGCATAATGTGGCTCTCAAACCCCGCTTGTCCAGCCCGGATTGGATATTTTTTTACCAATGTCTGGTGGATCCGCGTTGTGAGCGCTAAGATATGGAAAAAGACCTGCCCAAACAGCAGGAATCGTGGCGGATATTTCTTTCAATAGAAAAGGGTTGCGTCACGACGTGCTTTTTGGTTCATTGGGGCAATTACCGGCTCATGAGGGTGGTGCGTTCGATGTTGGTGGTTGGAAAAGTCGCACGGGTGCGCTTGCTACTGCTTTCGGCGGTGCTGGTCGTGCTTTTTGTGCCGTTGCTGCTGACGAGCGCGGGAGGACAGCCACCTCCGTCCCTGGGGTATGTCTGGTCGCCTCCCGAATCGGGTACGCCGGTACTTCGTTACGTCATCCAGGTGAGGAAAAACGGGACGATCGCAGCGTCGCTCGCCGATCAGACATCGGATTCGATACCGGCCTATGCGTTGGCGGTCACGTATGGCGACGAGTACGAGATCCGGGTCGCCGGAGTCGATGCCGAGGGGCGCGTGGGACCGTTCTCCGGCTGGTCCGCAGAAGTATCCGTTGAAGCGCCGCCGCCGGCACCGCCTCCCCATTAATTACCTTTTGCAGACAACATCAACCGCCAGCCGTCGAAGGCTACCGTGGAGGACCTCGTGCAGATCGGCATCATCGGCAAGAAATACACCGGGAAGACCACGCTGTTCAATGCGATCACCCGGGCAGGCATTCCGACCGGTCAAGGCGGCGTCGACGCCAACCGCGCCATGGCCCGGGTGCCGGATCCGCGTCTCGAACGGCTGACCAGCCTGTTCAGTCCCCGCCGTACGGTTCCGGCGGCCGTCGAATGGGTGGACGTTCCGGGTTTCGCAGGCGGCGTCGGTCCCGAAGGCAGTCGCGACGCTGTCCGCTTCCTCGAACATGCGCGCAAGGTCGACGCCCTGGCCCTGGTCGTCCGCTGTTTCGATGGCGGGCACGGCGCGCCCGATCCCGTGGCTGAACTCGAATCGCTGGCGCTGGAACTGGCGCTGGCGGACCTGCAAATCGTCGAGAACCGTCTGGAACGCCTGGCCAAGGACAAAGGCCGCAAGGGCAAGGTCGAAAACCCACTCGAACCACCGCTGATGCAACGACTCCGCGAGCAACTCGAAGCGGACCGTCCCCTGCGTGATTTGATCCTGAACGTCGACGACCAGAGAATCGTTTCCGGATTCACGTTTCTGACCCGCAAACCGTTGATGATCGTGTTGAATCATGCTGAAGGCGCCACGATACCGGAGGCCACGGAAACCGCAGCTCGGGTCGCCGGCAGTCAGGTCGTGACGCTGTGCGCCAGCATGGAGGAAGAGCTGACGCAGCTTTCGCCGGCGGAAGCTGCCGAGTTCCTCGCCGAGATGGGAATCGACGAACCTGCACTGGACCTGATGATCCGTGCGGCGTACGGTGCTTTACACCTGACGACCTTTTTCACGGTCGGAGAAGACGAGTGTCGCGCCTGGGCGGTAAACACCGGCGCCAGAGCGCCACGCGCGGCCGGCGTGATCCATTCGGACATGGAGCGCGGCTTCATCCGGGCGGAGGTCGTGGCGTATGAAGATCTGGTGACCGCCGGCAGTATTGCCGCCACCAAGACGGCGCATACCTGGCGTCTCGAGGGCAAGAACTACGAGGTTCAGGAGGGTGATGTCCTGGGTATCAGGTTCAATGTCTGATGGCCGATCGCGTTGATATTCGGTGGCGATCGAGGCGTCGCTGGCTGATCGTGGCTGCGGTAGCGATCGGTTGGTGGGGACTGCTCTGGGTACAGGTCGATCGCACCGTATTGACCCGAGTGCCGGTGCTTGACGAGGCCTACTATCTCGAAACCGCCGCCGACATCGCCGAGGGCGAATACCTGCCCGGCGAACCGTTTGTCCTCTCGCCTCTCTATCCCTATCTCGTCGCCTTGACCGGCAGCGGCCGCCATCTGGATGCAGTGGGCGTGCGCGCGGGTCTGCCGCCGCTGGGTATTCGTTGCCTGCAGGTCCTGGGCTGGCTGCTCATCGTATTTCTGCTGTACCGGATCGCCGGCAGTCTGTTGGCTCGCCGCGGGAATCCGCGCTGGCCGGCATTCATTCCCCCCGCGCTTTTTGTCCTCTATCGTCCCGCCACTGTTTTCGCCACCACGAGCTTGCTGGAGATTCCGCTGACGGTCGTGGTGGTGGTTTTTCTGTACCTCATGACGCGACCGTTGCTCGAGCGGACGAACACCGACCCGGAGCCGTCGTATCGGCCGCCGGCGACGACAGCGTCGGGAGCGGATGGCCGTCGTGCCGATCACGTCGTCGCGGCCGGTATTCTGGTGGGACTGGCGACGCTTCTGCGGGGGCACGCGCTGGCCCTGCTGGTGCCCGGCTGGCTCGCCTGCGGACTGGTTGGCGGAACGGCAGGCCGCCGGCTGAGACGGATGCTGGTGCTGACTGCCGTTACCCTCGCCGTGATCGCGCCGGTCGTGCTGTACAACAGCTGGCAGGCCGGTCGGCCGGCGGGCGTGAGCCAGAATGGCGGCCTGAATTTCTACATCGGGTCGGGGCCCCAGGCCCGGGGATTCTTCACGACCTTTGTCGGCTTCGATTTCGAAGGCGATCCGGCGGGCGTCGAGTTCCTTTCCCGTCGGTTGGGGCGGCCGGTAACGGGACCCGGCGAGGCTGATCGGATCTGGTTGGCGGAGACCTGGCGCAGCGTCCGTGAACAGCCGGGTCGTGCGTTGACGCTCTGGGCCAAGAAGGTCTGGCTCCATGTGCAGAGCTGGGAAATAGCCCAGCTCACGCCGCTGGACGCCTGGCCGCGCGAGGCGCCGCAACTGCATCTGTTGTTCGTCCCCTACGGGCTGATTTCGGGATTCGGGCTGGCCGGTCTGGTGCTGGTCGGTTGGCGTCGTCGCGCCCTCTGGCCCTGGCTGGCGGCGCTGTCCGTTCTCGTGGCGAGCCAGAGTATCTTCTTCGTCGTGTCGCGATACCGTCTCGTTATCGTTCCCGTTCTGTGTCTGCTGGCCGGGCTGGCCGTGGCGTACCTGCTGGCGGCCAGAGGTCGCCGCCGGCTGCTCGCGATACTGGTGACCATCGTCTGTCTGGCGGCTGCCTGGCCCTGGGGGATGGGCGATGTACGCGTCGTCTGGCAGGCGATGGCGCGGGAAAACGAGGCCGTGCGCTGGGAGCGGGTCGGCGATGCCGCCTCGCTGGCGCGGGCCGAGTCGCTGTATCGGGAGGCGATCGAGTTCGCGCCGAGTCGCCCGCCCGCCTACCGCGGACTCGGCCGCATCTATCTCCAGACCGAACGCCCGGAGCAAGCCGAGCGTATCCTCGGTCGCGGCATCCTGCACGTGCCGGCGACCGAACAGCTGGAGCGAGAGCTGATCGCCGTGCTGCTGGGGCAGCAGCGAATCGACGACGCGCTGACGCGGATACAGTCTTTCTTGCGCGACTTCGGCGATGATCCGCAGATGTTGCACAACTTCTCGGTGGCCCTGGCTCAGACCGGCAGGTTGCCCGCCGCCATCGATGCCGCCCGCCGCCTGCTCGCGGTATCGCCCAATCATCCGCAGAGCTACATCGACCTCGGCGTACTGCTCGCGCGCAGCGGACGGACAGCGGCGGCGGCGGAGATTCTCGCGACCGGTCTCGAACGCTTCCCCGACAATACCGATCTCCAACACAATCTTGGTTTACTCGCCGACCGTTAATCTGAAAAAGCCGTGATTTTTTCCGAAGGTTGTTCGACGCTTGAACGTTCTGGTAGCAACACGTCGTCGACGACTGGACAAGATCGTGAAAGGCAAGTCACGGCCCAACCCACACCTGACACGGCCCGCAACGGGCGTGCGAACGGGGTAGCCGTTGAACAGGGAGGCAGGAAGATGTACAACAGGATGCGATTCAATCATCGGCAGGCAGGCGTCGTGATCGCGGCGGTCGCGCTGGTGCTGGCGGGAACGGCTCTGGCGCAGGGACCGGGCGGACGCGCCGGTTGCGGGATGGAACCGATGGCCTGCGGCGTCGGACCGGGGGGCGGAGCCGGCATGACCTGTGCACAGCCCTGCGCGGGACCGCGGGGCAAAGGACGGCTGACCGAGCGCCTGGATCTGTCGGACGAACAGCAGGAAGCGATCACCGCGATCCGCGAGAAACATCACCAGGCCAGTCTCGAGCTGCGCAAGGATATCATGCGCCTGCGGCATGAACTCGAGGGCGAATGGTTGAAAGACGAACCCGCCCAGGATCGCGCGCTCGAGCTGGTCGCCGAGATCGGCGAGCTCAAGACGACGATGCAGGTCAACCGGACGAAGATGCGTTTGGCCATCCGCGAGCAGTTGACGCCGCAGCAGCGGGATAAGATGATGCTGATGCGGCAGGCCCAGCGCAAGGGCGGCGGCCCGCAAGGACAGCCCCGATCCGGTCGCTGGCATGGTCGCGGTCACGGCAAGCACGGCTCTGGTTTTGGTTGCGGCACGAGGCTTGGCCATGTTATGGGGCAAGAGCGCGGTTTCGGTCCGGGATACGGTTGTGGCGCAGGACGATGACACGCTCATGGTCATGACGGCGCGGGGGGAGGAGGCGGCGTTCCGTCTCCTCGTCTCGCGCTGGGAACAACCGGTTTTCGCCTTTCTGCTCAACATGACCGGATCGCGCGAGGATGCCCAGGATCTTGCCCAGGAAACGTTCTTGCGTGTGTACGAGCAGGCAAGCCGCTACCGGGCTCAGGGCAGGTTTCGCAGCTGGCTGTTCCGCATCGCGGGCAATCAGGCGCGGAGCTGGTTGCGCCGGCGGAAGATTCTCCGGTGGGTTCGCTTCGACACCTCACGGCATGATCGCCGTGACGGTTCCCGATTGCCGGACGAAGTGCTGGCCGGCAAGGAATCGGCCGGCGTTGTGCGCGCGGCACTCCAGAGGCTGCCGCTGCGACAGCGACAGGCCGTGATCTTGCGCCGGTATCAGGAGCTGAACTATCAGGAGATAGCGACGGTGCTCGACACTACTGTCTCCGCGGTCGAATCGCTTTTGCAGCGGGCAGCAGCCGGTCTGCGCTCGCAACTGACGGGGAAAGGTGTACTGCCATGAAGCACGTACTGGACACGCTGCAGGCTTACGTCGATGGCGAGCTGAGCTCGGCGCAGGCGGCTGCCGTCGAGCGGCACTGCGCGCATTGTCCGCGATGTGCGCGGGTGCTGCGCGAGACACGCCAGCTGTGGGACCTCGTCGACACCGCCGTTCAAGTCGAGCCGACCGATCACCTGTGGTCGGATCTGCGGCGGCGATTGCCCGCGACTGGTCCGAACGTTGGAGGCTGGGCACATAACCTGGCGGCGGGCGGCACGCTGGCCGCCGGCCTGCTGCTCGGGATCTGGATCGGCGGCGCGGATCGGTCCGCGGACCAGAACCTGGCGGATCTGTCCAGCGGCGACGAGGTGACGCTCATCGAGGACTCAGCCTACTTCGTCGAAGATGCCGTTCCTACCCTCGACCGGCTCTGGTTGACCGTCGGTGACCAGGAAGGAGACGCCGGATCATGAAACGAATCTGGATGCTGCTCTTGTTGCTGTCGCTGGGGTTGAATATCGGTCTCGGCTACAAGGTGCTCACTCGTCACGCCGATCCCGGCGAATTCATGCGCGGCGGTTCCGGCCGTTTCGGCGAACGCGGCCATGGTCGACGGCAGCACACCGCACGGGACAGTACGGCCTGGCAGCAGATGTCCCGGCAACGTCTGGCGCGGTTGACCGTGAAGCTGGAGTTGACCCCGGAACAAGTCGAAGCCTTCACGCGTATTCAACAGCAGACGATCCCGCAGCTCCGCCAGCGGCGAATGACCGTCGGCCAGATACGCGGCCGGTTGTACGCTGCCTGCATGCGAAACGAAGCCGGCCCGGACAGTGTCCGCCAGGTCGTGACACAATTGAACGAGGCGCACGGAAGGCTGGATTCGCTGATCACCGAGACTCTGCTCGCGGAACTCGATCTGCTGACGCCCCACCAGCGTGAACAGTATCTGAATTCGATGCCGTGGGAGATCGGTCCGGGCCGTCGCGGCAAGCCCGGCGGGTCACCCGGCCGCTTCCGCTAGCCTTTTGTGTAGCCGCCGTCAAGGCCGGACTCGCCGGGACCGACGTCGTCCGTCGCCGCCGATACCTAATTCCTTGACAATTTCCTCGGAGTTCCTTTAGATTCTAGCAGTAAGCAATGCGGTTCGGACCGCGCCTCGGTGCTTACCCTGATCTTATCCGGAGTGAATATCGGTTCCCACCCGATTCGGGTCTCACCCTTGAGCAAAAGGGAAGAGCTCTAGCTGCCGCCACCCTCTAGAGGGAGTCTTCAATGACCAAGCTGCGATTGATACTGCTGGCAGGCGTATTGGGTATCGTGGTTGTCCTGCCCGGCTGTCGTTCGGCGCACACGACCAGTGCGATTCTCTACATCGACGAACAGAATTACGACAAGGCGATCGCCGTCATCCACGAGGGATTCGAATTCCGTGATGACGAACCGGACGCCTACTACTATCTCGGCGAGGCCCACAGCAAGCTGGCCGAGAAAGCCATCGACGAGAACGACTATCTCGAGGCGAAGAAGAACTACGAGCTTTCCTACGAATACTACAGCCGGTCCAAGGAGATCGATCCCGAGCACTTCACCGAGATGGCCAACGTGGCGATGGAGTACAACTTCACCACCCAGAGCAACACGGCCAAGGGCGAGTTCGCGGTGAGCTATTACGAGGAAGCCGAGGGATTCTTCCGCCTGGCTTACGCGGCGCTGCCCGATTCGCTGAGCGCGATCAAGAACATCGCGCGGATGAAGATGAAACACGCGAGCGAGGTGGGCGAGGATCTCGGCATGCGTGAGACGCTGCTCGAAGAAGCGCTGGTGCTGGTGGACCAGGTTCTGGATGCGCATCCCGACGTCTACGACCTGCAGGCGGACAAGGCCAGCGTGCTGAAGCACCTCGGCCGCACCACCGAGGCCGACATCATCTACAAGCGGTTGCTCGAGGAGCACGGCGACGATCCGGGGTTGCTGCACGACGTTGCCGAGCTGGCCCGTAGCGAAAACGATCAGCAGCGAGCGGCCGATCTCTATGTCCGGATCGTAGGTATCTACGAAAACGATACCGATCCCAGCAACGACGAGGCCGTCAAACCGTTGCTGTTGTTCGCCGGTACGATTTACGGCACGCCGAGTGTCCAACGCTTCGAGGAAGCCATCGAACTGTTGAACCGCGCCGCCGAAAAGGAGATCTTCGGTGCGCAGGAAAGCACGCTGCTTGTCCGTATGCAAACGTACTATCACTACGGCAAGCATCTTCAGGACCAGGCCGCCGAGGAGACCGATCCGGTGCGCAAGGCGGAACTCGAGCAACTGGCCGCCGAGATGTTCCAGCGCGGCGTGGAAATCGGCAATGCCTTGACCAATCAGTACCCCGGCAGTGCGGAGGGCTTTCTGTTTCTCGCGCTGTGCCAGGTTGAGCTGGGCGACACCGCCTCTTCCGAGATCAACCTGAAGGCATACGAGGAACTCTCGACCGGCACCGGGACACCGTAACCCGAGCGCGCTGGCGATCGACGAAAAGGGATCCGCTACCGGTTCAGGCGGGTTTGCCACCCGGGCCGAACTGGTATAGGTTTTGCAGTAGAAACGATTCGAAGGTAGACCGGGTTTGAGCCCGGGCCAGCGAATCTCAATCGCGACGTCCAGGAATCCGTCGGAAACGGACGTGCGCGTGATCCGAATTACCCTGAATTCAACCCTATAGTGAGCGAACGGATACTGGAGCGATTTCTGGGCGCCGGTACGGTGCCCGGGAGATCCGACCATGAACCTGGGTGTGATGCACCAGGTTGAACCCCCCGGCCCAGGCAGGAATTCGAGGAGCAAAATGGACGTCAAGGAACTGCAGGAGATGGCTATCCACGAACTCGTGGAAGTTGCCCGCGAGATGAACATCGAGGCGGTCAGCACCCTCAGAAAGTCCGAGTTGATCTTCAAGATCCTCGAGGGACAGACCGAGAAGAACGGCCTGATCTACGCAGAGGGCGTCCTGCAGGTCCTGGCCGAGGGCTACGGATTCCTGCGTTCGGACAAGTACAATTATTTGCCGGGTCCGGACGATATTTACCTATCGCCGTCGCAGATCAAGAAATTCGATCTGAAAACCGGTGATACCGTTGCCGGACAGGTCCGGCCGCCCAAGGACAACGAACGCTACTTCGCGTTGCTGAAGGTCGAATCGGTCAACTACAAGGATCCCGATACGGCCAAGAAGGTCACGCTTTTCGACAACCTGACGCCGCTCTATCCCAACGAGATGCTCAACCTGGAGCACAAGAGCAGCAGCATGACGACGCGACTGGTCAACCTGCTCTCGCCCATCGGCAAGGGGCAGCGTGGCCTGATCGTCTCGCCGCCGCGCGCCGGCAAGACCATGATCCTGCAGAAAATCGCCAACGCCATCACCACCAATCACTCCGAGTGCCATCTGATCGTGCTGCTGATCGACGAGCGGCCCGAGGAAGTGACCGACATGGCGCGTTCGGTGAAGGGCGAGGTGATCAGCTCGACCTTCGACGAGCCGGCCGAGCGCCACGTGCAGGTGGCGAACATGGTGCTGGCCAAGAGCCGGCGGCTGGTGGAGAACGGCAACGACGTGGTCATCCTGCTCGATTCGATCACCCGTCTGGCCCGCGCCCACAACGCCGTGGTGCCCCACTCGGGCAAGATCCTCTCCGGTGGCGTCGACTCGAACGCCCTGCAGAAACCGAAACGCTTCTTCGGCGCGGCCCGGAACATCGAGGAGGGCGGCTCGCTGACCATCATCGCCACCGCCCTGATCGAGACGGGCAGCCGCATGGACGAGGTCATCTTCGAGGAGTTCAAGGGGACCGGCAACATGGAACTGGTGCTGGACCGCAAGATCGCCGACCGCCGTATCTATCCCGCGCTGGACATCTTCAAGTCCGGTACGCGTAAGGAAGACTTGCTGATCGAGAAGAAGGACCTGAGCAAGATCTGGGTGCTGCGCAAGTACCTGAGCGACTACAGCCCGGTCGAGGCCATGGAGTTCCTGATCGACAAGCTCAGCAAAACGAAAACCAACGATCAATTCCTGGCGGCGATGAACGCCTGAGCCAAAAAACATCTTGCCCTGAGGCACGTTGAGTATTTCTTTGTGGCCTCGACCTGGCAACAGGGTTCATCGATAAAGGCAGCAGGAGAAATGAAGAAGAAGATCCATCCGAAATATGTCGACTGCGAGATCACCTGCCTGTGTGGTAACGTGATCAATACGCGCTCGACCAAAGAGAAGCTCAACGTCGAGATCTGCTCGAAATGCCATCCGTTCTTCACGGGACAGCAGAAGATCGTCGACACCGCCGGAAGGGTAGAACGTTTCCGCAAGCGGTACGAGAACGTTTCGTACGGCGACAAGAAGTAGTCGCCAGGGAGCAGATACTGCGGCCCCGGGTCTTTCCGGGCGGTTCAAACGGCTTTTCGAGGGTGCTGGGCAGTGATTTTCCCAGTACCCTTTTTTTATGGTACTACCCGATCACGTGGATCGAACAGGAGCGAATTGCGCCATGACCGAACCGAGTCGTGACATCAGTGAATATACGGCGCCGGACACGGACGCGAGTCGGGACGAGAATCCGGCCGCGACGCCGGATGAGTGCGCGAAGCTCGATCTGGCCGTAGGCGGCCAGGCGGTCATCGAGGGCGTCATGATGCGCAGCCCGACGGCGCTGGCCACAGCGGTGCGTACGCCCGACGGCCGGATCGTCATCCGGAAGAAACCATTCTCCGGCGTCATGCGCCGGTTGAAATTTCTCAATGTCCCGGTGTTGCGCGGCGGCATCCATCTGATCGAGACCATGGGCCTGGGCATCGACGCGCTGATGTTCTCGGCCGATCAGGCCGTTAGCGAAGAGCGCATCGACGAGAGCCAGAGCAAGGTCAAGGACACCGTCATGATGTGGGGGACGGTGGTTCTCGCCTTCTTCCTGAGCATGGGGCTGTTCTTCTACCTGCCGCTGATCCTGACCGATCTGCTCGGCGTGGAGCACTCGGTCTGGTTCAACGTGGTCGACGGCATCATCCGCGTCATCATGTTCGTGGCCTACCTGTGGGCTATCTCCCGGTTGCCGGACATGGCGCGTGTCTTCCAGTACCACGGCGCCGAACACAAGTCGATCCACGCCTTCGAGCAGAAGTGCGAGCTGTCCGTCGCCGGCGCGCGGCCCTTCGCGACCCTGCATCCGCGCTGCGGTACCAGCTTCCTGTTCTTCGTGATGCTGATCTCCATCGTGGTCTTCTCGTTTCTCGGCAAGCCCGATACGATCGTCGAGCGGTTGCAGCGGCTGGCCTTTGTACCGGTGATCGGCGGGCTGGCCTACGAGACCATCAAGCTGTCGGGTAAGTTCGCCAAGGCCGCCTGGTTGAAGCCGTTTATCTGGCCGGGACTGATGCTGCAGAAGATCACCACCAGGCAGCCGGACGACGACCAGCTCGAAGTCGGCATGGCGGCGCTCAAGGCGGTGCTGGCTCCGGAAGCGGATACTTTCGCCACCCGGGTCTACTACGACCTGCCGGCCGAGGGAAACGCCGCGGCGGCTGAGGCGGCGCCGACGGACGACCAGCCGCCGGCCGCCTGCGACGACGGAGCGGGGAGTCGACGTGAAGAATAACGTGGAGGCCCTGCGCAGGCGCTACGTGGATCTCGGTGAGCTGCTGAGCGATCCCGATGTGCTCAAGGACCAGCAGAAGTACCAGGAACTGACCCGCGAACACTCGCGCGTGCAGAAACAGCTGACCCGCGGCGAGCGCTACCTCGAACTGAGCGAGCAGGTCGCCGACAGCCGCGAACTGCTGAACGCCGAGAGCGATCCCGAGATGCTCGAGATGGTGCGCGAAGAACTCGCCACTCTCGAACCGCAGCTTGAACAGGCGACCACGGACTTCGAGACCGTGCTGTTGCCCCATGACCCGAACGACGATCGCGATGCCATACTCGAGGTGCGCGCCGGTACCGGCGGCGACGAGGCGGCTCTGTTCGCCGAGGAGATCGCCCGCATGTACATCCGCTTCGCCGAGGGACGCGGCTGGAAGACCGAGCTGATCGACGGCACCGAGGGCACCGCCGGCGGTATGAAGGAAGTCATCTACGCCGTGCGCGGCGAGGGCGCATTCGGCATCCTGCGCTGGGAGAGCGGCGTACACCGCGTCCAGCGGGTGCCGGCGACCGAGAGCCAGGGCCGGATCCACACCTCGGCGGTCACGGTGGCCGTGTTGCCCGAGGCCGAAGAGGTGGACATCGAGATCAAGACCGATGAGCTGCGTATCGACGTCTATCGCGCCCAGGGCCCCGGCGGCCAGTCGGTCAACACCACCGATTCCGCCGTCCGCATCACGCACCTGCCCACGGGTATCGTCGTGCAGTGCCAGGACGAAAAATCCCAGCACAAGAACAAGGCCAAGGCCATGGGCGTGCTGCGTTCGCGGATCCTCGAGCAGGCGATCCGGGAGCAGGAGGCGGCCATCGCCGCCGAGCGCCGGAGCCAGGTGGGCACCGGGGACCGCAGCGCCAAGATCCGCACCTACAACTTCCCCCAGAGCCGGGTGACCGATCATCGCATCGGGTTGACCGTACACAACCTTGATGCGATCATGACGGGAGACCTGGATGAGGTGGTGGCTGCCATCCAGTCGTACCGACGCGAGGAGGCCCTCGCCGCCAGCCGCCAGCAGACTTGATCCCGCTGCCGCCCTCGCCGACCGCTCGGACGGGGCGCCGATGCGGGTCTTCCGACAGAACCCGAACGGCGGCTGGTTGCCATGCCCGCGGATATGAAAACGGTACGGGAACTTATCCGGATCACCGGCGATTACCTGGAAGATAAAGGGATCGAGTCGGCGCGTCTGAACGCCGAACGCCTGCTGTCCGACGTGCTCGGGCTGAGCCGCATCGAACTCTATCTGCAACACGACCGGCCGGTGCTGGGCGAAGAACTCGATCGCTATCGCGACCACGTGCGCCGGCGGGCGGCGGGCGAACCGTTGCAGACCCTGATCGGGACCACGGAATTCTACAGCCGGACCTTCAAGGTAGAGCCTGGCGTCTTCATCCCTCGTCCCGAGACCGAACGCCTGGTCGAGGTCGCCGCCGAGCTGTTGACGCCCGCGGACCGACGGCTGATCGCGCCGTTGGCGGTGGAGATCGGTTGCGGTACCGGGGTCGTTGGCGTCTCCCTGGCCGTCGAGGTGCCGCAGCTCGAGCTGTACGGCACCGACATCAATCCGGCGGCCGTCGCGCTCAGCGAGCACAACGCGCGCCTCCAGGGTGTCGCGGCGCGGACCCATTTCCTGACGGGTAATCGCTTCGATCCCTTGCCGGAACAACTCCGGGGCCAGGTTGACCTGCTGGTGAGCAATCCGCCGTACATTCGCCACGCCGAGCTGGACGATCTGCCGGCCGAGGTGCAACGGGATCCGCGCGAGGCGCTCGACGGTGGCGACGACGGCCTGAAGTACTACCGGGCGCTGGCGGCGCAGATCGAGCGCTGGCTGCGGCCCGACGGCTGGATCGTGGTGGAGATCGGCGCCGATCAGGATGAGGCGGTAACCGAAATCCTGCGTGCCTCGGGCGGCCGGGACGTCACGGTGACCAAGGACTATAACGACCTGCCCCGCGTGGTGGCGGCCAGAAACGGCGCGTAGGGGCGACGGTGGGTACGAACCGGGGAGCGACGGCGTGGACCATTTCGTGATCGACGGACCGACACCGCTGGCTGGTGACGTGCGCATCAGCGGCGCCAAGAACGCTGTGCTGCCACTCATGGCGGCCTCGCTGCTGAGCAAGGCCGAGTCCCGCATCGAGAACGTGCCCGACCTTCAGGACGTCAGGTCCTTCATGTTGCTGCTGGAGACGCTGGGTGCGCGCTGCCGCCTGGAAGACAGCGTGCTGACCGTCGAGACGGGCGGTATCAGCAGTCTCGAAGCGCCCTACGATCTGGTTCGGAAGATGCGAGCCAGCGTGTACGTGCTCGGGCCGTTGCTGGCGGCCCACGGCGAAGCCCGGGTCTCGTTACCCGGCGGCTGTGCCTGGGGGCCACGACCGGTCAATCTGCACCTGGAGGGCCTGCGGGCTCTGGGCGCCGAGATCACCCTGGACAGCGGCTACATCCAGGCCGAGGCGAAGCAGGGCCTGCGCGGTGGCACCTACCGCTTCGAACCGGCGTCGGTGGGCGCCACGGCAAACGTGCTGATGGCGGCGGTCCTGGCGCGCGGCGAGAGCCGTCTGGAAAACTGCGCCCGCGAACCCGAGGTAACCCAGCTCGCCGAGGCTCTGGTGGCCGCCGGCGCCCAGATCGACGGCATCGGCACCACGCAGCTCGTGGTACGTGGCACCGGCACGCTCGATCCCCTGAGGCACCGCGTCATTCCCGACCGCATCGAGGCGGGTACCTATCTGGCCGCCTGTGCGCTGGCTGGTGGGCAGGTGCGCCTGCTGGATTGCGAACCGGAACATCTGGCGGCGGTCGTGTCGGTGCTGCGCGCAGTGGGTTGCGCCATCGAACAGGACGACGACACGGTGACCATCTGCGTCGAGAAACGACCGGACGCGGCGGAGGTCGTGACACGCCCCTTCCCGGGATTTCCCACGGACATGCAGGCCCAGGTCATGGCGGTGTGTTGCCTCGCGCGGGGAACGAGTTTCATCACCGAGACGATCTACACCGATCGATTCACCCACGTGGCCGAAATGCGCCGGCTGGGCGCCGACATCCGACTCGACGGATCGACGGCCATTGTCTTCGGGGCCGACCACCTGCAGGGTGCGCCGGTGATGGCCACCGATCTGCGGGCCAGCGCGGCCCTGGTCCTGGCGGGTGTGGCGGCCGAGGGGCAGACGGTGGTGAACCGTGTTTACCACATCGATCGCGGTTACGAGGACATCGAAAAGAAACTGGCTGGTCTGGGGGCGCGGATCCGGAGGGTGAAAGGATGACCAAGCAGCGCGAGCGTGACGGACGATTCTTCATCCTCGGAGCGGCCGGACACGTCGATCACGGCAAGACGGCGCTGATCACGGCCCTGACCGGCACCAATACCGATCGCCTGAAGGAAGAACAGGAACGCGGCATCAGCATCGAACTGGGTTTCGCCGAGTTCGCCCTGGGCGACGGTCTTGTGCTGGGTGTGGTCGACATGCCCGGCCACGAGCGCTTCGTCAAGCAGATGGTCGCGGGCTCCGGCGGCGTCGATCTGGCGCTGCTGGTGGTGGCGGCCGACGAGAGCGTGATGCCCCAGACGGTGGAGCACCTGGCCATCCTCGACACCCTCGGCGTCAGCGGCGGCGTGGTGGTCATGACCAAGATCGATCTGGTCGATGAGGAACTGCTGGCCGTCGCCAGTGAAGAAGCGGCGGAACTCGTCGCGGGGACCTTCCTCGAAGGGAAACCCATCGTGCCCGTATCGGCGGTGGCCGGCACGGGGCTCGAGGCGTTGCAAGCGACGCTGCGCACCGAGGTCGAGGCGTTGCCCGAACGGTCACTGGCCGGTCCGTTCCGCCTGCCGATCGATCGCATCTTCTCGCTGCCCGGTGTGGGCGTCATCGTTACCGGGACCTGCTGGCGCGGCGCCGTACACAGCGGCGATCACCTGCAGATCGAACCGCTCGGGCGCAAGGTGCGCGTGCGCGAGGTCCAGGTGCACGGCCGCGTGAGCGAGGTCGGCGGCTCGGGACAGCGGCTGGCCCTGGCGCTGCACGGCGTCAAGAAAGAGGACCTCTCGCGGGGCTTCCAGGCGATCAGCAACGACTCGTGCACGGTCGGTCGGCGTGTCGACCTGCGGATCGAGTTGTTGCCGCACTATCGTGGCCTCGTCAAGAATCGGCAGCGTGTGCACGTCAATCACGCCGGTCGCGAGGTGCTGGGCCGGGTCGTTCTGCTGGACGAGCAGCAGCTGAGCGGCGAAACGGGACCGCGAACCTGCCTCGCTCAGCTCCACCTGGAAGACGACCTGATCATGCAAACCGGCGATCGGCTGGTGCTGCGTTTCTACTCGCCGGTGACCAGCATCGCCGGCGGGGTGATTCTCAACCCCGGCGCCCGACCCCACAAGCGCTTCGATCAGAAGGTGCTGAAGATGCTGGCGATCCGCGAGAAGGGCGATCCGCTGGAGGTGTTCCGACAGAACGTCAAGACTGCCGGTCTGGCCGGGCTGGCGCTGGTCGATGCCGACGGTCCCGCGGACGACGAGGCGGTCGTGCGGGTCGGCGAACGACTTTTTCACCGGCAGCTCCTGATGGATCTGGCCACCCGGATCGGCGCGCTGATCACGGCGTACGCCCAGCGATTTCCCCTGCGGCTGGGCATCCCCAAGGAGGAGACGCGACGCAAGTGCAAGTTCCCCGGCGGCCCCAACGAGTGGAACGCCCTGTGCCAGGTCCTGTCGCAGCTCGGCGGCTGGGTCGTGGTCGGCGACCGGATCGCGGCATCGACCGCCGGACCACCGCTCGACGACGGGCTGACGGCGGCTGTCCAGCGCCGGGAAGGGTTATTGCGCGAGTATGGCCTCTCGTGGCCCGGGTTGGAGGCGTTCAGCGCGGCGGCCGGACCCGGCGCGCCGGACACGCGCGAGGAGGATTACCTGCGTTATCTCGTCGATCGTGGCCGGGCGCACCAGATCAACAGCGACTTCTACCTGCATGCCGAGACCCTGACCGATCTCGTCCAGCGACTACGCACGTACTTCGGCGGTGAGGCGGATCTTCAGTTCGGCACCTTCCGGGAACTCTGCGGGCTGACGCGCAAGCTGGGCATCCCACTGCTCGAGTTTCTCGATCAACAGGGCCTGACCACCCGGGTCGGCGACGTGCGGCAAGCGGGTCCGGCTCTCGGCAAGGCGGCGCAACAATGAGCGACCCACGGCCGGCAACAGGCTCGGGTTCGGAACCAGCGGAACGGCGGCTCTGTGCCGAGCGCCGGCCAACGCGTGTCGTGGACGTGGGCGGCGTGGGTCTGGGCGGTGATTTCCCCGTTCGGGTCCAATCCATGACGACCACGCGGACCGGCGACGTGGAGTCGACGCTGCAGCAGATACGCGAGCTGGCGAGCGCCGGGGCCGAGATCGTACGGGTCACCGTCAACGACCAGGATGCCGCCGACGCGCTGCCGACGTTGATCGCCGAGGCCAACGTACCCCTGGTGGCCGACATTCATTTCAATCACAAGCTGGCGCTGGCCGCTCTGACGGCCGGCATCGCCAAGCTGCGCATCAATCCCGGCAACATCGGATCGCGCGACAAGGTGCGCGAGGTCGCCCGGGTGGCGGCGGACTGCGGCGTGCCCATCCGGGTCGGCGTGAACCGGGGCAGCCTGCACCGGCGTTACCGCGATCTCGAGCAAAGCGATCCGGCCGGCGCCCTCGTGCAGTGCGGTCTCGACGAACTCGAAGCGCTGGCCGCGGTCGGTTTCGAGAACGTTGTCGTGAGCCTCAAGAGCTCGGATCCGGGCGAGGTGATCGAGGCGTGCCGGCGCTTTGCCGTTGCGTCCGACGTCCCGCAGCATCTCGGCGTGACCGAGGCGGGCACCCTGCAGGCCGGTACCGCCCGCTCCGTGGCGGCCATGTCGGTCCTGCTCGCCGAGGGTATCGGCGACACCATCCGTATCTCGCTGGCCGCCGATCCCGTGGAAGAGGTGCTGGCCGCCTTCCACATGCTGCAGGCCCTCGGACTGCGTGAGGGTTTCGCGCGGGTGGTGGCCTGTCCCACCTGCGGCCGCCGCGAGATCGATGTGGTCGCGCTGGCCGCCAAGGTCGAGCAGCTGGCGCGGGATCTGCCCGCCGACCGGGTCATCTCGGTCATGGGCTGTATCGTCAACGGTCCGGGTGAAGCGAAGCACGCCGATCTGGGCATCGCCGCCGGCAAGTCGAAGGTGGCTATCTACCGTCACGGCGAGTTGTTACGTACCATTCCCAAGGAAGAACTCGAGCCGGTTCTCCTGGCCGAGATAGAGCGTCTCCGCTGACCGGATCTTCACTTTTTTTCTACACCTGATCGCCTACGGGTCGAACAAAACCATATCGAACAACAGTACTTTTCGACCGGCCGTCGCGGCAACGCGGCGCGGCGGTCTTCGTCGATCGCCGACGAAGGAACAGCGCGTGAGCGTATCGAAAGCACCCGGATTGCGTCACCAGCGAACGATGATCCCCGATATCATCGACGTGCTGGCCGGATCATCGAGCCGAATGCGTGCGTTGCAATCGCTGAATACGAAACTGGCGTGCCTGCAGATCGAAGATGCCGGTTACGACGATATGGTCGAGGGAGTGCGCCGGGTTGTCGGTTGCGACGCCTGTGCGTTGCTCCTGGTAGACCGGCAGACCACGAATCTGGTCGTCCAATCGGCAGTGGGCTACGCGGAGCTACCCGTCGGTACGCAGATACCGATCGCCGCGGATAGTCATGTGCAGTGTCAGGCGCATTGCGAAGAATATGCGGTCCACGTACCCGCGGCGTCGGAAGTGCCGGGAATCGAATTGCTGGATCCGGACATGCAGAGCAACCTGGTCGTACCCCTGAGGATCAAGGACCAGTGCGTCGGTGTATTCGATTTCGCATCCCGACAGCAACGGGCATTCTCGGACGACGACATCGACCTGGCGGGCATGCTGGTCGATCAGATGGTATTCCTGCTCGAGAACCAGCGCCTGATGCGTGAACTCGCCGGCAGCCGCGACGCCCTTATCCGGGGCATGGCGTTGCTGGCCGAGTCCCGCGAGCACGGCATCGCCGTCCACCTCGACCGGATCTCCTCGCTGGTACGTATGCTGACGCGTCGGCTGCCCGAGCATCCCGAATTCCGCGATCAGGTCGACGAGGATTTCGTCGACGTCGTCGCCCGTGCCGCGGCGCTGCACGACGTGGGCAAAGTCGGCATCCCCGACTCGATCCTGCTCAAACCAGGGCGACTGACCCCCGACGAATTCGAGATCATGAAGCGCCACGCCCGCATCGGCTACGATCTGCTCTACCACCTGATCGACTCCCACGGATCGTGCGGCGTACTGCGGATGGGGGCGGACGTCGCCTGGGCACATCACGAGAACTGGGACGGGTCGGGATACCCACGGGGTCTGAGCGGCGAACAGATACCGCTGGCGGCACGCATCGTCGCGCTGGCGGATATGTCTACGATGCCCTGATCTCCAAGCGCGTGTACAAGGACGCCTGGACCCAGGACGAGGCCATCGCCGACATTCGCGGGAACTCGGGGCGAAAGTTCGATCCGCGTCTCGTCGAGCTTTTCGTACAAAGTTCCCAGGCTCTGGCCGAGCTTTCCGGGTTCGATCGGTCGCCCGTCTCGTAGTCCGGCGCTGCCGGCGCGTCGAGGCGCGCGCAGCTCGATCCTGAGTGCCGTGACTACCCCCTAGATCGCTGCCACTCCCGCCACGACACCCGGCGCGACGAACAGGCTTTTCTCCCGCTCACAAACCGCCGTGCCCGGCGGTGATTTTCTTGGTTTGCGCACATACTTGCGCCGGGTAAAAATCACCGGCACCAGCTGCGAGTGCCGCGCCTTGCTGTGCAGCGCCGCCAGGCAGGCCGCTTTTTCCAGCACGCGTCCGGGAACGTGCTCCGGCTTGCCCGCGGTACGCAGAATGACGTGGCTGCCGGCAACACCCTGTGCGTGCAGCCAGATGTCGTCGGGCGCGGCGCTGCGGTGGGTCAGCGTGTCGTTCTCGGCGTTGTTACGACCCACCCAGACCTCCCAGCGCTGCTCGATCCGGTAGCGGCGGAAAGGACGTGCCGCGTCGTCGGCCGATCGGTCGCGCCCGGGTTTGCGGGCGGCATCTTTCGTGACCAGTCCCGGCAGGTCGCTATTGTGCTCACGCCAATCGAGCAACCCGGCGAGCTGCCGCACCGGATCTTGCGCCGGCCCGGCAGTCGTGAGGGTGCGCCCGAGCGAAGCGGCGCGGCGTTCCAGATCGTCCAGCCGTGACTGCGCCGCTGCGAGGCGGTCGGCGATGACGGCGCGGCCCCGCTCTGCTTTGCGCGCGAGCCGGAAGTAGTGATCCAGGTTAGCCGGACCGTCCAGAGCTGGATTCAGGGCGATGCGCAACACCTGTCCATCGTGGGGCGACGGCAGTTCGATGGACTGCCGGCCGCGGCCCAGGCGATGCAGATTGGCCGCCAGCGTTTCCGCCTGACGACGAAACTCGTCGCCGCGCCGGGCCTGATCGAGATCTCGGGTGAGGTTTTCGACCAGGCGCCGCTGACTGCGCGACGTCTGGCGTAGCACGCGCAACAGCCGGCCGGACAGGTCGGCGACGAGACTGCGTGTCAGATGATCGGGCGCCTCGTCACGGAATCGAGCCGCCGGATCGTCAGCGCTTCGATACGGCGCCGCGGCCGCCGCGTCGGGCGTCCGGGTCAACGCTGGATGGAGCGGACGATAGTGGGACCAGATCAGCTGGTCCCGCTCGTCGAGCAACGCAGTGTTGCCGCGGGAGCCGAAGGCCTGGTGCAGGAGCGTCAGGGACGCGGTGGTGTCCGCCGTCGTCGCAGAGACCAGCGACTGGTCCGGAACGAAGCGCAGCGCCACGACCTTGTCGTCCGGGACCATGGTCGCTCCGGTCAAACGCAGGCCGGTCAGACGTCTGGCCAGGGGCGACCGTCTGGTCAGGCCGAGCGCCTCGCGCACCGCCGGCGGCAGCGGGCCTTCGCTGTCCCACAGCAGCACGGCGCCGGGACGCGCAACCAGATAGATTCCGTTGCGCCGGGCACCTGCCAGGTGCAGGCCGATCCAGCCCGGTCCGACCGAAACGCGAAACAGCGCCCGTCCGGCCAGCCGCGTCTGCCAGCTCGCCGTCAGGTCGGTCAGGGCGCCGCGATCGCGCCACGGGAGCTCGCTGGACAACACCGACCCCCTACAGGAAATTCAATCCCAGCGCCAGCTTGAAGTCCGGACTGTCCTCGATCCCGAGCCGGATCTCGACGAAGGCCTGGTTGCCGTTGTCCAGGCTGCGCTGCACCTGTCCCGCGACGTTCAGCCCCAGGTCGTTGTGCGAATCGCCGGACTCGAAATCGTAGTAGTTCAGGGCCAGCCCGGCGCCGGCCCGGAAGGCCCATTCGGGAGTCGCCAGCTCGGAGAAATCGTAGAACAGATCGCCGTTGACGGCGAGGAACGTGGTGCTGTCGCCGAAGCCGAGTTCGACGCTCGGCCGGAAATCGATATGCGGGAAGGGCTGGCCGAACGCTGCGTGGGCGCCGACGAAGAACTGATCGAAATTGTTGTCCTTGGTCAGACCGGTGCGTACGCCCCACAACTCGAGACTGTCGGCGGTCGCCGGACCGGCGAGCAGCGTCAGCAGCGCGACACAGAACAGGGTCGTCTTCATGAGTCCTCCTTGAGCATCGACCGAACATCGATCGAATACCGATGGCACGGCGGCGGATCCCTAACGAGATTCGCGTCGTCCGACAAGCGGCGGATCAGCTCCGGCGCCACGACGCCCGCCGCGGCGCGTGAATTGTACACGAATCTGCGCCGGTCGGAAAACAGCAACCCGTGCCGCAGTAGCAAAACCGAACGGCGTGAAAACGGTTCCGACGAGGTTTTGTTGCCGGCGACTCGTTGGTGCTTGCCCGCACCGGCTCTCTTGTCTACACTGCACGCTGATCGATTCGCTCCGCGATACCGTCCGGAGCAGCGTCCGGCACAGGAAAGGATACCCATGGGTAGCATGACCGGATTCGGTAGCGGCGAAGCCAGCGCCGAGGGCGTCAACGTCACCCTCGAGCTGCGCGCCGTCAACCATCGTTTTCTCGACGTGGCGATGAAGCTTCCCTCGGCCATCGCCTTCCTGGAAAGCGATATCCGGGCGTACTTGAAGGACACGATCGCGCGCGGTCGCGTGACCTGCGTCGCCCAGGTCGCCCAGGCGGCCGAGACCACGGCCATGGTACTGGATCAGAATCGCCTGGACCAGGGTATCAACATGTTGCAGGCGGCGGCCGAACGGCTGGCCGAGGTTGTCGGACAGCCGCAGCAGTTCGGCATGGACCATCTGCTGCTGGTTCCCGAGCTGTTTCGCTGCGAGGAACCGGAACTCGATCCGGAAGCGGTCCGGCAAGCGGTGATGGCGGCGCTGCAGCAGGCCGTGACCGAGTTGTCGGCGATGAAGGAGCGGGAGGGACGCGAACTCATCGAGGAGATGCAGCGTCGCCTGACCCGGCTGCGCGCATCCCTGGACGAGGTCGAGACCATGGCGCCGCAAGCCGCTACCGAGGCTCACACGCGGCTCACCGAACGTGTGGCGCAGCTGAGCACCGAGCAGGTCGAGCCGCAGCGGCTGGCCCAGGAAGTAGCCCTGATCGCCGATCGCGCCAACATAAACGAGGAGTGCGAACGGCTGGCCATCCACATCGAGCAGTTCGCCGCGACCCTTGCCGCGGAGGGCCAGATCGCCAAGCGTCTGAATTTCCTGCTCCAGGAGATGCACCGGGAAGTAAACACCATGGGTTCGAAGACCAACCTGATGGAGATCACCCAGGCGGTGATCGAGATGAAGGAGGAAGTCGAGTCCGTTCGCGAGCAGGTCCAGAACCTGGAGTGAGGAGGCCTCGGGAAATGCTGGTACTCATCTCGGGACCTTCCGGCGCAGGCAAGAGCACCTTCGTCGGCAGATTGCTCGCCGCCGACGATCGGCTCGCGTTCTCGGTCTCGACCACCACCCGCGCGCCCCGAGGCGGCGAGGTTGACGGCCGGGAATACCATTTTGTCGACGACGCGGAATTCGATCGCCTGGTGGCGGCGGACGCCTTCGTCGAATGGGCCCGGGTGCACGACCGGCGCTACGGCACGCGGCGTGATCACCTGCAGCAGATGCTGGACGCCGGCAAGATTCCCCTGCTGGATCTCGACGTGCAGGGTGGCGTGCGCGTCCTGCAGGTATTTCCGGACGATGTGGTCTCCGTCTTCCTGTATCCGCCCTCCTGGGAGGTGTTGCAGGAGCGCTTGCAGGGACGTCGCACCGATGCCGACGAGGTGATCGCCACCCGCCTGGAAAACGCGCGCTGGGAAGTCGGCTTCGCCGAACAGTACGAGTATTTCGTCATCAACGACGATCTGGACCAGGCTGTCGCCCGCATGCGCGCCATCATCACCGCCGAATCCTGCCGCCGCCGCCGCCAGGCTCCCGGCTTCTTCACGGCGTTATTACCGGAAAAAGCTTGAAAAATTACGGAACTGTCTTATTGTTTGACGGTTGCCCTCGGACGCCCCGTGGGGGTGTGCTCGTTTGTCGGAGCGGCGCCGAGGCGAGAACCGACCTACAACCGATCAGAGGAAGGTCCAGATGACCTACGTTCCGCGCCATAAAGTCACCAAGCTGATTCCCAACAAGTACAAGGCGATCAAGGTAGCCGCCCTGGAAGCGCGCCGGCTGAACGAGCGCGCCCGGATGCTCGGGCTCAGTCTACCCGGCAAGATCACGACCCTGGCCATCGAGCGGCTGCTCAACGGCAAGGTCGCTTTCTTCGACGAAAAGGAACGCGCCAAACAGCTTCAGGAGGAGAAGGCCAAGGAGGCCGAATAGATGCCGCAAACCAGGATTCTGCTTCTGGTCACCGGCGGTATCGCTGCCTACAAAGCGTGTTATCTGACCCGCCTGCTGGTGCAGGCGGGTTTTTCCGTCAAGGTGGCGATGACCGACGCCGCCCAGCGCTTCGTCTCACCCATGACCTTTCAGGTGCTGTCGTCCAATCCGGTGGCGACCGATCTGTGGGGCGAGGGGCAGAGCGACGCGCTCGACCACATCGAGTATGCCCGCTGGGCCGATCTGGTGGTCGCGGCGCCGGCTACGGCCAACCTGTTGGCCAAGGCTGCCCACGGCATCGCCGATGACATGGTCACGACCCTGCTGCTGGCCTTCCCCGGTCCGCTGATCATTGCACCGGCCATGAACGACAACATGTGGCAGCATCCGGCGACCCGCGCCAACGTGGCGACCTTGCAGGAGCGCGGCGTGACGATGGTCGGTCCCGGCGACGGCTACCTGGCCTGCGATACCGTGGGCGAGGGGCGTATGGCCGATCCGGAATCGATTTTGATGCAGGCCCGGATTCTGGCCGACGCGCTGACCGCGCAATCGGAC
>CAYLIV010000013.1:0-87721 GCA_964384055.1 uncultured Fibrobacteraceae bacterium
TCAAACTTCTCGCGAGCCATCTGCGGCTACCTCCTGAATAGTGGCCAGTAACGGCGGGCTCTGTAGCGAACCGAGCCAATTTGCGAACCGAGCCAGTTTTCAATCCCTGACGGTCTTGCAGACACGAGAAAGTGGAGCCCACGTGCAGATTTGAACTGCAGACCGCTTGCTTACCATGCAAGTGCTCTACCGACTGAGCTACGTGGGCTCCTCTTGTACGGTTTCCAGCAAGCTGGAGCGGGAAACGGGGCTCGAACCCGCGACCCTCAGCTTGGAAGGCTGATGCTCTGCCAACTGAGCTATTCCCGCTCCACTACCAATCTCGAGACCGAGCACAGCCATCGTTCAGCGTGGTGGGGGGGGGAGGACTCGAACCTCCGTAGGCTATAGCCGACAGATTTACAGTCTGTTCCCTTTGACCACTCGGGAACCCCCCCACACGACATAATTTCTCAACGGGTACCGCCGGATTGCGCTGGAGCTGGCGAGAGGACTTGAACCCCCAACCACCTCATTACAAGTGAGGAGCTCTACCAGTTGAGCTACGCCAGCCCCGAACCGCAGACGGCGAGTACCGACACAACTATGCACCGACACATGTTAGTACCGGCAAGAAGAGCGCGCACCGCTCCCCTAATCCTCACGTGCTTTCAACGACAACACAACCCCGGTCGTCACAGAATCCGGGGTCGTACGGGACCGCACAATATAAGAAGTCGGTTTAGTCGATGTCAAGGTACAAAAAACACCCTGGGTTCCGCCACCACGCCGGTACAAATTCAGGCGCGGGTCGCCTTTGTACCATCCGGGCTGTCCTCCACCTGGTAGCCCAGTGCCTGGATCTCGTCGCGCAGCTCGTCGGCGCGGGCCCAGTCCTTGTCCAGCCGCGCCTGATCTCGTTGCCGCACAAGCTGTTGGACCTCTGTGGGTATCTCGCCGACGGCCGTCTGCATCAGGGTTTCGAATCCGTCCGGGAACAGATTGAGAATCTGATTGCCCTCTTCCAGCTGCCGTCGCGCCTCGGTCAGCGGTGCCAGATCGATCACCCCGGCTCCCGCCGCGGTGAAATACTGATTCAAGTCCCGGATCAAGGCGAACAACACGCCGATGGCGCCGCCGGAGTTGAAATCGTCGTCCATGGCGGCAAAAAACCGCCGCCTATGGTCGCGCACGGCTTTGGCCAGCACCTCGCCGGGCTCCGAGACCATACCCTCGGGAACCGGATCCACCTGCTCGGCCGCGGCGATCTTCTCGAGCAGGCGCACGATACCCCGCGCGAGCCGGTCGTAGCCGGCGGCCGCCTCGCGCAGGCGGTCCTCGCTGTAGTCGAGCTGGCTACGAAAATGTGCGCTCAGCAGGAAGAAGCGGATCACCATGGGCGAGAACTGCTCGGTCACTTCCTCGATCGAGAAGAAATTCCCGTCCGACTTGGACATCTTCTTGTCGCCCAGATAGAGCAGGCCGTTATGCATCCAGTGATTGACGTAGTCCTGCCCCGAGCAGCACACGGACTGGGCGAGCTCGTTCTCGTGGTGCGGGAACAGCAGGTCGCGCCCGCCTCCGTGCAGATCGAAGTAGTCGCCCAGGTACTTGGTGGACATCACCGAACACTCGATATGCCAGCCCGGCCGCCCCCGGCCCCACGGCGAGTCCCAAGCCGGCTCGTCCGGCTTGGCGCTCTTCCAGAGGGCGAAGTCCAGCGGATCGCGCTTGTTGTCGCCCACCTCGATACGCACGCCGGACCGCATGTCGTCCACGTGCCGCCCCGAGAGCTGGCCGTACTCGGCATACGAGCGGACATTGAAGTACACATCGCCGTCGGCGGCGTAGGCGTGGTCTTTTTCGATCAACGTTTCGATGTAGGCGACGATCTCGTCGATGTGATCGGTCACCAGCGGATACCGATGCGCCGGCTGCAATCCCAGCTTCTCGGCGTATTCGTAATAGATGTCGATATTGCGATCGGCAACGTCCCGGTACGAGATACCTTCCTCGTTAGCCTTCTCGATGATCTTGTCGTCGATGTCGGTGAAATTCTGTATGTGCTCGACTTCGTAGTCCAGATACTCGAAGTACCGCCGTATCATGTCGCAGGCGACGAAAGCGAACATGTGGCCGACGTGCGGCCGATCCTGTACGGTCATGCCACATACATACATGCCCACCTTGCCGGGTCGAACCGACTCGAACAGCTTCTTGGTTCGCGTGACATGATCGAAAACGTGCAGCGCCATTGCGTACTCCTTGAGGTCGTTGGAACACGGTTCTCGGTCCGCGTCGGTCAACGCGCCGGGGCGGGCAGCCCGGCGGCGGTTGACCATACATAACCTGTCAGTCGTCGGTTTCGCCAGCCCCATCGTGCGTCGGCGGCACGGCGATCGTCCTCAATCCGCCACGCGCCGCCAGCGCTGCGAGGCACAGATCCTCGACCAGCGCGGGGAAATCGATACCGACGGCCGCCGCTGCTTTGGGCACCAGGCTATTCTCGGTCATGCCCGGGATGGTGTTGATTTCCAGGCACGAGTGCCGTTCCTCGTCGAGGCGGAAATCCACGCGCGCGGCGCCTGAACAGCCGACCAGATCGTAAACGCTGAGCGCGTCGCCACAGATCTGTTCGTACAGGGGCGAATGCACCGGCGCCGGGACGAGGTAGTCGGTAGCTCCCGTGGTGTACTTGTTGGCGTAGTCGTAGAATCCGTCTTGGGGTCGGATCTCGAGCAACGGTAAGCGACGGCCCAGGAGGATCGTCGCGGTCAGTTCGCGGCCCGGAATGTACTTTTCGAGTACGAGGTTCGCGCGCGGGCCGGCACTCTGCGCCGCGACTTTCTCGAAGGCGACTCTGAACTGGGACGGAGTCTTGACGATCTGCACACCTACCGAACTGCCCGCGTCGTTGAGTTTGACGACCAGCGGGAATCCGAGTTCCGCCTCGCTGCGGCTCAACACGTGATCGACCGACAGCGAGCGCTGACCGCGCGCGACGTCGACGCCGTCTCGTACGCCGCCGCTGAGCTTGCCGGACTCGGCGTCCGCGCTGGCGGCGATGCCGTCGGGGCGGCTCCGGGTGATGTTCCAGCAAACCTGCAGCCAGTCGGGGGTGGGAATGCCGGCGCCGCGCATCAGTCGTTTGGTCGCGGCCTTGTTCATGGCCAGCGCACTGGCCCCGGCGCCGGATAGGGCGTATGGAACGCCGAGCACATCGAGCAGCGCCTGCAGGTGCCCGTCTTCGCCGAAGCCGCCGTGCAAGGCGGGGAAAACCAGGTCGACGTCGCGCAACATCGGCAGATCGATCACTTCGGCGATGGTTTCCAGAACCACCTCGCTCACCGTGTGGCCGGCCTTGCGCAGCCCCGCCGCCACGGCTTTGCCCGAATCCAGCGAGACGGCTCGTTCAGGGGAATCCCCGCCCATCAGAACAAGAACATGCACCTCAATCTCCGCTTTGTTCACTCGTTGCCGCGCCGGCGACGAGGGTGGTCGCCAGAACGGTGATACAATCACCGCGGCCCTCGGGTCCCAGCCCTTCACCGCGGGTGGCCTTGACCGATACCTGCCCAATCGCCAGGTTCAGCACCCGGGCCAGGGTCGCCACCATGTCGTCGCTCCGCCCAGCCAGAAGAGGCCGCTCGGCGATTACCGAACAGTCGATATTAACGATCGTCCAACCGGCCTGCTGCACCAGATCGCGCGTGGCGGCAAGCAGATCAAGGCTGTCGGCGCCCGCGTGAGCCGGATCCGTATCGGGAAAATGCCGGCCGATATCGCCCAGCGCCGCCGCTCCCAGCAGGGCGTCGATGACCGCATGGCAGACCACGTCGCCATCGGAAAAACCGACCGGTCCAACCGGAGACTCGGTGAATTCCACTCCCGCCAGAACGCAACGGCGTCCCGGCAGAAGACGGTGACGATCCCAGCCAATGCCGGTACGCAGCATCCGCGCGCTCCAGGGTGTATTGCAGCGACGATTCGGTACGATCGAGCGGAATCTACACCGTATCGGACCCGGCTGGCAACAAGGATGTTGCCCCGAGACCGCGGCCTAGCGCAGGCGGACGTTGTCGATTTCTATCGTCTGTTCGGTCGTCGGTCGCGGGAAGTAGAACAAGACCGAATACATGTCGTCGAGCAACAGCGTCCGCTTGGCGTCACGGTCGGCCGGTCGCGCGAGATCCAGCGTATAAGTTCGCCACTCGGCCGTGGCTTGGAAGCGCTGCCGGACCCAGAACTTCTGCTGATGTCCGTCATGGTCGTCCAGCCGGACGCCGAAGGCGATACTGTCATTGGCGGCGTCGGCCGGGCAACGGGCCTCGAAGCGCAGCGTGCGATAGCCGCGCCAGTCGTGAGGGAAATGGTGGAATACCACGCCGGGCCAGTTGTGATCTGCATCTCCGGTCACGCGCAACGCCTGATCGCGATCCGCGCCCCGCGCCACGAAGGTCACCTCGCCGCCGTCGCTGTCGCTCCAGAGCCAGCGTTCGTTTTCGGTCTGGAAATCCGCGAGCAGCGGCATGCGGTGTCGCGCCTGGTACATGGCGTCGACCAGCGCGGGCAGGTAGTACAGCTGCGCGGGAATGATCAGCAGCAACAGCGCGCCCGCCGCCAGGGCGACACGCGACCGGTCGGCGCGCCAGCGCAACCAGCTCAGCGCCAGTCCGATACCGATGAGATCCAGGCCGAAATCGGAGAGCTTGGCGGTGCGGGCGACAAGCAGTTGCAGAAACTCCACGGCGCCGCCGACCACCGCCGCCAGCAGGCCGGCGGTCCAGAATCGCCCGGCGACCGGCCCGCGGTAATAGAGCAGCACCGTCAAGACGGCCAGCAGTGGAATATGCACACGATCGCCCAGCAGCCCGATGACGGGATGGCGGCGCAGATCGGCGGGTATCGGCAGGAAGAACGGCAACAGCAGGAGCCCGCAGCTCCCGATCGCCAGCCAGTTCTTCAGCGATAGTCCACGCACCGGTCCGATCCTTCGTTTTTTCGAATCCAGGTCCTGCCCTGTCGTGTCAATCGCAGCGCGCGCGCAACCCGGTTCGCACGCGCTCACTCACGCGCGGTGGTACGTCGCCGCAAAGGTGGGGCTCGAGTATCTCGACCAGCCGCTCGGCGATGATCCGGTTGCCGCGGCCCGACATGTGCACGTAGTCGATATACACCGGCTCCTCGACCGCCGCGAACAGATCGCTGGCGTCGTAGACCGCCGGTGGCGGATCTTCGTGCTGCAGCAACTCGCGCACCGAGCGGAGCATCTCGGCATACACCGCCATGCCCGCCCGCTTGGCCTCGTTTTCGTTTTCCTTCTCCTGCAGCGCCGCTTCCGACGGATGCAGCGGCTTGGCACCGACCAGCAGCGACGGCTGCAACACGTAGATGGGTACGAATCCGTAGGCTCGACCCAGCGCCTCGGTCAACCGGTAGTTGTCCAGCCAGAGGCGGGCCGCCGTCTCGCCCCGCTCGCGAGCCTGCGCTGCGTCGCGAGGTGCATTCCAGGCACCGCGGTAGCGATTCGCGCTCAGGCCCAGCTTCTCGTTCAGATAAGTCGAGAACCGGACCATGCCCGAACCGCGGATCGCTGCCTGGATCGGATGGTGTTGCCGACGGCCAGGCGCCTCGAAACGATCGCGTATCCGGTAGTAGTTCATGTGGGTACCGAGGGTCTCGGGCCACAGGGCGGCCGCCGGTGCGTCGTTCACCCCGTCGAAGAAGACCACGTAGTCCGGCCGCCGTCCGAGCTGCAGTTGCCGCATCAGCGCCACGATCTCCTGGGTGGACACATAGCCGATCTCGCCCAGGTTCCGAACCAGCACGTCCAGTCCCCGCTCCTGGTTCAACAGCTGTGCCACATAGCTGGGAATCGTCTCCGCGTCGGGCGCGCCCTGCCCCCACATGGTCGATCCCCCGAGCAACCACAGTTGCAGGGCGTCCTCGTGTTCGCTGTTGTTGTGGGTAGCGCGCTGCCCCTCGACGTCGATGTTGATCAGCTCACCGGCGAAGGTCTTGCGGCTCCAGACCACGAAGGGCCGATAGACCGACTTGTTCAGTGCCTCGTCTTCCTCCAGGAGGCGGTCGACGTCGTAATCGGCACCCGCGTAGGCCGGCATGCCGGCCCGCGGATCGCGCCGGGCGACGGTTTCCTCGGCACTGTCCGTGCGGGACGCGAGCCGTAGAAACACGCGGCAGCCGATCTCGAACGCCACGAGACACAACACGGTCAGACCGAAGACCGCCAGCAGCTTCTTCATACGTTCGCGCCACGGCCGGCTGGCGCGCGGGTGGGATGCGGACGAGGGCATCAGTGCTCCTTCCGATCCGCCGACTGCTCGCCGCAGGCAGCCAGAAGCCGCTCCTGCAACCGAACATCGCCGACCACGAGCTCGCCCGCGCAGACCTGCTGCCGGATGCGTTCGAAAAGGCGCTCGGCCACCAGGCGGTTGCCGGCGTGGGTCAGATGCGCCCAGTCGATGAACAGCGGCCGCGAGACCATGGCGAACATATCGCTCAGATCGTACACCCTGGCCGGCGTCGCCCCCGCGGCGAGCCGCGCGCGGAAGAGCCGCCGTTGCTCACGAGCGAACTGCAGAATCCAGTGTTCCTCGGGATTCTCGGCCACCTTCGCCAGGACCTGTTCCTCCGAATCGTGCAACGGCTTGAGGCCGACGCCCGGCTGGTACTGGAAGAAGAAGAAGCAGGGGAAACCCACCTCGTCACCCAGAGCGGTCATCAGGGCGTAGTTCTCCAGCAGGATGTCCACACTCCGCGATGCCACGGTCGGGACAGGCGAGTCGTTGCTGAAAGCTTCGCGCTGGGTCACGGGCTGCTGCCGGGTGCGATCGGGCAGGATACGGCCACGTAGCGCCGTGGCCAGGCGATAGTAGCCGGTGGTCTTGGCGACCCCCAGCAGGAGACTCACCGTCCCGGGCGCCGCAGCGACGTCGCGCGACTCGAACAGGTCGCTCACGCGGCCCATCAGGTAGTGGGGATTGGGCAGATCGGGTCGCTCGGCCAGGCCCAGGCCCTCGTTCAATCCGTCGTACACGACGAAGATATCGGGAGCCGGGCGGGCCTGCAGTTCGCGCAGCAGGGTGATGACTTCCTGGGTCGAGACGAAACCCGTGTGGCCGAGATTCAAGACCTGGGTTTCGACGCCCCACTCGTTGAAGTGTCTGGCCAGCTGGCTGGGGATGGTTTCCTGATCGGGCACCCCCATCCCCCAGGTCGTCGACCCGCCGATCATCCAGATGCGCAACGCCTCGGGGTCGGTCGAGTTGAACCGGGTAACCCGGTACCCCTGCTCGTCGACGTTGACGTGATCGCCACGTATCGGCTTGCGGGTCCAGACCGTGTACGGCTGATAGTTGAGCCACTGTGCCGTACCGAGCTTGATCTCGCGCCACATGGCCACCGCGTCGTAGTCCGCGCCCTCGTAAGCGGCCAGGTAGGCACGCGGCTCGTAGGGCCCGGACACGCTTTCCGGCCTGACGGCATCCTTGACCAGGAACAACAGACGCAGCGCCGCGTCACCGACCGCCAGCAGCAGCACGTAAAAGCCGAACATGGCCAGCAGGGTCTTCAGTCGACGCTTCATGGTATCTGGTCGGTGGTTCACCGGGTTAAACCTATCGTTGCTCAGGGCTTCCGCATTCTACCGGTCGCCTGGCGACGGTCAAGTCGGATGTTCCTCAACAAACACGGGAGGCGGCCAGGTGCCGCCTCCCTTCCCGGGCAGGAAATACGATTCGTCTCGCGATCGCGAGTTGTTATCTGATCAGCATCATGCGTTTGTTCTGAACGCTCGTCGGCGTCTCCAGACGGAAGAAATACGCACCGGAAGCCACGCCACGTCCCGATCGGTCCTTGCCGTCCCAGATCTTCTGGTAGCGGCCGGCCGCGAATTCCTCGTCGACGAGGGTTCGCACCAGGGCGCCGTCGATGCTGAAGATCCTGACGCGCACCCGGCCGGCCTCGGCGAGATCGAAGGCGATCGTCGTCCGGGGATTGAACGGGTTCGGCATGTTCTGGTGCAGGACGGTCACCTGCGGCAAGTCCGAAAGCTCTGCGACACCGGTGACCACGGCTTCCTCGATCGCCACGTCCGCGTTGTTGAGGTCGCGGGCGCGAATCGCACCGAGACCGATGCCGGGATCACCGGCGCCGATCACTTCGAAGGTGAGCGTCGCCAGGGTACCGTAGCCGTAGAAGCCTTCTGCGGCGGGTCCGAGCAGAGCGGCGTCGACGGTGCCGAGTTGCGGCACCAGCAGCAGGCCTGCGACGGACTGCTGATCGACGAACTCGCCGGTCGTGGTTTCGATCGGTTCGACGACCTGATCGTCCCACTGCAACGGCACGCTCAAACCCTGGATCTCACCATTGGCCACCAGGTGCAATTCCACCGTGAAGGTCTGGCCGACCGGCGGTACAGTCGCCACGCGCACGACCAGCTCATTGGTCTCGGGCGGCAGCATATCGTTCCCCCGGGGCAGCGGTTCGGGAGCGGCGGGATCCAGTTCGTGGTTGATGGTCATCAGGATCAGGTCCTCGAACTCGATGAGCTCGTCGGGTATCGGGCGTCCGGTCACCAGGCTGTTCGCCGTCGGGCCGAAATCGAGATAGTCGAGGAAAGACGGATTGCCCGCAGCGAGTCCATAGGACGCGGACAGCACCGCGACGTCCTCACCGTCGACCAGGTTGTCGCCGCTGCCGGGTGTCGTGCCGTCGGCGACGTCGCCCAGCAGGTAGTTCAAGGTACCCGTCGTCAGGTTGGACACCGCGGACACGTCGCCGCAGCCGTTGACGACCATCGCCACGTAGTACCAGAAGTTGCGGGACGTGACTTCATCCTGGAAGTCGACATCGGTCGCCGGAACCGCGGCCGCGAGTTCCCAGCCGTCGGCCAGGGCTTGCGCCGGATCCGCCGGGGCTTCCGGTACCGAACCACCCGTATAATCCGGGTAGGTGCCAAAGCCCTTGCGATAGACATCCACGGACGCGGCGCAGGATACCGCGGACCAGCTCAGTTCGATCTTCGTGGTCCCGTCCGCGTCGTTGTTCGTCAGCACCTGAGCCGCGACCAGATCGGTCACCGGATCGGGCACCGCGCAGGGTACGGCGTCTTCCGGATCGATGGGCGACGCCGTGTTGAAGAAATAATCGACGATGGTGCTGTGACCGGGTGCCGGCTCGGTTTCGTTACCGGCGACGATTCCCACTTCCGCCACGGTCAGAACGTGGCTGAATGCCTGATAGACCGGCCAGCTGTTGCCGTCGTCGATGGAATAGGACACGGTCCAGTCGTCACCGGTACGGTTCACCCGTATCTGAAGCGGTGCCGCACCGGCGGCGGCGATCGCCGCCCCCGAGCCGCCCACCAGCGAACCGGCGCCATCGGCGAAGGTGCGGACGCGCAGCGTCGTCTGCGCGGCACCGTCTACGCCCAGTTCCATCGCGAGCAGGTTTTCCGCGTCCTGTTCGATCAGCACGCCCTGGATCTGACCGAGCTGATCGAGCCCGGACTCGAACCGGACGTCCAGCTCGAAGTCGCCGTTCTCCACCAGCTGCGTGACCCGCGCGTAGTCGTTTACGAAATCCGCCGAACCCGTGCCGGCGAGCACATGCGTCGTGTCCGGCGAAACCGCGAGCAGCAGCTGCGCGCCGGTGAGCATCTGACCCGTATCGCCGAGCGGATCGGTGTAGTCCCAGAGACTGCCAGCGAGCGTACAGGCATTGAAATCGTCCGAGACGATCGCGGCCACCTGCGCGGCGCTGACGCTGAGCGTGAAGCTCTCGGCTGCCGGAATCGCACAGGGATCGCTGGCGACGACCGTCAGCGGGTAATCGCCGGCGTCGCCGAGCTGCGGCGCGAATTCCAGCGAACCGGTGCCGTCGCCGTTGTCGGTGAAGGTGCCGAACGCCGGCAGACCTTCGACGGACAGCGTGATCGGATCCTCGTCGGCGTCGGTGGCGGCCACGTCGACGATCAACGTATGCAGTTCGCTCATGTTCTGATCGGCGATCTGCACCAGCTGCGGGCTGTTCAGCGGCAGGCCGTCTTCCGGCACGATGGGTGCCGTCAGGTCGAAGAACCAGTCGACGATACCGGTGAACGCCGGAACCGGATCGCCGCCGTTGCCGAAGTGCAGGCCCACGGTGGCCACGGTCATCGTGTGCGAGAAATTCAGGTGATTGACCCAGTTGGCGCCGCCGTCCACCGAGTACCAGACAACCCAGTTGTTGCCGTAACGTTCGACTCTCATCTGCAACGGCGAGGTGCCCGGATCAGCGATCGGCACGCCCCAGCCGGCGATGCTCCCGCCGACGCCGTTGGCGATCCTGAAGACGGCGATATTGATCTCGTTCGTATCGTTGAGTATCAACTCCACGCGCAGCATGTCGTCCTCGTCCTGCCCGATCATGATCCCCTGCATCTGCCAGGGCGTATCGGCCACGGAGTCGAAGCTGGCCTCGATACCGAAGTCGACATTGTCGACCGTCTGTTCAAGACGCACCATGGTGTCGACGAAGTCCCCGGGGCCGGTGCCCCAGACGTCGTGGACCGTGCCCGCCGGCAATTCGACGACCACCTGGGTGCCGTTGAGCATCACGGTGGCGTCGCCGAGCGGGTTGAAGAAGGTCCAGGTGCCGGTATCGAGATTGTGGCAGTTGAAATCGTCCGAGCGGACGACGGTACTGGACGGTTCACCGACCGTTACCGTGACGAACTCGGTGTCGAACAGGCCGCAAGGATCGGTTGCGGTGATGGTGATGGTGTATTCACCGGTATCGCCCGGCTGCGGATCGAGGCTGAGCTCGCCGGCGCCGGCGCCGAGGTCGGTGAAGCCGGCGAAGCCGGGCAGGCCAGTAGCGGCGAGCGTGATCGGGTCTTCGTCGGCGTCGTCGGCCGAGACCGCGACGATCGACGAATCGCCTTCCAGCATTTGCTGATCGTCGATCTCGGTGATCACCGGTGCGTTGTACACGTCGGGATCTTCGGGATCGATGGGCGACGCTTCGTTGAAGAAATAGTCGACCTGACCGGTGAATGCCGGGATCGGATTGCCGGCGTTGCCGAAATGTACACCAACCGCACCGACCGCCAGAACATGGTTGAAGGTCTGGTAGACGGGCCAGTTGTCGCCGTCGTCGAGGGAGTAGGATACGGTCCAGTCGTGGCCATTGCGCGCGACCCTGAGCAGCAGCGGCGATGTGCCCGGCGCCGCGATGGGCGTACCGTAACCACCGATCGCGATGCCGTCGCCTTCGACGATCTTGAAGGCGGCGATATTGATCTGTCCGGAATCGTTGAGCAGGAATTCCAGGCGCAGCAGGTCGTTCTCGTCCTGGGCGACCATGAGCCCCTGCATCTGCCAGGGCGTATCGAGAATCGATTCGAACCTGGCCACGACTTCGAAATCCACGTCGTTGGCCGGCTGCATCAACCGGACCATCGTGTCCTCGAAATCCTCCGGGCCGTTGCCCCAGAGATCGTGGACCGCATCGCCGGGGACGTTGACCACTGCCCGATAGCCGTCCGCGTGAACCGCAGCGTCGTCGAGCGGATTGACGAAGGTCCACAGATCGGTGTCGAGCGTACAGGAGTTGAAGTCGTCGGAAACGAGACTCGACGGCGTGAACGATCCCACGTGGACCGTGAAGGTTTCCGCATCGTACAGGCCACAGGGATCGGTCGCCGTGATGGTGATCGGATAGTCACCGGCGTCGCCGGCCTGTGGGTTGAGTACGAGTTCGCCGGTGCCGTCGCCGAAATCGGTGAAACCGGCGAATCCGGGCAGGTTGTCCGCGGTCAGTGTGATCGCCTCGAGGTCCGCGTCGGTAGCCGAAACGCCCACGTCGAGCGATGCGCCCTCGTCCAGGGTCTGATCGCCGATGAACGCCAGCTCGGGGGCGTTGTGGACAATCGGATCCTCGGGCACGATCGGAGACAGCAGGTTGAAGAAGTAGTCGATCCTGGCGGTATGCGCCGGAACCGGCGAGCCCGCGTTACCGCAGTGCACGCCGGCCGAGGTGACGGTCATGCTGTGGACGAAAGTCTGGTATACCGTCCAGTCGGCACCGTCGTTCAGCGAGTAGAGTACCGTCCAGAGATCATCGAAACGCTGCACCCTCATACTCAGGGGCGCCAGGCCGGCCGGACCGATGGGCAAGCCCCAGCCGCCGATGTTCGAGCCATCGCCCTCTTCGATCTTGTAGATGACGATATTGGTCTCACCCGAATCGCCGAGCAGAAACTCCAGCCGCAACAGATCGTTCGCGTCCTGCTCGATGATCATGCCTTGCATCTGCCATGGCGTGTCGAGGCTCGACTCGAACCGGGCCTCGATCTCGAAGTCCACATCGTTGGCCGGTTGCATCAGGCGGATCATCGTGTCCTCGAAGTCACCGGGCCCGTTGCCCCAGAGGTCGTGCACGGTACCGGCTGGCACGAAAAGCTCCGCCTGGTAGCCGTTCACGCGCGCGGTACCGTCGCCGAGGGGGTTGACGAAGGTCCAGAGATCGGTATCCAGCTCGCAGGCGTTGAAATCGTCGGAGACGAGAATGGACGGGGTGCCGGTACCCACGTGGACCGTGAAGGTCTCGCTATCGAACAGGCCGCACGGCGAATCGGTGGCCGTGATCGTGATGACATAGTCGCCACCGTCGTCGGGCCCGGGGTTGAGTTCCAGCTCGCCGGTGCCGTCGCCGAAATCGGTGAACGCGGCGAAGGACGGCACGTCTTCCGCCGTCAGAACGATCGGATCCAGATCGTCGTCGGTGGCCGATACCGGCACGACCAGCGATTGCTCGGGCAGCATGAACCGATCGCCGATGGCCTCCAGCACCGGTGCGTTGTGCGCCACGGGATCCTCTGGATCCACCGGCGACGTCGCGTTGAAGAAATAATCGACCGTGGCGGTGACCGGTGGTACCGGATTGCCGCCGTTGCCGGCAAACGGACCGATGCTGGAGACCGCCATGGCATGGGTGAACACCTTGTAGATCTGCCAAGAATCGCCGTCATCCACGGAGGTGGAAATGGTCCAGACATCGTCGTTGCGGTTGATCCGCAGATACAGGGGCGCGAAGCCCGAGTCGGCGATGGGGACGCCCCAGTCGCCGAGATTGCTGCCGTCGCCGTTCTCGATCTTGAGGGCCTGAATCCGGGTGTCGTTGTAATTGTTGCGGACGAACTCCACCAACAACACATCGTTCACGTCCTGCTCGATCAGCACTCCCTGGTTCTGCCAGGGGGTATCGAGGCCCGACTCGAACTTGACCTCGATCTGGAAATCGGTGTCGGCGACCGGCTGCATCAGCCGCGGCAGCGTGTTGAAGAAATCGTCCGGGCCGGAGCCCCAGCAGGAGTGGGCATCGCCGCCGCCCGGCAGGTCGATCTGGACGCGGCTGCCGTCGAGAAAGATGGACGAGTCGCCGAGCGGATTGTGCGCGGTCCAAAGCCCGTCATCGAGTTCGCAGGCGTTGAAGTCGTCGGAGACGACCGTCGCCAGCGTCGTGTCGAACACCCGGTCTTCCGATTGCGCCTCGAAGAAACCGGCGTCGACAGACGTGACCTGGAAGTGGTACTCGGTGTTCGGCGTCAATCCCGTCAGCACTACGCTGTGATCGGTGACCAGCGCGGGGTCGAACTCGGTGAAGCCGTACGAGCTGTCCAGCCCGTAGTCGACGCGGCTGTCGGCGGGCGCGGTGCTCTCCCAGCTTACCTCGACCGACGTGTCGCTCAGTTGCAGGACCTGAGCCGGACCGATGGACATGGGGATCTCGGTGATCGTCAGATCGCCGAGGGTGACATCCGTATGGTGCGCGTAGAAGACCAGCGAACCGGCGGGCTCGTCGTCCGGACCGCGCTGGCTCACCACGTTCCACGTTTCGGGTTCCGCGTCGCCGACGTGCCAGATCTTGACGCTGTAGCGACCGCCCAGGTTCGGCGCGGTCTCGGCGCGGAATTTCCAGTTGATCGTATCGCCGATCTCGACGGGGACGGAATTATCGTATTCGTCGTCGATCATCAGGCGCTGGTACGCCACGGCGTAGTAGCTGGAGCCGCCGCTGGGCAGCCAGCCGACCTTCGGCTGCCAGCCGGGATCCGGAATGTCCGTGTGGCCAGTCCAGCGGGACACGAAGCCGAAGCCGCCCGAGTTGCCGCTGTAGGGACCGCCCTCCTCGATGCCGTGCAGGGTGATGGTCGTCGTGACCTCGTAGTTCTCCCAGGTCATGTCGCCGATATCGATGACGCGATCGTAGTCCACCTGCGTCGTGCGCAGCCCGCCGCCGATCACGTCCCACTTGCCGTCGACCACCTGCGCCACGTCGGTGACGTCGGTGACCGTATCCCAGTCGATGCTGTAGGGCAGCGGCCAGACATTGGCCATGGTAAAATCGACGTTGACCGTTTCCACGGTCTGGACGCCGAGGGTATCGGTGGCGGTGATGACCACCTGATTCAGCCCCTCGACGAGATCATCGATGTGCAGATCGACATTGAAATCGCCCGGCTCCGCCAGCCGGCGCTGGTCCGGACCGACCGACAGCGGCAGTTCGGGACCGCCGTTGAGGGAGTAGACGAGGGACGCGACGCTGTCGGTGGCCGCGACCGTTCCCAGAATATTGACCCAGTTCTGTGGCGTACCGATTTCGCCGAAGGTCTGATCGAGACCGGACCAGACATCGAAAACCGGTGCATCGCGCGAATCCGACCTGACCAGCGGCTGGTTGATCTGCGGCTCACTGCGGAGTATCTGATCGCGCAGGTGCCGCTGTTGCTGCCAATCGAGTTGCGGTGTCGCGTGCCGTTGTACACGCGCCTCGTCGTCCTGCTGCGCCAGCGCCGAAGCGCCGCATAGACACAGACTGGTCACGAGAAGCAAGAGAGTTGTCGTTGCCGGGTGCGATAACCTTTGCGGGATGGGGTTGACCATCACCAAACCTCCATGAAGCGTCACGCGCATTCCTCTATTTCGTTCTCAGAGCCGGTGCAATATGCAGTTGAGGCCGATACGAATGCAGAATTGCCAGTGCGATTGTCAAGCGAGCGTTCCAGGAAACCCTTAGCTGCGTTGAAACCCCCGACAAGAGAATACCATGAAATCCTCATCACGATAAAGTAGATTATATCATATTCCACGGTCATTAATCAACATTGTTTTATTTTTTCTCATATTATCTTGCTTGATATGACTATATCGCAAATTTGCTGATAAATGCCTGGAATGTCTCTTAAATCGCGGTTTCAAGCCCACCGTTCTGCGTCGTACCGGCTGGCGTCACACAGTATAGCGAAGAAAAAACTCGTAACCACCAAAAAACCGCTCGAGAAACGCTCCCCCGGCCACGTCGGCCAGGATCGACCAGCGCGGATCATTCTGTTGCCGCTGCATCTGCGACACGTGATGGGCGAGGGCGGCGCGCTTGCGGTCGAGCACATCAGCGATGGCGACGCCGTGGCGGAAATCCCGGATCGACGCGGCGGACGACCGCAGGCCGTGCTTGACCGCCGGCCACCGCGAGCGTGGCCCGTAGACCGTGGCGGGCATCCACGGCAGGTGTTCCCAGAACCAGATCGGGTACTCGTAGACGGTCGTCGGCTCGCCCAGCTCACGCAGGGCCGCCAGGGCGACTCGACGGGTGGCCCGGTGATCGGCCGGCGGTTCACGAACGTACGGCACGAAGACCGTCGCCGGGCGCCGAACGGCGAGTATCTCGCGCACCGCAGCCACCGCCTCCGCCTCGTGCTCGTGGACGCGGCGATTCGGATAGCGCAGGAATGTCACGTCGGCGTCGGCCAGGCCCAGTTCCCGGGCTGCCGCTCGGGCCTCGCCCTCGCGCACGGCGGCCATGCGTTCGGGAGCCATCAGTTTTTCGTGTGAGGTCCCGCCGTCGGCCACGAAAACGAGGCCGACCTCGGCATCCGCCTGGCGCATCTTCACGATGGTACCGCCGCAGCCGAGGGTCTCGTCATCCTGGTGCGGCGCGAAGACCACTGCCGGACCGGCGAGATCCTGAGCCGAAAGCTGTTGCAGGCGCCGTTGGAGTAACATCTCGAGTACCGCGGCGGCGGCGCGACGTACAGTGGATCCAGTCATGGTGTTGTCAGCATCTCCAGGTAAGTTTCCTCCAGCGCCCGGGTGACGCTGGACCAGGCGAGGTGTGTTTCGATGCGCTGGCGCGCCGCCCTGCCCATCGTCCGGCGCAGATTCTCGTCGGTGAGCAGCCGGAGCAGCGCTGCGGTCAGGGCTGCCGTGTCGTCCGGCGGAACCAGGTAACCGGTCTCACCGTCGACGACGGATTCGACGACACCGCCGATTCGCGTCGCCACGACCGGGATCCCGCAGGCCATCGCTTCCATGGGTGCGCGGGGGAATGCATCGCTGAGCGACGGGTTGACCAGGATATCCGCCTCTAGGAATCGCTTGACGATCTCCAGATACGGAACCGCGCCGGTGAAGGTCACGCAGGCGTCCAGACCGGCCGCGGCGACCTCCTCCTTCAGCAATCGGTAGTAGGCGAGGGGATCGTCGTCCGGATAGAACCGACTCAGGTCGGCGATGAAGGATTCGTCGCTCAGGCCGACCAGCATGTCCAGCGGCAACTGCTGATGCCCGCCGACGATCTCGATCCGCAGGTGCGGCGCCCGCGCGCAGAGTTCCGGCAAAGCGTCGATCAGCACATGGACGCCTTTTTCCGGTGATACCCGCCCCACGAAAAGCACGCTCACCCGCTCGTCGTCCCGCGCCCGGTCGCCGTCCCGTGGGCGGAACTGATCGATATCGACACCGTTGTATACCGTGCGGCACTTGGCGGCCAACTCGGGAAAACGATCGCGCACGCGGCCGGTGATGTGTTCGCTGCACCCGATCACTCGATCGAGCTGCTGCAGCCGTTTCGCGATCGTACCGCGGTCTATCTGCGTCAGCCATTCGCAGCGCATGTTCAGCACGATCCGGCAACGCGGATTGAGTGCCCTGATGATCGGGACGAACTGATAGTGATTGATCAGGTGCACGATGTCAAAGTTGCCGCGCCGTACGATCAGCGCGGCCCTGAACGCATACAACAGGAAGAAGAGGCGCGAGCGGAAATCGATGGCGCCGGCACCGAAAAGTCTGCCCAGCCGCTCGTATTGCCGGTGCAGCCAGTGATCCCGGCCAACGGGAAGGTAATGGTAGCGAACGCCGGCTTCCTGCGCCGGCTGGTCGGTTCCCGGCCGGTCTTGCGTGATCACGGCGACGTCGTGCCGCGACGCCAGTCGGCGCGCGAATTCGTAGACGGAAATACCGATGGAATTCTGGCGGGGCGGTCTGACCCCGTCGATCGGCTGGCTGAGCAGCGCAATTTTGCGTTTCATATTCACTGCATTCGCGTCGCGGCGTCAAAAACGACTAAACCGTGTCCGCGCGCTGACGAGAGAACGTTATGCGACGACAGGAGCGACGGCGACAACTCTTCTCCACTGTCGACCCGACAACGTGGTATGTTCAACGCTCTGGAAATAGTCCGGCACCACTGATGCCGTCGCCGATACGCTCGATCCGCGCCGGGCAACCGACTCGAACCGGTCCGTGCCCGGTCAACCGAAGGAAGCACGCATGCCCCGGCTGAGTATCGGCCTCCCAGTTTATAACGGAGAGAACTACATCGAGCAAGCCCTCAGCTCGTTACTCGCGCAGACCTTCACCGATTTCGAACTCATCATCGCCGACAACGCTTCCACCGACCGCACCGGCGAAATATGTCGCCGCCACGCCGCACAGGATACGCGGCTCCGATATTTCCGCCATGAACGGAACATGGGCGCCGCCTACAACTTCAATTTCGTGTTCGCGCAAGCGTGCGGCGAGTTTTTTCGCTGGGCGTCCCATGACGATGTGCTGGCCCCGGAGTATCTCGAGCGGTGCCTCGAAGTCCTCGAACGCGATCCGGACACCGTGCTCTGCCACGCCCGGACGGACATGATCGACGACGACGGCACCTTTCTGCGCCACGACGATTTCCCCATGCGCATCGGCTCGGCCACGCCGCACGAACGATTCCGCGACCTGTCCGTCGTCCGTCATGACTGTATCATGGTCTTCGGCCTCGCCAGACGCGACCTGCTCACCAGGACGCCGTTGATCGGCAATTACGTGGGCTCGGATCGCGTCCTGCTCTGCGAACTCGCTCTGTACGGCAAGCTGCACGAGGTTCCCGATACCCTGTTCTTTCGCCGCGGTCATACCGCTTCCTCGTGCTGGCTCCCCGAGCGCGAAGAACGGGTCAGCTGGTTCGACCCCGCCAAGGCGGGCACGATCACCTACCCCAACTGGCGTATCCTGCGCGAAACGATCGCTGCGGTCCACCGGGTGCCGCAGCCGCTGGCAAGCACGCTGGCGTGCTACCTGCGCGTTCCCGAGCACGTCGGCGCGCGGACGAGGTTCCTGGTTGAGGATCTGATCGAGGGAGCAAAGCTCTCGCTGAAACGAACTCGTCTCGGCTACGCGTTCTTCCGGTTGCTCAAGCGTGTGGTGAAACCCGATGCCGGTACGACCGCCACCGACAATACGCCGGCCAGGCGACGCTGATCCGACTCCCCTTCACACCGTGACGATACTCGCATCCAGACCGAGGTCGGCCAGCGTCGCGGCGATCTCGTCCACGTAGAGCGGATTCATGACCACGACCTCGTCCGGCCGCAATTCCGGCAACGAAGCGGGTTGCAGCACCAGGTGACCGGTACCGGGGACGAACTTGCCCTGCTTGTGAGGATTGATGTCGACGATACCCGCCACGGCGGGACCGGGACGCAGCAGATTGAGGAAGGTCACACCCTTGGAACCGCCGCCCCAGAGCACCAGCGTGCGTCCGTCGTCCGTCGCCTCGGCCAGGCGCCGCCGCCAGTGATCGACCAGTCCGGCGAAAGCCTCACCCAGCGCACCGGCATAACCGGTCAGCTCGTTGAGATCGGTCCCCGCGGTCGGTGTCCGTTGCCCGGCGGACCATTCCGGATCCGCCACTGCTTCCAGACGGAGAAACTGGCCGCCGAAGGATTCGCGTACGTCGTTCACCCTGAATCCGGCCAGTTCGAAACAGCGGCGTAATGAAGTCTCGCCGAAATAGGACGGGTGTTCGTAGATGAAGTCCCAGATGCCGTGATCGCGCAGGCTGTAAAGCGCGTTGGGGACCTCGAAGAAGACCGTGGTGTCGCGGCGCTCGCCGACGACCCGGCGCAATTCCGTCAGAAAGGCCGTCGGCGCCGGCAGGTGTTCCAGGGCATGGCGGCAGCAGATCAGATCCGCGGGGTAATGGGCGTGGTCGGGTCCGTAGTACTCGGCGACGAAGGTCACCGGAGGCGTGCCTGTCTCGTCGGCATTGGGCGTGCCGCGCGTCTCATCCGTGCGTGTCGCGTCGTAACTGGGGTCGAAACCGACGCCGCGGTTGTCGCCGAGCCGAGACAGCAGGTGCAGGAAATCCCCCTTGCCGCAGGCGATCTCGACGATGTCTTTGCCGTACAGATCGTGACGCGCGACCAGATCACGCGCCAGCGCCTCGGCATACTGCTGAAAGCGACCGGAATAGTGCAGCGAGTTCTCGTACTCGACCGTGTAGTCGACCAGCGTCGGATCGAATACCAGGTTGAACGCATGGCCGCAGTCGGTGCAGAAGCCCAGCCGCAGATCCCCCGTCGGCGCTGCCTGCGCCTGCCGCTGCGTCGCCCACAGCACGTTGCAGTAGACGGGAATACCCGGAATATCGAGGATCGCCGACACATGCTCGCACCCGCACACCGGACACTTCCCCATACCAAGAAAATCTTGATCACTCATGAACTAACATCCTCTTGCTAGCCTAGGGCGCAGCGCCCGATCGTCTGACCGATCAGCCACTCCGAATGGTGCCTCGCCGATCATGCGCCGACCGGCGACGCTCATTTGCCGGTTCAAACGGTCAGAACCTCGGGCCCCAGCCCCATCTCATGCAGGGACCGGCTGATCTCGTCTTCGTAGATGGCGTTCATGATGATCACGACATCCGGTTTGTACTCGCGCAGAAATTCGGGACCGACGATCTCAAGGCCCGATCCGGGCATGAAGTAGCCGTGGCGGTGGGGATTGATATCGACGGCGTAACCGATTTCCTGCTCGACACCCACCGAGGAAAGAAAGGCGACACCTTTCGAACCCGAACCCCAGATCACCGCTTTCTTGTGTTGCACGGTCATGGTTGCCAGCTGGTGGCGCCAGTGCTGCAGTTTCCGTTCGTAGGCGCCGGGAAATTCGCGGACCCTCGCCACGAAGGCGTCCAGTTCCGCCGCGGGGCGCTGCCCGGTGCCCGTGCCGGCGGCCGGCTGCGCCTCGATGGTCAGGTACTGATCGTCGTACTCGGTGGCGACCCGCTGCACGTCGAAACCGGCATCGGTGAACAGATGCGCCAGGGAATAGGGGCTGAAGTACGAACAGTGCTCGTAGTACACGTCCTCGAAGGCGCACTGCTCGATGATGCGGATCGTGTCCGGGATCTGGAAGAACACCGCGGTGTCCGGCCGGTCGCCGATGGCCGCCCGGACGACGCGCATGAACTCCAGCGTCGGCTGGATGTGTTCGAGCGTCATCTTGCAGCAGACGAAGTCGGCCTTCTCGTGGGCGTATTTCTCCGAGTAGAAGTCGGTGACGAAGCGCACATCGAGACCGGGAGCCGCCACGTTGCGGTCCTCGCGGTAGCCCGGATCGAAACCCACGCCGCGATTGCCGCCCAGTTCAGCCAGCAGCACCAGGAACTCGCCCTTGCCGCAACCGATTTCCAGGACGTCCTTGCCGTGCAGGTCGAAGCGTTCGATCACTCGCTGCGCCAGCTCGCGATGAAACCGGTTGAAGGTCGGCGAAAAGCCCTGGGTCTCCTCGTAGCGTTCGGAATACTCCGTCAGCTGCGGTTCGAAGGCCTGGTTGCCGATGAAGCCGCAGGCCTGACAGAGGCCGAGCTCGATACGGCCGGTCGGATAGTCGCGGGCCTGCCGGCGGGTTTCGAGCAGGATGCAGCTGTTGGTCGGTACGTTGCTCGCCCGGTGGAATACCTCGAGGGGCGCTTGCAGACAGTTGGGACAGTTCTGTTTGTCGGTCATGGTCTTCAGATGCTCCAGTCGGTGACTCGCTTATCCGTTCACGCGCAAGGTGCGCTCGGCCGGTCCATCCGATCAAACCGGGGTTTCGCAAACGATGCGCGGCTGCGGCACCGGGATGATGAAGCGGCCGCCCTGGGCCAGATAGGCCGCCTGCTGTTCGAGAATCTCGGCCTCGAAATTCCACGGCAACAGCAGCACGTAGTCGGGCATCCGGGCCAGGATTTCCTCCGCGGGCAGAATCGGCAAGTGCTTGCCGGGCATGTGCATGCCTTGCTTGTGCACGTTGCGGTCGACCACGAAATCGACGGTCTCGGTGCCGATACCCACGTAGTTGATCATCGTGCTACCCTTGGCTGCGGCGCCGTAGGCGGCGATGGTCTTGCCCTCCGCTTTGAGTTCGTCGAGCATCGATTTCAGCGATTGCTTCAGGTTCTGCACGCGCGTGGAGAAATCCCGGTAGTAGCCGATGGCGTCGATCCCGAGCTGCCGCTCCTCATCGAGCAGTCGACGAACCGCGGGGCCGACATTCTCGGTCTTCTCCACGTACAGCCGCAACGAACCGCCGTGGATCGACAGTCGTTTCACGTCGTTCAGGAAAAGCGAATGCCGCCGGAACAGGTTGTCCAGCGCCGTCACCGAGAAGTAGCACAGGTGCTCGTGGTAGATGGTGTCGAATTCGCAGTGGTCGATCAGGTCGCGCACGTAGGGCGCCTCGATGACGATGACGCCGTCGTCCTTGAGCAGCGTACCCAGGCCGGACACGAAGCCGTTGGTGTCGGCCACGTGGGCCAGCACGTTGTTGCCGTGGATCACGTCGGCCTGCTTGCCCTCGTCACGAAGCCTGGCGGCCAGCTCGTCGGTGAAGAACTCGACCAGCGACGGCACACCGACCTTTTCGGCCGCCTGCGCGGTGTTGGGCGTCGGCTCGATACCCATTACGGGGATACCGGCCTGCACGTAGTTCTTCAGCAGGTAGCCGTCATTGCTGGCGACCTCGACGACGAAGCTGCCGGCGTCCAGACCACGCCGTTCGATCAGATCGAGCACGTTCTCCCGCGAGTGTTGCAGCAGGTAGTCCGAGAAGGACGAGAAGTACGGGTACTCGGGATTGAACAGGACTTCCGGCGGGACGGTCTCGAGAATCTGCAGCAGGGCGCAGTCGGGACAGAACGCCACTTCCAGCGGGAACGCTGGTTCCGGTGCGCCGAGCTGTTCCTCGCGCAGCAATCCGTCCGCCAGCGGCGTGGTGCCCAGGTCCAGCACTTCGAGCAATCCCTGGCGACTACAGGATCGACAGGTCGCGTCAGCGGTATTCATTATGGTTCCGTCTCCTTGGTCTCTTCGGTCTGTGTTTTCTATCGTCGGTCTTCAGTTCTCGATCTCGGCTGCGGTCTCACGCTCGCGTTCAGCGGTCGTACACCGACCGGCTAGGTAGTCCGTTGCGGATCGCGCCAGCGCAGATCCGGATCGAGCAACTGCTGTTCGATCAGTTGCTTCACATGCGCGATGCGCATGAACTTGGGCCCCTCGAACTCCTCGAGGGTCAATCCCACGCGCTTGTATTCGGCATAGAGCTCTTCGGCCCCGCGGCGCGCCGTCCACTGGGGTTTGAAGCCGTGCAGGGTCCGGGTGATGTGGTTGCAATCGACACGGTAGCAGCGCTTGTCCGGTCCGGCGTCGGCGGCGAACTCGACCCGGCAGTCGGGCACGACCTCGGCGACGATCTCCGCCAGCTCCCGGATCTGGTAGTTCTCCGACGTTGTACCCACGTTGAAGGCTGCGTTGAAGACCAGTTCCCGCGGCGCGTGCAGCGCCGCGATGTAGGCGCGACAGATATCGCTGACGTGGACGATCGGCCGCCACGGCGTGCCGTCGCTCTTGAGATAGACCAGGCCGGTGGTCATGGCCCACGCCGTCAAATTGTTCAGCACCAGATCGAAACGCAGGCGCGGCGAGACACCGTAGGCCGTCGAGGCACGCAGATAGGTCGGGCAGAAGCTGTCGTCGGCGAGCTCCTGCAACGCCGCCTCGACCTTGACCTTGGAAACGCCATAGGGCGTGACCGGATTGAACGCCGCGTGCTCGTCGAGAAAATCCTCGCCCGCGCCGCCATAGTTACTGCACGAGGAAGCAAAGAGAAAGCGCTGCACGCCGACCTCTTTGGCCAGCTTCGCCAGCGTGACCGACGCGTGGTAGTTGATGTCCTCGGTCAAGCTGGGCTGGTAGTCGCCGAGCGGGTCGTTGGACAGTCCCGCCAGATGGATGATCGCCTCGACACCCTCGAGATCCGCCGACCCGGCGTCGCGCACGTCCTTGCGGATCTGCGGCACCTCGACCAGGCTGCCGGTGAAGGTGCACCGCTCGAAAAGATCGTAATCGTAACCGACCACCTCGTGGCCTTCGTCCATGAGCATCGGGACCAGCACGGTACCGATGTAGCCCAGGTTTCCGGTGACCATCACTTTCATGATTCATCCCACACTTTCCAGGGAGCGCTTCCCATGTCCCAGAGGTTTTGCAGCATGTACTTCTCGCGCAACGTGTCCATGCACTGCCAGAACGATGTGTGCCGGTAGGCCATGAGCTGGCCGTCGCGGGCCAGGCCTTCCATGGGTTCCTTTTCGAACTGTGTCGTGTCGCCTTCGATGTAGGAGAAGACCTCCGGTTCGAGCACGAAGAAGGCGCCGTTGATCCAGCCCTCGGCGGTCTGCGCCTTCTCGGTGAACTCACAGATCCGGTCGCCTTCGAACTCCAGGTGGCCGTAGCGAGCCGGCGGCCGAACCGCCGTCAAGGTGGCCAGCTTGCCGTGCGACCGGTGAAAGGCCAGCAGTTCGCCAAGGTCGACATCGGAGACGCCGTCTCCCCAGGTCAGCATGAAGGTCTTGTCGCCGACCCAGGGCTGCAGACGCTTGATCCGGCCGCCGGTCATGGTCTCCATGCCGGTTTCCACCAGATCGATCGTCCAGTCGGGATTGTCGCTGTGGCGCTTGACCAGCTCGCCCGACTTGGTTCGGACGGTCATATCCCCCGCCAGGGCGGAAAAATCGACCATCCAGCGTTTGATGAATTCCCCCTTGTAGCCCAGCGCGATCACGAAGTCCCGGAAGCCGAAGTGGCAATATTGTTTCATGATGTGCCACAGAATCGGCCGTCCGCCGATCTCGACCATGGGCTTGGGGCGAATTTCGGTCTCCTCGGCGAGGCGAGTGCCCTTCCCGCCGGCCAGGATGGCTACCTTCATTTTCTCCAAATCTCTTCCTCGCTTGTTGCGGTCCGATCCGCCCGCGCCGTCATCTGGCGCCGGCTAACTATCTGTCTTTTTTCTAACGACTTTCGCCTCCACGACTGCATTCCAGACCCGGCGTCGCGGGGGGCGTGGCGAATCCGGGTTAATGTTCCCCCTTTTCACGCCGAATCTTGTCATAGCTAGGAATACTCCAAGACGCCGCCAGCGACAAGGGACGGATTGGCCGCAGACCCCGGAGATACGCTGGATCCGACCTTTCCCGGTCTGCTTTCCTGCGCTAGTATTCGACTCGATCCGGTTCAGCAAGAACAGTTCCAGACGCAACACCCTCACGAACAGAGCCTGGCCACGAATATGGGGCAAGAGAGAAGCACCTTCAAACACGCTGCGATCTATAGCTTTGCTGCCATGCTGGGCAAGGTGATCGGCTTTTTGATGCTGCCGTTCTACGCTCACCTCCTGCGTGGCATCGGGTACGGCATCATCGGCATGATCGACGCCGGCCTGGGCTTTCTGACGGGCTTGCTGGCATCCGGGCTCACCGGGGCGATCGTACGCTTCTACCACCAGGAGGACGGTGAGGACAAGAAGCAGGTGATCAGTACCGGGATCTGGCTGATCGCGGTGGTCTCCGTCATTCTGGTGGGATTGACGGCGCTCTTCAGCCGCCCCATCAGTGGCTTGCTGCTGGGCGATTCGGCACACTGGGACCTGATCTGCCTGGCGCTGGGCTGCTTCCTCTTCGATCTGGTCGGCAAATCCGCCAGCGCCATCCTGATCATCGAGCGGCGCTCCATCCCCTTCTCCATCATCGGCCTGATCCGGCTGATCATCGGACTGTCTCTGAACATCTATCTGATAATCTTCCTGAAGATGGGCGTGCTGGGCTATTTCCTGAGTTCGTTTTTCACCGCCATCGTTCCTGCCTGCCTGTTCCTGACCATCTCGATCCGCAAGTGCGGCCTGGGCTTCGACCGCCGGATCGCCAGGGAGATCATCGCCTTCCAGCTACCGTTGATTCCCGGCTGTCTCGCCTCGTTCGTTTCCAAGCAGATCGAGCGCGTGCTGGTGCGCTTCATGATCGCCATCGAAAGCGTCGGCGTGCTCGAGATGGGGTACAAGTTTCCGGCCTTGCTCAACCTGCTGATCACCTATCCGTTCTTCCGCTCGTGGGACACCAAACGGATCGAGATCGCCGAGGCCGACGCCCCGGACGCGCGGATCAAGATCGGTCGCATGTTCACCTATTCGCTTTTCTTGCTGATCTTTTCCGGTCTGATCATGGCGGTCGCCATCAAGGATGTGCTGCAGATCCTGACCCCACCCGAGTTCTGGGACGCCTACCGCATCGCGCGGGTGGAGATACTGACCATCATCATGTTCGGTACGACCTTTCACGTGAATTTCGGGCTGTTCTACACCAAGGATACCAAGACCTGGTCGCTGATTCTGGGGATCACCTCGGCGATCAAGATCGGCCTGAGCTTTCTGTTCATCCACCTCTGGGGCCTGTACGGCGCCGCCTATTCGGCCTGCGTCGTCGAGTTCATCCGTATGGTCTGGGCCGGCTGGCAGGGACTGCGTCGATATCGGTTCAACATCGAGGCCAGGAAGATCGCCTTCATGGTGCTCGTCGCGACCGGCGTCTTTCTGGCGTTGAGCAATCTCAATCTCAGCGATGCGGGTTTCATCGTGAATCTCGAGCAGAACCAGCTGCCGAGCTTGCTGGAGGCGCTCGACGGTACGTTTCTCGGCACCTGGAAAGACGGCAAGGCACTGACCTTGCTGGCGGAGAAGGGCAATCTGATACTGTGTCTGTTCTTCCGGGTTCTGTTCAGCCTAGGTTTCGGCCTGTTCTTCTTCCCGGTCCATCAGTCGGGCACTGAATGGCTGAATGCCTGGGCGGCGCGGATCTTTCGTGGCTGACCGCCGCGACGACGACCGGCGCACACGGCGGTTCGCGGTCACGACCGAACAGGAGACAAATCGTTGCTACCACTGAAGATCGTTTTCTATACCTGTCTGGCGCTGCTCATCTACGTCTATGCGGGATATCCGCTGCTGGTCTGGTTGCTGTCCCGGCTCCGGGATCGGCGCGTGCAGCCGATGCCGGATGCGGCAGCCGCCGAACCGAGCGTCACGGTGCTGATCGCCGCCTACAACGAAGCGGACTGCATCGAACAGACCGTGCGCAACAAGCTCGAACTGAACTATCCCGCCGACAAGCTGGAAATCATCGTTGTTTCCGACGAGTCGGACGATGGTACGGACGATATCGTCGCCGGCGTCGCCGACGAGCGCGTGACGCTCATCCGGCAGCAGCCGCGGGCCGGCAAGACAGCTGGTCTGAACCTCGGTCTCCCCCGCGCGCGGGGTGAGATCGTCGTCTTCTCGGACGCCAATTCCCTCTACCATCCGGATGCCTTGCGCCACCTGATCGCACCGCTGGCCGACCCGGCGGTCGGCTATGTCACCGGCCGCATGGTCTACAAGGCGCCCGACGGTTCGGCCACCGGCGAGGGCTGTTCGGCCTACATGCGGTACGAGAATGCCTTGCGGCGCTGGGAAACCGGCAACGGTTCGATCGTGGGCGTGGACGGCGGCATCGACGCCGTCCGCCGCGAGCTGTACCAGCCGATGCGAGCGGACCAGTTACCTGACTTCGTGCTGCCTCTCGCGGTTCGTAGACAGGGCTACCGGGTGGTCTTCGCCGAGCGCGCGCTGCTGTACGAGGAGGCGCTCGCGGCCGCTGACGACGAATTCCGGATGCGCGTGCGCGTCGGCCTGCGAGCCTGGCATGCGCTGAAGGACATGGCGGCGCTGTTCGATCCGCTGCGTTACGGTCTGTTCGCCTGGCAGCTGTTCTCGCACAAGGTGCTGCGGTATCTCGGACCGTTGTTCCAGATCGGACTGCTGGCGAGCAACCTGATCCTCGCCCCCTTTGCGGGCAGCTGGGGCGCCTGGCTGGCGTTGCAGTTCCTGTTCTATCTGGCGGCGGCCGCCGGACACTTCCTGCCCGGCCGTTCGTTGCCGCGTCTGATCACACTCTGCTACTATCTCTGCTTGATCAACGCGGCGTCCGCCATCGCCTTTGTCCAGTTCCTGCAAGGACGCAAGCAGGTCGTTTGGAATCCGCGTACCTGAGCGCAGCGGAATGGCCGCTTGTCGGCCGGTGTTTGACGGAGGACTCGCGCGTGTTTCGCCTACCTACAGCTCTCGTGGCCAGTATCTGCGAACCCGCATGGGACCTGCTGGAACGCAGCGTCCGCCTGCGTACGTTGCGACGGCTGCAACGCGTGCAGTGGTATCCAGCGGAACGCCTCGCGCAGATCAAGTCTCGCGCGTTGCAGGACCTGGTCGTCCATGCGGCCGCCACCTCACCCTTCCACGCCCGGCGTTTCCGGGATAGCGGCATCGATCCGTCCGGCGTGCGGGAAATAAGCGACCTCGCCGGGTTGCCGTTGTTGACCAAGCAGGATGTCCGGCAGCACCTGGACGCCATGGTCTCGAATCGCTACGACCGCGGCGAGCTGGTCGAGGCCAAGACCGGCGGTTCCACGGGTGTTGCGCTCAAGGTTGTCTGCGATCGGGCCGGCATCCAGAAACGCGCGGGCGCCGCGCTGCTCGCCGATACCTGGTCCGGCTGGTCGCTCGGGCAACCCACGGCCGCGATCTGGGGCAATCCGCCGGTGCCGAGGACCTGGCGCAACAAGCTGCGCCGGTACCTCAAGGACCGGGTCATCTACCTGGACACGATGAAGATCGACGACGAGGCGATCGATCGCTTCGTCGCACAGTGGCGACGGCTGCGACCCGGACTGCTCTACGGTCATGCGCACTCGCTGTTCATCTTCGCCGAGGCGATCGCAGCGCGCGGGCTGCGCCTGCAACCGCGCGGGATCGTCGCGACGAGCATGATGCTGCTCCAGTCGGAGCGCGAGGTCATCGAGGCGGCTTTCGGCGTCCCGGTGACCAATCGCTACGGTTGCGAGGAAGTCAGCCTTATCGCCTGCGAATGCGAACAGCACCGGGGCATGCACTTCAACCCCGTGCACGCGTATGTCGAGATCCTGCGCGAGGACAGCACGCCGTGCGCCGCCGGTGAGGACGGCAATATCGTCGTGACCGAACTCGTGAATCACGGGATGCCGATGCTCCGCTACGCCGTGGGCGATCGCGGCATTCGCTCGGGCCGGCAGTGCCCCTGCGGCCGCGAGATCCCGCTGCTGGAAGCGCTCACCGGGCGTACGGCGGATTTTCTGCTCGCGGCCGACAACTCCCGGGTCGCCGGCATTTCGCTGATCGAGAACACCCTGACCGCCTTGCCCGGTATCCGCCAGATGCAGCTGGTGCAGGAACGTCGTCTCGAACTGACGGTCAACATCGTGCGCGGAGCCGACTATGGACCGGCGACGCAGGAGCAGCTCGCGGCAACGCTGCGCGGCGCGCTCGGCGAAACCTTTGCCATCGCCATCGAATTCGTCGACAAGATCCCCCAGGAAAGATCGGGCAAGTATCGTTTCGCCATCTGCACGGTCTAGCAGGCGTTCGTCGCGAACGTGAATCCACGGCGGCGGCGACGATCACGAAGGCCGGCCACGTCGCCCGAACCAGGCCAGCAACTGGGAGCGCAGCAGACCGCTGATCGCCCGCCCCGACGGCCGCATCCGGGCGGCGCGTCGATAGGCGGCGACGGACTGTCGGAACCGGCCCTCGCAGCGCAGCGCGTAACCGTAGCTGATCAACAGATTGTGAAGATTCGCCAGCACCGCCCTGCGCGTCGTCGCGTCGGGAACCCCCGGCAGGTTTCTCTCCACCCGGCGAATGATGTTCTCCACGGTGACCGAGCCGGCGCGCGAAATGCTGTCGTGCCGTTTCCGATAGCAGTGCAGTGGCTGCTCGAGCAGAGCGAAGACACAGCCCCGGCGCGCGAGGCGCAGCCAGAGATCGATGTCTTCCGAATTCCGCAGATCCTCGGCGAAACCGCCGGCCTCGCGTACCACGGTGCGGCGAGCCACGACACTCGACGTGCCAACGAAGTTCCCGAGATACAGCTCGCGCACCAGTTCGTCGCCCTGCAGCGTGAAACAGCGCGGATCGGCGGTCGGCTGCAGCGCCCGGCGGAACGACCGGTAGCCGGCGAGAAAACTCGGCGCCGTGGTCTGTCCCGCTTCGTCGATGGTACGAAAATCGGTGAACAGGAGATCGACTTCTCGATGGTCGGCGAAAACAGCGGCCGAGGCCGCCAGCTTGCCGGGCAACATGACGTCGTCCGCATCGAAGAACGCGACCAGTTCCCCACGCGCCCGATCGACGCCCACATTGCGCGGCCGGGACGGCCCGCCGGAATTGTCCTGGCGGATGAGGATCACCCGGTCGCCGGCGGCGGCGGCGATGTCCGCCGTGCCGTCGGTCGAACCATCGTCGACCACGATGATCTCCAGGTCGTCATACGATTGCATCAGGATCGAATCGAGTGTCTGCTGGAGATGACGCTCCGCATTGTACGCGGCGATGACGACGGAAACGTTCACGGTATCGGCGTTTGCTGGCATCGACTTTCCCCGCGCGATCGTCGGACGGCGATCGGTGTCTGCGCAACGTCGTGTTAAAGGTTCTTGTCAGAACCGCGACCTGATCTATAATGGCGAGTCGAACGATCGACGACCGGTTGCAGGAGCGACGAGGACCATCCCGACGGAGCGAAACGATCATCATGGGTCCGACGAGTGTCAGTATTTCCCGGCGTATCGGCAACCGACTCCGACGAGTGTACCGTGAACTCAGCGACCTGGCCAGACTGGCGCCCATCCGGATGTTCCGGCGCTGGCCGTGTCCGGACCGCAAGCTGCTGCTCGTCGGTTCCGAGAGTTCGGGATCGACGGCCATCGCCAACCTGCTGTTTCTGAGCGTACCTACCTTGCGTTTCCTGGAAGAAGGCCAGAACCAGTGGGTCTGGTCCGCCTACCAGCAGGTACACCAGGGCAAGCAAGGTATCACCGACTATCCGCGCCTGCAGCTGTTCGACGCCATCAAGGTGCCCGGCTTCGCCATGATCCTGCAGCAGTTCAAGGAGAACTTCCCGGATTCGCGAATCGTGTATATCGTGCGCGACCCGCGCGACTTCGTCAACTCGGCAATCAAGACCTGGAAGGTGGACAGCGTCGCCGATCTGGCCGCTGTTTCCTGGTCGCGGGAAAACTGGCTGGCGATACCGGATACCGATCCGGTGGTGCGCCTGGCGAAGCGCTGGCGCGCGTATCTGCGCAACGCCATGGCCACGCCCGACGTGGTCTTCGTCCGCTACGAGGATTTCTGCGCCGACAAGACCGGAACCATCGAACGGCTCGCCGCTACCATGGAGATTCCTTTCGCGCGCGATCGGGTCGCCGAACTGCAGAACCGGCAGCTGTCGCACACCAGCGTGCGCGACTACGAACCGGTCGGCGTCGGCGGCTGGCGCGCCGGCAAACTCGAACCGCAGCACATCGCGGCGATCGAAGCGACCTGCCGCGAAGAAATGTCCCGCTGGCACTATGCGCCGGCCGGCAACCAACAGGACACGTGATGCATGTAGACAGGCCGCCTGCCGAGGAACCGCTCGTTTCCGTGGTCACGGCGACGTACAACATGGCGCATTACCTCGCCGACGCCATCGAGAGCGTGCGCAACCAGACCTACCGCAACCTCCAGCACATCATCATCGACGACGGCTCTACCGACGAGACGCGTGCCCTGGTGGATCGCTACCGCGACGATCCTCGGCTCGAATACCACTATCACGACAACCGCGGGCAGACCTCGTCCAAGAACCGCGGCATCAAGCTGGCCGGCGGCGAGTACGTCGCCTTCCTCGATGCGGACAACACCTGGGAGCTGGACAAGCTGCAGCGGCAGGTCGCGGCTTTCCGGACCCTGGCGGACAGCTACAAGATCGTCTACACGGACCAGGATTGCATCGATGACGACGGCAACTTCCAGTACGTGCCCGAGGTCAAACGCTATTCGGGCAAGATCACCGCGCGGCTGCTTTTCGAGAACTTCGTGACCTTCAACACGGTTCTGGTCGAGCGCACGTGTTTCGCGGAAGCCGGCCTCATGGACGAGCAGCTTGCCCGTTCGATCGACTACGAGCTCTGGCTGCGCTTTTCAACCCGCTTCGACTTCCACTACCTGCCCGGCGTCACCACCCACTATCGTCTCTGGGAAGGCCAGATGTCGCAGGACAAGGAACGCCGCTTTCGTTACACCTTCCGGATCATCAAGCAGTTCGTGGCCAACAACCCGGGTCTGGTATCGCCCGCCACCCTGCGGGCGGTCTGGGGGCACACGCACGCTTGTCGCGGCCGTTATCGGTCAGGCGAGCGCAGGTTCGGTGATGCGTTCGAGGATTATCTGGCGGCGCTGCGCTACAACCCGCTGAGCCTGTTCACCTGGAAATCGCTGTTCAGGATGTTGCTGTTGCGCCGGTGAGCAACGACGCCGTGGGGAAGGATCGTGCCCGGTCGCCTGCAGGGGATTTCGCCGCGTCCTTCCGGTTCAGGCACCGGTTCGGCGGGAAAAAAGCGCCTGCCAGCGGAGCATCATATGCTCGGCGCCACACATCATCCAGCGAAACCGTACGTCGTCCGCGGAAACGCTGTAGCGTGGCAGCGTGTACGGGTGGCCGTCATGGAACGGATCGGGAAAAGCTGTGAAGCAGCCCCGGAATCCGGCCTGCCGCACGAGCTCGACCGTTTCGGGCCGGAAGTCCGTCGGCAAACCCTGAGGATAGCAGAACCAGACGACATCACGCCCGATCTGCTCGGCAAGCTCGTCACGCGAGCGGGAGATTTCCTGCCAGGCCCTGTCGTTATCCACACGGGAAAGTACGGGGTGACTCAGCGTATGGGCGCCGAGGGTCATGCCGTGGTCGGCCAGTTCCCGGATCTGATCCCAGGTCATACCTGCGTACTCCGGCGGCGCCTGCGCGGGAAGCGCGACCTGCAGCGCCTCCGCCAGGTCGGCCAGTGCCGTTTCCTTGTCGTCGTCCGGAAGCGTGCTCAGGTGGTTGGCGAAAACCCGCCACAATGCGCGTCGTGCTTCGACAGCGGCCGGATCGCCGTGGGCCGTCACGCCGGCCACGGTGAAGCGACGCTCGCCGCGCGGCGCGGCACGCAGCAGATAGCTCAGGCGATCCCACCAGAACCAGCAGCGACCGGCGATGAAACCCGTCGTGACGAAGACGGTGGCGCCGATCCCGTGGCGCCGCAGCAGCGGAAAAGCGACGGTGTAGAAATCGGCGTACCCGTCATCGACGGTGACCACCACGGGCGGGCGCGATGCCTCGAATACGCCGGCGGTGAGCAGTTGCAGGTATCGATCCGGGTTCCAGATCTCGTGGTGGGCCAGGATGTACCCGAGCTGCCCCTCCAGGCAATCGGCGTCGACGCGGCGAGCATCCCCGCTGCTTGTGGGTGCGAATCGATGATACATGATGACCCGCACGTGTCGTCGCGTGAGCAGACGGCACAGTCGCTGGAATCCGGGGATCTTCAACAGGAAGGCTCTGGCACGGTCTTTGATGCTCGATCCCCCGGGTCGGCGAGTGGTCGATGACGACAGAAACAAACACACCTGGCGGCGCCGCCGAAGTATACGCGCCGATCTGGCGGTTTAATACAACTAAGTTACTGGCCGGACCACTCTTCGCGGTTGTGGAAAGCCGAAAAATGGCGTAGAAGTACTACGGCGATCGACACCATGGCGAGACCGGTACTCACGATCGGCACCGACGTCCAGGCGGCGGGAGGATCTGTGCAGGATGCGCTCTACAAGGCTCTGGGATACGGCACCGCGTTGTTCTACGCGCCGTTTCTGGACGACTTTTCGCCGATCAGGATTCATGGTCTGCTGAAGCTCGTGCGCCGTAACGGCACCGTCCGTATCGGCCGGCGGTCCACCATCTGGCCCGGCGTCAAGTTGACTAGCATCAGCAAGGACCGCCGGCGTCCAGCTCGTCTCGAAATCGGCAGTTATTCCTCGATCGGAGACCGTACGCAGATCCATTGCTGCGAGTCGGTCACCATCGGCAGTCACGTGTTGGTATCCTGGGACGTCAATATCCTGGAAAACAACTTCCACACCACGACCGACGGCGGTATTCGCTCGGCGCCGCTAACGATCGCGGATCGGGTCTGGATCGGCTGCCGGGCGATCATCCTGTCGGGCGTCACGATCGGCGAGGGGTCGGTGGTGGCGGCGGGATCGGTGGTGACCGGCGATGTCGCACCGGGCACCCTGGTAGCGGGCAATCCCGCCCGGATGATTCGGGAAACCGGCCCCTGGCAGATGGAATAGCAGTCTATGCGCGCACTCAAGATCGCGTTCTTCATCGATGCCTGGACACCGGGCAGCGGTACCGAAAACCAGCTGAAGGGGATGCTCGATCGTTTCGACAGCGACAGCGTCACCGCGGTACTCTACACGTTGCGCGACGCCATTCCCGAAGACCTGCGACAGCGATTCCCCTGCCCGGTGCATTGTCTGGGCGTGGGCAGTCTGCTCAGCCCTCGCGCCGCCGGTCGGTTCTTCTCGCTGGTCGCCTCGCTGCGCGCCGAACGCTTCGATATCGCCATGGTGTATTTCGTGGATACGAACCTTTTCGTCGTGCCGGCCTGCCGCCTGGCGGGCATTCCCAACATCGTTGTCAACCGCCGAGACATGGGCTACTGGTACGAGAAGCGACTGCTGCAGAAGCTAAATCTCGTGAATCGACTGACTGACTACTTTCTGGTCAATTCCCGTGCGGTCAAGATGCAGGTCAGCGCCCACGAGGGATTTCCCGCCGACCGCATCCAGGTCATTCCCAATGGCATGTGGAATCCGGACAAGGACGATTCACACCCGCCGGCGGATCGGGCGTTCCTACCCGACGGCGTACCAGCCGGCGCCAAGATCGTCGGCATCACGGCGAGTCTGCGCTCGGTCAAGCGCGTGGATCGTTTCGTGGACATGGCGGCAGAGGTGGCGCAGCGTGTACCCGACGCGCACTTTCTGATCGCGGGCCAGGGCTCGCTGCAGGCGGAACTCAGGCAGCAGACCCGACAGCTGAATCTCGCGGACCGAGTCCATTTCCTCGGACAGGTCGCCGATGTGAGACCGCTCCTGGCGACCCTCGATGTCGGCGTGCTCACCTCGGAATCGGAAGGCTTGTCCAACTCGTTGCTGGAATACGCACGTGCCGGAATCCCCGCGGTGACCTTCGATACCGGTGGGAACCGGGAGGTGGTCGTCGACGGACGGACCGGCTTGCTGGTGCCGGAAGGAGACACGGCGGCCCTGGCGAGGTCGGTGATCCGTCTGCTGGACGATCAGGACCTGCGCCTGGCGATGGCCCAGGCCGGACGCCGCCACGCGGTCCGGTCGTTTTCGGCCGAGAAGATCATGGATCAGATCATGGAATTCTTCACCGGGGTCTCGAGTGCTCCCCGCCGCAGCCATCCGTGTAGCGATCCGACGAAGTGATCGCCGCTATTGATGCACCGGCGATCCCGGTTGGGACATATCGGTCCAAGGGACCTCGACCTGCACCGAGCTCTGATTGCCCGCGACGTCCGACGCCGTAAACGTCAGCACGTTCAAACCACCGTACAGCTCGATATCGCTGACGGACCAGTTCGTCGTCCCCTGGGCAACGCCCTGGCCACCGAGATTGTTCGACCAGCTCACCTGGCTGACGTAGTTGTTGTCCTGCGCCGAGCCCGTGACGTTGACGTAATTCTCGATGAAATCGGGATTGAACTCGTAGGGAACGAACTCGGGCTCGTCGGCGCTTATCGACGGCGCCTGCGTATCCTCGCCGCCGGGGCCCGGCATACCGTTCCACACCTCGAGATCGTCGATCTGGAATCCGCAGTAGTACTCCGAGTCGTCGTTGCAGTTCACGCAATCGAAGGTGTGCGCGAAATAGCCGATCTGAAAACCCTTGAAGTGAAGGTTGAGACTGGGATCGTACTTGATTCGACCAGCAGCGGCGTCGGCCGGGAAGCGCTCCCAGTAGGTGAGGTTGGAACCCCAGTCCGCCGGCAGCATCAGCACGCCGTCGAACCAGAGCATGAAGTAGTGCTGATCGTAGTTGAAGTAGATCTCGCATCGCCGCCAGTCGCCGTTGAGGCTGGCCGAGATGCCCGACGGCTGGAAGAACATGTTGTTGTAGCCCCAGTTGTCGTAAGCCCAGTTCTCGTTGTAGGCACCGTTGCCGTAGGACATATGAGGCCTTACCGTGCCCAGCTGGAACTTGAGGTACATCGCGCCGACGTTGTACGCCTGATCGACGAGATAGAACAGCTTACGGGCAGAGTCCCCGAAGCCGGCGCTGTTCGAGTAGTCGTCATGCCGGAAGCGCATACTGAAGTACATTTCGTGCGGCGTCTGTCCCACGATATCGGTTCCGCCGCGCCAGTCCAGCAACGAGTTGCCGATGCCGGGCAGGCCCGTGATCGGATCGTTACGGCCATTGGGCGGCCCATACTGGTTCCAGCGCAGACAGTAGGACCCGCTGTAGGGCTCGTGCGCCGCTCGCGTGATGTTGTCACCCCATGTGCCCTGGCCCGTGAACTGGGATTCCCAGCCCGGCGACTCGAATCCTTGCGACCCGAGCAAATCGCCGGCAGCTGCCGGAGAACACAACCAGCATTGCAATGAGCAACCCACCAGCAGTAAAAACGCGAATCTACGCATCGTGGTTTTCACGTCCACGATGGTCTCCCTGTTGCTTCGCATCATGTCTTCCTTTTCTAACTACCACTCTGGCAGGATCGTACGCGGGAACGTGTACTGTAACCGGCGGACTCCTCGGGCGGTTCCACGATAAAGAATAGTCCGTCCCCTCGTCCACTGCAACGAATATGCCGGACCTCTCACGACGGCAATCGGATTTTCCAGTCGGCACGAAACGCGTTACGGACCGAATAGGGGCGGATAACGGCTGGATCGGCGACTGGGCAACGGTGCACGTCGGCGCCGCGACGGTTCGGCGTCGACGGTTCACAGCGCGCGGCGGCATGGGTTCCCAGTCGCCCCGGCAAATATTGCCCAGCGGAGCGGCGCGGTTGATAACTCGCTACCGATTCGATACACTGTACCAGCGCGAAGCCGCGCAACGCTGGTGCGGAATCGACGTCGCGCAAGGGAGAACAGGCTCATGAACGAACAAGACTATTTCGACATTTTTCGGTCGGCGATCAAGGTCAGGAACAAGCGTGTGCTGGAGATCGGCGGCGCCGTCCCGCCCGAAACGATCGCCACAGCCGGCGTCGCCTCGTGGACGTCCATCGACATCACGGAAAACCGCTTCCAGGGACTGGAACGGCCCCAGGGCCTACCCGACTGGTACCGACCGATCGTCATGGATGCGGCAAGCATGACCTTTGCCGACGATACGTTCGACCTGGTCTACACCACCAATTGTTTCGAGCACGTCTGGAACCTGTCTTCCGTCCTGAACGAGGTGTACCGGGTACTGAAACCGCAGGGCGTACTGTTCACCGTCTTCTCCCCGATCTGGTCCGCCCCCGTCGGACACCACACCTGGGTGTGGGACGGAGACAAGGCGCTGATTTTCGACCAGAATCTGTTTCCGGACTGGTACCATCTCGTCAAGACGAGAAAAGAACTCGCGGAATACCTGACGGACAGATACAGTGCCGATATCGTGGAAAAGATCTGCCGGATGGTCTACGAAAGCGACAATATCAATCGTCTGGTCGATACGGATTACGAGCGGGCGATCACCCAGCTCGATTTCGCGACGGTCGTCAAATACCGTATTCGTTCGCGGAAGAAACCGGATGCCGACCTGCTGGAGCAGCTGAAACGGAATTGTCCGGGCGTGACGAGTTTTCAGACCTTGGGTTATTTCTGGATTCTGTGCAAAGGCAAGGCCGGTGTGTCCGATCGCCTGCGGGCCTACGGGCGGGGCGGATTCGCCGCCGTGAAGCGAAAACTCGCGGCAAAAGCCTAGCGCCGGTCCGCCGGGGTGACGACGGGGGCAGTGCCGAAGAGAGGAACCATGACCAGACAGTCGGAACAGGAATTCTTCGATCACTCGTACGATACGAACGCCCGCGCTCGTGTCGGTCAGGTTTATTCCATCATCCATGGTCGCAATCGGCGTTACGAGGAGCTCATCTATTCGGGCGTCGAGGGCTTGCGGGTGCTGGAGTACGGGTGTGGCGAGGGATCCCATTCGCTCGGACTGGCTCGTCGGGGCGCCGAGGTCGTCGGCATAGACATCTCGGAAGTCGGTATCCGTAACGCGACGGCGGCGGCAGCCGACGCCGGGCTCAGCAACGCGCAGTACCTGGTGATGGACGCGGAGAACATGACCTTCGAGTCGAACTCCTTCGACGTGGTCATCGGCGAGGGAATTCTCCATCACCTCGATCTCGCGACCTCGTATCGCGAGGTGGCGCGCGTACTCAAACCGACCGGCCGGGCGGTGTTCATGGAGCCGCTGGGGCACAATCTCGCGATCAATCTGTTTCGGAAGATGACGCCCCGTCTCCGTACCGCCGACGAGCACCCCCTCGTCCGCCGGGATCTGACCGCCGCCGCTGCTCACTTCGGCAAGTCGGAGTTCTGTTACTTCCATCTCACATCGTTCGCCTCGCTGATCTTTCTCAAGACGCCGTTGTTTTTCCGGACGGTTAACTGGCTCGACAAGGTGGATTCCTTGCTTTTTCGCGCCGTGCCGCCGATCGGTACGCTGGCCTGGTATGTGATCATGGTGCTGTCCGAGCCGCGGCCGGAGAACGCGTGACGGCCGTTGCAGCGCCTTGGGAGCCGCGCGTACGCCGTTCCGCCTGTATATTTTGAGCGTTAGTCGAGCGTTTGGCAGCCGATAGACTGGCGGCGAGCGTTGACGATCGACGAGCAGCCCGCCGTCACGCGGCAAACACCTTGTCTTCAACCCAGGGATCCGACGATGCCTAGAGCACGATTCTGGCGCCGTAAAAAATTCTGGTTCCGATTGACCGCTGCCCTGATTGTCGCGGCGATCGCGCTGCCCGGTCTATGGATCGGCCTGAAAATCATCAAGAATCCGCAGACCCGGGTGTGGCTGCCCAACTACGCCAGAGACCTCGTCAGCTTGCGCTACGCCCGCGGCGATCGGACCGAACACATGTTCGTCCTGCTCTGCGACCACTGGGAGCCCGGACGCGGCGAGCCGGCGGTGCTTGCCGCGGAGGACTGGTTGTCTCGATTCAAACCCATAGCCGCGCGCCACCGTGACAGCAACGGTCACCCGTTCCGGTACTCGTGGTTCTATCCCATCGACGGTTTCGAACCGGCGATCGCCGCCGCGCTGGCAAGGGCGGCGCACGCGGGACTCGGAGAAATCGAGGTACACTGGCACCACAGCCACGATTCCTCGACGGCGTTCGAATCGGATTTACGAACGGGCCTCGAGTGGTTCAAGGCGGTTGGCGCGCTGGTCGCCCAACCGGACGACGAGCCCCGTTTCTGTTTCGTTCACGGCAACTGGGCGCTGGACAACTCCCGCGCACCGAAAGACTGCGGCGTCGACGACGAGATCACCATTCTCCTGCGAAACGGCTGTTATGCGGATCTGACCTTCCCGTCGTTCGGGTTCCTCTCCCAACCCGCAACCATCAACCGGATCTACTACGCACAGGATACGCCTGCGGCCAAGTCGTACGACACGGGAATCATCGCTCGCGAGGACACCGAGGGTACAGGACTGATGATCATCCCCGGCCCTTTAGGCGTCAATTTCCGCAATCTGCTGTTGTGTTTCGAGACGGCGGCGATCGACGATGCCGAAGGCTCGGGTTTCGCCGGGAAACTTCGCCAGCCGAGCAGCTACGAAGATTATTTCAATACCTCGCGGGTAGCCCTGTGGAACAACCTCGGTATCGGCGTGGAAGGTAGGCGGGAGTGGGTATTCGTCAAGCTCCACGCCCATGGGCTGCAACACCACGAGATTCTACTCGGCGGCGAACTCGATGCCGCGCTGACGGCGATCGAACGGTTCTGTCGCGATCACGACATCGTGCTGCACTACATCGTGGCGCGCGAAGCATACAACCTGGTCAAAGCGGCGGAAAGAGGCCTCGACGGGCCGCCCGAAGGATATTTCGATCTGGTGATACCGCCACCCCTGAACACGGTCGAGCTGTTTGGCGAAGACACGGTCGCCCACGATTCGCCGACAACGACCGGTTCCTGACCGGCACCCGTTGCCGGCACCGCCGACCGGCGGCGGTCACGCTCCGGGCTGTCGGTCCGGCAAGCGGTGATCGCCGCGGAAGACACATATTCCGTACAGCAGAATGGCGAGGGAGAAGAGGAACTCCATGGCCTCGGCATGGGCCCAGTGGCTGTGCATGGCCATGGCGACCTTCTCGTACGCCATCGCCAGCAGGAAGGAACCGCTCAGTGCCAGCGGACAGACCGGAAACGCAATCCGGTTGAGGACTCGCCTTCCCCCGCGATGAAACCGGTAGACCAGCGGTACGAAAACGCCGATGAACAGCATGCTCAGCAGGAGAATGCGGTGCGGGTCCAGCAGGCTGAACAGCTCCAGATTATGTATGTTGGTCTCGTTCTGCAGATTCACCGCCTGCAACTGCTCCGAGGCCTCGAAACCGAAAATCCACTGCCCCCAGCTCTCCTCCTCGCCACCGACGAAGATGAAGAACAGCCCGAGCAGCACCGCCGGGACGACACGCCAGGCGACTCGCTCGCTCCGCCAGAGCCGGCGCGCCGCAAGCAGCACCAGAACGCCCGCCACCAGGTAGAAAATCGCCGACAAACGCTCGGTCGCCGCGCCCTCCTCCACGAGCTGGACATAGAGGTGCAGATCACGCTGCAGAATGATCAGCAGGATCACGCTCAAGGCGGCGAAAACACCGGACCACACGAATAAACCGGACAACGAGTGCGTCATCATCAAGAGTCCACGCTTGGCCTTGTTCTCCATCGTTCCTCCAGATTGCGGCGCCACCCGGCGTCCGTTCAGTGTACTGCCTGCCGCATGGCCGCAATCATCGCGGTTCTCTGCGTCTTCCACTCGGCTTCCCGCCGCGCCTTCAGCTCCACCGCTTGCCTCGCGAGCTCATCCCGGTTTTCGATGACCGTGAGAAACGACTGGCGCAAGGCCGCGGCGGTATGCCGCGTATACACGGCCCCGGCATCGAAATACTGCCGGAGCGCCGCCGTATCGGACAGTACCATCGGTTTTCCCAGCGCGGTAGCCTCGTAGGCGCCGCAGACCAGACAGTTCTCGCGCGTTGTGAGATCGATGATCGCATCGGCGGAATTGAGCAACGCGACGAACTCCTCTTCGGGGAGAAATCCGGTCAACGTGACATTTTCGGGCAGATCCGGAGGCACGGACTGCAGCTTGCCGTAGTCGCCGGTAACGTAAACGGTGATGTCCCGGTCGAGTCCGCGAGCGGCCTCGAACACGTTCGCGTAGGGCTCATCCGCCGCATACGAACAGATAAACAGCAGATTGGATTTCCCCGGCAGATCGCGACCGAGATTCGTTGGCAGGTCGGGAATCCGGTCGGGCAGCGTGAACCCCCGCCCGCGTCTGGCCTCCACCTCGGCGCGCAGGTTGTCATTGCTGACGATGGTCAGATCCGCGTGGCGCAGAATGAATCCACTGAGCCGATTCAGCAGGGTCGATTTACCTTCCAGGGGCTGCAGACCGGCGTTGTGCGCATCGACGAAGACACGGAAGCGTCCGATCCGTTTGACCAGTACAAGAAAGAACGCCAGTACGAGCGAAGGATTCATGCAGACCACCAGGCGCGGTCGCTTCCTCAACAGCAGTCGACAGGTTCGCAGCAGGCCGACGCTGTACTTCTTCGCCCGACTGCCGATAGCGTCGATATCCGCCCACTCGTACAGCTCGATACCAAGCGCCGCGGCCAGCTCGCGGTTGCGGCGCTGGCTCTCCCACGTCACCCAGATAGCTTGCTCGATCATGCGCCGTCGTTTCCGGCCAGCGCCACGAAATGTTCGGTCTTTTTGGAGGCGGCGCCGACCATGTTGATCAGACTGATGGCCAATCCTGACGCGAACCACCAGTACACTTCGTAAAGATCCATACCGAAAAGTCCGAGCACCAGGCGTATGAAGATGAAGCCCGCGCCGGCCTTGCCGACGGCGATCAGATACGCGAGATCGCGGTCGTGGTCGCGGATGCGGTGCAGCAACGCTCCGCGAACGCTACCGGCCCGCGCGGCGATACGCAGCCGTCGACGCTGTCGTTCATAGTGGTGTCTGGCCTGGTGCAAGGTGTAGAAAATGGCGTACACCAGAAAGCCGAACACGACCAGGCCCTGAATGCCCAGATTCGTCGCGACCTCGAGATACAGGTTGTGCGTGTCCTGTGAGCGCCCGAATCGCGCCTGACGAACCGCCGGGAACGAAGCGACACCTACACCGCCGGGGTTCTCCCGGAAAATCTGCCAGGCATCCTGGAGGATCACGATCCGTTTCTCCTTGGAGTGCCCGGACGCCTCCTGTCCGCCGATACTCAGAAAACGTTCCTTGTACTGCTGAGGCAAGACCATCAACGTGATCGCGCCCGCCACGAGACCGACCACGATGAAGCGCCGCTTGTGGTTCGACATCAGGAACCAGTAGATGACGAACGCGATGATGGCGACGTATGCCGTCCGCGAACCCGAGTAGATCACACAGGTCAACGCGGTGCCCGCCAGCAGTAGCAGACCCGTTCGCCACCGCCAGCTCGCGATGATCGGGAAGAGGTAGACGATGAAGGGAATGGTTCCCATGGCCAGACCGGCCAGGCTGTTCGGGTGGGCGTACAGCCGTACCGATCCGTGCAATCGCATCACGCCCTGGTTTTCCCAGACGAGTCCGCCACTGATCAGTCCGCGCACCGATTCCTGGGTGATGTAGAAACAGGCGAACAGGAACGCGAACAGGAAGAACCGTAGATATCGTGGCGATTGAACCAGTACCGCCATGTAGAACGCCAGCATCGTGCACTTGAGGACGCGATCGACAAAGATGGCTCGCGAACTGACCGGATCCGCCGCAAACGGCATCTGGACGATCATGGCCAGCAGCAGCAGGCCGGCCCCCCAGATTATCCGCCGGGCCGGCATCATGTTCGGCGGCTTCATCACCAGCAACGCGATACAGGTCAGGCCGAGCACGGTCCCGAGCAGAAACTCGAAACGTATCGCGGCGAAGACATCGCGGCGCGCTCCCCAGCACATGTAGTAGGCGATGGTGAACAGCATGAACATCAGCATGATCAGCAGATTGTGTTCGGCATAGAAAGCGGTTCGCGACCGTGCCGGGTCGGCGGTCGGATCGACCGATCCAGGCGCCGGTACGGTGTCGAAGCCACCGAAACTACTGCTGGTTTCAAGCTCCATCTTTCGCCTCACTCCAGTTTGCATCTCCCGCCAGTGCCGCGCGGTAGGTCTGCCAGTACTGTCGGCCCATGCGATCTAGCGTGAATCGCTCGCGTTGTTCCTGACGGGCCAGGTCGCCGAGCCGGCGTCGTAACGCGGTGTCACTGACCAGGCTCCCGATGGCTTGACCGATCGCCGGCACGTCACCGACAGGGAACAACAAGGCCGTATCGCCGTTTTGCAACACCTCCGCCAGTCCCGCCACCCGCGACGCCAGCAGCGGCAGTCCGAGCGCCATCGCTTCGAGCAGCACGTAGGGCAAACCCTCGTGCAATGACGGCATCAGAAGCCCGTCGCCATACGCGAGGTATTCCAGGACGTTTCGTTTGAAGCCCAGAAACCGTACGCGATCGGCGATGCCGAGGTCGCGAGCCTGCTGCTCGAGCACCGCTCGCTGCTCTCCCGTTCCCAGCACGTTCAGTACTACCGTTCCGGGCACGCTCGGTTCCACCAGCGCCCGCAAGGCGAATTCGATACCCTTCACCGCGGAGATGCGACCGACCACGAGCAGATTGGTCGATCCCGCATCGAGTTCCGGCGGTCTGACCAGCCCATCGCGATCGAGCGGGTCGATACCGTTGTAGATGACCCGCGACAACGGATCGTGCCCGCAGGCCGCGTGGTGCCGGGCGAGGTCTTCGGTCACATAACACACGTGGGCGCGCCGACGCCGGGAGCTCGTGCTTTCCAACCAGCGATAGCAACGCTCCTTGAGCCAGACCAGGGGGTTCCCCGCACGCGGCTCCACTTTTCCGTGCACCGTCCGTACCAATCGGAACCGGTGGTGCCGATGGGCCAGCGCACAGTTGACCACCGCCCGATAGCCGTGCGCGTGCACGACATTGATCCGGCGGCGGGCAAGCAGCGCGGCGAGACGGCTGGGCGTGCGGAGATCGTAGCTGCCGCTGCTCTCCAGGATTTCCGGCTCCAGGCCCAGCGCACGAACCTGTGCAGCCAGTTCGCGATCGTGAAAGAGCACCAGCAGCGGTTCAACCTCGCGCCGCATCAGATAGGTGCACAGGCCGACCATGTGCCGTTCGACACCGCCGAACAGCTCGCCGGCCGAGCAGAGAGCCGGTCTGGGTTCCTGTCCTGACAATCCGCTGCGGGAAATCGGCATCTGCTCACTTTCCTGGAACACCGTCTCCTGTCTTGCATCGGCTGCCGGGAATCGTGCTTGACGGCAAACCGACCTCAGGATAGTTCCTCGACCGATGTACGCCAATCGCAAATAATCCCGCGAGCCGCCGGTCCCGGGAATCGGCAGCAGCCGTTTCCGGTTCAGTTGCGCCGTTCCTTGACGATACGCAGATCGGGATGGCGATACAGCGACAGGATTTGATGGTCTCGCTACATATTAACCGCTAGACTGCACACGGCGGTACAACGGCCCGAATGAGGAAGCACAGAAATCCCGTGGACGTCACCACGACCAGACGAAATCCGCACGACGCCACACAGCTGGGCCGACGCAAGGGTCTGGCCACCCTGCGCCGTTACTTACCCTTGCTCCGGGGCCAGCTCCGCGACGTCGCGCTGATGTTCGCGCTGATGCTCGTCTCCACCAGTGTCAGCCTGGCCATTCCCGTTTTCGCCGGACGTTTCGTCGACTCGTTGAGCGAGAATCTCGCCCGGGGCTTCAGCCGGGTCCAGCTCGGCATACTCGCCGGTCTGCTCGTGGTGCAGCTGCTCGGTACGTTCTTCTATACGGTGGTATCCTCGCGCCTGGGCCTGCGCACCATCACGAGGCTGCGCCGGCGGCTGTTCGGCCATCTGCTCGAACTACCGAGCCTGTTCTTCGTCGGCCAGAAAGCCGGCGACCTGTCGAGCCGACTGACCGCCGACGTGGGCAGTATCCAGTACCTGTTGACCGACGGATTGATCTCGGTCGCCCGGGCGGCTTTCACGTTGCTGGGCGCTGTCGTGCTGATGCTGCGGTTGAATCCGAAACTCACCGGTGTCGTGCTGCTTCTGGTTCCCACGACCATCATCCTGGTGCAGCTGTTCGGTCGCCGCTTGCAGAAATTCTCGCGCACCATGTACAGAGAGCTGGGACAGGTGAGCAGCCACGTGCAGGAGATCGCCGGCGCCATTCGCGTCATCAAGGTCTACAACAATCAGCGACACGAACGCGAGCGCTTCAACGGCATGCTCACGCGCTACCTGACCGCCGGTGTCAAGCGTGCCTGGCTCTCGGCGGCCCTCGAATCGAGCGCCCAGATCCTGTTGTGGATCTGCTTGATCGGCGTCATGGTCTTCGGCTTCTACCTGTCGGCCCAGGGCGAAACCAGCTACGGCGAACTCGTGGCGTTTCTGTTGCTCGCCTTTCGCGTGGCCATTCCCATGAGCTCGCTGACTTCTTTGTACTCGTCCGCCCAGGGCGCGGTCGCCGCCGCCGATCGGCTGGACGTAGTTTTCGACAGCGAGCCGGAACAGCGCGGCGTGGCTCGCAGCGCCGATCGGGACCCGGAACGAAACGCGGAACGCTTCGAGGACGGACCGCTCGTCTTCGACCAGGTCGGCTTCTCCTACGGCGGCAACGCCGACTCGCCGCCCGTCATCGAGAACCTCAGCTTCGCCATCACCCCGGGGCAGAGCATCGGCATCGTCGGCCCGAGCGGCGCCGGCAAGACCACGCTGACCGGACTGCTGCTGCGCCTGTTCGATCCGCAATCCGGTCGGATCACCCTGGCCGGCCGCCCCTACCGGGACTACGACCTGTACGAGCTGCGCGCCCGCATGGCCTACGTGTCACAGGAGCCCGTACTGTACGACCTGTCCATTGACGAGAACATCCGCTTCGGGCTCGATTCCGCGACGCCCGAACAGGTCCGACAGGCGGCTGCCAGCGCCAACGCGCTCGATTTCATCGAGGCTTTGCCCGACGGCTTCGCGACGCACTGCGGCGACCGGGGCATCCGCCTGAGCGGCGGCGAACGCCAGCGTATCACTCTGGCACGCGCTTTCTTGCGTAATCCGCGCATCTTGATCCTCGACGAGCCGACCAGCGCCCTCGACGCCCAGTCCGAACAGACGGTCGGCGCCGCTCTGCGCAAGCTGATGCGCGGGCGGACCGCGATCGTGATCGCGCACCGTCTGTCGCTGGTCCGGGATCTCGACTTCATTTTCGTCCTGTCCGATGGAAAACTCAGCGAGCAGGGAAGCCACGACGAGTTGCTCGCCCGCGGCGGACTGTACAGTTTCATGTATCGATTGCAGCACGGTTCGTCAAACGACTGAGGATACGTGTCTCGAAAAGAAGAAGAAAAGAATTGATTTTTGTGGTTGACGGAGTTATCATACCGTGCTATTATATTGCAGTAATGGTAGGTTTTTTGGAGTCCTGAACGGGGATGCGTGAGGGAGGTGTACCAGTGGATACTCACCGCAAGAAAAACGGAAAACGTGCGTACTCATCGCCCGTTATGACGTCCCAAAAGATGGAGCTCGGGGTGTTTGGTGATTACGGCCCGAATATCGGGGTTGTCGATCCCAAACCCATCAAGAAACTCCGCCCGTTGGGATTGAACATGGAGTAGAAACGGAGTTCGTTCCGTTGACGACAATCACACCGAGGTACCACACCGGTACCTCGGTTTTTTTGTGATCATCCAGGACACCGATACCCGGCATCGCGGTCACTGAGCCAGCGCGGACGTGACGGCGGCGCCGAGCTGTGTGATATCCTCTCGCGTCATCGCATGGTTGAGAAAGGCGACTTCCCAGCCGGAGGGCGCCAGGTACACCCCGCGAGCCAGCAGCGCCAGGTGGAAGTCGGCGTATCGCGCCATGGGATCGACCGCGCCGGCGGCCTCGGTGGTCCCGGTAGTCCCGGTGGCGATATCCTCGAAGCAGCGCGGTGCGTCCGCCTGGAAAACCATCCAGAATATCGATCCCTGGCGGACGAATGTACCGCCGTGGCGGCTGACCGCCCGACTCACCTCGCGCTCGAGCTGTCCGGCCAGCCCTTCGAGTCGCTCGTGGACCCGCTCGCGGGCGAGCACCCGCAGCGTCGCCACGCCGGCGGCCATGGCCACCGGGTTGCCGGACAGGGTACCGGCCTGGTACACGTCGCCCAGTGGAGCGATGCGCTCCATGATCTCGCGACGACCGCCGAACGCTCCCACGGGCATGCCACCACCGATCACCTTGCCGAAGGTGGCCAGGTCCGGCTGAACGTCGTACAGCGCCGCGGCGCCGCCCATATCGACCCGAAAACCGCTGATCACTTCGTCGAATATCAGCAGCGCGCCGTGCTTGGCGGTGATGTCCCGCAGGAAGCGCAGAAATTCGGGCTCCTGGCGCAGCAGACCCGCGTTGGCCGGGATCGGTTCGATCAGGACAGCCGCGATCTGGTCGCCGCGCTCACGAAACAGGTCCTCGACCACCTGGGCGTCGGCCAGCGGCACCACAACCGTGTCGCCGACGGCACCCGTGGTGACGCCGGCCGAACTGCTCGTGCCGAAGGTCGCCAGACCGCTGCCGCCGGACACCAGCAGCGCATCGCTATGGCCGTGATAGCACCCGGAGAACTTCACGACGAGCGGCCGCCCCGTGAAACCGCGCGCCAGACGGACCGCCGACATGACCGCCTCGGTGCCGCTGCTGACGAAACGTACACGATCGAGGGCGCGGTAGGCGTCGCATACGAGTTCGGCCAGCTCGATCTCGCCGGCGCAGGGCGCGCCGTAGGTCAGGCCTCTGGCAACCGCGCTCTGCACAGCCTCGAGTACCGACGGATGGCCGTGGCCCAGGATCAACGGCCCCCAGGAACCGCAGCAGTCGAGGTAGCGATTGCCGTCCACGTCGTACAGGTGGGCACCCTCCCCCCGGTCGATGAACAGCGGATCGCCGTGCACCGACCCGAAAGCGCGCACGGGCGAATTCACCCCCGCGGGCAGCAACGCGCAGGCACGCTGGTAGAGAGCCGACGAGCGGCCACGCTCCGGATTGGCGGGGACGGGGTTCTTGCGGCCGGTCATCACAACCATCCCTGTGCGAGGACGTCGCGTCCGTGGTAGGAGATCAGGATATCGGCGCCGGCCCGGGACATGGCGTAGAGATTCTCCATCACGATCCGCTCCTCCTCCACCAGTCCGGCCGCCGCCGCCGCCTTGACCATGGAATATTCGCCGCTGACGTTGTAACAGGCGATGGGGCAATCGACGGCCTCGCGGACGCGCCGGATCACATCCAGATAGGCCAGCGCCGGCTTGACCATGACGATGTCGGCACCCTCTTCCACGTCCAGTTCCACCTCGCGCACGGCCTCGTCACCGTTGCGTGGGTCCATCTGGTAGCTACGGCGGTCGCCGAAGCTCGGCGCGCTGTCCGCAGCCTCGCGGAAGGGCCCGTAGTAGGCCGAGGCGTACTTGGCGGCATAGGACATGATGGCCACGTCGCTCATGCCGCTGGCGTCCAGCGCCGCGCGGATCGCGCCGACGCGGCCGTCCATCATGTCCGAGGGGGCGACAATGTCGGCGCCGGCCGCGGCACAGCAGTGCGCCATGCCGGCCAGCAGCCCCAGCGTGCCGTCGTTGTCCACTTCGTCGTCCACGATCATCCCGCAGTGCCCGTGGTCCGTGTAGGCGCACAGGCAGATATCCGCGCTCACCAGCAGATCGTCGCCGAACTCGTTTTTCAGGGACGCGACGGCGACCGGGACCACCCCTTCGGGATCGAGGGCGGCATCGGCCAGCGGCGTCTTTTCCTCCGGCAGCCCGAACAACAAGACGTGGCGAACGCCCAGTTCCAGATCCGCAGCCACGGTCCGCAGCAGCATGTCGGTGCTCTCGCGTACGATGCCGGGCATGGCGCCGATGTCCTGCCGCTGCCCGCTGCCGGGCAGGACGAAATGGGGCTGGACGAACATGTCGGGATGCAGGCGCGTCTCGGCCACGGCATCGCGCAACACGCCGGTACGGCGCAGGCGGCGCGGTCGCCGGCTACCCGGTCCGGGAATCTCGATGCCCGTCTCGTCGCCGTTCTGCTCATGCTCGTGGTCGTGCCCGTGGAGATCACCCTCGCAGCCGTAGCTGCCGTCGTCGTCGCGTGTCATGCCGGTTCCTCCTACCGAAATATGTCGCTGTGATCGGCGCCGGTGCTCCCGGTGCCGTTTTGTGGTTCCACTTCATTCGCTGCGCAAGACGGCCAGCACTCTTGCCGCCACCGCGTCCGGCGCGTCGTCGACTTCCGTACAGCGCACCAGATCACCGTCGGCCCGGCCGAGCACGGCGGTCAGGACGATCGCCTCGCCCCGCGCCCGCGCGTGGGCGCCCAGCGGCAGGTTACAGCCGCCTTCGAGCGCGGCCAGTACGTTTCTCTCGGCCGCCACCAGCCGCGCGGTCTGTTCGTCATGTACCCGGCGGAGCGCCGTCCGTAGGGGCTCATCCTGCGCCAGCTGCGCGTCCTGGTCACGCATCTGTATCGCCAGCGCCCCCTGGGCCGGCGCGGGCACGAACTCCTCGGGTGAGAAGCCGAGCACCCGCAACGGCTGCGGATCGAGGGCGAGCCTGGTCAAGCCGGCCTCGGCCAGCACGATCGCATCGTAGCGGTGCAGCGACGGCTGCGTCCGGCGCAGCTTACCGATGCGCGTGGGCACGTTGCCGCGCAGATCCTCGATGCGCAGATCCGGTCGCAAGGCCAGCAGTTGACAGCGACGGCGCGCCGAGCCGGTGCCAACCGTGGCACCCGGGCGCAACGGCATCCCATCCGCGTCGGTTTCCCAGGCGTCCGGATGTACCAGCAGATTCTCGCGCGCCGGCCCGCGGGGCGGGACCGCGGCGATTTGCAGTCCAGGCGGCGAGGCGGTGGGCAGGTCCTTGTGCGAGTGCACCGCCAGGTCGATGTTCCCGGCGAGCAGCGCCGATTCAATCTCTTTGGTGAAAAAGCCCTTGCCTGGTAACGAATCGAGCCGGCGATCCTGGATCCGATCGCCCGCGGTCTGGATGACCTGGATCGTGGTCTCCACTCCGGCGCGATCACGAAGCAAGGCGGCAACGTGTTCCGCCTGCCAGAGGGCCAGATCTGAGCCCCGGGTGCCGATTGTGATCATGGTGGGTACATCCTCGCGCCCGCATCCGTATTCGCCGGTTCGCTGCGATGTTGCCAAGATAAGCGCTGGCCGGCCGCGGGAAAAGCTTTCCCGACCTGAGGTTGGAGATCGGTTGGAGACCGTCTGGAGGATCGGCGAGGATTCTGCCCACCGCACCGCCGGCGTGCCGTCGCCCCGGCGTGGGCGCGAGCTATGGATCAGGCTTCGCCGACTCGTTCTCGCGGCGGCGACTTCTCCCAGCTGAGCAGCGCGCGAGCAAGCTTGAGGCGATGGTGACGTCGGTGTTTGACCGGTACCAGAAAATCGCGCCGTTGTTTTTCGCTCAGATCGCCCCAGAAGTCCTCGAGAAAGTCGAGTAACCGACTCGTGGCCTCGGAGTAGTAGGCGAGCACCTTGTCGAACGACAGCTTGCGCACGCGCTGGAGTTCCTGGCGGCTCCGCTGCTCGAAATCGTCGGGCGGTTCGGGTTTGGGTGTGGACTGATCCAGCTTCTGCGTGAAGAACTCGACGGCGAAGGTGTCCCAGAACGCCAGATGGCCCAGCGTTTCCTTGAAGCTGAGGCTACCGCCCGGACCCGGTATTTCGCGGAACCGTACCGGGCAACGGGTCAGATTATCCCGCAAGAGACGGTCTTCTTCGACAATGGTCGCCACAATGTTCCTGGGGTTTGACATTGCCCCCCTCCGATACGGCGATCGCGAATGTTTTCGCGGATATCATTACATAACGCCGATCCAGCCGATCATGCAACAACTGTTTCGTCCGCCACACCGCGTCCTCGCCGAGGCCGTGGCGAACTCGACTTGCCAAAAATCGTCCAAGTGTCTAGGATGAAATCCGGTTCGAAAATCCTCGTGGTGGCGAACCACAAAGGCATGGCGGCTGTATTTCCGGGAGGGTTTCGATGGAGCGCAGGTTGCTGTATTCGTGTGTGTTGATCCTGCTGTGTAGCGTGGCGACGGCGAGTGCCGTGGAAACCGCCGATCGCTGGGGCGCCGGCATCGAGGGCGGCTACATGAAGATGGTCGAGGGCCACTGGGATTACAGCAATGTGGATCAGTTCGTCGGTTTACACCTGTCGCGCGGCCTGTCACCCACCTGGACCGCGGATTTGACCTTCCGATACGGCTACAATCGGCCCGGCGTCGCCGCCGCCGATCGATCCGCGGGCTGGACGCTCGACGCCAAGGGGCCCTTCTTCACGGAGCTGATCCGTCAGAGCGTGGAACTGCGCTACAATCTACGGCCCGACCGCCAGTTCAACCCGTTCCTCGGCACGGGGATCGGTTGGACCAAGTGGCATTGCAAGCACGTGACGAGCCACCAGAGCTCCCTGTTTCCCGACGGGCGAACCCCGACCGGTTTCGACACCGACGGCAACCGTGTCCCACTCGAAGGCGACAGCGTCACGCTGACCCTCGCGATCGGCTGCACCATCGACATCGCCGACAACAAGACCGTGAACCTCGGCGGCCGCTATCACATCCTACCCGGCAACAAGGTCGATACCGTCGGCTGGAGCCATCTGTGGAACGATGCCGGGTATGTCGACGCCAACAAGGGTGTGGTGGAGGGATTTCTGGGGATCAGCATGTGGTTCGGCAACCTGGACCGGGACGGTGACCGCATCGCCAACAAGTTCGATGCCTGCCCCGATGCGGCGGAGGACTTCGACGGTTTCGAGGACCAGGACGGCTGTCCCGATGCGGACAACGATCAGGATGGCATCAACGACACCGTCGACCTCTGTCCCGATGAACCCGAGGATCGTGACGGCTTCGAGGATACGGACGGTTGCCCCGAAGCCGACAACGACGGTGACGGCGTGTACGACGGGCAGGACCTGTGTCCGGATGAGGCCGAGGATTTCGACGGCTTCGAGGACGCGGACGGCTGTCCTGAACTCGACAATGACGCCGACGGTGTTGCCGACAGCGTGGACCAGTGTCCGGGCACGCCCTTGGATATCGAAGTGGATGAAACCGGCTGTCCGGTTGTCGAAGAGATCCAGCAGAACCTGGTGCTCGAGGGAGTCGCATTCCTGAGCGGCAGCGCCCAGTTGACGCCGGAATCGGTGGCCGTCATCACCCGGATCGCCGAATCGCTCAGAGCCTGGCCCGACGTCCGGGTCGAGGTACGCGGCCACACCGACGCCCTCGGAACTGCCGAGGCCAACCGCGCTCTCTCACAACGGCGCGCCATGGCCGTACGCGATGCGCTGATCCAGATCGGCATCGCGCCGATGCGGATCTCGGCCGTGGGTTACGGCGAAGACTACCCCATCGCCGACAACACCACCGCCGAGGGACGGGCGAGGAACCGCCGCGTCGAACTGCATCGGATCGACTAGGCTCTCAAGGATCCTGTGAGGAAAGCTTCCGGCGCAAGACGGACTTGACCTTGGTGGTCAGCTTTTTGCTGTGCACGGTCACGTTGACGTTGTTGCGTTCGTGGAACGCCCATTTGCGCTTGTAGTCCTCGGCCCCGCGCATGAAGTCGAGGCAGGTGGTCCCGTCACCGAAGCACGCCTCGAGCAGACACTTGAGCAACAGCCGACCCGGCGCAAAGGAGCGGTACTCCGGGTGGAACCCGACTTTCCAGTGATAGACCACGCCGCGGTGTCGCAGGCCTATGTTGTAGGCAATCGTCTGCGGACCGACCTTCAGCAACGAGATATCCAGCCTGCCCAGGGCAGCGAGACGATCGGTGACCTGCCTGAGAAACGTGAGATTCTTGTTCAGATCCTGCTTCTGCTGCGTCGCGAAGTGGCTCGCGTTGACCTGCACCAGCTCGCGCCAGAGCGCGTCGTCCGTGGTGGCGTGTCGTACCAGTTCGACGGGACCGAGCGCTTCTAGCTTGGCGAACCGGCGCCGGATATCCGATCTGAATTTCGCCCGGACTCGGCCGTAATATTCGTCCCAGGTCGTGTCGATCGCGACCTGGAGGCAGGCCGTGGTCACCGTCGTCTCGCAGCGCAGCCCCTGTCGGGTGCCGGCGTCCAGAAACGCCTGTAGATTGGGCGAGTCCTCGCGGATCTCCTTGAGCTCGATGCGATCCCAGCGTCGCCGACGCTTGAGCAGGTGGCCGACGAACGCCGCGACGATCTCGTCGTGCCGGGCCGGAACGATGAAATCGCCGTAGTCGGAGGCGCCCTGGCCGAGGAAGCCGATCGTGCGCCGGCTGGCGAGTCCCTTGACCGCACTCGAGGTCTCGATCATCAAGGGCGCGATACCGACGACCTGTTCACCCTCCCGGGCAACCAGGATGAACAGTTCCCGGTTCGCCTGGTAGTGATCCCACCAGAGCCGGAGCCAGTCGAAGGTGGACTGGATGGTCCCGGCGTCGTGGGCGTCCAGCAATGGGGACCAGGCCGACGATAATCCGTCGAACCCGCCCTCGTTTGTTACTTCGACGATGTCCATGGTCCTATGTATAGCCAATCATTGTCGGTTCTGCATGGGAATTCGCGTATGGCCGCCCTGTACTATGCCAGCACCAGTGTCGTACATGTGGAATATTTTTAAAGGGATTTCTTCTAAGGCGTTGCCGTTGCCGGCTCGATAAACTATCGTGACGCGAAGTATTATCTTCGCGGGCCGATCCGTGCCGACGGATCGGTGTTGCGCATAAGGGGTTCGCCTCATACGACGTGTGTTTTATCCCCGTTCACGAGCAAAGGAGTTCTGAATTGCCATCCTCAGTACTGGAAACCGTCTGGAACTGGCGCGACAGTTCCGGCCGGAGTACGGGCAAGACAGAAGGCGCTTCGCTGCGTCGACAGGCGGTCATCCAGGTGATCGTGATGGGAGCGATCGGTTTCGTGCTCTACCGCTGGATCGGTCACGAGACCTTCGCCAAGGTAGTCTGGGGCCTGGCAGCGGTAATTCTGGTCCTCGGCCTGGTGGCGCCGCGAGCCTACCGACCGGTGCATCGCTTCGGCCTTTGGCTCGGTAAGATCATCGGCGCGCTGCTGACCTACGTGTTGTTGATCCCCCTGTACTTCCTGGTCTTCTTGCCCGGCGCGCTCGTACTGCGCTTGCAGGGGCGAGATCCAATGCACCGTCGCGCGCGCGACCGTGCGTATACCTGCTGGATTCCCCGGCGACGCCCCGCTGAACGCGAAACCTACAGTCGCCAGTTCCTGCTCGAAGATAAAGCAGCGCGCGTCGAGCTGCGTCCCGTCGGTGCCGGGATCGAGCCGTCCGAGGAGGTCCAGCCATGAACATCCTCGGTGTCTCCGCGCTGTATCACGACTCGGCGGCCTGTCTGCTGCAGGACGGCAAGATTACGGCCGCGGCGCAGGAAGAACGCTTCACACGCAAGAAACACGACGCGAACTTCCCCCTGCAGGCCATTCGCTATTGCCTGGCTGAAGGTGGTGTCGGCGAGAACCAGATCGACACCGTGGTCTTCTATGACAAGCCGCTGACCAAGTTCGCCCGGATTCTCAAGACCTACTTCTCGGTGGCCCCCAAAGGTCTGTCGTCGTTCCTGATGGCGGTGCCGATGTGGCTGCGCGAGAAGCTGTGGATTCCGGCCGAGATCGAGGGCTGTCTCGAGCGGGCGGGCGCCGGCAAGCCCGGCCGCATCCTCTTCACCGAACACCACGAGGCCCACGCGGCGAGCGCGTTTTTCCCGAGCCCGTACCCCCACGCCGCGATCCTGACCCTCGACGGCGTCGGCGAGTGGGCCACCAGCAGCCTCGGCCACGGACGCGACAACACGATCACCATGCTCGAGGAGACCCATTTCCCCCACAGCCTGGGCCTGCTCTACTCGGCGATGACCTACTTCACCGGCTTCAAGGTCAACTCGGGCGAATACAAGCTGATGGGGCTGGCCCCGTACGGCGAGCCCGAGTACGCCGACCTGATTCGCGACAACCTGATCGACGTGCGCGACGACGGCAGTTTCCAGCTGAACATGGACTACTTCGGTTACCTCGACGGCCTGACCATGACCAACCAGCGCTTCGCCGATCTGTTTGGCGGCCCGGCCCGGCAGCCCGAATCGGAGCTGACCCAGCGGGAGATGGACCTGGCGCGCTCGGTCCAGGTGGTGACCGAGGAAATCGTCCTGAAGATGGCCGCGCACGCCAAGAAGGTGACCGGCGAAAAGCACCTGTGCCTGGCCGGCGGCGTGGCGCTGAACTGCGTGGCCAACGGCAAGATCCTGCGCTCGGGACTTTTCGACGACATCTGGATCCAGCCCGCCGCCGGCGACGCGGGTGGCGCCCTGGGCGGCGCCATGTTCGCCTGGCACCAGATCGAGAACCAGCCGCGCACGGTGAACAACAAACCCGATGCCATGGCGGGAGCCTACCTCGGCCCCGGATTCACCGACGACGAGATCGCCGAGTGGCTCGACTTTCACAAATGCCCCTACGAGCGGCTGGCTGACGACGAGCTCGAGAAACGTGTCGCGCAGGAGATCGCGGACCAGCACGTGGTCGGCCTGTTCCAGGGCCGGATGGAATTCGGTCCGCGCGCCCTGGGCAACCGCTCCATCATCGGCGACGCGCGCTCGCCCCAGATGCAGTCGGTGCTCAACCTGAAGATCAAGTACCGCGAATCGTTCCGGCCCTTCGCGCCTACCTGTATGGAAGAGCGTATCAGCGACTACTTCGAAATCGATCGGCCCTCGCCGTACATGCTGCTGGTCGCGCAGGTCCGCAAGGACCGGTGCATCGAGCCGACCGGCGACGAGGCCAAGCTCAAGGTCTACGAGCGGGTCAACCGCCCCCGCAGCGACGTACCGGCCATCACCCACGTGGACTACTCGGCGCGAATCCAGTCGGTGGCCGCGGGCACGAACCCGCGGTACCACGGCGTGATCAAGGCCTTCGAGGAACTGACCGACTACGGGATCATCATCAACACCAGTTTCAACGTGCGCGGCGAGCCCATCGTGTGCACGCCCGAGGATGCGTACCGCTGCTTCATGCGTACCGAGATGGACGTGCTGGCCATGGGCAACCTGGTGCTCTACAAGGATCAGCAGCCGGAGTGGCAGGACCGCGACGAAGACTGGCAGAAGGAATTCCCGCTCGACTGAGCCCACGCTCTTCGGGCGCTCCCGATCTGTTTGGAGGATCCAAGTCTGTTTGGAGGATCTAAGTGAGGAAAGTAGCGCATCTGGGGAAGTTGCTGGGCGAGGTCTGGGCCTTTGCCTGGCAGAACAAGGCCTGGTGGCTGATTCCACTGGTGGTGATCTTGCTGATCCTGGGACTGTTGATCTTCTCGGGGCAGGCGGTCGCACCGTTCATCTACACGCTGTTCTAGCCCGTCAACGCGAGCGCGCTCCGTTGCCTGGAGCGCGCATTCTTTTCACTGTGCGACGGGTTTGCCGACCTGGTCGTTCCTGCCGGCGGCGGGGCGACCGCTGTCGCACCGGTATTGCTACCGCACCAGTAAATGGTGGTGCTTCTTCTTGCCGACCTGCAGGGCGATGGTACCGTTCTGGACGTGATCCGGGCCCAGGTGCAGCATCTCGTCGCCGGCCACCTCGCCGTTCACACGCACGGCCTTCTGCCTGATCATCCGGCGCGCGTCACCCTTGCTCTTGCACAGCCCGCTTGCCGTGAGAGCTTCCAGCAATAACAGGCCGTCGCCATCGAGATCGCTCGCCGCGCACTCGCTCGAAGGCACGGTGCTCGCGTCGCCGGCGCCGGCGAACAACGCTTCGGCCGCCTTCCGCGCGGCGGTCGCCTCGTCTTCACCATGTACCAGCGTCGTCACCGCGTGTGCCAGTGCCTGCTTCGCCTCGCGCACGTCCGCGCCCTCGAGGGCCTCGAGCGCCTCGATGCGCTCGCGATCGAGCAGCGTGTACAGCCGCAGGAAACGGCTGACGTCGCGGTCGTCCACGTTCACCCAGTACTGGTAGAAATCGTAGGGGCTCGTGCGATCAGCCGCGAGCCAGACCGCGCCGGCCTCGGTCTTGCCCATCTTCCCGCCGGTGGCCGTGGCCAGCAGCGGTGTGGTCATGCCGAAGACCTCCTGCCGGTTCATACGCCGGGTCAGGTCGATGCCCGAGCAGATATTGCCCCACTGGTCGTTGCCGCCCAGCTGCAGCTTGCAGCCGTATTCGCGGTTGAGCATCATGAAGTCGTAGGCCTGCAGGATCATGTAGTTGAACTCGATGAACGACAGCCCGACCTCCATGCGGGTCTTGACCGAATCACGCGCGAGCATCTGGTTCACGCTGAAAAAACGCCCCACGTCGCGCAGGAAGTCGAGGTATTTGTAGTCCTTCAGCCAGTCGGCGTTGTTGATCATCAGAGCATCGGTTTCGCCATCGCCGAAACGGATGAAGCGCGCGAGCTGTGCCTTGATGCCTTCGAGATTCGCGTCGATCTGCTCGAGGGTGAGCATCTTGCGCAGCTCGGTCTTGCCGCTCGGATCGCCCACCATGGCGGTGCCGCCGCCGACGATGGCGATCGGTCGATGCCCATGGCGCTGCAGGTGCACCAGAGTCATGATCTGCAGCAGACTACCCAGGTGCAGGCTGTCGGCGGTCGGATCGAAGCCGATGTAGCCGGTAACGGTTTCTTGCTGCATCAACTCGGTCAACCCCGCCTCGTCGGTGCACTGCTCCCAGAAGCCGCGCCACTGCATCTCTTCGACGAAACCGGTGAAACTACTCGCTCTGTCGTTCATGCTACTTCCTGCTCGTTCGTGCTGATTTCCGTTCGCGTGGGCGCGATGTTCAGCCTCTTTCTTCGTGGTCTGCGCCCCCGTTCTTGAGCAGAATATGGCCAGGATCGACGCCGCGTCCAGTGATGATTGCCGGATGATTGCCGGATGATTGCCCGATTGACCCGACCACTCGTTCCGCATAGAATCCGGCACCGACGGTCGCGGGCACTGCCTGTCGGCGGCCGCTGCGCAACCTCTCGATGACGGCAGACACACCGGAGCCTGCATGTAGCATGTCGATTTTCCGCGTTCACCACGGCCGCGAGATTCTCCGTCTCGCCACACCCACCGTCCTGACCATGCTCTCCCAGAGCCTGATGTGGACCGTGGACACGGCGCTGATCGGACGGGTCTCGAGCGTCGCCCTGGCGAGCGTGGGATTGGGCGGCATCCTGACCTGGACCGCCTACTGCCTGGTCAACAATCTCAGCCGGATCTCGAACACCTTCGTTTCCCAGGCCTTCGGCCGCAACGACGATCGGGCCATCGGCGAGTACACCTGGCAGGGGATCTACATCGCCGTGGTCGCCGGTCTGTTCCTGCAGGCACTCGGCTACTTCAGCTCCCTGATGCTGCCGCTGACCCAGAATCCGCCCGAGGTGCTCGCCGGCACGTACGTGTACATCAAGTGGCGCACCCTGAGCGCGGTTGCCCAGCAGCTGACCTTCTGCATCATGGGCTTCTTCCAGGGGCGACGCGACGTCAAGACGCCCATGTGGGCGGGCATCATCGGCAATCTGGTCAATCTCGTACTCGACATCTGGCTGATCTTCGGCTGGTCCGGCTTCGAGCTCGGCGGCCACACCTGGCTGGCCATGCAACCGCTCGGCGTGCGGGGCGCCGCCATGGCCACCAGCGCGGGTATCGTGGTCAACTTCCTCGTGCTGGCCTACTGGATGTTCGAGCCGCGGCGGCACCGGCAGCGCTATCGCCTGCACCGTCTGCGCCGACCGGACCCGCGCAAGCTGTGGGACATGATCCGGGTGGGCACCCCGGCCGCCTGGGACAGTTTCATCGACATGAGCGGCTTCATGTTCCTGAGCATCTTCATCGGCCGCACCGGCGCCGTGCCCCTGGCCGCGAGCCAGATCACGATCCAGCTGCTGTCGTTCAGCTTCATGCCCCTGTGGGGACTGACCATCGCCGGCTCGGTGCTGACCGGCAATCATATCGGCGCCAAGCAACCCGAGCAGGCCAGGGCCTATGCGCGGCAGGTCTACAAACTGGGGGCGTACTATTCGCTGGGCCTGGCGGCGATACTGGTCGTATTGCGGCACCACCTGTTCGCCGTTTTCACCAACGACCCGGCGGTGCTGGCCCTCGGCGCGGGCCTGGCCTGCACCGCGGCCTTCTTCCAGTTCTGCGACGGGGTGCGCATGATTTCCGTGGGCATCTTCCAGGGGGCCGGCGACACGCGTTTTCCGATGCTGGTGAGCCTTGTTGTGCTGTGGGGAATTTTCCTGCCGTTGACGTGGTATTTGATGGAGGTTCGCGACGGTAATGTTCTGCTCGCCTGGATGGGTGGGTCGTTCTGTTATCTACTGCAGGCTGCGTGTCTGTGGGGTCGGTTCCGGTCGAATCGCTGGTTGAAGGTGAAGATTTTTAGTGAGGATCGGGCTACGGAGAGCTCCTGATCCGGTTCGGCAACGGGGGTATCGATGTGGGTGCCCCACGGGGGGGCACCCCTCAGAACTCCCACCCCACCGTCGCCGTGGCCAGGCGGCCCGGTAGCTGCACACCGGGGATCTCCTCGTAGCGGCGATCGAGCAGGTTGGTCACCTGGATGTTGACCGAGCAGGGCGCGGCGCGCCAGACGAGGCGGCTGTCCGCGACAAACGTATAGGCGTAGTCGGCCGTGCCTCCGGTGCGCTCCACGTAGCGCCCACTCAGCGTGAGCTGCAAACGATGTGGCAAGGCGACCGTGGCGGCAGCGGCCAGCTGGTAGCGCGGTGAGATCAGGGCGTACTTGCCCTCCATGTCCGCCGGCAGGGTGTTGGTCTTTTCCAGCTGGGAGAAGCTCAGGTCCAGCGAGTGCAGCATCACGGCGCGCAATCCCTCGGTATGTCCGCTCCTTGACCGCCAGCGCAGCACCGTCTCGAAACCTCGCGTCGTACCCTCCGCGATGTTGGTGGCGCGCCAGTCGACGTCCGCCGCAGCACCCCGCGGTCTGACCCAGTCGATCAGATCGTCTTCGTGCCGTTCGAAGTAGCTCGCCGTGAGCGACCAAGGTCCGCGAAACGATTCCAGGCCCCAGTCCCACGCCCAGCCCTTTTCCGGCTCGAGATCCGGGTTGCCGACATTGCCGCCGCCGGCATAGTACAGCTCGGTGAATGTCGGGACGCGCAATACCGTGCCCGCGCTGCCGCGCACGATCAGGTGCTCGCAGAAATCCCAGGCCAGGGCCGCCGACTCGGAAACGTGGCCCGTGTAGCCGGATCGGGCATCGAGGCGCACGCCGAGCTGGTAACGCAAAGGCGCCCGGTTCTGCGCCAGCTCGCAGGCCACCGACAGTCGTCGGCGTTCGTGTTCGCCGAGGGCAGGTCCCGACACGCCGCCGCGCAGACCGGTGCTGCTGATGTCCTCGTACACGCCCTCGAGACTCGAGACGAGGGCGAACTTGTGCCCCAGATCGACCAGCGAGCGCAGCTCGGCGCCGGCGCGACGGGTCAGATGGTCGTTGGCGTAGGCGTCGGGATCGTCCCGCAGCAACACGAAATGGTCCTCGTGTCGGCGCACGTGCAGCCGGGGCTCGACGGTGACCCGATCGGAGAGATCGGCGCGCAGGCGGGCCAGGCCGAACAGGACCTCGGTGCGTTCGAACGAGGGATACGGCGCGTAGAAATCCTGGGCGCCGAATTCACGCCGCGCGTACCCGAACAGAACGTCGCTGTCGCCGAGACTCCCGCTGTCGACGACCCGCGCGGTCGCCGTCCAGTTCTCGGCGTCGGCGCCCGACCAGTGGGTGGTCCCGTCGGTATTCTCGACGTCGTGGCCGTCGGTCCGGAAGTGGCCGACCGAGACGCGGGCGCGCGGGCCAGCGGCTGCGGCGGCGGGGTCGCCACCACCCATAGTGTGGTCACCACCGCGCACCAGATCGGCCGCCGCGTAGCCGCCCCAGGTACCGTTGCCGCCACCGGTCAGCGAGACCGAACCACCCGCCACATCACCCGGCTTGCGCACGGCCACGTTGACCGTACCGCCGAAGGCGCCCGATCCGTACAGGGCCGAACCGTGACCGGGCAGCACTTCCAGACGAGCGATGTCGCGCAGATCCAGAGGGAGATTCAACAGATGGTGACCGGTCTGGGGATCGCTCACGTCGACGCCGTCGAGCAGCACCTGGACCTGCTCGAAGGTCGAGCCGCGGATGGACAGATCGGCCTGCACGCCGTACTGCTGGCGCTGGGCCACCTGGACGCCCGGTACGGTCGCCAGCTGCTCGGCGGCCGACCGGCCCGGCAACCGTTCGAGGGCCGAAGCCTCGAGCAGCGACACGCTGCGCAGCACGCCGGGCAAGGCCGCCGGGACGCGCGAGCCGACCACCTCCACCGGCTCGGCCAGCCAGATCGTATCGCCGCCGGCCACGAAGAACAGCTCGCCGGCCGCCGGTGAACCCGGCGCCGCCACGAGGGTGTCGATCGACGCCGTGCCGGCCGCGCCGGCCGTTGCTGCTGCGAGTAGCCCGGAAAGCGACAACACCACCGTCAACACGACGGCGGCACCATATTGACGACGCGACAACCGGGATCGGCGGGTCAGCGACACGCAACGCGCGAGGAACGAACGTAGACGCATGGCCGTCTACCGTTTCTTCGGCTGCGGTTTCGAATGCCACAACCGGAGGGCCAGCACGAGGCCGATGGCCGCCACCGGAATCATCACCACGGGCCAGGCACGCCAGTTGGCCGGATCGGTGGCGGGGCCGACGATCTCGCCGGCGGTACCGAGCTGCACCTTGGGCAGGATGATGGCGTAGGTCAGGCTCATCACGCCCGTGCCCAGGTACACGAAGCCGTCGATGATGCCCACGGCGATGCCGGCGTTCTTGCTGCCGCCGAAGTCCATGCTCGCCGTGCCCGAGAGCATGCCGTGCACGCCGATCACGGCCATGGACATGAACACGACCAGCCAGCCCACGATGGGCGTGGTGTAGGTAAAGGTCAGGATGAGCGCGCCGCCCAGCATGATGCCGTACAGCACACCGGCGACCGGACCGCGGCGGGACTGGAACACGTGATCGCTGATCGAGCCGGCGAACATGCCGCCCAGCACGCCGGCGAAGAACAGCATCATGCCCCAGTTCTCGTTGACGAAGCTGCTCTTCAGGCCCAGCACCGCGTCGGTCTGCTTGGCGAAGCTGCCGTACCACTGCATGATGGCCTGGCGCAGGAAGCCGCTACAGAACTCCACCCCGGCAATGGTCATGATTATGGGATTGCTGAGCATGCGCTTGAAGACCGTGGCCGCACCGAGGCGGGGTCCTTCGTCGCCGCTGGTGGCGTCACCGGTATTGAAATCGCCCTGGCCGGCCTCGAGGGGGCTGTTGCGTACCATCATGACGTCCAGAATCCAGAACACCGCCAGCAGGATCGCCGGTACCAGGAAGACCCAGATCAGGCCCAGGTTGTTCAGGATGTTGTAGCCCACATCGAAAGCCAGGTAGATGCCGAGCGAGATCAGAATACCGAAGATAGCGCCGAAGACGCCGCGCTCGCGCACGTGGAACCAGGGCGCGTTCACCTTGACGATGGCCACGGCGCCGAAGCTCTGGAAGTACATGTTGACCGCGTAGAGTACCGAAAAAACAGGAATGAAGTTGGCGGCCAGATACCCGCTCAGCGGCCCCTGCTCCAGCAGCGTCCAGCTGGCCAGCCCCATCAACAGGTTCATGACCATGGCCCCGCCCGCACCGGTCAGGATCGAGAAGCGGCCGCCCAGGCGGTCGGTCAGCGGGCCGTTGATCAGGAAGCTCACGCCGTAAACGATGGTCCCGACCATGAAGACGATGCCGAAACCGGCGTTGCCCATCAGCGGGCTGCCGTCCGGACCGGCGATTTCCTCGAAGGCGTACTGACTTACCTTCAGGTTGTAGCGCCCCATGTACAGAAGCGCGTAGGTCAGGCCCAGCGGCAGCCAGTTCAGCAGCCGCCGCCGCTTGTAGGCGGCGTTGTGACCCACGTCCACCTTGGGCAGCATCCTGAACACCACGGTCACGAAGACCAGCATCAGCAGTATGGGATAGTTGTCAGTGAACCAGCCGAGCATGAAGTCGTACTCCCGTGTGTAGTGAATCGATCGAGCAACCTGAAACGATCGCACCTATCCTCGAACCGCGCAAAGTCGTGCCGGAGCCCGGAGTCATCAGGATGTGTCCGGTTCGCTCTGGCGACGGATCACCACCAGCGTGATATCGTCGGACTGGGCGACGCCCGCCGTATGCTGGGCCACGGCGAGCAGAATCGCTTCCTTGATACCCGCGGCAGACCGGTCGACGTTGGCCTGGGAGACCTCGATCAAGGCATCGTCGCCGAACATGGCGTCGGGGTTCTCTCCCTCGTCCTCCGGCGTGATCTCGTCACGACCCGGCGCCGGACCGACCGCTTCGGTGATCCCGTCGGTGTACAGGACCACCACGTCACCGGGCTCGAGCCGCACGGTTTCCTGCCGGTACGATTGATCCGGCAGCATACCGAGGATCAAGCCGCCCGTCTCCAGTTTTTCCAGGCTGCCGTCGGCCCGCACCACCAGCGGCGGATTGTGCCCCGCGTTGGTGGACGTGAAGGTGCCGTCGTCGAAGTCGAGCACACCGTAGAAGAAGGTGGCGAACATGTGCGGATCGGTCGACTCCACGAGCAGATCGTTGACCCGGGTCACGATCTCCGCCACCGTGCTCGGGTGGATGACCTGGCCGTGCAGACTGGCCTGCAGGTTGGACATGAGCAGGGCCGCCGGCATGCCCTTGCCGGATACGTCGCCGATGGCGATGCCGAGACGACTGTCGCCCTGCGCCAGGAAATCGTAGTAATCACCACCCACCTGGCGGCTCGGCACGCTCGTGCCGGTGATCTCGAAGCCGGACAGCCGCGGCGCGCGGTCGGGCAACAACCGCTGCTGGATCTCTCGCGCGGTCTCCATCTCCCGCACCAGCCGCTCGCGCGTCAACGCGTCGTCGCGACCCTGCTCGATGGCGACGGTCATGGCGTTGAAACTCACCGCCAGATCGCCGAACTCGTCCTCGTTGAGGATGTCGACGCGGGCATTCAGATCGCCACCAGCGAGCTTGAGTGTGGCCCGGTGCAGCGCGTGCACGGCGCCGATGATACCGCCGGTGATGCGGAAGCCGAAGTAGAGGGCGAACAGCTCCAGTATCAGGAACATGCCGCCAACGATGGCCAGGCCGAGCAGGTAGGTATAGTTGAAATCGGACGACTTGAACTGATCGACCAGCTCCCAGGGCACGATGAACAGACTCGGCAACAGGGCGCTCTCGTGAAATCCTTCGGCGACGGGTTGGATAATGGGCAGGATCGCCGAACCGAAAAAGGCGTTTCGCTGCCAGAACCAGCGGTCGTCTGCCGCCGCCTCGGACAGACTGTCCGGGAGCGTTGCGGCCGGGACCGCGGGTTCGTCGCCGACAGCGCGGGTCGTTTCGGCGACTTCGACGGCGGCGGCGGTACCGGCAGGCGCGCCGGTGTCCACGGCGGCACTGGCGTGAGCGTCGAGGGACCGTCCGGCAGACATCTCCGCGCGCTGGCCCTTGATGCTGATGCGGTCCTCGTCGTCGAGGTCGAAACGGGTGTGCGTCAGACGGGCGTCGGCCTTCACGATGTTGGACAGGCGGTCGAGCACCGTCTGATCGACCCGGAAACCGGACAGACGCGGCGCCGCCGACGCCAGCGACTCGACTTTCAGGAGCCAGACGTCGTCATCGACCAGGAAAAACGCCGTCGTGTCGGCAGGCAGCCAGTATTCGGGATCCTCGTCGTCCCAGCCGGCCTCCGACAACGCCGTGTCCGCGGTGGCCGCCCGGCCGGAAACGAGATGCCGGGATCCGGCATTCCGGCTCGTGAGCTTCCGGACCAGGTCGGCGGCCCAGTCGGGCGGTGCGGCGTGGCCGGACGGAGAGCGATCCGGCGCCGCGGGATCCGAGGCGGCGGCGCTTTCCGGATACACGAACCCCTGCGCGAAGCAATGCACGCTCGGCTGCACGCCGTCAGCCACATCGACGGCCCACGATTCGAGGACAAACCGGCTCTGCGCCGCCCGGCTGCCGCCCAGCGCTCCGTACAGGATCAGCGCGCCGAGAGCCAGAGCCAGCAGCATGGGCACCAGCCCGATCAAGACGGCGGCGGTGGCCAGCTTCAGGCGCAACCGCATGAAGTGCAACCGCATGTGCACGATCAGGTTCAGCAGCGACAGCAGCCAGAACAGGCGCAACGAGAACAGGCAGTAGCGGGCCGAATGGAGCATCAGGCCGCGGAACCACCCGGCGTCGTCGGGCACGACGATCTCGCCGCTGAAGTTCAGAATCAGCGCGATAAGGCCGAGCACGAAGATCCGCGCCCGTCGCAACGAGGTCAGATAACGATAGGGTCGATAGCGGCGCAACAGCAGGAAGCCGGAAGCCATCACCAGGGCGATCACACTGCCGGCCTCGCCGGCGCCGGCAAGCAGCAGCGGGACCGGGGTCACACTCAGCCAGCCGATCCAGAAACGCCGCCACATGGTGTCGAGCAGCAGGAAGCGGATCGCCCAGTACCAGCCCGCGCCGAACAGGATCGCGGCTCCCATGCCACGCCAGACATCGCTGATGTCGGCAAACAGATACAGCGCGCTGCCCAGGCCGCAGCCCGCTGCGGCGTAAAGCAGGTGGCGCCAGCCCGGATCATTCAGCGGAGACTCGCGCAGCCGTCTGAGTTCGACGGGAGAAAACGTGCCGGTATCCGGACCGCCGATGGTGGGAGCGTCGGTCTGCTGGTTCACCGGATTCCGTGCTCCTTCTTGTACGCGGCCCAGTTTTCCTTGAGCTGGCAGAACGCCTCGAAATCGGCAACGGTCAGGAAGGGATTGTGCTCACGTTCGAAACCAACCGTGGAGTGCTGTTGCTCCCCCGGACCGCCGTAGTAGTCGTGACCCGGAAAGATCCGCGTGTCGTCGGGCAGGGTCAATACCCTGGCGAGGGACTCGTACTCCTGCTCGCTCGAGGAGCCCTCGAAAAACGGGCCGGTGCCGCCGACCTTGCCGCAGAACAACAGGTCGCCCGTCATCAGGTTGTCGCCGAACAGAAAGCAGAAGTGGCCCGGCGAGTGGCCGGGTGTGGCGAGCGCGCGAATCGTCTGCCCGGCGAGCCTGAACTCGTCGTCGTCGGTCAGCGGCAGGGCGCCGGTGACGGCCTCGGCGGCGCCGGCACGGACCGGAGCGCCGGTCAACTCGGCCAGTCGCACCGCGCCACCCACGTGATCCGAATGCCCGTGGGTGATCAGGATATGCTCGATGCGCACCTGCTGTGCCTGGGCGAAGGCAAACAGATCGTCGGGCGCAAAGCCCGGATCGACGACCGCGCCGGGTAGTGTATCGTCGGTGCGGCTGCCGACCGGCGCCGCCGACAGCAGGTAACTGAAGTTGCGATCGCCGCCAAGCGACAGCTGGACGACACCCAGACCACCGCGACTGTACTCCTCGTGCATCTTCGACCTTTCCCGAAACTCGTGTAGCGGTCGTCGTAGCGCCGGGCTCAGATCCCGTCCCAGAGCCGGAAGGCCAGCGTCAGCCACGTATCGCGATCACCGGCGAAAAAGTGCTGGTCATTTTCGTAGTATTCCCAGGTCTCGGCAATGGAAGTCTGGATCGAAACGCCCAGATCCCAGAAACGCGGCTTGGTGCCGCCACCCTTGCGTTTCATGAAACCGACGCGAAACTCGAAGCCCCAGTCCTGCTGCTCGAGGGTGTAACCGGTATCATAGTAGTAGGATCCGTAGGCAAAGGGATCGCCCCACTGCAGCGAGCGGATGAAATAGCCGCCGGCGCCACTGCAATAGAACTGGCTGTTGCGGTTGACCGACACCTTGCTCAGCAGTCCGAGCACGAAGGCGTACGAGTTGGCCCGGCCATCGCCGGCTATCCCTTCGAAATCCCGCTGGATGTCGCCGAAACCGATCTCGACGCCGAAGTGCGGCACCAGGTGCTCGCCCAGCGCCCAGCCGAAGGCCACACCGATCATGCCCATGTCCGTGAAATATTCGCGGAAGTCGGTCACGTTGTGTCGGTAGCCCAGCTCCAGAATGGCCAGCCAGTGACCGTGCAGCTTCACCGGCGGCACGTCGTTTTCGACCTCGGGCCGCGCACGCGGAATCGTCGGCGGCAGGGGCGTCTCGGGCCAGGTCCGGATTCGGTCGCCGCCCGGGTCGCCGGCCGCGGGCTCCTCGGCGGGATCCGGGGTCGTTCCGATAACCGGCCGCCCGCCCGCGAGAACGGCGGCGACCCGCTCCTGCAGATCACGCCACCGGGTGAGCGGTACGCTGCGTTCGAGCAGCACCGGTTTGCCGTCACGGCGCACCTGGATTCGCGCCAGGTATCCGCCCCACGGCGCCGGCACGAAATACACCTGCTGCACCTGCTCCAGATCCGGAAACAGCATAAAGCGCGTCACCGTGGCGGCGTCGAGCGTGTCGGGCAGCGCCGCATGCAGACGTACCGGCCGCGGCGATTCGTCGGCGACCGCCGGCACCGGCACAAGCAACGACGTCAGGACCAGCAGCATCACAGCCGGCAACATCCCGGTCGACAACACCCCGGCCGGCGGTATCGCGGCCACGAACCGCGCCAGCAGATCGCTCATATTCTGTCGGCAACACATCATGATTGAATAATACGGCCAAATACGGACGACGACTATCAGAACTTGCTGCAATTCGCGGCCATGGGTTAACTTCCACCGGTTCGAGACAGCGCAGCGCCTGCCCGCCGGCAAGCAACCGGCGACTGTCCGGGCGGAACCCGGGAGGAACCATGGCCCCGCAGAAACAGCCGAATCCGTCACCGAGCGTGGACATCCCACCCAACGGCCGCGAGCTCCAGATGGTGTTCTGGGGTGTTATCGAGCGCTGGCACACCAGTGAAGACAGCATAGCGGACTGGGAGTCCGCGTTGCGGGAAATACCGCTGCGTCACGAGCGTGACTGGGGCCGGATGATCGAACACCTGCAGCTGATCAACACCTTCCAGTGGCACGAAGAGGATCGGAGTCACCTCGACGGGATTTCCGATCCGATACTTGCGGCGGTCAAGCGATCCATCGACGCTTCCAATTCGCGCCGGGTACACGCGGTCGATGCCCTCGACGATCTGATCCACAGCCGACTCGCCGCCGCCGGCCTGCTCGCTGACGGCGCGCCGCTGCACAGCGAATCGCCTGGCAGCATCATCGACCGGTTGACGGTGCTGGCCTTGAAGATCTTCCATCTCCGCGAAGCGCTCCACGAGACCGGACTTTTCGATCCGAACGATGATCAGACCGGTGACGATCAGACGACTGACGACCAGACGCCTGACGAGCGCTCGCGCGAGTTGCACCAGCGCCTGCGGCTGCTGACGGAACAACACGTCGATCTGACCCTTTGTCTGGATCGGCTGTTCGACGATATCCGGGCCGGCAAGGTGGGTCTGAAGCTCTACCGGCAAGTGAAGTTCTATCGGGATAACACCACGGGCAAACCTGCCGGCTGATCGCGCCCGTCGCCGTCGGCCATCGCTCGCGGTGTGCAGACCCTTCAGCCGAAGCGGAAAAACACGAGCCAGCCGGACATGGTCACCAGCGAGGCCACGGTCGAACCGATGACAATGGCGCCGGCGAGCTGCTCGTCGCCGCGCATCTCACGGGCCATGATGTAGCTGACCACCGCCGTGGGCGAGGCCATCACGAGCACGAACACCTCCACGTCCACGCCCGACTGGCCGCAGGCCAGCAAGCCCAGGTAGATCAGTGCGGGATATCCGATCAGCTTGATGCCGGCGATCACCGAGGCGGCGCGGATATCGGCACGCAGGGTGCCGAAGTCGATGCCGGCGCCCACGGAGACCAGAGCGAGCGGCAAGGCCGTACGGCCGACCAGATCGAGGGCGCGATCCAGACTCACCGGCAGACCCACACCCAGCGCGCTGCAGCAGATACCGGCGCCGCAACCGATAATGAGCGGGTTCCTGGCAACACTTCGCGCCGTCCGACCCCAGACCGCCGCGTCGCGGGCACTGGTCTGTTGATGGGGCAGCAGCAGCACCAGTACCGCGAGGAAATTGTAGAACACCACCATGAACCCGACCTGCACCGCCACCGGCCCGAGCACCGACTCGCCATAGGCGTAGGCCACCACGGGCAATCCCATGAAGACCATGTTGCTCCGATGCGCACCCTGGGTGAGCACACCGCGCCGGGACGCCACACAGCGAGCCGTGGCCACGTAGACCAGCAACGCCACCAGCAGCGTGGCACCGGCGATCACGAGCAGTGCGTGCAGATTCAGGCTCCGGCCCAGGGGAGTCAGGGTCGTGCTGCGAAAAAGCAGTGCGGGAGCCGCCACGTAGAAGACCAGTTTCGAAAGGGCGGCGTTGACTTCATCGGTGACGAAGCGGACGACCCGCAGCACGTAGCCGAGGCCGATTACCAGGAAGACGGGCAGAACGATGTCGACGATGGCCATGGCACCAGCAGTACACGCCCGACGCGTGCTCCGTCAACGGCGATTTCGGGGGACGCGGTTCCGGTTGGCGGCAAGGCGGAGACGCGTTGCCGGGACCGCTATTTCAATACGGCGACCGCCCGGGCCCAGTCGGTCTCGGTGGTGATCTTCCAGTTGTCCTGTTCTCCCATCACCACGATGGGCTCGTGGCCGCGCGCAGCGAGCAGGCCGCCGTCGTCCGTGAAACTGGCGCCGTTTTCATGGCACCAGCGGTGCGCATCGTGAAAGAGCTCCCAGCGGAACACCTGGGGTGTCTGGACCGCCTGGAGCCGGGCACGATCGAGGTAGCTGGCAGCGGCTCGCGCCTCGGCCTCGTCCCCCACGGCCGCGTCGGAGCGGACGATCTGGACGATCGTGTCGGGCACGGACACTCCCGGCACGGCGCCACCGGACGCCACGGCCGCCTCGACCAGACGGCGCAGCAGATGTTGGGTCGCGAAGGGCCGGGCGGCATCGTGGACCGCCACCAGGTCTGTCGCGTCGGGCGCGGAATCGTCCGGCCGCTCGCCCATGGCCTCCACCGCATTCCAGGTCGAACCGGTGCGGTGCGGTCCCGACGGCGCCAGCAGGTACGGCACATCCAGTTCCGCTGCGGCCAGCGTGGAGGCGATCAGCGCCTGCCAGGGATCGGGCACGGTGATCGTCAACGTCGCCACGTTCGCCACCTGCAACAGCTCGCGGACGCTGAACATGAGCAGCATCGTGTCCCCGACGGTCCGGAACTGCTTGGGAGCCGCGGAGTCGCTGCCCCGCGCGCGCGAGGAGAGACCGCCGGCCAGGATGATCAGGTGGATCGGCGGCGCAGCGCTATCGTTCATGGTGTTCACTCCTTGGCCCGGCGAACGTCGAGGCCGGCGAGGCTGCCGGCGTCTCGCGACAGCGCCATTTCGACGACCTGCTCGACACTGGTAACCGCCTGAACGGCCAATCCCTCGCCGCGTCCTGCGAGCTGCCGCTTGCCCTGGGCCAGCAGCACCCGCTTGAAACCGTAGCGCGATGCCTCGCGCAGCCGGGACGCCCGGTCACCCACGGCGCGCACCTCCCCGGTCAAGCCGACCTCGCCCAGGATCAACGTGTCGACGGCCACCGGCACCTCGCGCAAGGACGAAGCCAGCGCCGTCGCGATGGCCAGATCCGCCGCCGGATCATCGATCCGACCGCCGCCGGCCACCTTGACGAAGATATCGCATCCCGCCAGATCCAGACCGGCGCGTTTTTCGAGAATCGCCGCCAGCAAAGCCACGCGTTTGCTGTCGACACCCTGCACGACCCGCTGCGGCGTGCCGTAGCGGCTGGGCGAGACCAGGGCCTGGATTTCCACCAGAAATACCCGCGACCCGTTCTTGACGGCGCAGACCGCCGAGCCGGGCTCCACGCCGCGTCGCTCGCTCAGGAAGAGTACGCCCGCCTGGTCGACGGGCTCGAGACCGTCGCCGCGCATTTCCATGACGGCGAGCTCGCCGGTGGTGCCGAAGCGATTCTTGACCGCGCGGACCAGACGGATCGCGCCGCCCCCGCTGCCCTCGAAGTAGAGCACCGTGTCGACCATGTGCTCGAGCAGCTTCGGCCCCGCCAGATCGCCACTCTTGGTCACGTGGCCGACCAGGAACACAGGGCAACCGGCGTGGCGTGCGAAGTCGGCCAGCACGCCGCCGCAGAAGCGGATCTGCGAGGGCGTCCCCGGGTAGGCGTCGACCTGGTCGCTGTGCAGGGTCTGTATCGAGTCGGCGATCAGGACGCACCGCTGGTCCGGATTCTCCTCCCGATCATGGTACAGCGTTTCGAGCAGATTCTCGAGCTGGACCTCCGGCAGGATGTGGAAGCCCTCCTCGTGCACGGCGTCGAAGCCCAGACGCTCGGCGCGCATGCGGATCTGGGCCGGCGACTCCTCGCCGGCGACGTAGACGACACGAATACCCTGGCGCACCCACCAGAGGGCCAGGCCGGTCAGAAGCGTCGATTTGCCGACGCCCGGCTCCCCGCCCAGCAGGACCACCGACCCCTCCACCAGGCCGCCGCCCAGGACCCTGGCGACCTCCAGCGGCTCGACGGGCAAGCGCCGGTTCTCCGCCGACGAGATCCGCGCCAGCGGTACCGGCGCCAGTTCGGTCGCTTCGCCGACGGCGTGCCCTTCCTGGCCGAGCGCCCACGATTCACCCGCCGGCGATTCGCCGGCGCGGGAGAGATCCGCCCGCTGGCTGCCCGCCTTCCAGCCGTCTGTTCGCTGACCGTCCGGACGCGGACCGTCCGGCACGGCGCCACCGGGGCGAAAACCGCCGAAACCGGGAGTAGACCGCCCGGCACGTTCGGCGCGCTGCGCCGTGTAGCCGCGGGCACCCTTGTTGCTGCTGCCTTTCGTCACGCGGACGGCAGCAAAGGAGTTCCACATCTGGCAGCCGGGACACTTGCCGAGCCAACGGATCTCCTCGCGACCGCAGCTCTTACAGATAAACCTGGTATTCTTGCGTGCCATGGTTCCTTACTCTCAAAAAATGTCTTACTGCTCCATCGCCAAATCAGTGTATCGTATCTGATTCGAGATCGTTGCTTCCGTCATCGTCGTCTGATTCTTCCGCATCCGTCACGGTCTCGAGCAACCAGAAAAGAGCCGGCGTATTGACCGCCCAGGCCTCGCCCAGAATCTGGGCGCAGGCGACGGCTTCGCTCTCTTCCCCGCGCGTGAAATACGGTTCGACCTCGTCCGGGGTCGACGCCGCACCGGTCAGGTAGCGCTCGACAAAGGGATTCAAGGCGCGGGCTCGCTCGAGGATCCGCGCGGCCGCGTCGACCTCGCCGGCCAGGAACCGGACCAGTACCCAGCCCCACTGCCAGATCGCCTCATCCGGGTCGTCGTACTCCTCGAGCAGCTCCCACGAGCGTCCCACCTCGCCCATGGTCAAGTAGCTCGCCAGCAGCAGGCGCGTGTGGCCGAGGTGGTCGTCGGGGTCGAGATCGAGCAGGTTCTCGAAATGTTCCACCGCGTCGAGACGCTGACCGCTCCCCCAGAGCACTTCCGCGAGTTGCTTGATCGTCCGCAGGTACGGGCGGGCCTCGACCATCGGCCAGAAGTCGCCCAGGAACTCGTCGAAAAAATCCTCGCCCAGATTGCGCTCGCCGACAGTCGCCGCGTGGTTGAGCTGTCGGATGAGCTCCGCTGCCGTCTCGCAGCTCAGAAACGCCCGGGTCGTCAACGCGTCCACACAATGGGGATCGGTCGCCAGTGCCTGTGCCACGAACTGGGTCGCCTGGTCCGGATCGCCGCACTCCATCGCTTGAAACGCCAGCTCTTGCGCCAGTTCACGCGGATCGTCGTTCAGGATCGACAGCCGCAGCGCGTCGAGTTCCGCCGAGTCAAGATCCTCGATCTGCACCCCGCCCTCGTCGTCCACGCTCAGGTGCTCGGCGCCCTGCTCATGGCGGACCAGACGCAGCAATCGCTCCATCACGAGCGGCGATGCCGGCAGGTTCCCCGCGTCGACGGCCAGTGGTCGGGGTGACCACTCAAGTTGTCCAGCCACGCCGGAGTCGGGTTTCTCTTGCGACATGCTCATGGTTCCCTGTTCGAGACCGTGATTTCCGGAATCAGCGTCGGGTCGACGCGCCGAGTCGACAGGTTGCTCGTTCGCGGCTCGACCCGTTGGTGCGCACAGCGAGGTGTGATCCGGCAAGAGCCGGGCCATCAATCCCCCGTTAGCAAGCGTAACCGGTATGGCGATCAGGGTCAATGTTTCCGCTCGCCGGCGTGGCCGGCAATCCCGGCACTCGGTCTCGATTTGGCGCAAAATGGTCCTGGGTGTCCCGACTCGCTTCTGCTATCCTGCGCCTGCACTACGAGCGACAATTTTGCACCAGGACCAGTGACAGCGGAGTCGTCTGATGTCTAGAACCCTCCGGATCGGTCTCGCGCTGGGCAGCGGCGGTGCGCGCGGACTGGCCCACGTCGGCGTGCTCGAAGCGCTCACCGAGGCGGGTATTCGCGCCGAAATGGTTAGCGGCACGAGCATGGGCGCCATCGTCGGCGGCCTCTATGCCGAAAACCCGGACCCCACAATCGTCTGGGAGAAGTTGCTCTGCTACGTCAACGATGACGCCTTCGCCTCGTCGTGGTCGGCCTTCGTGCCGCGCGAATCCGGTGGTGAAAACGCCGATCAAGGCGGCCGTCTGGCGGGGATATTCGACTTCATGCAGCGCAAACTCGTAGCAGTGAAAACTGTTACACGTTTTTACCAGCAGAGTGCCGACCGCCTGCGCGAACCGCTGGAGAACCTTTTCGGCACCGAGACCTTCGAAGAACTGGAGCTGCCGCTGGCGACGGTCGCCCTCGATCTGATCGGCGGCGAGAGTGTCGTGACCAGCAGCGGCTCGCTGGTCGACGGTCTCTACGGCAGCTGCGCGATCCCGGCGATCTTTCCGCCCATCGAGCAGAACGACATGATGATCTGCGACGGCGGCGGCCCGTTCCGCCTGCCGGTTGAAGCCTGCCGAGGCCTGGGTGCGGATTTCGTGATCGGCGTCGATATCCCGGCCTTCGAGGAAACCAAGTTCTCCACCGGGCTGGACATGATCCTGCGCAGCAATACCGTCGCCCGGCAACGGCTGAACCGCTTCGTGTGTCAGACCGCGGATCTGATCATCAGACCGGAGGTCACCGAGTTCCACTGGGCCGATTTCGGTGCCGGCGAAGCCTGTCGGGCGCGCGGTTACGCCGCCGCGCGCGATGCGCTGCCCACGCTGCGCGAATTGCTCCGGCAACGGCAAAGCCGCTTGTTCCGGCTGCGCCAGCTGTTGATCCGTAAGCTGGGCCTGGAGTGCGCCATCCGCGCGGTTCCCGAAGTGTCTCCCGAGAAGTGAGCGGCGCGTTGAAGATCTCGGCGACAGTCATCGTGCAGAACGAGGCGGACAACATCCGCGACTGCCTGGCGAGTCTCGACTTCGTCGACGAGATCATCGTGGTCGACGGCGGCAGTACCGACGACACCGATGCGATCTGCCGCTCGTTCCCCAGCGTGCGTTTCTTCACCAATCCCTGGCCCGGTTTCGGCCAGCAGAAAAACCATGCGGCGACCCTGGCGCGGCACGACTGGATCCTCAACATCGACGCGGATGAACGGGTCAGTCGCGAGCTGCGCGATGAGATCTGTGCACTCGATCTGGACGGCGACGCGGCCGACGTTTTCACTGTCAAGCGCCTGAACCATTTCGGCGGGCGGCCGATCCGCCGCTGCGGTCTGTACCCCGATCGCCAGAAGCGCCTCTATCATCGCGAACGCGCGGCCTTCTCGCTGCAACGTGTGCACGAGTCGGTGTCCGGCGGCACCATCGCTCATCTCCGGCATCACCTGCTTCACTACACCTATGCCGACTTCGACGATTTCCGCCGCCGCGCCGATCGCTATGCGACCCTGGCGGCGCAGCAGATGGTCGCCGACGGCACGCGCCCCGACCTGCTCGACGTGCTGCTGCGGCCGATCGCCACCTTCCTGAAGATGTATCTGCTCAAGGGGGGCGTCGCCGAGGGTGCGACGGGGCTGGTGCTGTCGCTGTCGTATGCCCACTACACGTTCTTGAAATATCTCAAGGGGAGCGGCCTGTTTCCGGGAGACGCCCAGCGAAAACCGCCCAGCGTTTAGCGCGATCCGCGTGCTACAAGACCCGCAAACCCAGATCCCTTCCAAACTGCAGCATCCGTTCGAATTCGTCGCGAGCCAGCGGCTGGTCGATTTCCGGAAAGAGCACCTCGCCGTCGTCGGCCTCTGATCCGACCAGGTAACACGGGCGGTACTGATCCATGATATTGACGCAGGTATCGCTCGCCACCTCGGTGGCGAGCCAGCGCAGGATCGCCTCGCTCTCTTCGGCCAGGCCGGGCACGACCAGGTGACGGACCAGCACGCCCCGGGTGGCCAGCCCCTGTGCATCGAGTTGCAGTGATCCGACCTGCCGCTGCATCTCGAGCAATGCGGCCCGCGCACAGTCGGGATAGTCTTCCGTGCCGCTCAGGCGCCGCGCGGTCGGCGGCTGCCAGAACTTGAAATCGGGCATGTAGATGTCGACCAGCCCATTCAGCAGGCGCAACGAGTCGAGACTGTCGTAGGCGTTGGAGTTGTAGACGATGGGCAACTGCAGACCGCGCCGAGCGGCGACCGCCACCGCCAGCACGACCTGCGGCACCACGTGGCTCGGTGAAACGAGGTTGATGTTGTGGCAGCCGCGTTCCTGCAACTCGAGCATCCAGGCGGCGATTTCCTCGGGTTCGAGCAGGACGCCGCGGCCTCCCTGGGACAGATCCCAGTTCTGACAGAAGACACATTCGAGGTTGCAGTTGCCGAAGAAAATCGTACCCGAGCCCAGGCGGCCGCTCAGACACGGTTCTTCGCCGTGGTGTGGCGCGGCGGCATCGACCAGCGCGAGCCGGCCACTGCGGCATAGACCGAGTTCGCCGCCGCCGCGATCGGCGCCGCAGGCATGGGGACAGCAGCGGCACTCGCGTAGCCAGCGCTTCGCCGTGCGTGCGCGTTGTTCGAGTTCGCCGCTTGCCAGCAGTTCGAGGTACGCGGGACGCAAGACAGTTTCTCCTTGTTCCGCACCCGGATCTCGCGACCGGTGCACCGTTAGAAATCGACGATGGAGAGCTTGAAGTAACGCTTCGGATTGCGCCGGATATCGTCGAGCAGGCGATTGGCCGTGGTCAGGGTCGACTCGGCCCGGGCGTACAGCCCGGCGTCAGCGATCAGCTTGCCGGCCGTGCCCTCGCCGCTTTCGATCCGGGCGAGCAGACTGGTCATCATCGCCGAGGTGTGTTCGAGGGAGACCATCACCGAGTCCACCCGGTTGACCGCAAGCGCAGTGCCGTCGACGGCCTCGGTGAGCGCGCCGTCTTCCAGGGCCTCCCGCAACGATGTCGCCACAACCGCAAAATCGTTCAGCAACTGCTTCATCTGGTCACGGTCCTCGCTCAGCATGGTGTCTATCTTGCTGATGGTGGTGTTGGCGCGCTCGAGGGTCTCGACCACCTTGCCGTCGTCGCGCACGTGGACCAGGAACTTACGGATGTCGGCGGACAGATCCCGCATCTCGCGCAAGGCCTCGCCGGCCACGTCGGTCATGCTGTTCAAGGAACCGGCAACGGTGCCCTTGAAGATATGGCCTTCTTGCACTCGCATGCCAGTACCCGGATCGACCTCGATGACGACCTCACCCACGATGCCCACCGTCGACAGCGTGATGACGGCGTCGTCATGCAACACGGCATCTTCATCGAGGCTGAAGGTCACGCGGACGTAATCGTCGAGGATCTCGAATCCGGCCACCGCGCCCATCCGGATGCCGCGGACCTGGACCCGGTCGCTGACCTGCAGGCCTTCGACTGCCTCGAAGTCCACCGCGTACACGCTCATGCCGCTGCCCATCCGGACCTGCTTGAGCCACAACATGCCGATGGTCAAGGCCACGGCGGCCACGACGACCATGATTCCCACCTGGATCTCGTATCTGGATCGGCTCATAGTCCACTCCGTTAGCTGTCGCTCCGTCCCCGGCCGGGAGCTCGACCCGGTCCTTCCTGTTCCCGGCCCGCGCTGACCGACACCTCAGAACGTTCCCAGCGGTCCGTGGGCGCTGCCGTCGATGAACTGCCGCACCATCGGATGCTCGGTCGCTTTCACCTCGTCCACCGTGCCAGCGTACACGATCTTGCCCCGGCGTAGCATGGCGATCCGGTCGGCGATCTTGTAGGCGCTGGGCATATCGTGAGTGACCGCGATGGAGGTCACGCCCAGCTCCCGTTGCAGCATGATGATCAGCTCGTTGATCGCATCCGAGGTGATCGGATCCAGCCCCGTCGTCGGCTCGTCGTAGAGTATGTAATCCGGTTGCATGACGATCGCCCGGGCCAGGCCCGCCCGCTTCTTCATGCCTCCCGACAGCTCGGACGGCATCTTGTCCTCGGTATCCTGCAAGCCGACCATGGCGAGGCATTCGCCGACTCGCTGTTCGATCGCCCCTTTGGACATCGACGTGTGCTCGCGCAACATGAGCCCGACATTGCCGCCGACGGTCAGCGAGTCGAAGAGCGCCGATCCCTGGAAGAGCATGCCGAAGCGCTTGCGCAGCTCCATCAGGTGCTTGCGGGACAGGCTGGTCACTTCTTCGCCCTCGACCCAGATCTGACCGGTATCCGGCTCGAGCAGTCGCACCAGGTTCTTCAACAGCACCGACTTGCCCACGCCGCTGCGCCCGATGATGACAACGGTTTCGCCCCGTTGGATATGGAGATCCGTCGCGTCGAGGACCACTTTTTCCCCGAAGGACTTGCTCACACCCTGGAAGACGATTCCCTCGTAGCCGGCCGGATCAGCCAGTCGGAGATCGGGATCCGGAAACTCGGGGTACACGCCGTCCAACGGATTCAACTCGGTTCAACTCTCGAAGATAACCTGGAACAGAACGGCGGCCAACAAGTAGTCGGCCACCAGCACGCTCAAACAGCTGCCGACCACCGCGGTCATGGTAGCCCGGCCCACGCCCTCGGCGCCGCCTTCGGTATTGAAGCCGAAGTAGATGCCCGACAGGGCAACGATAGCACCGAACACGAGGGTCTTGAGCAGTCCGCTGATCAGATCACTGCTCTTGTAGAACAGCCGCAAACCTTCCGCGAAGGTGCCGGTGGTCACATCCAGGGTCATGACCGAGACGACGTAGCCGCCGGCGATGGCGATGGCGTCGCAGAATATGGTGATGACCGGGAACATGAGCACCGTGGCCCAGAATCGGGGCACCGCCAGATAGGTGACCGGATCGAGAGCCATGATCTTCATGGCGTCGAGCTGTTCGGTCACCTTCATGGTGCCAAGTTCGGCGGCGTAGTTGGCGCACAGGCGGCTGCCCACGACCAGCGCCGTCAGCACCGGCCCGAGTTCGATGAACACTGATTTGGAAATGACCGTGCCGAGGAACTTCATCGGCACGTAGGCCTGCATCTGGTAGACGGCCTGCACGGCTGTGACCGCGCCCACGAAGATGGACGTCGTGATCACCAGCGGCAGCGAGCCGATGGCGACGATGTGCATCTGCTGGGCGATATCCCGCCGCCGTTTCCAGACCTGCGACGATCGGAAAAAGATCGCTCGCAACAGGAGCATGCCCCGACCGGCGTTGGTCAGTGCGGCGATCGACGTGCGGCCGATGTGTGTCAGGAGGTGCTCCATGATCGCGCAATATAACCTGGGGTCGGGGATTCGTCTATAGCGGGGTGTGCACCGGGCGGATCGGGTATCTCTCCCGCTCGTCATCGCTTCGCCGACGACCGTCGGTGTCAATTACCGTGGCCGAGATAGCCGAATATCCCCCGCAAGGTCTGCACGGTGAAATGATGTTCGCGCTCTTGCATGTCGTCCGGCAGATGGACGAGCCGCCGGTAGTGAGGATCCACTTCGGCCAACCGGGACCGGGTGGCGGCGACCAGCGCCGAGAAGCGATCCGGCGTGAACAGACTCGCCACAGCTGCCTCGGGATCGTGGCCCGCGCCGGCGTCGGCGCGCGCGATGTCGGCTTTTTCCGCCAGCACCTCGCGCGCCGTCTCGACCCAGAGTACGAGCTGGTCGCGGGCGATGCGCAGGAGCGGCCGGCAAGCGCCTTCGTACATGCCATGGTGGCCGAAGGCGATGCGACGCGCCGCCGGTTCGCGTGCCAGAAGACGATCGAGCGACTTGCAGGCGACATCGAGATGAAAGCGCGGCGGCGTAGCCGGGCGCAGGTAGAAATCGTCGTCCCCTGCCGCTGAGGGCGCTGACAGCGCCGAAAAAGTGCCCGCCGCCTCGCCGCTGAACAGGATATCCGCGAACAGGTAGCACAGATGATGGGGGGCGTGTCCCGGTGTCGACACCACCTGCACCCCGTGTTCCCGCGCGACGTCGCGGCCGACCACGGCGTGATGCGGCACCGGCGTCGGTTCGCCGTACACCTCCGCGAAGGAGCCCAGCACGCTCAGCGATCCCTGCCACAGCCGCTCCGGTTCGACCAGGTGCGGCCCGCCCCGGGCATGGCAGACGACCTGCGCGTCCGGGAAAGCCGACAGCACCTCGGCTGTGCCGCCGGCGTGATCGAGATGGATGTGGGTCAAGAGGATCAGGTCGAGCCGGTCGATACCGAGGCGACGCAAGCCGGCGATCAACACGGGCGCCGTACCGCGCGGTCCCGGATCCACGACGAAGGTCACCGACGGCGATCGGCACACCCAGCAACTGATGAATTTCCGCTGGCCGGGCAGCGGCTGGTCGAGATCGATCAGGTGCAGCTCGTAATCACCCACGCTCACGTTTTCGTCGTCCATCGCAAGTTCGTCGTCCATCGCAAGTTCGTCGTCCATCGTTAGCGTGCCAGATCCGAGAAGCGCGTGAATTCCTTGTGGAAATGCAGGTCGAACTGACCGATGGGGCCGTTGCGCTGCTTGCCGATGATGATCGTCGCCAGATTTTCCAGGCTCGGATCCTCGGACTTGTAGACTTCCTCGCGGTAGATGAACAGGACCACGTCGGCGTCCTGCTCGATGGCGCCCGACTCGCGCAGATCCGACAGCACCGGCTTGTGATCGCCGCTGCGGGACTCGACCGCCCGGGAGAGCTGGCTCAGGGCGATCACCGGCACGTCGAGATCCTTGGCCATGGCCTTCAGGTTCCGGCTGATTGTGGATATCTCCTGCTGGCGGTTCTCCGCCTTGCCGTGGGAGTTCATCAGCTGCATGTAATCGATGATCACCAGGCCCAGGCCGTGCTGCATTTTCAGACGGCGCGTCTTGGCTTTCATCTCCAGCACGTTCAGGCCGCTCGAGTCGTCGATGTAGATGGGCGCCTTCGACAGCTTCTCGCAGGCGCCCGTCAGTCGAGGCCAATCCTCGGGGCGCAGCTTGCCCCGGCGCACGTTGAGCAGGTTGAATCCGGTGCTCGAGCAGAGCATGCGCATGACGAGCTGCTCTTTGGCCATCTCCAGGCTGAAGATGGCGACGCCCTGCTGCTCGCGCACCGCGACGTTGTAGGCCATGTTCAGGGCCAGACTCGTCTTGCCCATGGCCGGGCGGGCGGCGACGATGATCAGATCCGATCGTTGCAGCCCGCTCAGTCGCCGGTCCATCTCGACGAAACCGGTGCGCAGACCCGTCACGTCACTCTGATTCTGGCACGCTTCCTCGATGGTCTTGAAGGTCCGGTCGACCACCAGCTCCACCGGCTCGAAGCCGCCGCGGCGCGTGTCCTCGCTGATCTGGTAGATGCGCGACTGGGCGCGGTCGAGGATCTCGGAGGCCTCGTCGCCGCCCTCGAAAGCCTCGGCCGAAATGGCCGTCGAGGCGGTGATCAGATCGCGCAGGACCGCCTTCTCCTTGACGATCTTCGCGTGGTAGGTGACGTTGGCAGCCGTCGCCACCGACGCGGCCAGGTCGGTCAGATAGTCGATGCCGCCGGTGGCAACCAGGTGCCCGTCCCGCTCGAGCGCCTCCGACACCGTGATGGCGTCGATGGCCTGGTTCTCCTCGTACAACGAGCACATGGCGCCGAAGATCAGCCGGTGTTCACGGCGGTAGAAATGTTCTTCGGCGATGACCTCCCGCCCCATGCCCACCGCTTCCTTGTCCAGAAAACAGGCGCCGAGAATGGCGCGCTCGGCGTCCAGGTTGCACGGAGGCTGCCGGTCGGCGACCAGGGCTCGCGGGCCTGCGGGAGTGTAGGTGTCTTTTTCGGCCTGGGATCTCAACCATCAACCTCGCTGGATACTCGTTCTCCGGACGACGACGGCGGTTCGCATCGCGGTCTGCAACAATATCATGCCGGGGCGCATTTCGCGCAGCGGAGTTTATGCCGAGACGGATTTACCGGTGGAAAGCTCGTGGGCAAACCGGGGAACACCCGGGTGCCGGCGGTGGACAAATCCGGGGATAACCGACGGCATCCGGGGATAACCAGCGCCACGACGCCCGCCTGGACGCATCAAACATGGACAGTTCCCGCCAATCCGCTATGTTCAAGCGGGTTCGCGCGGTGGATAACCGGGCCCGGTTGTGGACAGCAGTGGATAACCGTCACCCCGTGATGACGGTCCAAGGTTTCCGGGAGCGCCATATGGACGGAGATCGACTCAGAAAAAGCATTCTCGAGATCACCGGCAGGCAGCAGCCGGTAGAGGCGTGGTGCGCGGGCGACCGCCTGCCCTGGGACGATCCGCGCTTCAGCGAGCGCATCCTGGCGGTGCACCTGGACCAGGACACGCACATGGCGAGTCGCTCTCACGAGGTCATCGAAAAGCACATCGCCTGGCTGGTCGAACTGATGGAGCGCCGACCGGACGCACGCCCCCACGCCGCCGGTTCCGGTTACGCCGGCGCCCGCTCGCCCGAACCGGCGCCGACACTGCACGTCCTCGACGTCGGTTGCGGACCGGGGCTGTACTGCCACGCGCTGGCCCGCCACGGGTTCCAGACGACCGGCATCGACTTCTCGCCCGCGGCGCTGCGGCATGCCGTGACGACCGCCGCCGACCTGGGGCTCGACTGCCGTTTTCTGCATCTCGACCTGACCGCGCTGCCTCTCGATTTCGCGCAGCGGATCGGTCCGGTCGACGTGATCACCTTCTGGTTCGGCGAGATCAATTCCTTTCCGCCGGCCGTGACCGAGGCCATGCTCGGCAAGCTCGCCGCCTGCCTGGTACCCGACGGTCTGTTCGTGGTCGAGTTCCAGCCCTACGACATGTTCCCCCGCGACGACGGCCGCGATTGGCACGTGTACGAATCGTCCGTCTTCAGCGATACCCCGCACATCTGGCTCCAGGAAAACGCCTGGGACGAACGGCAGCAGGCCGAGATCAATACTTACTGGATCATAGATGGCGCGACCGGCGAGCTCCGGCGTTACGCCCACTGTCATCAGGCCTATCCGGAAGAGCAACTCAAGCAGATGTTCGCGACGGCGGGTCTGACCCGCCCGCAGATCCATCCGCCGATCAGCGGCGTGAGCGAGGTATTCGAGTTTCCGATGCTGGTTGCGCGCGCCGGATAGTCGAGCATTTCGCCGGTACGGACGACACCCGTGTGTGCACGACGGGAATATGCGGCCCGTTGCGGTTTTGTGTATAATGGCAATGATATATAGAAATCCCGACGCCGGCGAGACGCTGCTTTTGCTCGACGAAGGAGATTATCACAATGCCAGGACGTTCGCTCAATCTCGTAATATCGGCGCTTGCCTTCCAGCTGCTACTGTCCGGTCCGACGGTGTCGCGAGCCACCGTGCACCGGGTGCCCGACACCTTCGCCACCGTCCAGGCCGCGTTGCTGGCCAGCGCACCCGGCGACACGGTCGAGGTAGCCGCGGGCGTGTACTCGCCCTCGACCAATGGTGAGGTCTTCCCCTTGATGCTCGACACGGACGACGTGCTGCTGCTCGGCGCGGGTATGGGGCTTTCGATACTGGATGCCGAACGCACGGCGTCGGTACTCGTCAAAGAGGATTCCAGTGGTGGTCGCGTCAGCGGCTTCACCATCACCGGCGGTGACGCGGACCTTGGTGGCGGCATACGGGTCATCGATAGCCGGATCGAGATCGATCACAACCTGGTGTACGACAACTCCGCGCTGACTCGCGGCTCGGGCATCTTCATCTTCAGAGAGTCCGAGGCGTGGATCCACCACAACGTTGTCTGGGACAATTTCGACCGTGATCTCGTCGACAGTGGCGATCCTCACGGCGTGGAATACCGCTTCCTGGCGGTCGGGGTATTCGAACATAATCTCGTCGGTCGGACCGACAGCAACGGCCTGCTGATCGGAGGGTCGGCCCAACCGATCGTCCGTCATAGTATTTTCGTCGAGAACGGCATGGCCGACCCCGAGCGACGGGGCCGAGGCATATGCGCGGTGAGCGACCAAGAGCCCATCATCTATCACAATCTTTTCCACGACAACGAGATCGCCGCGCTGCTCATCTACGGCTTGAACCTGAGCGCGACCGAGGCCAACGATCACGACGCGAACGATCAGGTGTACAACAATCTCGACGGCGATCCGCTGTTCGTGGACGTGGAAAACGACGACTGGCACCTGCTGCCGGCCAGTCCGGCGATCGACGCGGGCGATCCGTCGCTGCCGGGCGATCCCGACGGGACCGTGGCCGACCTCGGTCCGTTCTATTACGATCAGTCGAGCGTGGCCGCGCCCGGACTGCCCGACCTCCGGCCGTGGCGCGTGTCGGTCTATCCCAACCCCTTCAATCCGACTACGCACATCCACTTTAGCCACACCGACGACGCGGCGGTCCAGGTGAACGTCGTCGACCTGCGCGGCCGCCTGGTTCGGACGCTGTTCAGCGGCGAGCTGGCGGCGGGATCCACCCGCTGGCGCTGGGACGGTCGCGACGATCGGGGCGACGCCGTCGCGTCAGGAGTCTATCTGGTGCACGCACGGGGTGATACACGCGCGACCACGACACCGATGCTCTTGCTGCGTTGATTTTTCGCCGCGGCGGGCGGCAAAGGTGGACTTGGCTTGTCAATTTCGATATAATCCCATAATTCGTTGCCCCGTTCCGATCTCAAGGTCTTCCCTACGCCACAGGAGGTCTGCCGGCGTGCGCAGTAGCAGATTGACTGGCCTCGTTTCGAGCCTCTTGATCGTCGTTGTCCTGGTCACCAGCCACTGCCCGGCCGACCACGCCGTGGCCCGGGACAAGAACTATCGCTGGCAGGGACACGACTGGGTCTTCGTGTTCTCATCCGATGACGGCTTGATGCACAATGTCGGCTGGGACGCTGTCGCGGACAGTCTCGATTTCAATTTCACCATCTTCATCAATCAGTACCGGACCGCGAACCCGGGCAACAACGCGTGTTATAAGGCGCCGTTCTCGGCGCTGCAGCTGCTCGCGGCGCGGGGAAACGAAATCGGACAGCATGGTTACGACCACGGTCACTGGGGGCTCGATACCGGCGGCGACTGTTCCGGCCCCTGGGGCGGTTTCACGAACTACTGGGATACGGAGTGTTACCCCGACGGCACGACCTACGCCGACGCAATGGAGAACTTCAACGTGGAGGTCTGCCGTGATTCCATGTGCAACTGGCTGGGCGTCGATCCGGTCACGGTCGCCTTTCCGGCGCATCTTCATTCCGATTCGGTGATGTATTACCTGGAAGAGCTCGGTTATATCGGCGCGCGCGACGGCTGCGGCTGGTGGCAATCGACCAATTTCACCGTCCATCCGCTGAATTCGTGGGATGGCGGCATGAGCCTCTACCGCATGTCGACCTTGACGGTCACGGCGATCTTGTGGGGTGATCACTGGGACCAGGACGGCCACGTTCCCCAGCATTTCAGCGTCGAGACCTTCCGGGCCAAGTTCGATTCGGTGCTGGCCGCCAACGACATCATCGAAGACGGCAAGATGTTCTGCCTCTACACCCACGACTTCGGCGCCGACGACGATCGCTACTGCGACCGCAATTATCACCGCGGCGGACTGACGCCGGAGGAACTCGCCGAGACCGTTACCTACGCTCGCGAGCGCGGCGCCATCGTCATGACCTTCGGCGAAGCGTGCGCCTGGTACCGCGACCACGCGGTCCTGGTGGTCGATCCGGTCGCGGAATACGGTCCCGATTACGCCGGCGATATCATCTGGCGACCCGATACGCCGGCGCCCTCGGAACCGGCGCGCGTGGCGCCGGATCTGGAACAGAACCACCCCAACCCCTTCAATCCGGACACGGAAATAGGTTTCGTCCTGGTCACCGGCGGGCCCACGTCCCTGAGCGTATTCGACCTCGCCGGCCGGCAAATTCGCGTGCTCGTCGACGACCTGCTGCCGGCGGGCCGACACGTGGCGCGCTGGGACGGACGCGACGCCGACGGCAATGGCGTCGCGAGCGGAACCTACTACTACCGACTCGAGACCGACGCCAGACGGGAAACCCGGAAAATGACATTGGTGCGTTAGCATCTTCCGCAGAGCGAACAGGTGAGCGGTGGACGGACCAACGGCGCGAGGACCAGCGCATGAGTCCTATCCCGGCGGTTCTACTCCTGATCAGCACCGTACTTTTCCTGCTGACCGGCTGCAGTGACGATTCCGGCACCCCGGCGCTGACCGGAACCATTGTGGTCGACGCCGAGCCGGTTGAAGTCGCGGCGCCCTGGCGGCTCGACGGTGATCTGCAGAAGGCGGCGGACAGCAACGTCGGCTTCCGCGTCGCCCGGACGGTCGAGTGATCCCGCAGCCCCGCATTAGTCATACGGGCCGGACGCTACAGTATCTCCAGGCTCCGCGTCGCCATGTCGTAGAACATGGCCTCGATCTTCACGTCGCCGCGAGCGACCAGTGCGCCGATCGCCGACTGGTCCGCGCGCAGAACTTCGGTCACGCTCCGCGCATGAACCTTGGCGACCGCGTTGGCGCGATCGTCGGTCTCGGGCGGCACCACATCGACCGCGGGCTGGATGGCCGTCACCAGGTCGGGGATATGCTGCCCCGACCGCGCGCCCTGCACCGCCGCCGCGACGGCGCCGCAGCCCGAGTGGGCCAGCACCACGACCAGCGAGGTGTAGAGATGTTCGACGGCGTACTCGACACTGCCGAGCACCGCATGATCGAGCACCTCCCCCGCCACGCGGATCACGAACAGGTTGCCGAAACCCTGGTCGAAGATCAGCTCCGGCGATGTACGCGAATCCGAGCAACCGATGATCGTCGCAAACGGCGACTGACCGGCGACGATCTGATCGAGGCGTTCGGCTGTCTGACGTGGACGTTGCGGTTCGCCCGCGGCAAAACGAGCGTGGCCCCGCAGTAGGCGCGACATGGCTTCATCGGGCGTGAAGCGAGCGGGATACGATGTTGTCATCTGGTCCCCCTGTGGTCCTGCAGTGCATGGTCGGCATCTCGCGGCTTCCGATAGCATTCACGCGCCTGCCGACACGAAAATACTAGCAACTGACCGGGTCGGTTTTCAAGTCCCGATACGATTCACCGGCGACTACCGATGCGGTCGCCGATGGCGGAAAGGTCTTACCCGGACCGTAACAATCATCTTTTCACGACACAACCAGCTGCAAAAAACCTGCTCGACTTCCAACTGGTCGGCTTTTATCTTTTTCCGGGTTACCTTCGGGTAGCCTTTTTCGTTTGAGGTGATGGTCGTACGCGCACGTTCACGCGCGACTTGCATACAGCCGTTGCTACACAGTGAGGTACCAGTCGACCATGGGTATTTTTCGCAAAAACATCCGGCCGAAACTCGCTGCACCCACCGACGCCGTGACCGGCACGCGACCAACACAGATGAATATCGACTGGCGGCGGCTGGTGTTCATCCTGCTTGGCCTGACGCTGTTCGTCGTCGTCAACTGGAGTCCCGCCTGGCCCGACGCCGTCGATCCCAACGGCACGCACTTCCCCCTGAGCGAAACCGGCAAGATGGCCCTCGGGCTGTTCCTGCTCGCCGGCGTGTGGTGGGTCTTCGAGGTGGTACCGATCGGCGTGACGAGTATCGTCATCGGCGTGATTCAGGCGCTGTTCCTGTTCCACAACCGTCAGGACGTGGCCGCCGCTTTCCAGGCGGCCGCCGCCAACCCGGAGGCCATGGCCGATCCGGCTTCGACGATACGCGACATCACCGGCATGATTCGCGGGCCGGCCGAGGCGTTCAAGGACTTCTTCGATCCGTCGGTGTGGTTCATCTTCGGCTCGATCGTCGTCGGCATGACCTTCTCGAAGGTCGGCCTGACCAAGCGCATGGCCTACAAGATGCTGACCCTCATCGGCGAGAACACGACCACCATCTATCTCGGTGTTTTCGTGATGACCGCCGCGCTGACCCTGATCATGGCGCACACCGCCGTCGCCGCAGCCGTGTTCCCGCTGCTGATGACCATTCACGGTATGTACGACTCGTCGCACAAGCCGACCAGGTTCGGCAAGGGCCTGTTCATCGGCATGGCCTACACCGCCGGATCGGGCAGCATCATCACGCTGCTCGGCGCCGCGCGCGGCGCGGTCGCGATAGGCTTCTTCTCCGAGATCGTCGGCCGCGAAATCACCTTTTTCGAGCTCACCAAGTACATGTTCCCCATCGGCACCGTTATGACGCTGCTGCTCTGGGTGTACATGTCCATATACTACCGTCCGGAACGCAAGTCGATCCCCGGGCTGCGCGATCGCGCCCGCGAGGAATACGACAAGCTCGGCGCGATGACCAAGAAGGAAATCGGCGTGCTGGTGATCGTGGGCACGGCGATCGTGATCCTGGCGGCGCGGCAGTTCGTCCCGATATTCGCCCCGCTGCACAAGAGTGCGGTGATCCTGAGCACAACGGTGCTGTTCTTCTTGTTCAGGATTCTCAGCGTCAAGGACCTCGAGGACGTACCCTGGAACATCATCCTGCTGTTCGGCGG